>JAUJOK010000003.1:0-46568 GCA_030447685.1 Armatimonadaceae bacterium
TGGCCTACGGCCCCGCGGTGACCCGCGCCGGTGACTGGTTCGGGGCCCCGGTGAACCTCGCAAGCCGGCTCACCGGCGCCGCGAGGGCCGGGACCATCAACGTCGCGGAGGAGGCCCAGGCCGAGGTACCGGACCGGTACGACTGGGCGCGGCGCAAGCGCAAGGGGTTGAAGGGGGTCGGGCGGGCTACCTACTTCAGGCTGCGCCCGGACCCCGGGCAAACGTAGGGTCCGGGCCCGTTACAGGGCGACGGCCCTGTTGCGGCTACAGTTGAGGTTCGCAAGCCGCCCGCTTGGTTCTCCGCCCCTTCCGCCTCCCGCGTGGCCCGTACCCAGAAGGGCGAGAACTCGGAGCACCGATGGAAGCAGCAACGATCAAGGCCGAGCGCCCGCAGCGGGGCGAGGTGCAGGAACAGGTGTCGACCGAGATGGTCCGCCTCTACAAGCAGCTCTTCGGACGCGGCCCGACACGGGCGAGGACGAACTTCGCCGGGCCGGACACCTTGCTGTGCACGCTCGAGAACAGCCTCACGCCGGCGGAGCAGAGCCTGGTGGGCCTGGGCGAGGTGCAGCGGCTGCGCGAGACGCGAATGTTCTTCCAGTACGCCAGCGAGAGCCAGTTCGTCGCGGCCGTGGAGCAGATCACCCAGCGCAAGGTCCGAGCCTTCGTGAGTGGGATCGACGCAGCCAGGGACGTGTCGGTCGAGCTGTTCTACCTCGAGCCCGAAGCGCCGTCGGACGGAGGGCACGACTTGTAGGGGTCGCTTTACGAGGTCCTGACCGCCGTACTACCTCCAGGCGGCTGTTGTTTGTAGGGTTCGGTGGACCGGTAGACCCTTCATTGGAATGAACCGCACCGACACGCTCAGAGCCTCCCCCCGGATGTTCAAGTCGGACACCCTCGACCGGCTGTCGCGCGTGCACCCGGCGGTCCCGCCGGCCCTGTTCGGCCCGGCAGTCACCGCCCTGTTCGTGGTCGACCTGGGAGGCAACGGCGTGCTCGCCACCCTGCTGTTGGCCTTCGCCGGCTGGGTGTTCTGGACGCTCACCGAGTACTGGCTGCACCGCGTGGTCTTCCACTTCGAGCCCGAGGACGGCATCGGGGCGGATTCGCTTTCCGTGCTCATGCGCGAATCGAGCGAAACGGTGTCGTAGGCATTACCCAACTCCATCGCTTCAAGCGTCTCTTCCTCCGATGCGCCGATGACCTCCGCGATCTCGGCGACCGTGGGCGAGCGGCCCAGCTTCACGGAAAGCACGTCCACGGCTTTGTTCGCCGCCTGGTTCAGTTCCTGGAGACGGCGCGGCACCTTCAGGCTCCAGGCTTTGTCCCGGAAATACCGGCGAATCTCGCCGACGATGGTGGGCGTGGCGTAGGTGGAGAACTTCGTGCCGCGCCCGGCATCGTAGCGATCCACGGCGTTGATCAGGCCGATGGTGCCGACCTGCACCAGGTCTTCCAGCGGCTCGCCCCGGTTGGCGAACTTACCGGCCAGAAAGCGCACCAGGTTCTGATGCATGGCGACCAGCCGCTCACGAATGCGCGTGTCACGAGAGCGAGCATATTGTCGGAAGAGTTCTTCGGCGTCGTCGTCGCCATGCGACGACGAATAGGAGGCCGTCGTCATGCCTACACCTCTGCCGCGTATTTGACGAGCCGCACCCGCGTACCGCCTCCCGCCAACGGCTCTACCGCCACCTCGTCCACCAGGATTTCCATAAGCAGCGCGCCCAGTTCCTGCGGGTCCATCCGCTCGATCTCGACGGCGGGAGCCTCGACATCGGTCGCCGAGGCGGGCCTTCCCGCATGATCTTCGATCTCGATGATAAGCCGCGTAGCATCCACCTGCGAGCGGATCGTGATCGGCGCCGGAGCCGCGCCGTTACCCCCACGCAGGGCGCGGTCGATGGCGTTGGTGCAGGCTTCGCCGACGGCGAGGCGGATATCTTCCACCTGATCGTAGGTAAAGCCCATGCGCCCCGCGACCCCCAGGATCGTCAGACGGGCCGTGCCGACATATTCCGGGGCGCAGGGGATGCTCAGGGTGACGACCGCATCCTCGGCGGAAGCGGGCGGAGAATCGGGGATTTCCGGGGCCACGTTAGGCTCCTCCCGCAGGCGACGTTCGGGCCGCCCCGGCCTGGGAACTCGCTGAAAGGGCTTCCTGCTCCGACGGGTAGACCTCGAAAATCTTGTTCAGGCCGGTAATCTCGAAGATGCGCGTGATACGGGCGGAAGGCCCTACCAGGTGCAGATTTCCCCCCTGCTCCTTAAGCCGCTTGACGCCGCCGATCAGGATACCCAGGCCGGTCGAATCCAGATATTCCACCTTCGTCAGATCGATCAGCAGATACTTAACACCCGCGTCCACCTGATCCATGATGGCCTGACGCAGAAGCGGCGCAGTATAGACATCCACCTCACCCACCAGGTCCAGCGCCTGAGTTCCTTCGCCCGCCGTGCGCGGTGTCACCGTCAAACCAATCGTCGTTTCCATAGATATAATTTCCTTTATGCGTCGAGCTGCGCCGTCAGCTCATCTTTCTTTTCCCGGTAAGCTTCCTTGCCTGCCTCGACGGAGCGCGCCAGATTATCGCGCGTGTGATCCAGAACTTCACGAGAGCGCGCAACCAGATCGGACGCGGACGCTTGAAGGTCGTCGATTACCTGCTCGGCTTTATCTTTGAGGTCATCCACCGCACCCGTCAGATCGGTTCGCAGATCCGTTCCCGCCTTGGGCGCGAACAGCAGCGCCAATGCGCCGCCCACCAGTGTCCCGATAACCACCCCTGCCAGGATGCTCCCCCAGACGTGTCCTTCATCCGAGCCGTTGTTTCCGTTCATCCGATATCCTTTCCGCTGCCTGTAATGGTGCCGCCGCCGAAAACACGCCCCGCGTGCTCCCCCTCAAATCCATAAAAAACGGCTGCCTGGCCGGGCGCAACGGCGCGCACGGGATTTTCGAAGCGGACGATAACCGCGCCGTCCGCGCGCCGGGCAATACGCCCCCGAGCAGGCGTCATATTCTAGCGAATTTTTACGGCGCAGTCTATAGGGTCATCGCCGGGACAGGGTTCCGGCAGGGATACCCAGTTGACATCTTCCACCAGGCACTGCGTCGCCCACAGGTCGGCATCGTCTCCCACCATAACGCTGCCCGAAGCCGCATCGACGCCGACCACGTACAGCGGGGTCGCCGAGCCGATATTGATGCGCTTGCGCTGTCCCACGGTGTAGAAAGCCACGCCCTCGTGCCGCCCGCGAACCCGCCCCGCCGTATCTACAAAGTCTCCCGCCGCCACGGTTTCCGGCGCGCTCCGGGCCAGAAACTCGGCGTAGTCGCCGCTCTGGACAAAGCATATCTCCTGCGAATCCGGCTTGTTCGCCACGGCAAGCCCATACTTACGGGCAATCGCCCGCGTCTCTTCCTTGCTGGAAAGATCGCCCAGCGGCATCCGCATAAAGGCAAGCTGCTCCTGCTTGGTCGCATACAAAGCGTAGGTCTGGTCCTTGGCGGCATCGCCCGCCCGCGCAATCACCCAGCGGCCTACGGCGTCGTCCCGGAACACGCGCGCGTAATGACCTGTCGCCAGTCCATCCGCGCCCAGCGAGCGCGCCTTTTCCAGCAGCGCGTCGAACTTGATATACCGGTTGCAGTTGATGCACGGGTTCGGCGTCCGTCCCCGCTTATAATCTTCGATAAAGGGCGCGATGACCTTTTCCGCGAACGGCTCCCGATAATTCAGGACGTAGTGTGGGATACCGACCTTCGCCGCTACCCGCCGGGCGTCCTCGACCGCGCCCAGCGAGCAGCAGCCCGCCCCGCGCGTCTCCGTCGCCGACTCCTGCCAGATCTGCAGCGTGATACCGATAACCTCGTGCCCCTGCTCCTTGAGCAGCGCCGCCGCAACCGACGAGTCCACCCCGCCGCTCATCGCCACAACAATACGTTCGCGCTTCATCACAACTTTCAGTATACCCGGCTGCGGAAGGCTCCGTCCATAGGTGCCCCGTCCCTAAAGGAACGGGCTGTTTCGTAGAGAGAAGCCGCATAAATGCGGCTGAAGCCCCCTGAAAGGGACTATTGTACCGAGCGGATGTTCCTTAGCCCCATTTATGGGGCTTTTCTGATGTGAACAGCCCGTTCCTTTAGGGACGGGGCCACGCGCTCTACTTTGCCAGTTCGTACAGCGCGTGGCCGTAAATCTTGGCGCAGAGCAGAAGACGCTCCACGGCAAAGCGCTCGTCCGCCTGGTGCGCGACATCCGGGTCTCCCGTCATGCCCGCCCCGAAAGCCACCCCGACCGGCGCGACAGCGGTCGCATAGGTGCGCCCGCCCATCGTCTTAGGCGCACTCTCATCGCCGGTGTGCTCGCGGTAGACACGCAGCAGCGTCTTTACCGGCTCCTGGTCCTGCGGCACGTACAGCGGTTCCATGTGCCCTTCCACCGCCACCTGCCAGCCGCCCGAATCCAGACTGCTCTGGAACTTGCCCACCGTTTCCTGCGGGTCCCAGGTCGCCGGGTAGCGCACGTTGAACGTCGCCTTCACCTCGCCGTCTTCTTCTTTCGTCACTATCCCCAGATTGCACGTCAGCGGCCCGGTAATCTCATCCTTGCCCGCGATACCGACGCCCGCGCCGGTCGGGGCCGCGCGGCGGATAAGATCGTCCATCCACTGCCGGTCGCCCGCTCCGAAATCCGGCTGGGTTATCAAAGCGCGCAGCAGCTTGACGGCGGCGTTTTCGCCTTCCTGCGGCGTCGAGCCATGCGCCGCCTTGCCCCGCGCGTACAGGCGCAGCGTATCCCCTGCCCCTTCTATGGTGACGCCTTTTTCCCCGGTCATCACCGCACGAACAACATTCAGAATCCCTGGATCACCCGCCAGCACCGCCTCCGCCTCATCGGGCACCATATTCGCGCGCAGGCCAGACCGAAAGCTCGCGACACGCACATCGCCGTCGTCTTCCACGCGCCGTGTCGCCTCCGCCGAGAACGCCCCCTTTTCGGCATACACCAGCGGGAAGCTGGCATCCGGCGTAAAGGCGAGCGCGGGCTTGGGCTGACCCGCCGCACCGAAATAGTGCTCCACGCACTTAAAGCCGGACTCCTCGTTGCAGCCGAAGATCAGCCGGATACGCCGCGACAAAGGAGTGCCCGCCGCCTGCGTCGCGTCCAGCACCGCCTTCGCGCCGAACAATGCCGCATACGTCGGCCCCTTGTCGTCGCTTGCGCCCCTGGCGAACAGCCAGCCGTCTTCAATCGTCGCGCCCCATGGCTCCTTCGTCCAGCCGCTGCCCGGCGGCACCACGTCCAGATGCCCCAGCATCGCCACGATCTCTTCGCCCTCGCCGAACTCCGCGTGCCCGATATAGCCGTCGAAGTTCTCGGTCTTCATGCCGAGCCGCTCGCACAGCGCCAATGTATGTGCCAGCGCAGCACCGACGGGCCGCCCGAACGGCGCGCCCGGCTCCCCTGGCTCCTCCTCGACACTCGGAATCCGCAGAATAGCCTGCGTCTCGGCGATGATTTCATGCTTGTGGGCATCCACCCACGCTTCCAACTGTTCCCTCACGGGTTTTGCTCCTGTTAATTTACGTTATTATCGTTGCGTTTGGCTCTGGTCTGTGCGGCCTTCGGCCAAGCACCCTCCGGGTGCGGGAGGAGTTATTCCTTGTCAGATGCTTCTTCGTCGGCTTCTTCCCAGTCGGGCCATGTTGTTCCGTTCGTGTGGTGCTGTTTCTGATTCTTCACATAGGAAACCACCGTGGCGACCTGGGAACGTCCGAGGCTGAAGCAGGCGTATCCGTCCTGCCAGCGGAATATCTCGCTAAAATTCTGGCGAAGGTCGTTTATCATAGCAGAAGAGACACCCTTGGCCTGCTTCGCGAGGATGGAAGGACTAACCGTTCCCGGCGTGCACGCAACGATATGAACGTGATCCGGCATGCCGCCAATCGCGAGTACACTGCATCCAAGCCGCTCGGCCTCGCTCGTGACACAGCGATATACCTGCCGTTCCAACTCTGATGTCAGACGCGCCTCCCTCCCCCGCGTCGCCCATACCATGTGCAGACACACCTCCACCTTGCTCCGGCGTCTCAACCAATGTTCTCCCGCACCCGGAGGGTGCTTGGCCGAAGGCCGCACAGACGTGGGTTTGCAACCCATGATGAACAACCCATGACATTCAACCCACGGCATCCTCTTCGCCGCTGCGTTCCTCAGGCCCGCCCCATACCCGCTCCAGTCGCGCCTTTATCTTCGCCTCGACGCCGTTCTCGGTCGGCTCATAGTAGCGGCGGTTATCGGCGGGCAGTCCTTCGGGAAGGTACTGCTGCTCGACAAATCCGCCGGGGCAGTCATGCGGATACTGGTAGTCCTTGCCGTGGCCGAGCGCCTTCGCGCCCTTGTAGTGGCTGTCCCGCAAGTGCTTCGGGACACCGGGGAAGGGATGATTCTGGACATCTTCCCGCGCACGGCCCAGCGCCACATAGGTCGCGTTCGATTTGGGCGCGCACGCGAGATAAACGGTGACGTGTGACAGGTTGATGGCGCACTCCGGCAGACCAATCAGTTCGGTGGCATGAAAGGCGGCGACGGCGAGCGGCAGCGCGGACGGGTCGGCGTTCCCGATGTCCTCTGACGCCAGGATCACCAGGCGGCGGGCCAGAAAGCGCGGGTCTTCGCCCGCTTCCAGCATCCGCGCCAGATAATAGACGGCGGCGTCGGGGTCGGAGCCACGAACGCTCTTGATAAAGGCGGAAATAGTGTCGTAATGGGCGTCGCCGTCCTTGTCATAGCCGATGGAGCGCCGCCCGACCGCCTCCTCGGCAATCGCCAGGGTGATATGTCTGCCGCCGTCCTCTGCCACGGGCGCGAGATTCACGGCCAGTTCCAGCGCGTTTAGCACACCGCGCGCGTCGCCATTAGAGGTACCGATAAGGTGCTCGTGTGCATCGGGTTCAAGCCGAATGTTTTCTTTTCCCAGGCCGCGCTCGGTATCGGCCAGCGCGCGGTCCAGCACGGCGACTACATCCTCCTCGGTAAGCGCCTGGAAGGGATAAGGACGCGCCCGCGACAGCAGCGGTGCGTTCACGGAAAAGTAGGGGTTCTCGGTCGTCGCGCCGATCAAAATCACCGTGCCGTCCTCGACATGCGGTAAAAAAGCGTCCTGCTGCGCCTTGTTGAGCGGTGTATCTCGTCGACGAACAAGAGCGTGCGCCGGTTGTAGCCTTTGCGCCGCTCCTTCGCCGCCTCAATGATCTTGCGGACATCGGCGACGCCCCGTTACCGCCGAGAAGTTCTCGAAGTGCGCCGAAGTCTGCGCGCGCGATGACGGAGGCGACCGTGGATTGCCGCAGCCGGGAGGCCCAGAAGATGGCCGACTGCAATCGGTCCTGTTCGATGGCCCGGCGCAGCGGCTTCCCGGCGCGAGCAGATGCCGCTGGCCCGCCACCTCGTCCAGTGTCCGGGGCCGCATTCGGGCCGCCAGGGGCGCGCCCTCCGCCGCCTCGCCTGGCCCGCCGCTGTCCCGCGCTTTATCGCCGTCAAAAAGGTTCACCACGCTTCATTGTACCTTCTTCCGCTACGCAGCGCGGGGCGCAGTAATACGGAGCCGGTAACGTTTAGCAGGCAGACCGGCTCATGCTATAGGGTCTGTGCCGCCGTCGGTCCGTGCATGGGGCGCGGGCGGCGACGGGCGGAACGGGAAGAGGTGAAAACATGCCGAATGTCGAGACAATGCCCGAAGTGCTGTTTACGCTGCCCGCATCTATCGGGGGCGAGGACGGCATCTCTTTCCTGGAGCGGATGGGCCGCACCTGGGCGGTGGTCTGCTCGCGGAACATTGTCGGAATGGAATGTCTGATGCTGGTGATGAAGGAGGTAAAGGCGCTGCGTTTGACACAGGCGCAGGCGTGTGTATGCGCACATACCGCGCCCGCCCGCGACCGGCTCGTAGACATCGGCTGGTCGTCCTGGCTCAGCGAAGTATCGAAGGAAGTGGCCGCGCGCGGCGGCGAGCCTATCGGCCTGCGCCACCTGATGATCTCCATCGGTTCGGGCGGCCCGTGCTACGAATTTATCTGCCGGGGCTTTTATGTGGAAGACCCGGTGCTCAGCGTCCTGTCATAAAAATACCGTAAAGCAAAAACGGCCTGCGCCCGAGACGACTTTTATCGGGCGCAGGCCGTTTTTGCTTTTATAGGTGTTCTTTCTATTTCAGCGAGGGCAGTTCGGCCAGTTCCAGGCCGTAGCGCATCGCCAGCGCCATCAGTTTCTCCATAGCGGCGGGGTCAGCCGGGTTGGGCGCGCCCCCCACCTCACCCATTTCCATAAAGAAGTTCTCCAGGCCACCGGGCGAGAGGGTGACGAGAAAGCGTCCCTGGCTGCCGCCGATGTTGCGCCAGCAGTGGACTCGGCCACGGGGAGCGAACACGCAGTCGCCGGGGTCCGCCTCGATAATCTGCTCCTCGATCTGTATCTCGAAGCGCCCGGTGAGGATGTAAAAGGTTTCGTCCTCATTGTGGTGGATATGGGGCGGCGTGCCGCCGTCGGGGTCGCAGTCCACCTCGATAAGCGCAAACGCGCCTCCGGTAGTGGCGGAACTTACCAGACAAAGGCCGGTATGGTCGCCCAGGTCAAAGGTGCGCCCTTCCAGTCCATTAGAGACGGCGATAGGCTGCTGTGGATTGACGGTCATCGGGAACCTCTTTTCAGGAAACGCCGAGCGCTTCCGGGTTTGGAATGACGCTATCCTACACAGCCCCCGTAAACACAACGTATACAAGACCGTGACAAAGTTCCGTTACAAGAAAAATTTGCCTGCCTGTTTCTTGGCTCGGTTTCGGCGAGCAGAAAGGCAGGAGTAGCCGCCGCCATTCACCCCGTGTTACAATCTACGCGCTATGCCTACGGATATTGAGATTGCTCGCGCCGCGACGCCGCGCCCTATCGCCGATGTAGCCAATGACCTCGGCCTGCAAGACGACGAGATCGAGTTTTACGGGAAGCTGAAGGCCAAGCTGAGCCTGGATGTTCTCCAGCGGCGTAAAGGTCAGCCGGACGGGAAGCTGGTGCTGGTGACGGCCATAACGCCGACACCGGCGGGCGAGGGAAAGACGACCGTCACCATCGGGCTGGCGCAGGGGCTGAACCGGGTCGGGACGAAGTGCGTCGCCGCGCTCCGTGAGCCGTCTCTGGGGCCGGTCTTCGGGCAGAAGGGCGGCGCGACCGGCGGCGGCTATTCGCAGGTGCTGCCGATGGAGGACATCAACCTTCATTTCACCGGCGATCTGCACGCCATCACCGCCGCCAATAACCTGCTGGCCGCGCTTCTGGACAACCACCTTCAGTTCGGCAACGCGCTGAATATCGAGCCGCGCACCGTCACCTGGAAACGCTGCGTGGATATGAACGACCGGGCGCTGCGCGACATCGTCACCGGTCTGGGCGGCAAATCCGAGGGCGTGCCGCGCGAAACCGGTTTCGAGATCACGGCGGCCTCCGAGGTAATGGCGGTTCTGTGCCTGGCCGAATCGGTGGACGATTTGAAAGCGCGGCTGGGCCGTATCGTCGTCGGTACGAACCGTGTGAATGAGCCGGTGACGGCGGACCAATTGGGCGCGACGGGCGCGATGGCCGTTCTGCTCAAGGACGCGCTCCAGCCGAATCTAGTGCAGACGTTGGAAGGGACGCCCGCGATTGTCCACGGCGGCCCGTTCGCGAACATCGCCCACGGCTGCAACTCCGTGCTGGCGACACGCATGGCGCTGAAATTGGGCGATGTGTGCGTCACCGAGGCCGGTTTTGGGGCCGATCTGGGCGCGGAGAAGTTTCTGGATATAAAAATGCGCTCCGCGTATCTCGCACCCGACGCCGTGGTTCTGGTAGCGACCCTGCGCGCTTTGAAAATGCACGGCGGCGTTGTCCTGGAGGATTTGAAGGCGGAGAACGCGACCGCTGTGGAGGACGGGTTCGCGAATCTGGCGCGGCATGCGGAGAATCTGCACAAGTTCGGCGTTCCCGTCGTCGTCGCCATCAACCGCTTCGCGACCGATACGGAGGCCGAGATTGCGGCCCTGCGCCATCTGTGCGCCGGTCAGAACCTGCCGGTCGTGCTGGCCGATGTCTGGGGCAAGGGCGGGGCGGGCACGGAAGACCTGGCGCGCGAAGTGCTGCATCTTCTGGAAACTCCGGGCCGCTTTCGCCACCTGTACCCCGACGAAAAAAGCCTGCGGCAGAAGATAGAAATGGTGGCGAAGGAGATTTACCGGGCGGAAACGGTGGAATTTCTGCCCGCCGCCGTTACCCGCCTGTCCTGGCTGCGTCGGCACGGCTTCGGTCATCTGCCCGTCTGCATCGCCAAGACCCAGTATTCGTTCTCGGACAGCCCCGACCGGCGTGGCGCGCCCGCCGGCCATATGCTGACCATCCGCGATGTGAAGCTGTCGGCGGGCGCGGGCTTCGTGGTGGCCTATGCGGGGACACTGCTGACCATGCCGGGCCTGCCCCGCCGCCCCGCCGCCGATAACATCGACCTGCTGCCCGACGGTAACGTCACGGGGCTGTTTTAACATGAGGTACTTTAGTGCCTCGTGAATCTGCACACGAAGATGCAGCCCTGCGGCGCGACTGGAGACTTTTTACCGCCCTGACGTTTCTGTTCGCGTTCGGATTCGCCATTTATATGGGCGTGTTCCAGAACTTTCTGCGCGATGATCTGCAGGTAAAGCCGCTCCAGTTGGGGCAGATGGAGTCGCTGCGGGAGGTGCCGGGCCTTCTGGCGGCGCTGATGGCGGGGACACTGGTCGCGCTCGCGGAATCGCGGGTGGCGGGCCTGGGCCTGCTGATAACCGGGGTGGGAATCGCGGCGACGGGATTCGCGCCCGGCTTCGCCCCGCTGGTGGCGGTGACGGTGTTCTGGTCGATAGGCTTTCATCTATGGGCATCGGTTTCGCCCGCGATAACACTGGCGCTTGCCAAGGGGCAGGAGGGCGGGCGGCATCTGGGCCGAATGGGCGCGGTGGGTTCCGTCGCGACACTGGCCGCGCTGGGCCTGGCGGCCCTGCTGTCGCGGTTCGCCCCGAAGCTGGACTACAGTGTTTACTTTCTGGGAGCGGGCGGCTGTATCGTCGCGGCGTCGGTTCTCTGTATCTGTCTTTCGACCCATGCGGCGGGCGCTCCCCGTGCGCGTCTCATTCTGCGGCGCGAGTACCGACTGTTTTATCTGCTGACGTTTTTAGAGGGGTGCCGCCGCCAGATATTCGGCATCTTCGCGTCGTTCACGCTGATACTGGTATACGGGGTGCCGCTCCGAACGATGCTGGAATTGCAGTTAGCGAGCGCGGTGCTGGTGGTTATTACCGCTGCGCCTATCGGCAGGCTGATCGACCGGCGCGGCGAGCGCGGCCCGCTGACGTTCTACAGCATCGGCCTGATCGCGCTGTTTCTGGGCTACGCTTTCGTCCCCGATGTTCGCGTGCTTTGCGCGCTGTTCGTGATCGACCGGGTGCTGTTCAGCTTCGGGGTCGGCTTCACCACCTATCTGCACCGCATCGTCCGGCACGGTGAACTGACCCCCTGCCTGGCGATGGGCACGACCATGAACCATGTCGCCGCCGTGACCATACCGCTGGGCGGGGCGTGGCTGTGGCAAAGCTTCAGCAACTACCGCATCCCCTTCTGGGTCGGCGTCGCCGTCGCGGTCGTGTCCCTGATCGCTACCCTGCGTCTGCCGCGCGAAAGCGCCACGGCTCCGGCTCCCGCGCACCCGGAAACAAGCGCGGTATAAAGGGTACATCGCTTCTGCGGACTAATGGCGGCGGGCGATAAGAAGACAGGCATCGTCCTGCAAAGAGCCGCCGGCAAAGGCCCGCGCCGAGCCGAGGATGGCGCGGCCCATTTCCTGCAAGGAGCGTGTGGGCAGGAAGCGTACAGCCATGCGCGCCAGGCCGTCGTAGCCCAGAAGCGCGCGGTCCCGTCCCCGCGCCTCGGTCAGCCCATCCGTCAACATCATCATCACATCGCCCACGCCCAGATGCACGATGACGGTGTCGTACGCTTCCCCCGGCTGAACGCCCAGCAGCAGGCCGCGAATATCCACCTCTTCCGATTTCCCATCAGAACATAACAGCAGCGGCGGCTCCGCGCCCGCCGACGACACCGTCACCTCGCCGGTGGCGGTGTCCACCACGGCAAGCGCCAGGGCCACCAGACTGGTCGGGGAACGACCGTCGAAACGCTGGGCGTAGCACACGAAGTCGTTCAAACGGCACAGTGCGCGGGCCGTGTCGGGATCATCGCGTAGAAAGGCACGCAGGGCGTACTTGATCTCAGCGGTATCGGCGGCGGCGCTGATTCCTTTACCGGAAACATCTCCGACCACAAGCGCCACCCGGCGCTCGTCCAGCGCGAAGGTGTCGTAAAAATCGCCCCCGACCAGCGTATCGCTGACGGCAGCCTCGTAAAAAGTCTTCACCGCCAGGCCGGGGAACCTATCCTCGGGGGCGGTCAGCAGCAGCGAGCGCTGAAGCGTTTCGGCGACGCGCTTTTCGCTCTCATACGCTGCGCTCAGCGCCTCCTTCGCCCGTGTCAGCTCCTCGGTCTGGCTTTGCAGCTCTTCTTCGGACTGCTGCACCTGCTGTAACTGCTTTTCCAGAAGCGCCTGGTTCCGGCTGAGCTGCGCCTGCTGATAGGCTTCCCGCAGCGTCTGCTGCCGGAGCAGCACGGCCCAATAGCTGCAAATCCCGACCTGGCCGAGCGCGATGCCGAAATGGAAGACGAACTTCTGAATATCCACTTCGTCGCGCCCGAAATAGGAAAGCTCGATGCCCCGATAGGTAAGAATGGCAAAGGCGGTATGCTGCGCGATAATCAGGAACGCCCCCGGCCACATGCACTTGCCGTCCTGGTAGACGATCATCATAGTGAAGGTGGTGAAGAAAAAGAAGTGCATCTCCGGCAGGCCGTGAAGCTGGTAGATATGCAGCGCGACAAACATCTGCAAAGCGATACCGGCGACACAGCGGGTGAGAAAGGCTCCCGGCAGCAGTGCGGCGCTGGCAAAGAACATTCCCACTGCGGCGGCTCCCACAGCCAGCGTGACCAGCCAGGTGCCGTATATCGGGGCGAACACGAGTGCGAGAAGAAAATGGAACAGAAGAAACCGCTTCATCAGCCGGTCGCCACGGGCATAGATGCCGCTCATGACCTCCTGCACGGACTCCTGGCTGAAGCGGTGCTCCTTCTTGTCCTGAATGGTCGCGGATCGTTCCAGCGAACGATTAGCGCTGATGCTGGTCATGGATGTTGTCTATTCGGGCTGCGCGTCGGCGGCAGCAGCGGCGGAACCCTTATCGGAAGGCAGAGGGCAGCCATACGCTTTTGTGGCGGCAGGCGGAAAGGAAGGCGGCGCTTCGTCTTTCAGTAATGAATCCACGGCGATCCGCGCGAATTCGGTGGCGGCGTCGCGGCAGTAGCGGGTGGTGTTGTAGTTGCCGCGATAACGCAGCCGCGACCGCTTCTGCTCGTCCAGCAAAACGGCCTGCGGGGTTGAGTAAACGCCATAGGCAGCGGCAATCGCGCCCGTCGTATCCACCACGGCCTCCATATCCAGCTTCGATGCCGCGAAATCCTTTTTTATCTGCCGCGCGTCCACACCTTGCAGCACGGCCACAAAGCGCACCTGCGAGCCGTACTTTTTGGTCAGCATCCGCACAATATCACGCCGCAGCAGATCTTGAACCGGGAACAGGGTCGGGGCAGGCGGTGAAATCTTCTTTGAAGAAGTGAAGAAACACGCGGACGGTCATCCGTCGCCACCGCCCGAAAGTTTTTCGCAACGCTTCCGGCAGTTCGATAACCGACCCGAGCGCGCTTTGCTTCGGCGCAAAGCGGGTGGAGTCGCGCCCGTGGGCAGCGAATACCGCCAGTCCTGATACCAGAAGGTGGCGTTGTTGTTTAGTTGCGCGCTTACGCTCAGGCCAGACCGCTTCTGGCTCACGAGCGTCAGACAAAGTATCAGGATTATCCGGAAGGTCTGGGTCATTTGCGTATAACGACTCCTCGCCTGGGTTTGCTCGTCACTTTTGTAATGATAGTGTTCCTGGTAAGCGATACGGTATTCGAGGTCATACGCACCAGCGCCCGAGTGTACCTGCTAAACGGTTGCGGCGCCCGGCTCGTTCCCGTGATGTAGAAAACACCCCTTGGGAATGCGAACCGGAACTCGTCCAAATGCTCCCGCACGTGAACAATCGGACGATGCGTTTCTGCGCGGCCCTCGGCGCTGGCAGCCTCGACCCAGACTATGAACATTGCTGTACCCAAGAGTTTTCATGCGCCTCCGCTTTGCTTGATCTACTTCGAATATCGGCGGTCCTTCTCATGAAACGGAACCGCCTTCGTCCTTTGTCTTCGGTTCCAGCAAAGCTGCTGGAATGTTTTTGTGAGGAACGGGCCGAAACTGCTGTCGAAGTACCCGTCCGTAGCCGACCAAAACCCACTGAGCGGTTTCGGCTCAGCAACATCCCCATTTGATTCGATAGCCGAGCGGTAGACCCGCAAGAGCGTTTACTAACTCAGCCATTTGGTGTTGTTCATTAGACTCAATCGATGGCATGCACCTCTTTTTCTTCTGCCTGCCTCTTTCGACGCTGTAACTCAACAGGTGTCGAATCATTGCCTTCCCGGTGTGTCGCGCAAGACGGAGTATGTCGGGGCTTCCGCCATCTTTTCAACGATTCGGATCGCGAGGATAATCAGGGTTCTGTGACCACGTTCGCCACAGACTTCGTGAACGCGCGCGGGAATTTTTCGACATGACGCATCACCCGATGGTTCATCATCTTGTTCAATGGAAGCTGCCGTCCACTGGCGGTAGCCTCGCAGACTTTACATTGGTATAGCCCGTTTTGCTGCAACGAGTCCGCCGCCAGCGCGGAGCGGTTTCCAATAGAGTGCGATCTCACGCTCGGTGTCACGACGTCGAGGATCGGCCCATGGTATCGTCTTTGACGATGCCCTGCCGCACTGCGCTTCATCCTCGTTTTCAGAAAGCGTCGAATGTTTTTGCAGCGGTTCCCCGTCCTGCATCGGCACGACGATAAATCGGCCTCGGTGTATTTACCCGTCTCCGCCCGGTTTGTCGCGCGGCGACGATCTTAATCGCGCGAATGCCACGGCCCGGCATCCGCTGCCGTTGATATGCAGCGCCTTGCGGCCCGCTTAGTGCGCGTGTGTCTTCCGGTCTTTCGCGCTGGTGAAGGCGGCAGCGACTTTGCCATGCCCTTCGCGGATAATCGCGCGGAATCGCCAGCGTAGGTGTCTTCCGGCGCGCTGGTCCGAAGGTCGCTGCGCGGCGATAGCGCCGCGATACCTTCCTTTGACACGTCGCGGGCGATGCGCCGGGGCACATTCGATGCCAGCACCGGCACGCGCCGCGCCTTCGCCCACTCCACCAGAGGCCGATACTCCGTCTTATAGCCGGGCCAGAGCGTCACGCTTTTCGCAAACTCCTCTTCGGTTTTGCGGCCCGCCAGATACTCCTCCAGCGCGGTCTGGGCGTCCCGCTCCAGCATCTCCATCGCCAGGGTAAGTTTGCCTCCCCACGGCTTTTCCATCGCAGCGAGCAGGGCGGCCTCGGCGCGGTGGGTTTGCGGGTCGCCGTGCTGCTCGCCGACAAAGACGGCGTCCCGTTCGGCCAGCCGGGCAGCAAGCTCGTTCCAGGCAATGTCTTGCCCCGTTCGCGCGTCCCAGACACGCCACGATGTTTCCTGAGCGGACGCCGCCGCCCCGCCCATTACCAGCGACAGACCGGCTCCCAGAAGCGACCGACGGGATAGATTCATTCCGACAACGCGCCTGCCGTCTGCAGGGTATCCCAGAAGATCGCGCGCATACCGTCCGCGCCCCAGGCATTGGGTTCGATGACGCCGCAGTACCACAGATCGCGCGCTTTGGGGCGGGCTTCCCACTGCGCCGGATTTCCCGCCCGCAGCCCGTGCCCCCGGAAATGGCCGTGAATGTCTGCCACCAGCGCGCCGTGCTCGGCGGCCAGCGCCCGCAGGGTTTCGTTGAACTGCGCTATCCCGTCGAGCGCGCCCGGCCAGGGCAGAAGCCCCAGCGCGCCGGTATCGCCGGTGCCGTCGCGGGGGTCGTAGATGGTGCCGATGACGATGGCCGCCTCCGGCTCCAGAAGCGGGCGCAGGTTCGATAAGATAGCGTGACCGTTTTCCCAGAGCGCGCGGCGCGCGGCATGGGCCGCATCGTCGTGTCCGAAGGTTTGCAGCAGATCGTTGCCGCCCATGGTCAGCGTCACCAGCGCGGGCCGAAGGTTCAAATCCTTGAGCCGGGGAATCTGCGCGTAGCGGACAGTGGCGGAAATCGCGCCATCGGAAGCAAGCAGGAGGAAACGGGAGTTGGGCAGGCGCGTGGCGATGTCGCGTCCTTTCCAGTCGGGGACGTCATCGTCCCGGTTACGGAACAGCAGGCTGGCCGCGCCGCGCCCCTGCCCACCCGCGTATTCGTCAATAGACATTGAATCACCCAGCGCGACATAGGTTTTCGGCGTGTCCTCCGCCATCGTCAATCGCATAGAAGGTTCCTCAGGGCATTTTCAGGGGCGCAGGCAGCGTTTGCGCGGAAAGATACAGGGGATGACGCGGCTGTTTCTGGCGCGTCCAGCCCAGGCAGTACGTATTATTCCGGGCAAGCAGCCGGTTCAGAATGACTTCGTCGCGGCCACCGAGCGCGCCGCCGTTGCCCCATCCGGCGATAACGGTTCGGCAGTGTTCGAATAGTTTCACAGATATGGCGGTCGTTTTCCGGCCCCACCGCATCCGCCACCCACCGCAGCGCGTCCGGCACCGTCGCCCGGTACGCGAACAGGTTGACAATCTGCAATGAGCCATAGCCCCAGGCGCGGGCAAAGCCCATACACCGCCGCAGGGTCGGGTCGTCATTTTCCGCGTCCGCCGTGCTCGGGTTGAGCAGAACGAAGCCCAGCCGGGGCGCGCTCGCGTCCCACTCCCGCCACAGCGCGTAGCGATAAGTTCCCGTGGAATCGAAAGCCGCGCCTTTTGTCATAACGAAACCGCTCAAACCCGCTCCAGCGGTCGGTGCGGCTCCGGCGGCAGCTTTATAACAATCGGGTCGCCGGGACGCACTTCGCCGCCCGCCAGGACGATGCCCATAACACCCGCCTTACGGACGAGGCCACCGTTCTCATCGCGCCCCAGCACCGCCGCCATCAGACCCGGCTGGAAGCGATCCAACTGGGCGCAGGGGTTACGCAGGCCCGTCACCTCGACTATCGCCGTACCGCCGATGTGCAGCCGCGCGCCGGTCGGCAGGCCGAGCAGATCGACGCCGCGCGTGGTGATATTCTCACCCATCTGCCCCGCCGCCACAGTAAATCCGGCAGCGCGCAGTTCGTCATGCAGTTCCGCGTGGATCAGGTGTACCTGGCGCAGATTGGGCTGGGTCGGGTCCTGCGCCACCCGCGAGCGATGCCTGACCGTCTCGCCCCGGTGCGCGTCACCCTCAACCCCCTGCCCGGCCACAAGGTGGATACCGCCTTGATTCGCCTTGCTGAACGTATGCGCCGCGCTGCAACTCACCGCCGTTACTGATGCGTTCATTCCGCTTTCCCGTTTGGTGCGACCCTACGATTAAGCCGGCTTCGACCAGTTCCACCCTTTGCCATCAGTTGCGCCTAAAGCGAAGGGAGCCATTGCCGGATGCACCACATCATTCCAGCCACCGCCGATGATGTTATCGTAGGCGGCTCGCATTTGCTGCGCTGCCATGCCGTAGTCCATGCCCCCAACACCCGTGCAGAGGCCCGGAACGGCAAGGCTCTCAATTTTCTTCGGCTGGTGCGCCGCGTTGTATTGAAGAACTGCCACCAGCGCCGCGCGCAGGGACAGATAAGCGTTAATCGTGTCTGCCACGCTGCCCGGAACCCGCATGGTCGGTGCAGCCACCACAAACGGAAATCGTTTGCTTGGTAATTCCACCACGAGCGCCATACCGACCGGCAGTTCACCCAGAAATCGCTCATGAATGGCAGTCATGACGGCTCGCTGTGCCGCTCCGGCATAAAAGTCGTCAATGTGCTTGTCAATGCCGCCGCTCATGTCACCAAAACTGTTGGCCGGGCTGACGAGCGCGTGGCAATCTAAATCCAGCAGATTACCTTGAACAATCTCGACCGCGCCGACATCACAGAAGGCATCTGCCCATGCGTCGGCAATGTCGGCGTTCCTATCGCACAGGCTGAGGCGAACAGTCCCCGCTTCAAGATCGTTACCGAACGGCTTGACTATCCTCATCTGCCGTCGTCTCAGGTAATTTGTGATAACGCGAAGCACAGGGTTTGTGACTGATGATGATGCGCCACAGGATAACTCCTGACCACCCGCCAGCCTCACATCACTTTGCTGTAAACGATGTGCCGCAGCCGCAGGAGCGGGCCGCGTTCGGGTTGTCGAAGACGAAGCCGCCTTCCATCAGGTTCTTGATGCTGTAGTCGAGCGTGCTGCCCTGGAGAAACCGTGCGCTTTTGGGGTCGATAATCACCCGCAGATCACCCTGCTCCCACGTCCGGTCGGTTTCGTCGGTTTCGTCGTCAAAGGCGACAACGTAGCTTAAGCCGGAACAGCCGCCGCCCTTGACCCCCAGGCGCAGGAACTTTCCCTCGTTGCCGGTGCGTGTCATCTGCCGCTTTATCTGCTTGATCGCCGCCTCGGTTATCGTCACAATCGGCTCAGTGGCCGTGATTTCTTCTGCTGCTGTCATATTCGTGCCTTTCAACTTCTCTCTGCCAAAACTGGTTCCGGCGCGCACTTTGTTGAATCGTTGAGCGGGTTCATCTGGCGCAGCCGGTTTGTTTCCTCAATGACGCGGCTCACCACATAGTCTATCTCGTCTTCGGTGGTGAAGCGTCCGGGGCTGAAGCGAACGGCGGAATGCGCCAAATCATCGCTCATGCCCAGCGCCCGCAGCACATGGCTGGGCGCGACCGACCCCGATGAGCAGGCCGACCCCGACGATAAGGCGATGTCGCGAAGCCCTACCAGCAGGCTCGCCCCCTCGACACCGCCGAAGGAGATATTGAGATTACCGGAAAGCCGCCGGGTCGGGTGGCCGTTCAGATAGGTGTCGCCGACGCCGTCCCGGATGCCCCGGAGCAGCTTTTCCCGCAAAAACAGCAGGCGCTCGTTTTCGCGTTCCATCTCGTTCCGGCAAATCTCCGCCGCCCTGCCGAACCCGACAATGCCGGGGACATTGAGCGTGCCGGAGCGAAAGCCGTTCTCGTGCCCCCCGCCGTCCATCTGCGCGAGGAGGCGCACGCGCGGGTTTCTGCGCCGCACATACAGCGCGCCGATACCTTTGGGGCCGTACATCTTGTGCGCCGTCATCGACACCAGATCGAGACACATCGTGTCCACGTCGAGCGGAATCTTGCCGTATGCCTGCGCGGCGTCCGTGTGAAACAGCACGCCGCGGTCGCGGCACAATTGGCCTATCTCACTTATCGGCTGAAGGACACCGATCTCGTTGTTGGCGGCCATTAGGGAAACGAGGATCGTGCGGTCGGTTATCGCATCGGCCAGCATATTCAGGTCGATCAGACCGTCTTCTTGAACCGGCAGATAGGTGACGCGACTGCCGTCTTTTTCCAGGCGCTTGCACGTATCCAGCACGGCCTTATGCTCGGTGGCGACGGTGATAATATGGTCGCCCTTGGCCGCATACGCCTCGGCGACGCCTTTTATCGCCAGGTTGTTGGATTCCGTCGCGCCGGAGGTGAAGATGATCTCTTTGGCTTCGGCATTTAGAAGCCGCGCCGCCTGTCCGCGCCCCTGCTCCACAGCCTCCTCCGCCGCCCACCCGAACGAATGGCTGCGTGAGGCGGCATTGCCGAAGCGGTCCGTGAAGTAGGGAAGCATCGCCTCCAGCGCCCGAGGATCGGTGGGCGTGGTGGCATTGTAGTCCAGATAGACGGGTTTCCTGACGCTCATCGAACCGGCCCTGCTCTCTGTCCGCTAAGAACGCGCTGCCGTTGCCACATCGAGAACCGTTAGATTATAGCCGCCGGGACGGCGCGGCAGCGGCGGGGCGGGGCGACACACCTCTTCCAGAGTCATGGCGCGCAGCAGGCGGGTCATCTCTTCCTGGACACGGGCAAGTGGTTCCCGCAGATGGCAGTGCGGGGCCTGCGCGCAGCCCTGGGTGCCGGTGTCTTCCCAGCACTGGGCGATAGCCAGCGGCCCTTCCATCGCCTCCACCACATCCGCGACGCTGATCTGCCCGGCTTCGCGGCTCAGGCGATACCCGCCCGTCGGCCCCACGACCGAGGTGACCAGGTGGTGACGCGCGAGCGTCTGCATCACCTTAGCCAGAAGCTCCGCCGGTATCTCGTAGCGCCCGGAGATTTCGCGCGGCACGACAAGACGCACTTTTCACTCGGTAGCCAGATAGCAAACCGCAAAAAGGGCGTAATCCGCTTTTTTGTAAAGGTGAACATGCTCCGTTGCCGCCTCGCTCGCTTCCAGAAACTGCCCCGGCTATTTACGACCGAATGGGTCGTTAAATCTAAAATCATTGTACCGATGCCAGGGAAGCCTGTCAATAGAAGGCCGCGCCAGTCGCTGCGCCGGATTATATTTGCGCAGAAGGCCAGGGGCAGGTTATACTGAGGTGGCTTCGAACGCAATGGGGGCGAGAAGCAAAAGCAAGCCCGACTTCTTAACCTTTTCTTAATATACGAGAAACATAGTCGTGATAGACTCCCCTGGGGAGCGCCGACCCATCATCGGAAACCTACATTCGTAGGCCGCATCGCTGCTTGTACGCCCTATTTGTAAAAGGAGTTTAGCAATGAAGACCTTTCAGCGCCGCGCGCGCAGCGGTTCCCAGGCAGGGACAACTGCCTTTACGCTGATTGAACTGCTCGTCGTTATCGCCATTATCGCCATCCTCGCCGCCATTCTGTTCCCCGTCTTCGCCCAGGCCCGTGCCAAGGCCCGTCAGGCGTCCTGCCTCAGTAACACCAAACAGATCGGCACGGCGACCATGATGTATTCCCAGGACTACGATGAGGCCCTTCCCCCGTACCGGATTCGGGTACGCGGCAACAGAACCACCAATCCGTACCATGCGGACGCCAAGGTGGGCAGCACCACCAAGGAGACCATCTTCATCAACCAGCTGCTGTACCCCTATACCAAGAATGATGGCATCTGGGTATGCTCGTCTAACCCGCAGGGCTGGGTCAATATCGATAATAAGACGGGGGCCACGGGTACTTTCCAGAGTTATGGCGGGCAAAACTCCTACGCCGCCAATTACTATGCCTATAAGGGTTTTGACAGCAGGAACGCCTCCAATCCTGCCGTGTCCCTTGCTGCCCTGGCGGCACCGTCAGACACGGTTGGTATGGTGGATGCAATGTACTACAACGCACTGCCGCAAGGACCGGACGGCGCGCCCTGTGCACTGGCCGGCGATACGAGCGGTACGGCAGAAGTTAAAACAAGCTGGTATCCCCAATACTGGAAAAACATCGGTAACTCCTATCTCTGCTTTGGTGATTCTCACTGCAAGGTGCCCACCAACCAGCAGGCTATCGAAGCCGGTAAGAGCCGCCACTCGGGCATGATCAACGTCATCTGGATGGACGGCCACTCCAAAGCCATGAACTACGAAAAGCTGGTCAAGGACGTGGGGCTAAATTTTAACAGCGCCACCAGTGTGTGGTATCCTTACAACGGGGGCTCCCCCGGGTAGGAAAACAAATAACACTGCGGCCGTATAAAGCAGAAGGGCCGGGCGCGATACGCGCGCCCGGCCCTTCTTTAGTTCGCCTCCCCGCAGGAAAGCTACAGCTTCACATCCACCAGGGCGGAAACCCCGACCCCCTTGACACGCGACAACGTTTCCAGCCGGTTGACGCTGCGGTTGGAAACCGGGATCAGCGCCTTGACACGCACTTCCGAGCCGATCCGGGTCTTGCCCTCCGCCTGCGCCACCGCCTGCACGCTGTCCACCAGGTCGGTCGGCCCCGTCACCTGCACTGCGCCGGCATAGGTTCCCCGGCCCACGCTCAGGATGGGCACCACGCGGGTGGATTCGCGGATATTGTTGCTCCGGTTGCCTGTGATGTTGTTGACAAAGCGGTCGATCTGGGGGCCGAGTCTGTCCACGACCAGCAGGATCGCGCCGCCCTTGAAGATTCTGTCCAACTGCGCGGATGCCGGAGCCACTTGACCGACGATCATGCCGCCCAGCGCCGCCGCCGCAACCAGTATTGCTGTTTTTCGATTGCTCACTGATTTCTCGCTTTCTTTAACGCCGCGCCACACCGCGCGGCCCCAGTCTTTTATGCCTATAAAGACGACAAAACAAGCCCTAAAGTTCACTGTCGCTGCCGTTTCGACGCCTCTTCACCAGATAAGACTACGAAGTTCACGAAAAGCTTCGTGGTTTTATCGGGCACCGCGCCGCGCAGCCAGATAAATGGAAAGCGTGGAGATGTCGGCGGGGGTGATGCCAGGGACGCGCGCTGCCTGGCCGAGCGAAACGGGACGCACGCGCGCCAGCTTCTCCTTCGCCTCGGCAGACAGGGCGGGCACAGCGGCGTAATCCAGCGCGGGCGGCAGGGCGACATGATCCTGGCGGCGCGCGGCCTCTACCTGCGCGCACTCACGGTCGATATAGCCCGCGTAGCAGGCTTGAATGGTAAGCTGCTCCAGCGCGGCGGCATCGTCCGGCTCCAGGCCGATAAGCGCGGCGATCTGCGCTTCCCCCACCTCCGGACGGCGCAGCAGTTCGAACAGCGAATGGCGCGCATTGACCGGGGTTATCCCGGCGGCCTGCAGCCGGACGTTATCCGCGCCGGAAACGAAGGTTGTGGTCAGGCGGGCATGAAGCGCGTCCAGGCGCGCCTTTTTCGCGCAAAACAGCGCGTACTGCGCGTCTTCCACCAATCCTACAGTCCGGCCCATTTCGGTCAGGCGCAGGTCGGCATTATCCTGGCGCAGTGTCAGGCGAAACTCCGCCCGCGAGGTCAGCAGGCGGTACGGGTCGTTGACCCCCTTTGTCACCAGGTCATCGATCATCACCCCGATATAGGCATCCGCGCGGCTCAGCGTCCAGGGTTTGCGCCCCTGCACCAGCAGCGCGGCGTTCGCGCCCGCCATCAGTCCCTGCGCCGCCGCCTCCTCATAGCCGGACGTGCCGTTGATCTGCCCGGCCAGAAACAGCCCGGAGACGCGCTTGGTCATCAGCGCCGGGGTCAGTTCGGTCGGAGGCACGAAGTCGTATTCCACCGCGTAGCCGGGGCGAACCATCACGCACTCTTCCAGGCCGGGCAGCGTCCGCAAAAAGGCGTACTGCACGTCCTCAGGCAGCGACGTGCTCATGCCCTGCACATACATCTCGTTGGTGGTCCAGCCCTCCTGCTCCAGAAAGACCTGGTGGGACTCTTTATCGGCGAACCGAACGACTTTGTCCTCGATGGACGGACAATAGCGCGGCCCGACACCCTCGATATGGCCGCCGTACATCGCCGAGCGGTGCAGGTTGTCCCGGATGACAGCATGGGTCCGGGCATTGGTATACGTCAGCCAGGACGGCAGCAGCCCTTCCCAGCGGCGCGCGGGCGTGCGGAATGAGAACGGCGGCGCGTCGGCATCCGATGGCTGCGTCTCCGTCCGGGAAAAATCGATGCTTTCTTTGGCAACGCGCGGCGTCGTGCCCGTCTTCAGCCGTCCCAGCGGAAACCCCAGCCCCGCCAGTGACGCCGACAATCCATAAGCGGCCTTCTCCCCCGACCGCCCCGCCTCCCACTTCTTTTCGCCGATGTGGCACAGCCCCCGCAAAAACGTCCCCGTCGTCACCACCACGGCGGGCGCGAAATACTCCGTCCCCTCCGCGCACCGCACCCCAACCACTCGGGCCGCCCCGGCCTGGGAATCGCCCTCGGCAAGAATCTCCTCCACCATCGCCTGCGCCAGCGTCAGGTTCGGCGTCTTTTCCAGCAGAGCGCGCATCGTCTGCGGATACAGCGTCTTATCCACCTGCGCCCGCAGCGCCCGCACGGCTGGCCCTTTGCCGGTGTTCAGCATTCGCAGGTGCGTCAGCGTCGCATCCGTCACCACGGCCATCGCCCCGCCCAGCGCGTCCACCTCACGCACCAGATGCCCCTTGGCCGGGCCGCCCACCGAGCAGTTGCACGGCAGCCACCCGATGCGCTCCAGATCACCCGTCACCAGCAGTGTCTGACAGCCCAGGCGCGCCGAACTTAGCGCCGCCTCGCAGCCCGCGTGCCCACCCCCGATAATGATTGCGTCATAGGTGTCCATCACCGAATTTTATCACAGGTAATCACGCAGGGTAGAATAACAGAAGCCAGCGGCAATATCGGGAATAGCACCGCCGCATCTACCTCCGGGTTAAAACGGAATAAAAGGCATGAGCAGCACGAGTATTACCATCGACCTGTCTGAAGCCACTCTAACCGCCCTGCGCGCCGACGCCAGGGCACAGGGGCGGCCTGTGGAACAGGTGGCCGCCGAGCGTCTGGCGGTCGTGTACCTACAGGAAGACGACCTGGACACGGCGCTGGAAGAGGCTTTCACCCAGATGGAGACCGGGCAGGGGCAGCCGTTCGAGGAGTTCGCTCAAGACTTACGGGCGCGGTTTGAGGCCCGGTACGCAGCGGACAAAGTGTCGTGAACCAGGCTTCCCCGGAGCGTTATGCTCTGCGGGTTCAGCCGCGCGCGGCCCGCGACATCGAAGCCCATCTGCTGCGTTTGGAGAAGTTAGCAGGGGCGGACGTGGCCCGCGAATGTCGCGATGGGCTACTGGCTGCCATCGGCACGCTCTCTGAAAACCCGCGCCGCTTCGCTGGCATCCCGGAGCAGACGCGGTTCCGATATGAGACGCGGCAACTACTGTACCGCCGAGCGCCGAGCGGCCCGGCCTGGCGCGTTTTGTTCGCCATCACCGGTGAGGAGGAAGGTTCACCTGAGCCTCCGACCGTAAACCTGCTCCATGTCCAGCACGCAGCACAGCGCCCCGTTACGCGGTCGGAGGCGCGGGAAATGGAAGCTGAAACGTAGGTGGCGTTGATGCAGATAAAACAATCGCCGCGGGCGACAAGATTCGGGCTATGGTAAGCCGCTGCGGAGCGGGAAGAGCAACGCTATCTGTGGTGTCACGCCCTATTTATTTTTAAGGTGGGAAGACGATGACAGTACGACAACGCCGCTATGGTAAAGAGGAGTTTGCCCGGCGCGGCAACGAGATATATGAGCGTGCCATTCGCCCGCAAGTCGAGGCGGATAACGCGGGCAAGATTGTCGTGATAGACATTGAAACCGGCGCATGGGAAATGGACGCCGATGAACTGGACGCATTCCAGCGTCTCGCAGCGCGCTGCCCTGACGCGCAGGTGTGGATGGTGCGTGTCGGTTCGCCCTATGTGCGCCGGTTCGGAGCGGGCCGCGCCACAAAGGCCGCATGATTAACGGAACAGTCAACACCAATCGTGAACCCATCATCCAGATCACTATTCAAGACGCGGACGGGCAGGAGCAGGAACGCGATGCGGTTGTCGATACGGGCTTCAATGGCTGGCTGACCCTGCCCCACGAGGTTATTGCATCGTTAGGGCTGCACTGGCAAAGGCTCGGAACCGCACTGCTGGCCGACGGCACAACGGTCCTGTTTGATGTTTTTGAGGCAACCGTTCTCTGGGATGGACACCCCCTGACAATCCCGGTTGACGAGGCAGATTCTGACCCGCTTGTGGGAATGTCGCTGATGTACGGTTACGAGTTGACTGTGCAGTCCGTGGATGGCGGTATCGTTATGCTCCGGAAGATGTAGGGTGCCGGTCCGCTTCCCCGCATGCAGAGTCAATTACTTGCCGCACCATAAGCGAATGCCGCGATACCCCGTACCTGGACTCCTATCTTTGTGCTATAATGAGGCAACACAGTTCCTATTTCGGGGACTGCGACCCCGTTGGCCCGGCGATGGAAACCGGCGACGAGTAAACCAACCCGGAGCACCCACAGCGAATGCGCTTCCCCGGCAACCTGTTCAGGCGACTGTCCCGCAATATGGGCATCGACCTGGGCACCGCCAATACACTCGTTCACGTCGCCGGAAAAGGCATTCTCATCCGTGAGCCGTCCGTCGTCGCCCTGGATATAAACTCGCGTACGGTGCATGCCGTCGGCGAGGAGGCTAAACGGATGCTGGGACGCACACCCGGCCATATCGTCGCCATCCGTCCCCTTAAAGATGGGGTTATCGCCGATTTCGACCAGACCGAGAAGATGCTGCGCTATTTTATCGAGAAGGTCAACCGGCGGCGCTCGTGGATTCACCCGGAGGTCGTGGTCGGTATCCCGTCGGGCGTTACCGAGGTGGAGCGGCGCGCGGTTCTGGATGCGACCAAGAAGGCGGGCGCGCGCGATGCGTTTTGATTGAGGAGCCGATGGCCGCAGCCATCGGGGCCGGGCTGCCGGTGGCCGAGCCGACCGGCTCGATGATCGTGGACATCGGCGGCGGAACGACCGAGGTTGCGGTTATCTCGCTGTCGGGTATTGTCACCTCGCGCTCGATTCGTGTCGCGGGTGACGAGATCGACGAGGCGATTGCCTCCTATATCCGCCGCGCGTTCAACCTGTATATCGGCGACCGGACGGCGGAAGAGACGAAGCTGACCATCGGTTCGGCCTTCCCGCTGCCCGAAGAGATGAAGATGACGGTGCGCGGGCGCGATCTGGTAACCGGGCTGCCGCGCTCCGCCGTCATCAACTCCGAGGAGATTCGCGAGGCTATCTCCGAGCCGGTAGGCCAGATCGTGGAGGCGGTGAAGGTGGCGCTCGAATCGACACCCCGGAGCTTTCCGCCGACATCATGGATCAGGGGATCGTGCTGGCGGGCGGGGGCGCGCTGCTGCGCGGCCTGGATCAGCTTATCGCGGCGGAAACCCTGATGCCGGTGCATATCGCGGCAGACCCCTGTCCTGCGTCGCGCTGGGCGCGGGCGCGGTTTGGAAGAGGCCGAACAACATCCCGGACTGCGGAACGCGCTGCTCACAGCGAGCCGCCTGAACAATTAAGGGTACACAGCAGCCATGCGGAGGCGAGCACAGGCACGGCTGGAGATGCTGGAACGCCGGTCGGGCTACCGCCGCCAGGCCGCGCTCCTCGCCCCCTACCTGACCCTTTCTTTCCTGTTGTTTTTGAGCGTCGGTCTGGGTATCCTGCACAACCGCTGGCGCGCCCACCATCGCCCCGATCCTATCCTCACCGGTATCCGCACGCTTCTTTATCCGGTTCAATACGGCGCGGCGCGGCTTGCGGGCGGCTGGACCATGCTCTGGAGCGGGGGGAAACTCGCTCGGGAAAACGCGCGGCTGCGCGCCGAGGTTGCGCGACTGACGATGGAAAACCAGAACCTTCAGGCGGCGGCGGCGGAGACCGTGCGCCTGCGTGCCGCGCTGGATTTTGCCCAGCGCAAGGGGAGCACCTTGGTTCCCGCTGAGGTCATCGGCCTTCCCGCATCTTCCCACGCCGATATAATCACGATTGCGCGCGGCGCGCGCGGCGGCATTCGTGAAGGCATGGTGGTGCGGACGCCGGAGGGGCTGCTCGGCCAGGTAAGCGAAGTCTCCCCCTTCTCGTCGCAGGTGATGCTGCTGAACGACGCCAGCTCCGGGGTAAGCGCGCGGGTGGTGCGCGACGGCCAGGTGCAGGGTATCGGCATCGTCCAGGGCGGCGGGCGCGACAGGCCGCTTCAACTGGAATACCTGCGTCAGGAAGACGACATACGCCCCGGCGACAAGATCGTCTCCTCCGGTCTGGGCGGCGTCGTTTCCCCGGACATCCCTATCGGTACCGTCGTTTCGGTCGCGGACGACAAGGCGCGGGCGCTGAAGATGGCGCGTGTTGCGCCCGCCGCGCAGGGACGCCGCGCCCGCGAAGTCTTCATACTACGATGAGCACCCCCAGCGGCGGCCCCCGCGCCGTTTTATCTCTGTGCCTTCTGCTTCTTGTTGCGGCGGCGCTTCAGGGAAGCCTGTCTCCCCGCTGGTACTTCTGGGGCGGCCAGCCCGATTTCGTCTTCACCTTGATTTTGGCGGCGGCTTTGCTGTCGGATGCAGGATTAGGCGCGCTGCTGGGTCTGGGCGGCGGACTGCTGACGGCGGCCCTGGTGGGCGAGACAGTGGGAACGTTTCTGGTGTCGCGTACGCTTGGCGGGTTTGTAGCCGGGTGGATATCGGGCCGCCTGTTTCGGGCGAGCGCGGGAGTGGTGCTGCTGTCCGCCGGTGTGGCCTCGCTGGCATCCGAAGCCGTCTACGTGCTTGCCGCGCCGCGCCTGGGTCTGGAAAGCGGGCTGCGCTCGGCGCTGGTCGGCGCAGGCTGGAACGCCCTTCTTGCTATTCCCGCCACGGCGCTGCTTCGGCGTCTGGGCTGGGGACAGGACTGAGAGCGGGCCTGATATAATGGATTCGGCGGGCGTCGCCGCCCCCGACACGAAAAGGCCCAATCAGGACAATGGCGGAAACCGCGAACCCTTTTGAGATGGCCCGGCAGCAGCTTGCCGCCGTGGCCGATAAGATCGATCTGGACGCGAACGTGCATGAGGTGCTGCGCCACCCCAAGCGCGAGCTGACGGTCAACTTTCCCGTCTCGATGGACGACGGCTCGGTCAAGACGTTCACCGGCTACCGGGTTCACCATAACGTCACGCGCGGCCCGGCCAAGGGCGGCATCCGCTATCATCCCGACACCGATCTGGACGAGGTGCGGGCGCTGGCCTTCTGGATGACCGTCAAGTGCGCGGTGGTCAATATCCCCTACGGCGGGGCCAAAGGCGGCGTCGTCTGCGACCCCACGGCGCTGTCCCCGGCGGAACTGGAAGACCTCACACGACGGTATACCACGGAGATAGCTATTCTTCTCGGCCCGGACCGTGACATTCCCGCCCCGGATGTGGGGACGAACGGCCAGATCATGGCCTGGCTGATGGACACCTATTCGATGTCGGTGGGGCATACGGTTCCCGCCGTGGTGACGGGCAAGCCGATAGCCATCGGCGGGTCGGAGGGGCGTATCGAGGCTACCGGGCGCGGCGTGGTGACGGTGGCGCGTGAGGCGCTGCGCGCGGCGGGGTGCCAGTTGCCGGGCGCGACCGTTGCGGTGCAGGGCTTCGGCAATGTCGGTTCGACGGCGGCGATGCTGTTCTGCCGCGCGGGCGCGAAGGTGGTCGCCGTTTCCGATGTGCGCGGCGCGATTCATAACGCGAACGGCCTCGATTTGGTGAAGCTGTCTGCCTATAATAAAGCACATAAGACGGTCGTCGGTTTTTCCGAGGCGGAGCCTATCGCGCCGGACGATCTGCTGACACTTTCCTGCGATGTGCTGGTGCCCGCCGCGCTGGGAAACCAGATTACGACTAAAAACGCGGATCGCATCCGCGCTCACTTCGTCATCGAAGGCGCGAACGGCCCGACGACGCCGCAGGCGGACGACATACTGCGCGATAACGGGGTCGTGGTGGTTCCGGACGTGCTGGCGAACGCGGGCGGCGTCACCGTCTCCTATTTTGAATGGGTGCAGGACCTTCAGCGGTTCTTCTGGAGCGAGGCAGAGGTCAACTCCAAGCTGGAGCAGATCATGACCCGCGCCTTCGGGCAGGTGCAGGCCGCCGCGCGCCGTCACGGCTGCGATCTTCGCACCGGAGCCTATATCGTCGGCATACATCGTGTGGCGGAGGCCATACTCGCCCGGGGCATCTATCCGTAACCGGGCATGAAAGGAATCACTCGGTGAAGAAACCGTCGCCTTTTCTCGCAGCCGCCCTGTCGGGCGCGCTGTTTGTCTCTTTTTCGGCAGCCGCACAGGCCGCGCCCAGAATCAAAAAGACCCGGCGCAAGCCTGCCGCCGTTATCACCACCGCAGCCACAGCGCCCACAGCGCCCGTGCTTTCCGCCGAACTGAAGGCGCTGCTGGCGCAAGCGCCGTCCGCCAAGGACTATCCGAACGCTGCCAAGGCGACGCTTCTGGACGTCGCCGATATTCAGGTGCGTCCCGACGGCTCCGCGCGCACCGTCACGCGCCAGCTTATCAAAGTATTCAACGAGCGCGGACGCGACGAGGCCGAGGTGCGCATTCCCTACAATCATGCGTTCGAGCGTGTCACCATTACCCGTGCCCGCACCATCAAGTCCAACGGGCAGATTCTTTCCGTCAAGCCCTCGGATGTGCGGGATCATGCGGTGGACGAGGGCGAAGACTCCTATTCCGACGCGCGCATCAAGTCGTTCTCGCTTCCTGCCGTGGACGACGGCGCGGTGCTGGAATATGAGTATGTCACTGACCAGAAAGCGCCGCTGATGCCGGGGCAGTTCTGGACCCGGTGGTGGTTTCAGACCGGCTCCGACCCGGTCGTGGAGTCGCGCCTGACAGTGACGATGCCCAAGGGGCTTGCCGTTAAAGAGGCCCTCAAAAACACCGACCTGAAGCCGGTAACAAAGGAATCCGCCGACGGCAGCAAAATCACCCGTGTCTGGCGCTCGCGCGGCGTCCCTTCTATTGAATGGGAGCCGATGATGCCGGGCGCGGAGCGTATTGCGCCGCACCTGGCGCTTTCCACCGTCGGGACGTGGCAGGACATCGCGGCCTGGTACTGGACGCTGGCGAAGGACCGCGCCAACCCGGACGCGGCGATAAAGGCGCAGACCGCGGCGCTGATCAAGGGCAAGACGACGCCGGAAGAGAAGGCCAAAGCGATCTTCTACCATGTCGAGGAAAAGACGCGCTATGTGGCTCTGGAATACGGAATCGGCGGGTATCAGCCGCGCCGCGCCGCCGATGTGTCCCGCAACCAGTACGGTGACTGCAAGGATATGACCACCCTGCTGGTAGCGATGCTCAAAGAGGCGGGTATCACCGCGCATCCGGTGCTTCTGCGCGCCGGTTCGACCGCGAAGGTGAGCGATGAGCTGCCGTCCCCGCACGCCTTCAACCACGCCATCTGCCTGGCTGAGATCAACGGCAAGAAGTTCTGGCTGGACGCCACCGCACAACTGGCCTCGTGGGGCGTGGTGCCCGGCGGCGACCGGGGCGCGCAGGCGTTCGTGATCCGTGACGGGGTCGGCTCCTGGGAGGTGATCCCGCACGCCGCGCCGGAAGAGAACCGGCTGGAGCAGACGGCGAAGCTGACGCTTGCCGCCGACGGCTCGGCCACGGGTACCGTGCGCGTCCAGGGCACCGGCGACGCCGACATGGGCCTGCGCGGCGCGCTGTTCTTCACCCGCCCGGACAAGGTCAAGGAGATGGTCGAGCGGATGGCGCAGGGCATCGGCGCGAACGCCAAGGTGACGAAGTACACGGTGTCCGACTTCCGCAATAAAGACCTTCCCGTCACCATCACCTACGATGTCACCCTGCCCTCGTGGGCGCAGAAAAGCGGGAGCATGCTGCTGTTCAAGGCGCGCGCCGAGCAGAGCGCCGGGTCGGGTTCTTCGCCGTTCCTTCAGGAAACGCGCGAGCATCCGATCTTTCAGGACAGCTCCGGGGTTCTGGAATCGACGGTCGAGATTGCTATTCCGGCGGGCTATTCGCCCCTTTCCATGCCGGAGCCGCTGGAGGTCAAAAGCGATCTTGGCATCTTCCGCCGCACGGTGACGAACAAGGACAACGCGCTCACCATCGCCGTGCGCGCCGAAAACCACCGCGCCGACATTCCCGCCGCCCGCTACAGCGAAGTCCGCAAATACTACGACGATATGGTCAAAGTCGCCGACGAGCCGATCATCCTCAAAAAAGGCTGACCCGCAAGCAGCGCAGCAAAAAAGCCCCGACCACAAGGCCGGGGCCTTTTTTGTCGGTATATACCGAACGCACCACGAAATGCTGTCAACGACGCGAACAGCAGGCCCTTGACGTATAATGAAGGATGTGTCGTACCCGCGTGCCGTTCGTTTTGTGGCAGCGCGGCGCAAAGGAGTAGTGCCAATGCCCTATGTCAAATATAGTGCCCAGGAGGTGGCAAGGCGCGGAGAAGCGATCTATGAACAGCAGATACGCGCCCAGATAGACGAGGCGCAGCACAAAGGAAAGTTCCTTGTACTCGACATCGAGACGGGCGACTATGAACTCGACGCAAGCGATCTTGCAGCCACCAAGCGTGCTCTCGCCCGGCGTCCCGACGCCGTGCTGTATGGTCTGCGTATCGGCTACGAGACCCCCTACCGGCTGGGCGGCAGGTTTGCGGTCGCTGCCACGGAGCCGCGAGGGTGATACGGGGAACCGTCACCGCCGACCGTGAAGCGGTTATAACGCTGGAGATTGTCGGCTCGGATGCGGCACGGCAAACCGTCCCGGTAGTCATTGACACAGGCTTCAACGGGTTCCTGACGCTGCCGCGCGACCTGGTGGACGCTCTGCATCTCCCGTTCGCGGGTAACCGCCGGGCGACGCTCGGCGATGGAAGCGTCGTGGAACTGGACATGTATCTTGCTGTCGTGGTGTGGAACGGACAAGAGCGCGACGTTCTGGCATTGCAGGCCGATGGCGGGCCGCTGGTTGGCATGGCCCTGTTGTACGGCAGCCGCGTTCTGCTTGACACTGTAGACGGCGGCCCGGTTACCATCGAAACACTGCCCTGAAAACCTTTAACCGGTACTGTGCAACTGCCCATCCAAAAAAGCCCCGACCGCAAGGCCAGGGGCTTTTTTGGCAAAATCGCCTCTACGGTACAAGCGTCCGTCGAACAGGAAATAGCAAGTTCATGGCTGCCTAAAGGCGCGCAGGTAGATGAACCAAACGGCCCCAACCACGGCGGCAAATAAGACAGCGCCGACCAAGCGAGTGATCCAAAAGCCAGCCGTTCGCTCCTTCCGTGGAGGCAGACCAGAAGCACTGCCACTAATGAAGAACATTTGTATCGCCTCGGAAAGAAAATCCAGCACTGGCTTATAACCTCCTGATTCTACATCTGCTTGATATATTAACGATTGGTAAGACAAGAGGTTACGCCACAAGCAAAGCTATTCGCTTGCGGTCTAATAAACATTCGACCGCAAGCGAGGCACTATAGCGACTACTTCGCCCCGGATACGTCAAAGGCGAAGACGCGGCCTTCGCTGCCTGCGGACAGGTACAGCGTCTTTGCGCCCAGAGTGTCCGGCAGGGTGAAGAAGAAGCGCACGCGCGTCTCCTCGCCAGGCTTCAGCGAGCCTGCCGCATTCTCGTTGCGCGTCGCTTTGAGCATCAACTGGTTGTAGTCCATCTTTTCGCCGTCGGCGTCGCGAGTTAAGCACCCGCTCGATCAGGATGACGGATAGCGCACCACCTCGGTGTTCCAGTTCAGCGCGCTGGAGCGAGCCGGGCGCGGCGCGCCGCCGGGTTCGGGAACCACCTGCCCCACCGTCCAGCGTCCGCCGGTCGGCGTTTTCCACCCCCACCACGTTACGACCAGCGGCCACAGCGCGTGCTTCTTTTTGGCACTGTCTTCCCACTCGTTCAGCGTCACCTGCGCGAGATACGTATTGGCCCCGCCGACCTCGCGCTCCAGTCCCGGCACGAAGGCGGTCGGACTTTCGTCTTTGGGGACAAGGCGCACGTAGCGCGTGGGGCGGCTGGTTCGCAGAATGGACAGGCAGCTTGCGATAACGCCGGACGGCGGCCCGCCGAACTGATTGGGACGCGCGACCCGCGCCAGCGCGTCGGGGGATTCGTTCAGCAGCAGCGAGCGCAACTGCACGAGCGAGGGCATAATATGCGAATCGTTCATGTAGCGGCGCTTGGGTTCCCAGCGCGCCTGAAGCTGGTCCAGCTCCGCCGCCACTTCTTGCTTGAAATGGTCGCGGTAAAAGCGGCCTACATCCTCGTTCTTGAAACGCACCCACCGGTTCGTGTACTGCTTCTCCCGATCTCCTTTTGGATAGGTCGGGCCGTCTATCTGCCAGCTTGCCACATCGCCCCACAGATTGGTCAGGTAGACATTGGCGGGCATCGGCTCCGGCGTTTGCCAGGGCTGACGGCGGACAAAATAGCTCGCGCCGCGCTGCTTCACCCACAGATGCGCCAGTTCGCGGGCGAACATATAGCAGGCGTAGGCGTAGGTATCGCGGTCGCCGATTTTGTGGGCCATGCGGGCCAGCGCGAGACACGGGGCGGCTTCATCCCCGATCTCGGCGATGGCGTCACGTCCGAAGCCCACCCAGCGTGTCTCCGCCGGGGTGCAGAACAGCTTCTTTATCAGCGGCCAGCGTTCTTTGATCAGCGCCCAGTCATCCGAATAGTGCGCGTAGGCCCACAGCGTTTCCAGCGTATTGGTGCTGAACTTGCCCGCATCGCCCAGCACGCCCCAGGAGCCGATTCCCGGCCCCTCCAGAATCAGGTACGTCCGCCCCGAGCCTTTGGGGAACTCCCGCTCGGTGAAGCGTTTCGGTACCAGAACGTCGTCGCGGAACTATTTACGCAGGCTTGCCAGCGCATTTTTCCGTGTTGGGGCATCATAGTAGGGCAGCGCTTTGGCGTACCAGAGGTCGCCCTGAATCGCCCAGCAGAAGTTTTCCAGGCTGCTGTGGTCGTATTCGTAACGATTGGGGTCGCGAAACTTGTAGCGCGCCGTCTCCTGAAGCTTGTTGACGGCCTCCTGAACGACCGGGCCTCCCCCGGCACCGGGCGGGTCGGGGGCCTCCATTTCATGGACATATTTGAGGACGGGCAGGTGAATGTCGTAGCTGTCCACGCCTTCGATGCCCTGATACGGGCCGTAGGGCGTGAACATCTCCGGGTCCACGGGCGCGCGGGAAAAGCGGACGGGAAAGCCGGTCTGCGCGGCCAGGGCGAGGACGGGGCTGATGGGGGCGAGCTTGCGGTGCGGCGTTTTCCAGTCGTCGCGGATGGAGACATAGTCGAACCGCTGGCGAATGGTGACGGTGTCCGTGCCGGGGTCGACACGAAAGCTGTCTTCGCAGTAGACGGGGAACTCGCGCGAAACGCCCGCCCAGTAGCGCACCCGCTCCAATACCTCGGCGGGCAGCTTCTTTGACCAGGCTTCCGTGCGCGCCAGCCGGAAAACGGCATCGGACGGCAGTGTCGCGGCCCGGCCCGGCTGCGGCAGCTTTCCGTACCCATAGAGAGGCATCAGAACGGCGTACCCGGCGGCGGGGAACGAAAAGCGCAGGCCGTTATCGTCCAGGCGCATCGCCGTGGGCTTGCGCTGCAAGTAAACGACCCAGGGGCTGTCCCAGTCCGTCCAGCCCTTTGCACCGGCGAACCAGACCAGCGCCCAGCATTCGCTCATCGCTTTCGCGTCCATGGCCTGGCCGGGCCGCACGATCCGCACACCCGTCCGCGTCGCATAGGCCGCATGGGTCGGCGCGCCCAGGCCGTGCCCGCCTGCGTTCGCGAAAAAGCGCAGCCCCTTTGTTTTCGCGTGGTACAGCGTCGCCGGGCTTAGCTCCGTTTGCAGATACGCGAACGGCGCGCTATTCCAGGCCGCCTCCGGGGCGGGCGGCGAGGGGCGCACGCGCCGAGTCGTCTTACCGTTTTGCTTCATAACTTTCACCTCATGTCCCACAGGGCTTACGTCAGATCGGACAGAGACGCCCGAGAATCCTGCTGCCTGTGTCCCTTCTCCCTCCCCTGTCGGCAGGAGCTTATCAGGGGACGCCCTCTGCAATTCTCTCTTCGCCTGTGTCCACCGAGTCGGATGGCTGGAGTGGCAGCCGAATCCGAAAGGTGGCTCCCCTTCCTTCCGTGCTTTCCCCCTCCAGCTTTCCCCGGTGAACCTCAGCGACTTTCTTGACAATCATAGTTCCGATACCCGAACCGCCGGGCTTGGTACTGACAGGGTTCCCATGCAAGATACGATCCAGAACATCGGCAGGTATGCCGCAGCCGGTATCACGCACCTCCAGAACGACGCTGCCGTCTTCTTCCCGTACATTTACCTGCACTGTCCCGCCATTGGCTTCAGGCAGAGCGTTGTTGACCAGATTGTAAACGGCGCTTCCTATCAGCAGACGGTCGTGAACACAAAAGACAGGCGGATTCTCCACGAACCGCAGAGCGACATCATTTTCCATGGCGGCACGTCGGAGATGTTCCACCTGCTCTCGGGCCGTCTCCACCAGATCTGCCTGCTCGAAGCGCGTATCCAATGGTTTGTCCGTGGCGAGCCGGGCGATAAAGCGTGCATACCGATACACCAGGTCCGCATCCTTTTCCATATAGCCTATGAACGCGAAAGCATCGGCGCGCAGACGACCCAGCGCTTCTTCGGGCGTAATCGTTTTCGCAGCGGCGAGCATGTCCTCCAAAAGCATCCGAAGCGTGGGCAGCCCGGTCACAAAAGACGCCAGCTTATTGTAGATGTCGTGCGCGAATCCGGCCACATAAGCGAGGGCTTCCGTCTTCGAGGCTTGCCGCGCCAGGTCTGCATTATGCATACTCATGGCCGAGATGTCGGCGACAATCTCCAGCACCGTCCAATCCTCCGGCGTAAAACACCCCCCGCGTTTGTTGACCAACTGCATCACTCCGACGGCGACACCGCCCGGATAGCAGAGGGGAATGGTCACGAGGCTGCATGTCTCGTATCGGAGCATTTCGTCCACGCGGCGCGCATGCTGTGGGTTATCGACAAAATCGTTGTCGCTGCGCGCTTTTCGACTCTGAAACACGTCTCCGGCAATGCCCTCCGCGTCGCCCATGACAAATCCGAGCAGTTCGGCGGCTTTTTCTCCGACGACGTGACGGCATACCAGCAGGCGGTTTTCCGGGTCATGCTGCCAGATAGAACCCCCTGCCGCATCCACGCCCCGCATGGCGGCTTCCAGAGTGCGCCGAAGCCCCTCCTGGTGGTCCAGGGTAGAAGACAGGGTGCGTGTAATGCTATGAACCGCCTCAACGATTCGGTTGTCGTTCATCCTGCGCCTCCTTTTTCAAGTGCATAGAGAACCGCCTGTTCCGGCGGCATAATACGGCCCTCAGCCCAGGCGGAGGCAAAGGCTTGCTCGCCGAGGGCAGAGCGGACGGCCTTCATCGGCTCCTCATGGGCGGCGCGGGCGACGGTGGGCAGGGGCATTCCAATAGCTTCCCGAAGGCTCTCCGCAGCTCCATACAGACGCGCCGCGCGCTCCGCCGCCTGCCGCTCGACGGCGGTAAGGCTGGCGAAAGCCTCCAGGCCCTGGGCGATACCGCGTCGGTCACCCGCCTGGACGAACCGGCGCAGGCTATCTTGATAGCGGGAACGCGCCCGGTCGAAGTCACCGGTCTGGCGCGCCACATCCCCCAGGTTTAATAGCGTGCGCCTGACGCCGTTTTGGCCGTTGGGGTGGTCTCGCCAAATCGCCAGCGCCTCTTCATAGTAAGAGCGCGCCCGGTTGAAGTCGCCCTCAAAGTGGGCGACGAGACCCAGGCTGTAGAGCGCGTTTCCGATGCCCAGCGTGTCCCCGCTCGCCTGAGAGGCGCGCAGAGCCTCCTGGTTATGCCCGCGCGCTGCGGCAAAGTCCCCCCGATACATTGCCGCGTACCCCAGGTCGTTGAGGGATTGGGCAGCAGCCACCGGGTCGCCCCGCTCTCGGCTGAGACGCAGAGCCTCCTCAAAAAGCGCGCGCGCGGCCTGGAAGTCGCCCTGGCGGTCCGCCAGGTGCCCCGCATTGTGCAACGCTATATGCCCTAACTGCACCGCCGCTGGCGTCGCCGCCGATTCTTTGACGCGCGACAGGACACGTGCGCACACCTCGCGCCCCTCGCTGATATTGCCCCGCATCTGCCAGAACAGGGACAGCGTGGACACCAGTTGCAGCGCCGCATCCAGCCCGTCCTCGCCCGCCAGACTCGCTTCCAGGGCCGCCCGCAGGTTCGGATATTCCGGCTCCGCCTCGCCCCACCAGCGGTGGGACTCCGGGCCTCTCAACAAGGAATCCATCCGCCTGGCATACGCGGCGAACCAATCGCGGTGCCACCCGCGTACCGTCTCACTCTCGCCCGACTCTATGAGTCGGTCGCGGGCGTACTGGCGCACCGTCTCCAGCAGCCGATAGCGCGCCGCGCCTTCGTGCTCCTCATAAGTGACCAGCGATTTGTCCACCAGGGCGCTCAGGAGGTCCAGCACCTCCCACGGTTCGACAGCGGTGGCCTCCCGCGCGCAGACGGCTTCGGCAGCCTCCAGCGTCCCGCCTCCGGCAAAGACCGACAGGCGGCGCAGCAGAACGCGCTCCCGCTCGTCTAAGAGGTCGTAGCTCCAGTCAATCAGCGCCCGCAGGGTCTGGTGCCGGGGAAGGGACGTTCGGCTGCCGCCGGTGAGCAGCCGGAACCGGTCGTCGAGGTGGGCGGCAATCTGTTCGACGGGCAGGGCGCGGACGCGCGCCGCCGCCAGCTCAATGGCAAGCGGGATGCCGTCCAGCCGGTGGCAGACCTGGGCCAGCGCCGGCGCGTTCTGGTTGGTGACAGCAAAGGACGACTGGGCCAGAACCGCCCGGTCAATGAAGAGCCGGACGGCCTCGTACTGGGTCAGGCTCTCCAGGCCGGGGGGCAGATGGCGGGGGTCGGGCAGCGACAGGCTGGGCACGCGGTAGGTCTGCTCCCCGGCGACGTTCAGCGCCTCACGAGACGTTGCCAGCAGCTTCGTGTGGGGACAGGCGCGCAGCAGGCTGTCGGCAAGCGTGGCGCAGGTGGGAAGAACGTGCTCGCAGTTGTCCAGCACGAGGAAGAGACGCCGGGGCTTCAGGAACTCTATCAGCGTCTGTGTCAGCGTCTTCCCCGGTTCCTCCCGCACGCCCAGCGCCGAGGCGACCGCCTGGGGCACGAGCAACGGGTCGGATAGCGAAGCCAGCTCCGCCAGCCAGACGCCATCCGGACACTGCTCCAGCACGTCGGCGGCGACCTGAAGGGCGAGGCGCGTCTTGCCCGAGCCGCCGGAGCCAGTCAGGGTCAGCAGGCGCGCCTCCGACAGAAGCCGCTTAATCTGCCCCATCTCCTTCTCGCGCCCGATGAAGCTGGTGAGCTGCTGGGGCAGGTTGTTGGGCAGCGTGTCCAGCGATTTGAGCGGCGGGAAGTCATCGGGCAGGGCCGGGTGGCAGAGATGGAAGACCTGCTCCGGTCGCTGCAAATCCCGCAGCCGGTGCCGTCCCAGGTCGCGCAGGCTCGCCCACGGCGGCAGCGCGTCGCGCGCCAATTCCTGCGTCGGCGCGGAGACCAGCACCTGCCCGCCGTGAGCAACGGCGCGAAGTCGGGCGCACCGGTTGACGGCGTTGCCGTAGTAGTCCCCATCGCGCAGTCCTGCCTCGCCGGTATGGAGCGCCATGCGCACCCGAAGAGACATCTCATCGGGCCACGGCTCTTGCGTGAGGACTTGCTGAAGGGAGCAGGCGCAGGCGACGGCGTCGGTGGCGCGGGCAAAGACTGCGAACAGACTGTCGCCCTCCCCCCGGCTTTTGACCAGCGTGCCCTCATGCCGCTCGATGGCGGAGGCCGCGAGAGCATCGTGGCGGGCGAGGGCAGCCCGCATCACCTCCGGGTGCTCTTCCCAGAGCCTGGTGCTGTCTTCGATATCGGTGAAAAGAAAGGTAACGGTTCCGGTTGGCAAGGACATGACGGACCTCCGGAGTGATGGCTAAGAGTTATTGTGCTGAGCCACCGTGAAAGCAGCGTGAAAGGAAGCATAAGATCAGGCAGACTTTCTTCGAAAGAGGGGAAGACGGCGCAAAAGGCGGGAGGGACAATCCTCCCGCCCCATGCTGCCGGGTCAGTTCCGCCCTCGGTGAAGCCACTACCCGTACAGACGGTGCGGTTAGCTCTTGATGACCCGGTACTGCACCGCATACCGCCAGTCGGAATACCAGCCTCCCTCCTTGTTGAAGTTCCAAAACTGCACATGCTCGCCGACCGGCAGAGACCCCACCGGAAATTCGGCTCCGAGCTGTCCGAGTTCGTCGTCCTTATCCATGCTCATGATTTGCCCGACCGCGTTGAGCGCATACGGCAGGATCATCCCCGCCGCAGCCGTGTAGGGATTCGGGATCGCGCCCAGGCCGGCGGAAACAGCCTGGCCGATTTTCGTGACCATGTCACCGTGTTTCTCCCAATCCTTGTTTGAGTCTTCGTCGAAGGCAATCAGAGCCACCTTAAGAATCCTATCGTCCGGCACCTGGAAATCGAAGATGGTGCCGCCGCCGACGCCGAACTGCTTGGTTTGCCCGGCGTTGATCGAGATCGGTCGGGTCAGTACGCCGTTACTGTTTTCCCCGTCGGACACAGCGCCCGTCAGGTAGAACTCGTCGCCGCCGGTGACATCTTCGGTGTCGCTGCAAACGACGCTTTCCAAAACCACTTGAATTCTTGCCATCTGAGTCTCCTTGATTACTGAGATGCTATCGCGCCAAGCATGGCGCATGGTGAAGTGAGACCGGCCAACCAGACGGCGTATTTCTTTACCGCCTGCATGATGAACTCTCCTTTCTGGCTGTCTCATCAAGAGTTATTGTACGGAGCCACCGTGAAAGCAGCGTGAAAGAAAGCGTGAAAAAGGGGCGTAGGAGAAAAATGGCCAAAATGTTCCGGGCGGTGCGCAAAAAAAGCAGGCCGGAACCATCCCGGCCTGCCGTTCTATACATTTCTGCGCCCCGATGTTCGGCTACGCCGACGTCTCCCCGGCTTCCAGGGCGTCGGCAACCGCCTCCTCCAGAGTCATTGCCCGGCGCAGTTCCCAGGCGCGGGCGAAGGCTTCCGCGCCAAGGGCCTCGCGTGCGTGGGATAGGCCCCGCTCCAAATCCGTGCGCTCGCCGGGTGTCAGCGGCGCGCCGATAGCCTCACGAAGATTGTTGGCCGCCCCGAACAGCCGCGCTGCCTTCTCACCCTGTCCCCGTGCCGCGCACACGCCGGCTATCCTTTCCAGACACTCGGCAATACGGCGCTTGTCGCGGATTTCCCAGAACAGGGCCAGGCTTTCGCGGTGGAGAAGATCCGCCTGCGCGCTGTTCCCCTGGTGCAGGGCAATATCTCCCCGTTTACCCAGCGAATAGGCGGTACCCGCTTTGTCGCCGAGCGCCTGAAACCGTTCCAGGCTCTCCTCATGCAGTAAAGCTGCTCGTACCCAGTCGCCTTGAAGCTGTGCGGCATCCGCCAGGTTGCTGAGAGACACAGCGATCCCCTGCTCATCCTCAAGCTCCCTTCGCAGAGCGAGGCTTTCCTCATACAGCGCCGCAGCCTGCTCGTATCTTTCCTTATCGCGCGCTATGGAAGCCAACTGGTTGAGAGCATAAGCGATACCCCACGGGTCATTGATCGCTCGAAATTGCGCCAAACTCTCTTCAAGCGGCTCTGTCGCTCGTTCCTGCTCGCCCTGGCGCACCGCGACGGTTCCCGCAAGAGCAAGCGAGAAAGCGATGCCCCACAAATCGTGTTGTTCCCGGTACAGGTTCAGGCTCTCCTCACAAAGCGCTTTCGCTTCATCGTAGGCGTCCAGCACCCAGGCCAGGGCCGCAGCAGACGAAAGGGCTTTGGCGCGCGTGGATGCAGACACGACTTTCTCCTTTGCCAGCCCTTTCCGCAGCCATTCCCGTCCTTCGCTCCAGTATCCGCGCACAAGCCAGAACCGCCCTAATGCTCCGGCAAGCCGCAACACCGATTCCGGTTCCCCTTCCGGTCTCTCCAGAACCGCCCGCAGATTATCGTGCTCCGCTTCCAGCCGCGCAAGCCACAGGGACTGCTCCGCGCCCCGCAGCTTGGGTTCGGCCACTTCGGCCAGTCCGACAAAGTAGTTTATGTGCCGATGCGCCAGCAGGGCTTGTTCTTCTGCGGACAATTGTTCCGCCGCGTATTCGCGCACGGTGTCGAGCATCCGAAAGCGCATCTCATCGCCCGATTCCTCGGCAAGTATCAGCGAGCGCTCGCGAAGCTGGGTCAGGTATTCCAGGGCTGATGAGGAGTCACCGGAATTCTGACACACGGCCTCGGCGGCGGGAAGTGTCCAACCGCCACGGAACACCGACAGGCGCGCGAAAAACTGCTGCTGGGAAGGCGTGAGCAGTTGATAGCTGCTTGCCAGGGCCGCACGCAGGGACTGATGCCGTGTCGGGAGATCGCGGCGGCGGGAAGTCAAAAGGTCCAGACGCCGATCCAGGTGGGCGAGCATCTGGGCCGGGGTGAGCGTCTGCGCCCACGCCGAGGCCAGTTCCAGGGCAAGCGGAATACCCTCAAGCCGCGCACACACGGCGGCCACGACCCGCGCGTTGCCTGGCGTAACCTCGAAGCCGGGCCGAACGGCTTGTGCCCGATCCACGAAAAGCTGCACGCGAGCAAAACCCCAGCAGGTCTTCGGCAGCCGCAATGGCGGGTCCGGCGGCTACCTGCGCCTGCGGCGTCGGCAGGGGCGCAGGGGCAGCTCACGCTCGCCCTCGACATTCAGGCGCTGCCGTGAGGTAACGAGATAGGTGAGAACCGGGATACGCGCCAGCAGCCTGCCGAGGAAAAGCGCCCTCCCCTCGGCAAACTGCTCAAAAATTATCCAGCAGGAGCAGGGCGGGAGGCCGTTCCGATAACGCGAGCGCTATCTGCTCCAGCGGGTCGCCGCCAGGCGCGTCGGGATGCCGTGAATCCTGAGAATGGCGGGGGATGCGCAGCGCGTCGGCGATTGCGCGGGTATGAAGCGCGCTTCCTGAAGGTCGGCGAGCGCTACAAAGGTGACGCTCCCGCCATACGAGGGAGCAAGCTGCCGGGCCACTTCGACCGCAGAGACGGGTCTTGCCCACCTCTCCGGGTCCCGTGATCGTCAACAGGCGGACGTTGACGCCTTTCCTTACCTGGACAGCAGCATCGCCCGCGCCCGCTCCATCTCTTCTTGACGGCCAAAGAATCGCGTGAGGGTGATGGGCAGACGAGGGGCAGGAGGGGACGCAATGATGCGGGGCATTGCCGGGGACAGTGCGCGACCGGCGGCGGAAATAACCGGTCGGGTCTGCCGAAGCTGCTCGGCCAGCGCGCGCGTTTCCGGCGGAGGCGCTGCGCCCAGTTCCTCCTGAAAAAGCTGTTCCATCCGGGCATATTGACGCAGGGCGGCCTCCTTCTGGCCGGCCCCGCAAGCACCCGGATAAGGGCATGCTGGGCATCCGCGTCCAGCGGCTCGGCAATCACCTGCCTCCGTGCGGCGTCCAGGGCGCGCTCCGACCGGCCCGCCTGTTCCCAGAGAAAAACAAGCTCTTTCAGCGCAGCCCGGTACGCCTCACCCAGGCGCTCCCGTTCCACCGATATCCAGTCTTCATAGAAGCCGGGCAGCAGGTCGCCGCCCAACCCTCCACGGCGTCGGCCAGTTTAGACGCCCGTTCCTGGTCGGCAGAGACCTGCGCGGCGTCTCGAAGAGCCGCCTGAATACGGCGACGTCGGTGGTCACGACGCAGCAGGATCGAGCTGAACGGAGAAGTGGTCGGCGATGAGAACGCGGCCGAGGACGACGCGGCGTGCTGGAGCGGTTCCAACTGGCGACGGAGCGACGAAAGCCGGGCGCGCAGGCTGGCGCGGCCTGCTCCGGCTCCGCCTCAGGCCATAGGAGATCGGCAGCATCGCGCGGATGCGCGCTCGGTGGCGGTAGTAGGCCAGGTAGGCCAGCAAGACCCCGGTCTTGTGGGTCTGGAATGAGAGGACGCATTCGCTCCGCAGCGCATGGAGACCGCCGAGGAGTTGAATACGCCACACTGGGTCCATGATTTCCTTCCTCGAATCGCGCCGGGTAATCGTCCTCTAATATCTTTTCCTTATTCTGGAAGCGAAATCCTTCAGCAGGCGATGAATCCGGCGGGTGTTCTTCCCGCCGCAGGAGTTTGGTATCGGGTGTCGAAGTTGTAACGAAGATCAGGAAGGCCGAAAAAGGACTCCATGAAGGAAACAGAGTGCGATATATTGATTGTCGGCGGGGGCACGGGCGGCAGCGCGGCGGCGATGGCCGCCGTCAGCCTCGGCCACCGGGTTATTTTGACCGAAGAAACGGACTGGCTCGGCGGGCAGCTTACCGCGCAGGCGGTGCCGCCGGATGAGCACCCCTGGATCGAGTCCTTCGGCTGCACGGCGCGCTACCGGGCGTTCCGCAATGGCGTGCGCCGTTTCTATTATAACCATTATCCCCTGAACGCCGCCGCCCGCGCCAACCCGTTTCTCAATCCCGGCGGCGGCACGGTGTCGCGCCTGTGCCACGAGCCGCGCGTCGCAGTTGCGGTTATCGAGCAGATGCTTGCCTTTGCCCGCGCCGCCGGTCGGCTGGAGGTGCGCCTGCGGTGCAGGCCCATCGCCGCCGCCGTGGACGGCGACACGGTTCGCGCGGTAACGTTACGCAATCTGGAAACCGGCGACGAGGACACGATACAGGCGCGTTACGTTCTGGATGCGACCGAACTGGGCGACCTGCTGCCGCTGGCGGGCGTGGAGTACGTTACCGGCGCGGAAGCGCAGAGCGACACCGGCGAACCGCATGCCGCGCCCGAAGCGCAGCCGGACAGCGTGCAGGGTTTTACCTGGTGCTTCCCGATGGGCTACGACGAAACCGGCGGCGCTGAGCACATCATAGAGAAACCGGCGCAGTATGAGCAGCGATGGCGCGACTACGTGCCGTCGCTGACGCCCCCGTGGACGGGCCGCCTGCTGGACTGGACGATATGCCACTATATTACCCACGAGCCGCGCCACAGCGTTTTATTTCCCCACGAGGCCGAGCCGGGAGGGCTGAGCCTGTGGCGCTACCGGCAGATCGTCACCCGTGACCATTACGAAGCGGGGGCGATGCCGCGCGAGGTGACGCTGGTAAACTGGCCGCAGAACGACTACTGGGAAGGCAATATCATCGATCAGCCGGACGAGGTTGTCGCGCGCCGTCTGGAGGAATCGAAGCAGTTGTCGCTCAGCCTGCTCTACTGGATGCAGACGGAAGCGCCGCGCGGGGACGGTGGGCAGGGTTATCCGGGCCTGCACCTGTGCCCGGACCTCGTGGGCACGGCGGACGGGCTGGCGAAGGCTCCTTATATCCGCGAGTCGCGCCGCATCCGCGCCGTCTTCACCGTCACCGAGAACCATGTCGGCGCGGAGGCTCGCCCCGGCACGACGCAGGCGGAGCGCTTCCCCGACAGCGTCGGCGTCGGCTGTTACCGTCTCGACCTGCACCCGTCCACCGGCGGCATCAACTACATCGACATCAGCTCGCTTCCGTTCCAGATTCCGCTGGGCGCGCTGCTGCCGGTGCGCGTGGAGAACCTGCTGCCCGCCTGCAAGAACCTAGGCGTCACCCACATCACCAACGGCTGTTATCGCCTGCACCCCGTGGAGTGGAATATCGGCGAGGCGGCGGGCCTGCTGGCCGCCTTCTGTTTGCAGCAGAACCTGCGCCCCCGTCAGGTGCGGGAAGACCCGGCCCGCCTCGCCGACTTCCAATCGCTGCTGCGTCGTCAGGGCGTGGAAACCGACTGGCCGACACTCCGGCCCGTGTAGAAGAAAAGGAACAAAGCCATGAAGCGGTTCAGCGATGCGCGGGATTGGTTCTTTGAAAAACGGTTCGGGCTGTTCGTCCACTGGGGCATCTATGCCCTTCGCGGCTGGCATGAACAGCACCAGTGGCGGGGGCGCGTGCCGCGCGCGGAGTACGTGAAACTTGCGGCGCAGTGGAACCCGACGGAGTTCTCCCCGGATGCGTGGCTCGACCTGGCGCAAGAGGCCGGGATGCAGTACCTGTGCGTCACCACCAAGCATCACGACGGCTTCTGCCTCTGGGACACGCAGCAGACCCCGTACAACACGATGAACACGCCCTACAGCAAGGACATTATCGCGATGCTCGCCGACGCCTGCCACCGGCGCGGCGTCCCGCTGTGCCTGTACTATTCCTGCGTGGACTGGCATCACCCGAACTACCCGAACCAGGGGCGGCATCACGAACTGCCGCCGCAGCCGGGCGACACGCCGGATCATGCCCGCTATCTGGAGTTCGTCCGCGCGCAGGTACGGGAGCTTTGCACGAACTACGGGCAGATTCACGGCTTCTGGTGGGATATGAACGTCGAGCAGCACACCGACCCCTCGCTCAATCAGATGATCCGGCAGCTTCAGCCGAGCGCGGTAATCAACAACCGGGGCTATGACGAGGGGGATTTCGGGACGCCGGAGCGTGACTTTGATCGCGGCGTGGACGACGCGCTCACCTTCGACCGACCCACGGAAGCCTGTCAGTCCGTCGGCGCAGAAAGCTGGGGCTACCGCAGGAACGAGGACTACTACACGGATCGGCATCTGCTGCGAAGCATCGACAAGTACCTGAGCCGCGATGCCAACTATCTCCTGAACGTCGGCCCGATGGCGGACGGGACGATTCCGGCGGAAGCGGCGGCCATCCTGCGGCGTATCGGCGCGTGGTATACGAGCGTTCGGGAGTCGCTGGAAGGCGTGGAGCCTGCTTCCTCTTTGACCGCGAACCGCAGCGTTCTGCTGACCCGAAGAGACAACACGCTGTACGTCCACCTGCACCGCGACCCCGTTTCCCGCG
>JAUJOK010000003.1:46668-88025 GCA_030447685.1 Armatimonadaceae bacterium
ACCCGAAGAGACAACACGCTGTACGTCCACCTGCACCGCGACCCCGTTTCCCGCGCCGTCAAGCTCAAACCGCTGGAAACCGCACCGCGCCGGGCGACGCTCTTGAACACGGGTACGCCGGTCGAGTTCGCGGTCGAGATGGTTCCCAGCGACCACGCCGAGCAGAAGGCGTACCTGCGCCTGTACAACCTGCCCGTGAACGAACTGGCGAACACCGTCCCGATCATCAAGTTAGAGTTCGATACGCTGCCTGCCCCGACCCCGCCGCCGAGCGAAAACGCGGAAACCGCCGAAATCCTGCGCCGGTAGACAGTCCTCAGCCCCTGCCCGGCAGCTAATCGCCACCAACACCTATTATTTCTTGGATTCCGATGGCTTAACTGCATCAGATGGCTTTTCAGAATGCACAGGCGGTTCTGCCTCCAAAACTGCTATTTGTCCTCTTTCCCACAGTTCAACCTTATAGAGACCGTGCCGGTCTATTTCTTCAAGCGGAACGAAAAGTTCGCCTGAATTTTTATCCCGAAAGCCCCGACGAGAGGTAAAATCCTGCGCCTTGCCTATAGCAATCTGAGCAGTGTGCAAACCGTTTGTTATACGAACTCCCGTTGCGTTTAACTGTATCGGAATACCCAGCGATCTTAGCGCGCTTGCCGCTACATACAACACGCCATTGTGACGCTGAACCTTGTCCTGTGTGCTCCACCACTCCAAGCCCGCGCTTATTCCCCAATCATCCGGGGGCAACAGCTTCTCGTGCTTCAGCCACATACGCGCACCTGCAATGTTGCCCTGCGCATTACTGACTAAACGAAGATAATCGAAGTCCTGAATTTTCCCCTTGGGCGGATCAAGCCGCAGCTTGCCATGAAAAACTTTCTGGCTCAGCACGACTGCCTTAGGGGAGAAATCATAAGTAAGCGATGCTATGACGGGATCGCTGGCAGCGTCCGATGTTTTCTCGATCCGCTGGTGCAGCCTGTCTATAGCTTGGCGCAGTTTCGGGTCATGGAGAAACCGGGTTGCAAACGATATTCGTAACCTTAGCCATTTCTCCTTCTCCACTTTGGAAGGTGCTTTAATGGCTGCTTGTGCCAGTGCATGATCCAGCGTAAAGTACCAGGGAGCAACGAATGGCGGCTTGAGTCTATTGTTTGAATCTATGGTCTCAATACGCCATAGACCCTGTTGTTCCTCGGCGATGCGCAAAACGGCAGGTAAAATTGTAACAAGCCGCTCGTAATCACGTTCCTCCAAGGGGATTGGCTTATTGTCTCGGTACTCGTAAGCATGAAGCTCATGTAGAACAGCCACCGGGTCATCCGCCGGTTTCATGTCGTTGTTTTGTGCCGCTGCACAAAGGGCTGCGAGGCACAGAAACGTCACCACTATTGTCATTGTTTTCATAACTCCACCTCCTTTCACAACGTGTTAGCGCAGGCGCATTCGTGGGCCATCTTCGCTTCTGGTAGCAATCTTTGATTTGTGCCCGCAACCGCTTTGTCTTCATTTCCGTTCTATGCTACACTGAACTACTGAATTATCGCCTGCACCTCCTTCTTCCTCCCCCTCTCCCACAGGGTGGGGGAGAGGTTGGGGAGGGGGTTTTCTACTCGCCAAACAGACGGGAAGCCGTATCATGCCGGTGTCGTTCGATCAGCCGTGGCTCCTGCTCGCTCTGCTTTCGCTGCCCCTGTTCTGGTGGGTGGCCCGCCATTCGCTCGCCGACCTCGCGCCGCTGCGCCGCAATATTGCGCTCGGTCTGCGCTGCGTCATCGTGCTGGCGGTGGTGCTGGCGCTGGCGGGCATGAACTGGGTGAAGCGCAACAGCGCCACCTGCACGCTGTTCGTGGTGGATGCCTCCTACTCCCTGCCCCGCGCCAAGCGCGAACAGGCGCTGGCGTTCGTGCGGCATTCCATGAAGAACATGCGCGACAGCGACCGGGTCGGCGTCATCGCGTTCGGCTCGGATGCGCGGCTGGCCGTGCCGCCGATGGAGCGCGGGCAGATGGTCGCGGAGATGACCGTGCCGGACGGGTCGCAGACCAATATCGCCCGCGCCGTCACCTTCGCCCTGTCCGCTTTCCCCCCCAACATGGCGAAGCGCATCGTGCTGGTTTCGGACGGTAACGAGAACGCCGGGGATGCCCGGCAGGCCGCGCAGTCCGCCGCCGTGGAAGACGTGCCGGTCGACGTTATCACCCTTTCGAACGACCTTCAGGAAGAGGCGACGCTTGACCGGATGCTGACGCCGCCCGATGCCAAGCGCGGCGAGCCGTTCCCGGTCAAGGTGGTGGCGACCTCGCTGAAGGGCGGGCAGGGGACGCTGCGCCTGTTTCGCAACGGGAAGTATGTCGGCGAGCAGAAGGTCAACCTGAAGCCCGGCAAGAACGTCATTACCCTGCCGCAGAAGGCGGAAACGCCCGGCTTCTATACCTACGAGGCGATTCTGACGACGGGTGTCGGGCAGGACACCTTAAGCGAAAACAACCGGGCTATGAGCTTCGTCAAGGTGCAGGGCAAGCCGCGCATACTGGCGGTGGAGGGCGTGCCGGGGCAGGAAAAGTATCTCACCCGCGCACTTCAGGCGCAGAAGGTGGATGTGGACGTGCGCCCACCCGCGCAGATTCCGACGCAGATGGCCCAGCTTCTCAGCTATGACGCCGTGGTGCTGTCCGACGTTCCGGCTTCCGCGCTCACGCAGACGCAGATGAAGGTGTTGCAGGCGGGTGTGCGCGACATGGGCATGGGTCTGGCGATGGTCGGCGGCGAGCAGGCGTTCGGCGCGGGCGGCTACTTTAAGACGCCTATCGAGGAGGCGCTGCCGGTCGAGATGGATGTCCGCAAGATGCGCCGCTATCCCGGTGTCGCGCTGGCGCTGGCGATTGACCGCAGCGGCTCGATGGGCGCGTGCCACTGCGGCGGCACCGGCGAGCGAGTGAACGGGGGCATCAACAAGACCGATGTTTCCCGCGAGGCGGCGAACCGCGCGGTCGAGGCGCTGAACCCGGCGGATCAGGTGGGCGTTATCGCGGTGGACAATATTGCCACCACGGTTGTCCCGATGCAGTATGCCACGGACAAGGACAAAATCCGGTCGGGCATCGGCACTATCGAGGCGGGCGGCAATACCAACCTGGCGGGGGGCGTGCGCGCCGCGTATGAGATGCTGCTCGCGGCGGACGCCAAGCTGAAACACGCGATCTTAGTTACCGACGGCTGGTCGAACAAATACGACTACACGGAGCTGATCGCCAAGATGCGCCGCGCCAAGATCACGCTGACCGTGGTGGCGGTGGACGAGGGCGAGAACCTGTCGTTCCTGCGCGCTCTGGAAAAAGTCGCCAAAGAAACCGGCGGGCGCTACTATCTGGTGCAGGACGTTCGCCAGATTCCCAAAATCTATACCCGCGAGGTGCAGACGGTTTCCAAGCCGCCGATTATCGAGGAGCCGTTCGCCGCCCGTGTGGCCGCGCCGGACAGCCCGATTATCTCCGGCATCTCCTGGGAAGCCGCGCCGCCGCTGCTGGGCTATGATGTGGTCAACCCCAAGCCGACGGCGGAGGTTTCGCTGGTTTCCCATCGCGGCGATACGGTGCTGGCGACCTGGCAGTACGGCCTGGGCAAATCGCTTGCCTTTACATCGGATGCCAAGGCCCGCTGGGGGGCGCAGTGGGTCGGCTGGCAGGGCTTCGGGCCGTTCTGGGCGCAGGCGCTGCGCTGGACGCTGAAGCGCAGCGACAACGGCTCCTATCAGACCGGCATTGAACTGGATGGAGGCCGGGGCCGGGTGACGGTGGACGCTGTGGACAAGGAAGGGGCGTTCGTCAACTTCCTGGACGCCAGGGCGCGTGTGGTCGGGCCGGATGGGACGATGCAGACCGTGCGCCTGACGCAGACGGGTTCCGGGCGCTATGAAGGCGTCTTCGATGCGACGCGCACCGGCAGCTATGTGGCGACAGTGACACAAAAAGGCGCGGACAACAAGACCCGGATCACCAATGCGGGCCTTGCCGTCCCCTACTCCCCGGAGTTCCGCGACTGGCGGCCCAATGAGTCTTTGCTCACACGGGTCGCCGACCTGACCGGCGGCAAGATGCTTCCCAGCGGCGAAACAGTCTTTCAGGAGCGGCGCATCGCCCGCACGCCGGTTTCGCTGGCGCTGCCGCTGCTGCTGTTCGCCCTGCTGCTGTTTCCCCTGGACGTGGCCACACGCCGACTGATGCTGTCCGGCGGGCAGGCCAGAGAGATGTGGGACGAGACGCGGGAAAAGGCCGGGCAGCGTGTGGCCGCGCGCAAACAGCGCGCCCGTAATGTCCAGGCGGCGACGGCATCGATGAACCGGCTTCTGGAGCGCAAAGCGCGCCTGCAAGCCGAGGAAGAGGGATATGACGCGCCACAATCAGCACGGGACCAGGAAGCCTCCGCGCCGCCGCCGTCACAGAGCAGCAGTGTCACCTGGGGCGTCCCCCCTCCTGCCACCGCAGCGCCGCCGCCGCAGCAGCAGCAGCGCCCGGCGGAACCGCCCGCTTCTTCACGCCCGCCCACGAATCCCCCGGCAGGCGAGGAGCCGCCAGCGGCGGGCGGCTATCGATCACGCCTGCTGGACGCCAAAAGGCGCGCGGCTCGCAGCGAGGAAGAAGACGGCTGAAAGGGCTGCTGCTGTTTCTTACCGCATGAAGGCCCAGGTATAGGGGCGGCGCTGCGGGTCTTCGCCGGTACCGGTCATCTGAGTGCCATGCGTCAGCCGTCCTAAATTGACGCCCAGACGCCAGAAGCCTTTCGCCGGTTCCTCAATCACCTTTTTTTCCCACAGGGTGATTTCGCCGGTATCCGTAAACAGGTCACCGGCGATCTCCACTTTCACCGGCCCGTCGTTCGTTTCCACCGTCATCGTCCCCACAAACTGATACCCTGCCTGGCGCGTGATGACCAATGTGGCCGGGCGGCGCGCATGGGTTCCGCGCCAGGTTCCGACCAGGCTTATTTCATCCCCCCGTCGTTTCGGCGCGGGTGCTGTCGGCAGCCTTTCCGGTGCAGGCCGTGATGGCTGCTGCTGCCGCCGCCGCCGCCGCCGGGGTGACGCATCCGGCGGAGAACCCCGTCGTGGATTCCGCTCCGTCTGCGGCTCCATTTCCGGCGGCACGTTCCACACGATGATCGGCTCCCCCATTGCTGCTCGGTTCGCGGTGCGCGTGCTTCGCCGGGGCCGCCGCCGCCGCTGCCGCTGCTCGACGGACGGGGAGGTACGCAGCGAAGGCGGCTGCTTTCTCGCCGCCTTTGCCACGACAAGGGGCTGCCGGGCAGGCGCGCGTTTGCGCTGCTTCTGCGGCGGGCGGGAAGGACGTGCCGTCGCTCCTGTCGGCTCCGCTGCGGCGGTCACGGCGGCGGCGGCGGCGCGTCTTCTTTTCTGAACCGACGGACGGGGAGGGCGTTTGACGGCTGCCGTCTGCTGGCCTGCCGCAGGCGCGGCAGGTTTTGGGTTGGCGGCGCGAACCGCAGGTCGGCGTTTTGCCGGGGCGGACGGGCGTTCGGGCCGAAGAGGCGGAGGCCGCCAGTTATCGGCAGGCTCCTGTTCCGCGACACGCGGCGCAGGTTTCGGCGCAGGCTGCCGAGGCGGCGCGGCTGGCTTTGGTTTGGGGCGCGCGGGCGGAACCGCTGGAGGCGCTTGCCGTACCGGCGGGGGCAGTTCCGTCCGCGCGATCTGCCGGGGCGGCGTGGCCGGACGGAAAAGCATCGCCGCGCCTATCAGCACGATCAGCAGCGCCAGGCCCGTTACCGCCAGCGACACCTGCTTTCGCCGCCGGGCCAGCGCCGTCTCTTTGTCCGATACCCAGGGCCACGGCCCTTGCCGTGACCACAGCGCGCGGGGAACCGCCGCCGCGCGAAAAGCGTTCGCGAAGGCGCGCGCCGAGGTAAACTTACCGGCGGCTTCCGGGTCCATCGCCCGTCGCAGAAAACGCAACGCGGCGGGAGAAACCTGGGGAAGAGAGGCGTCGGCCAGCAGAGCCGCCCGGCTGGAGGCGGTTGAGGCATTCTTTGCGGCTGCGGACGGCTGACCCGTCAGCATCTCGTACAAAAGCGCCGCCAGGGACAGAATGACCGCCGTGGGCGCGACATTTCTATCCGAGGATTTGGGCGCATTTCGCGGCGCTTCCAGAATCTCCGTGAGCTTGACTCGCCCATCGGCAAGAAGCATGATCTGCCGTGGGTCAAGATTGCCGGAAGGGAGCTGACTGGCGTGAAGCGCGTCCAGCGCATCGGCTGCCGGATACAGGATGCTGGCGGCTTCGGCGGGCGCAAGCGGCCCGCGCGCGAGCCGTTCGCGCAGCGTAATGCCTTCCAGGAATTCCGTTACCAGGAAATGGGTGCCGCCCTGCTCGCGTATGCCGTAGATCGTCAGAAGGTTCGGATGTCCCAGCCCTCCCATGAGCCGGGCCGCGCGCTGCCACCGTTCGATTAAGTCTCTGCGCCGCCGCCCCGTCGTTTCCGGCGGCACTACCAGCACCTTGACCGCTACCTTTCGCTTGAGGCGCGGGTCGGTGGCTTCATAAACGATAGACCGACTGCCGCGACCTAACTCCCGGTCCAGCGTGTAGTCGCCCAGCTTTTTTTCCGGATTGGTCGGCATACTCAAAAGCAAACCCTGACTGACGAAACAGGCCCGGCAGCGCTCAGATACAGCAGCCGAAGCGGGCGTATAAATAAATCAGCGCGCAAAGAACCAGGTGTAGGTGCGTCCACCCCTATCGGTTCCCGATCCCGTCATGCGTCCCTGTCCCGACAGGCGCCCGGCGTTCGTTCCCAGGTCCCAGGAATTCCGCCGCTGCTCGGTGAGCACCCGTCGTTCGCGCAGGATGAGTCCCGACCCGCCACGCGTGACACTTCCACTGACGGCCACGCGAATCCTGCCTTCATTGGTTCGTACCGTCATCGTCCCGGAAAAATCATCCCCGCGATGCCGCGTAATAGTCAGGGTCGCCGGGTTGCCCGTGTGGAAGCCCTGCCAGGTTCCTACAAGCGCCGGAGCAGCCGGGTCTTCCTTTGCCGGGGACGCTGTTTCTGCGTCCGTTGTGGCCGGTTCCCGGGCAGCAGCAGGTGGCGGCAGTGGCGGCACCGCCCCAGGAGACTGCTCGGTTACACGCTCCGCAGGCGGCGCAGGAGAAGAGGCCGCAGGCTCGGATACTTCACGCCGTCTTTTCCTGCGCCGGGGCGCTTCCTGGCGCGGTTCCGGCTCCACCACGGCGGTTACTGCTGCTGCGCGGTGCTCCCGTTTCGGCGCTGCTGCTGCTTGTTCGGGTTCCTGAGCGCTGCTCTGCCGGGGTTCTTCCGGAACCGTGGTTTCGATCCGGTTTGGCCGGGGCGTTTCTTCCTTGATAGTTACCGTCGGCGAATTGTTCCGCTCAGCAGCCACCTGTGTCTGGCGCGGAGCGGCGTTTTCCGGCTTTGCGACCGGCCTGTCCGGGACGACCGGCGATTGCGCCGTCGCCGGTCTGGCTGCCGCCGGGGCGGTTCCTGCCGGGGGGACGGCGGTTGTGCGCGCGGGGACGGGTCTTTCCGCGCCGCGTGAGCGCAGCAGGTAACTGGCCCCGACAAGAGCCGGGATAAGCAGCGCGCCCGCCGCAAGGAGCGGCAGCGGCCGGCGCGCCAGCCGCTGCCGCGGCGGCGCAGGCGACGGCGGCGACACCGGGGCGGCGGCGGCAGCCGCCACTGCCCCTCCCTTGGCTCCCGCCCCCGTTCGCTGGGGCTGTCGAGGCTGCGGCTGCCGCGCCGCCGTTGCCGCCGTCGCTGCCGGGGGGGCGCTTATTGCCGCCGCCCGAAAAGCGGCGGCAAGCGCGCTGGCTGTTCCGTAGCGCTTCGACGGGTCTTTTTCCAGCGCGTTCTGCAGGACTTTTTGAACCGGCGCGGAAACACCGGGCAGGGGCGTCGGGGGCTGGTGAGCGACCTGGTACAGAACGGAAGCGATGGTCGCCGCCGTGAAGGGAGGCTTGCCCGCCAGCATCTCATACAGCAGCACGCCCAGCGACCAGATGTCCGAGGCGGCGGTGGCGTTGTTTCCCTCGATCTGCTCGGGAGACATATAGGACGGAGAGCCGACCATTGTCCCGGCCTGGGTCATTGTGGTATCGTCCGCCTGCCGCGCCACGCCGAAATCCATCAGCTTGACGCCCCCGCCCGGCAGCAGCATCACATTCGAGGGCTTGATGTCACGATGCAGAACCCCCTGCGCGTGAACGGCGTCCAGTCCCGCCGCGACCTGATCCAGAATATCGGCGGCTTCGTGCGCGGACAGCGGCCCGGTGTCCAGCCGGGCGCGAAGCGTCACACCGTCCAGGTACTCCATTACCAGGAAGTGCAGACCGTCGTGCTCGCCCACATCGAAAATAGTCACCACATTGGGATGGGAAAGGCTTCCGACCGCCCGCGCCTCGCGCCGCAGCCGCGCGACCAGGGCATCGCGCTCGGCAGGCATCAGGTAGGGCGGCACGGCGAGCAGCTTCAGCGCCACCGTGCGTCCCAGCCGTGTATCCACCGCTTCGTATACGGTGGACATTCCGCCCCGCCCGGCCTCGCGAACCAGGGAGTAATGCCCCAGAGTATTTCCGTAAAGAGTGTGACTGTCCATTTTTTCTTCTGCCCCCAAGGGGAATACCCACGCCTAAAGTTTCGGAAACGAGCGGGTATTCCGGGGTTTTCCAGCGTGTGCCCGCCCCCGGCTACAGAGTTCGATCCGGGGAGGCGGGTATACTGCGCATAGAAAGGAAGTTCCGCCTTGCTGTTTCTCCGCCGTCCTGCCGCTGCCACTGCGGTGGCTGCCGTAGTCTCCTTGCTTAGCATACCCGTTTTCGCTCAAAATTCCCCGGTCACGCCCGCGCTTTCTTCCTCCGCCGCCACCGCCGAGCAGCGCCGCGTGCTGGACATCGAAAAGCTGCGTGCCGTGCCCGCAGGCCGCGCGCCCAACGATGTGCCCACCTGTGATGTGCTGGTGATGGGCGGCGGTCTGGGCGGTGTCGCCGCCGCCGAGGCGCTCGCGCGGCAGGGAGTTTCCGTTATACTGGTCGAGCCGACCTCGAAGCTGGGCGGGCAGCTTACCGCGCAGGGGGTGGCGACCCCGGACGAAAACCGATTTATCGAGCAGGAGCGCGGCGGCCCCGGCTCGCGCAGTTATCGCGAACTTCGGGAGCAGGCGCGCGCCTATTATGCCACTCAGCCGGGAATCGTGCCGGGGCGGGCGCAGAATGTGGGGCAGCCCTGGGTAAGCCGCGTTTCCGCCGAGCCTGCCGTCTGGGAGCAGGCGATCCGGGAGCGCCTTGCGCCGCTCCAGGGGCCGCGCGGCATCCGGCGTATCCTCCTTCGCAGCCAGATCGTCGAGGTTCGCCGCTTTCCCGGCAACGGCAGGTTCTCCTATGCCGACGTTGTCGATCTGGACAGCGGGCGTATCACCCGTATCGGCGCGCAGTTTTTTCTGGACGCGACGGAGATGGGCGATGGCCTGGCGCTGGCAGGCGCGCCGTGGACCGTGGGACAGGAACCCCGAAGCGCGTTTAACGAGCCGCACGCTCCGGAAGAAGCGCACCCGGAATGGATACAAAGCCTGACCTACTGCTTCGCCGTGCGCTGGACGCCGGAAGCGCCGCGAACGACCCGCTTCATCGTTGAAAAACCGGCGGAGTATGATTATTTCAAGTCGCTGGGCGAATACACGCTGGACTATGTCTACTCGGATGCGCGCGGGGTCGTGCCGTATAAGGTGTTCGCGCGCGCGCCGGGCGCGGGCGGGCCGTTCTGGACCTATCGCCGCCTGATCGCCGCCTCCAGCTTCAAGGAGAATCCGGCCTATGCCAGTGACCTGTCGCTGATCAACTGGCGCGGCAACGATTTCCATGAGGAGAACCCTATCGGCAAGACGGTGGACGAGCAGATACGCATCCTGCAGCGGGCGAAGGCGTTCGCGCAGGGGTTCCTGTACTGGCTGCAAACCGAGTGCCCGCGTGACGACGGCAGCGGTATCGGCTACCCGGAGATGCAGCTTGACCGGGCGGCGATGGGCAGCGAGGACGGCTTCGCCGCGCATCCCTATATCCGCGAATCCCGCCGCCTGCTGTCCGAGTTCATTCTGACGGAAAACCATCTGGTCGCCAGTCCGGCCTCGCCGGAGCAGAAGACCGGCGAGGCGTTCTTCGATTCCGTCGGCATCGCCCTGTACGCCATCGACATCCACCCGGCGAAGGGCGAGCCGCCCCTGCTCGCGCCCGCCCTTCCCTACCACCTGCCGCTCGGAGCCTTTATTCCGCGCCCCGGAGATGGCCCGCCCAACGTGCTGCCCGCCGCCAAGAACTTCGGCGCGACCCGCCTGGCGCTCGCTTCAGCCCGCATGCACCCGACCGAATGGCTGGCGGGCGAGATCGCCGGTCATCTGGCGGCGTTCTGTCTGCGCGATCTGCGTGACCCGGCCCAGCGGCGTCTGGAGCCGACCGAGGTCCGCAACACGCCCGACCTTCTTTCTGCCTTTCAGGACCGGCTGCGCGCAGGCGGCATTACCACGCATTGGAGCGATGCGCTCACGGAACCTCCACCGTCGCCGCCGCCTCGATGATTGGTGGTGGTTTTTATACTGGTGCTATTTCGATAATATTTCCGGGTTTACCGGCGCCGGCGTCGCGGCTTAATCCTATTGGGCCTCTGCCTTTCTCGTGGGTTGAATTTACTGAGCAGTGGTTGGTAAATAATGTTAACATTCCAATTGGGCCACTGCCTTTCTCGTGCGTTCAATTTACTGAGCAGTGGTTGGAAAAAAATGAAAACATTTCACTGGACACCGGCGGATCTCGACGATCCCGCCATCGAGCATTGGATGCTGGAGCGTTTATCGAACGGCCCGGTATACAATACCCATCACATTCTGATTGTCCGTCACAAAGACGGCTCCCCCGCCCGCGTCCTGCATGACACGACGGATTGGCAGCATATCCGCCAGATTGAAGATGCCGTCCGCAACGCACTTGACCGTTTCACCGCCGGGGAGTTTATGGAGTTCTTCCGGCTCGGCATGACCGCCGCCGCTGCCGCTGCCGCTACCCCTTCGCAGAACAATCTGCATCCGGCCTGAAAGCGCACCACGCCGCGCTTCGTGGGAAGGGCATAGATCATCTGTCAGCCCCGTTTACGGGGCTTTTCTTTTCGGCACCGCCCGTTCCTTCAGACAGTGGGTTGACAGCGCTTCCGCAAACCGGTACAATATGACTGGATTCGTTTTCTGGTCATATAGGAGGAGCGACGTGGCAGGCGCAATCAGGGGTCGAGCGGCGCGCGGCGCGGCGGAAGCCGGGCAGCGGCAAAATTCGGCGGAAGCACGGCAGGCCATCCTGGACGCTGCCCGGCTGCGGTTCCTTCACTACGGCTACAAGAAGACGACAATTGATGAGATCGCGGCGGACGCGGGCGTCGGCAAAGGCACCGTGTATCTGCACTTCGAGGGCAAGGACGAGATCATGCTGACGCTCGTTCTTCTGGTGAAGCGTAACATTACGGAGCAGATGCGGGCGGTCGCCGCAGCGGTGGCTTCACCCGAAGACAAGGTGCGGCGGGTCATTCTGACATTGATCTCTTCGGTCTATGAGGCCTGCACCGCCAGCGCGCATGGAAACGAGCTGGTGGACGAACTGCATCTTCAGCTTCGCAGCCATCCGGAGTTTCAAGAGCGCTTTACGCAGGAGATGCAGGCGCAGTATGAGGTGCTTGCGGGCGTACTGCACGAAGGCTCCAGGCAGGGCGTCTTCGCAGTGACGGACCGGGAAAAAACGGCGCATCTCTTGCTGATGGCCTTTTCTTCATTCTTTCCGCCGTATATCTGCCCCGGCAATCCCGCTCCTCGCTCCCGTGCGGAATTGGAAGCAGGCGCGCTGGAAATGGTGGACTTCCTGATGCGCGGCCTCAAGCAGCGATAGATTCGTTTTGACTGACTAAAAAACCGTTTCGGTCACTTTTAACCATAGCAAGCGGTGATTCGATACAGGAACCGAGGGATGCAATGACTACCCGCATGACGAATGCACCTATGGAAACAACACAATTTGAAACCCTGATCCTGCCGCATGAGCCGTCGCTTTACGGAACGGCCTACCAGTTGACGCGCAACTCGTCGGATGCCGAGGACCTGGTTCAGGACACGATGCTGCGCGCTTATACGCGCTTCGATTCGTTCCGCGAAGACGGTTCGCCGCGCGCCTGGCTGCACACGATCATGCGGAATCTGTATATCAACGGATACCGTAAGCGACGGCGCGAGCCGCAGCAGGTGTCCTTCGATGCGCTTCAGGAGGCGTCGCCCGCCGCCGTCATGCCGATTCCCGCCCCCGCCGCCACATCGCCGGAGCGTGTTGTCCTTTCCCGCCTGGAAGAGGCCGCCCTGCTGCGGGCAGTCACGCAGTTGCCGCGCGATTTCCGCGAAGTGGTGCTGCTTGCCGATGTCAACGGGCTGAGCTATCAGGAGATCGCCGACCGGCTCCGGGTTCCCGTGGGCACCGTGCGATCCCGCCTGAACCGGGGCCGCAAGCGGGTTCAGCGCGCGCTCTTTTCCTGGCAGGACAATGGGGCGATTCCGACGAAGCAGGGGCCTCTGGTACCTGCCTGAGCACGAGATATCCTGCGGTTCGGTTCCTGGAAAAAGCCGCGCCGAGATTCGGGAATAATCCTGAAGGGTCGGGAGGAAAACGGGGAACTATTCGCGTATAACCATTATTGGAAAGAGCGGGGTGATCTGTTTTCCGCCTGCGGCACCGGCGCTGCGAATACGACGGAGCAGGATAGTCGCCACTGCTGAGAAGAGCCTTTTCTAATGGCTGCAACGGCGGCAGTCCCCGAAACGTTCGCGCGAGGCGCGGGCAGCAGGATAGAGGGAGACGAAACATGGGGAGCGCAACCGGCTCGGTGGCCGCGCCCAATCTCAACGGCACACGCCCTGGCAGGCGCACTGGCAACCGTTCGCAGGAAGCCCACGGCGGCGGCGGCGAACCGTTTGGAGATACCCGCGATACGCTTGGGGAAACGGAGGTAATGGGTCTGGCGGATGAGGAGTTAACGCCGGGCGACGCGGTGCTGGCTCTGGATGACGAGAGCGAGATTGCCTACGACGACCTGAGCAAAGACGCAGAAATGCCCACGGCGGAATTTGAAGGGGGAAGCGGGGACGCCAGTCCCGAGGGCGAAACCCTGCAAATGTGGATGCGTCGCACCAAAAACACGCGTCTGCTTTCCGCCGAGGAAGAGATCGAACTGGCGAACCGCGTGGCGCGCGGCGACCAGGAAGCCAAGGATATTTTGACGGAGGCGAATCTGCGCCTGGTCGTTTCCATCGCACGCCGCTATTCCGTGCCCGGAATCGCCCTGGCAGACCTGATTCAGGAAGGCAATATCGGCCTGATCCGCGCGGTCGAGAAGTTCGACCCGACACGCGGCTTCCGTTTTTCCACCTACGCCACCTGGTGGATACGCCGGGCCATCGCGCGCGCCGTCATCAACCAGGGGCGCACCATTCGCATCCCGGTTTATGTCGCGGAGATGATCCATAAGGTCGTCAAAACGTCCGGCCTGCTGCGCCAGCAGTTGTCCCGCGAACCGACCATCGATGAAGTCAGCCGCGAGATGGCAGTCACCCCGGACCGGGTGAACGAGATCATGCGGATCGCGATGGAGCCGCTGTCGCTGGAAACCCCGGTCGGCGACAAGGACTCGGCGCAGCTTGCCGACTTTATCCAGGCGCAGGGGGGCGCGACGCCTTCCGATGTGGCGCTGAATCTGATTCGCCGCGAGCAGTTGGATCAGGTGCTCGCCAAGCTGACCGACCGGGAGCGGGACGTGGTGCGAATGCGCTTCGGCCTCGATGACGGATCGCCGCGAACTCTGGAAGAGGTCGGGCAGCATTTCCATGTCACCCGCGAGCGCGTGCGCCAGATCGAGCTGCGCGCCCTGAAGAAGCTGCGGCGCATGGGGCCGATGGACATCAAAAACTAAACGGCGGCGACGGGAAAGATACAGGAGCGGGGACGCCGGGACGCGTCCCCGTTTTGTTTTACGACCATGAAAATCTTAGTCACGGGAGCATCGGGCTTTGTCGGCAGGCACACCGTCGCGGCGCTGCTGCGGGCAGGGCATGAAGTCGTCGGGATGAGCCGGGAGACGCCCCCGGAGGAACGGCGGGTGCCCGGCGCGGCCTATGTGACCGGGGATGTGACAAGCGCCGCCACGCTGACGCCGGATACCTTTGCCGGATGCGATGCCGTGGTGCATCTGGTGGGCATTATTCAGGAGGTTCGCGGCCAGGGGCAGACATTTGAAACCGTCCACGTTCAGGGCACGAAAAATATACTCGCCGCCGCAAAGGAAGCCGGTATCGCAGGCCGCTTCGTCTACCTGAGCGCGCTCGGTTCGACGGCGGACGCTCCATCCCGCTATTCCCAAACAAAGGCGGCGGCGGAGCAGGCCGTGCGGGAAAGCGGCATCCCCTTCACCCTCTTTCGGCCCTCGATAATCCTCGGCCCCGACGGCGACTTTGTGCGCCAGATGGAAGCCCTGCTGAAAAAGCCCCCCGGAGCGCCGTTCCCGCCGCCCTTCGTCCCTGTGCCGGGCAGTGGCGCGAACCGCTTTCAGCCGCTCTGGGTCGGCGATCTGACCGCCTGTATCGTTCGCTGCCTTACCGATCCAGCGACGGTAAACCAGACCTACGAGATCGGCGGGGAAACGACGGTGACGTTCAATACGCTGCTTCAGGCGTTCGGGCGGCATCTGGGAATCAAGAAACCGCTGCTGCATGTGCCGATGCCGCTGATGTTCGCGGCGGCATCGGTTTTGCAAACGCTTCTGCCCCGCCCGCCGGTCACGACCGATCAGCTTTTGAACCTGATGCGCGATAATACGTGCGACAACGGCCCGGCGCAGGCAGCATTCGGCATCGCTCCTTTGCCCTTCGAGCAGACACTTGCGAAGGTTTATGCGCGGACGGAAGCTATGACTTCTCCCCGCCCATAAGCTTGTCCAGACCGAGTGGAAAGAGATTCGCGCCCCGCTCGTCACTGCTGGTGTGGGCCGGCCCGGCGGGATTCACCGCCACCGAGTCCCCCTCCTGCACGCCTCCCAGGTCCTCCTGAGCCGAACCCGGCAAAAACGCCATCACTTCATCGCCGTCGCCGGTATCCACCACGCCCACGCCGCGCGAGCCGGAATACCAGCGCACATGCCCCACCGCCATGTTGCCGCCCGTGCTGCTTTCAGGCGTGGAATCGGGCGAACAGCTCAGATTGCGCGCCACCGCCTCATCGAGCAGGTCACGCATGCGGCTGACGATGCTGTCCCAGGTCTGCGCCTGCGCGTGCTTCTCCCCCGCCGCAAGCCGCGCCGCATTGTCCCCGGACACGGCGGCTTCACAGGCGGACACAAACTCGGCAGGCGTTGCGGCAATGCGCGCCGCATCTGCATAGTTATCCACAATGTCCTGAATCGGCGTCGCCACCACCGGTCTGCGCGCCGCAAAATACTCCAGCGTCTTGGTCGGCGACAGGTAGCGGGTCGCGTCACTTAAGGTAAACGGAACCAGCGCCACGTCACAGCCCTTCAGGTATCCCGGCAGGTCGTCATAACCACGCTGACCCGTGTAGTGGATGTTAGGGCGGCGCAGCAGGTCGGCTTCGGTGATCTTTGCCAGCGGCCCGACCATCACGATATTCCAGTCGGGATGGGCATCGGCGACAGCGGCCAGATTGTCCCAGCCCATCCGCTCATCGATCACCCCGTAGTACAGCAGACGCGGAGACGATAACGCCGCCATGTCCGGGGGCACCGGCGTATCCTGTTCCAGCGCCTTCTGGAAGTGTGCGACATCGACGCCCGAGTTGAACAGATGAAGACGCATCAGTTCGTCTTCCTTCTGCCGGATGCCTTCGGGCGCTCCCTTGAAGGCGGCAAGCTCATCCATACAGTCGTAGCAAACGGCGACGGGGTCATACCAGGCAGCGGCCTCGACCGACATGGGCGTGTAGAACCAGTGAACCATCCGCTGCCAACCCAGAGTCGGATAAAGCGCATCCAGCAGGCGCTTCGCCGCCACAGCGTTCCTTTTGTCGGTTTCGACGTCCCGGTCTTTGTCACCGACATGCGGGTACAATATGGGCCGCGCCACAGTCAATGTCTCGGACACCGGCGTTATCTGCAGGCGCGGCTCGGTCTCCCCCTCCGGCAGCGGCACAGGCGCATCCAGGAAGACGACGGGATGAAAAGAAGACAGGCGGCTCATGATGTGCTGGGGCCGCTGCCAGACAAAATCCCAGCGCAGATGGCAGTGCACCATGATGCCATATTCGGGAAAGTTGGCTTGGTTATCGGTCATTAAGCTGCTTCGCTTCCTGAAAGGACTGGGAAAGCGCCGCGTGGCGCTTTCCGTCCGCCTATTCGTGATACTTTACGGCCTTTTATTATCCCGTTCCGCCTATCGAAGCGTCCGATGCCATGGTCGAGTCGTTCACGTCGCTGCCGACAATATCGCCGGAATTGCCTTCAGGACTCAAAACGTCCGCGAAGTCCTCCTCAGTGGGGCGGCGGATCATTCTCTTCGTCAAGTCTTCCTCCAGCGCCTCATCGCCGGGGCGAGCTTCGGGAAACAGTATCGTGTCCGGTCTTGCGCTTGTGGTGGTACCGGGCCGCATATCGCTTTCGGGCATAGCTGCCTCCTTTCGCGTTTCCTGAAAAGACGAAAAGCCGGTGTCGCCGCCGCAGGCGCGTGCAGACCACAGCTTTTTGGGGAACGCAGTTTTCTTTACCCCCGGCCATACGGCGGTAAAACGCCGCAAGCAGCAGCCGCCGCCGATGCCACGGCGTTTAGAAGCGCGCGCCTGCCAGGTCGAGATGGAGGCGGCGGGAACTGGTGGAGTAGTAAACAGCGACGTCACGCCCGGCGATACGTCGGATCAGGGCGTATTCGACATCGTTGTAGCGGAAATTAGAAAACCGGGATGTGGAAAGCACGACGCGACCGCGCCAGGGACCACCGAGCGAGAAACCCATATCCCCGTACAGCATGCTGACCTGCTTATCCAGCGACTGCGAGCCGTTCAGCATCAGGTTCCAGCGGTTGCCGCTTGCCATAAAAAGGTTCCCGCCTAAACGATGCCGTCCGGTGGTTCCGCTGAACTGCGAAGTCTGGGAATAATCGTAGACGAGGCTGGCGCTTCCCAACTGCCCGAGCGTGCGCCGCAGCGCCAGCGATCCAAGGATGGACGCGCCGTTCCGCCCCCCGAATGAGCCGCCCGAAGTCCATGTCTGTCCCAATGACAGGATCGGCGTCAATGTCGTGCTGCGGTCCAGGGAGAAGGAAGGCGTGGACAGGCGTACATCCGCTGTCTGGACATTATAGGCGGCAGGAGCGTTCGAACCGAAATACCCTTGACGCGCCGTGGAAAGGCTGAACGTATATTGAAGCTTTTCCGCACCCGGAAGCGAGCGCGTATCCGTCTGGGCATATATCTGAGCGCGCAGGCCGCCGGAGGCGCTGGGCGCACCCGTAAGAGCGTCCACGATAGAAGCGCGCGAGGCGGAAGCATTGGCATTCACGGTAAAGCCGGGAAACTTGCGCGATAGCAATGCATTTCCGTAAAGGCCGCTGCGATTCGGCAGATCGATATTCAACTGTCCGCGCGTATCGGCGTCCAGGCGCTGCGAATGGCTCCACCGCGCGCCCCAATCCTTTCGGGTAAAACCGAGCAGCTCTATTTTGCCGTCGGAAGTGCCGCCGCCGTTATAGTTATGCTCCACGTCAAGCGCCAGGCCGGGCCGCGTCGAGTAGGCGGAGGTCCCCACGCGCGCGCCGTGCCGCACATGCAGCGTACCGATTGCCGAAGGGCGCACGTCGTAGTACAGGGGAAGGTCGAAGGTGACGCCGTTGGGACCATAGCCCAGGATCTGTTCGCTGAAAAGCGATTCCTGGGTCAGTGACATCAGATGGAACGGCAGCGAAAATTTCTTTTCGCCTTCCAGATAAAAGTCGGCGCGGCGGAACTGAACCCGCACGTCCGGCTCCAGCAGGATGGCACGCGCTTTGACGGTGACGCTTGCGCCGGATATATCTTCCAGGGCAAATGTTTCCGTGGTCGGCAGAGGCATAGAGGGAACGGTGGAGACGCTGGCCGGCGGCGCGGCAGGCGTAGGGGGTGGGGCTACTGCTGTTGCGCTGTTATCCGGCGGCACGGCAGGAGCCGGGCTTGCGTTCTTCTCAGGCGGTGCGGGAGATTCCGGTGTAACGACCGTTGGTGTGGCACCAGCAGCGCCGACACTCCCGCTGGCTTCCGGCAGGGGCGTCTCCGTGGGGCGTGGGTTACGTAAAAGCCGTGTCTCTTCAAGTTGGAATCCCTGAATCGAGAAGGTCTCGGGCCTGCCGTCCGCATCACGCTCCGCCAGTCCGGTGCCGAGGGTAAGGTTATAGCGCAGAGTGCTATAGATCCGCTGCACGCCCCCCCGCTTCAGCATAATATTGCCGATGGCGCGTACGCTGTTCTCGCGGACATTAACCTGAAGCGTATCGGCGGCGACTTCCAGACCGCGATAGGCTATTCGCGCACCGCCGCCACTGCCACTGCCGCTGCCGCCACTCTTCTTTCCTATCGCATGGATGACCCCGTAGTCGGCGATAAATCCCAGATAGCTCGATCCGCTGATACGCACCCAATCGTCACCTGCGTATGCCGTTTCCGCATCCGTGGTAAAGGTGATGGTGATATGATCCGGCGCCGCCCCGCTCACCCCTTCCAAATTGGCGGTGATCGTGGCCTCACCCGGCAGTTCGGCGGAGATGAGGGTGACACGCGCAACGCCGTTTTGGGTGGTCGCAACGGTGGTATCCAGACGACCGCTGGTGGTGGAGAACCGAACCGTGGTTCCATTGGGCGCGAGGCCGCCGCGATCCGTATACACGCGGGCGCTGAGCACGACGCTGCTCTTTCCGTCGGCCTGCAAAAGGCGACGGTCGGCGTCAAGCTGTATCGAGGCGATGCCAGCGGCATGCGCGCCAGTGCTTCCGGCGGCCAGAGCGCCCAGGAGCGTCGCGGTCAGGACTCGTGGAGAAGAGGTATTACAAAGCATGGCAGAGCGGGAAGGGCGCGGTGCCTTGGAAGGCAGACCGCGCCCTGTCTAAGAGTGTCGCCGAGCTTAGCGCACGGCGATCGCGGCGAAAAGCGCGGCAAAGGCATAAAGGGCGTAGTTCGCGTCCCGGCCCACGCCGCTCCTGCGGTTTTGTGTTTCCGCCTTCTTCTGCGCGGGATTCGCTTCCGGCGCGCGCGGGAACAGTCCCTGAACGGCCTGCTGGGCGGCGGACTCGGCGGCGCGTGCTCCGGCAGAGCCTTCCTGGAGCGATCCGGCCACATCGGCAGGCGCTTCCCCCCTGCCGGGAGCGGCTGCCGTACCCAGCGTTCCACCTTCGCCGGTAGCGATATGCGAAACGCTCAAGTTAAAGCTGACGGTGCGGGTGGCCGCGTCGTATCGGTAGTCGTCGATGGTTACCGTGATAAAGGAGTTCGCGCCGATGATCTCGCCCAAGCGCTGTGCTCGCGCGTTGTCGGCGGTGTCACGCAGTCCCGTATTGGCGACGTCGGCTGTGAGGGTTCCCTCGGCCACCGCGCGCTGGATGCTGGGCAGGCGACGATTGTAGACGGTAGCCATGATACCGCTTCGAGCCAGATGCTTGCGGAGCGCGTCGGTGACGCTTTCCTGAATCTCCCGAATCGCACGGGGGGGTTCCGTAGCGGTGGCGGCGGCGCCTTCGGGCGCACCACCTGCCACTGCCGGGAACAGCAGTACGCTTCTCGGCTGCGAGCCTACACCGCTGCTGCCCTGCTGTGCCCATGCCATTGTAGGGACACCGGCTGCAAGCGCCGCCGCAAGGCCCCATGTCCAGCAGTGGCGACCTATCGCTCGTAATGCGTTCATGGAATAAGAAAGTCCTTCCATCATAGAGATTCGGAGCGCCTCGGAAAAGGCGCTCCTTGTCGGTGGCCCCGTCTTCTCGCGGGGCCTTTCGCTGCCTGTGGCTATCGCAGCATGAGCACGGTGGCCCGCCGCGTGGCTACCCCGCCGTCATCATCGCGCGCGGTGATTTCAACGGCATACGGCCCGGCGGGCAATGCGCCGCCTTCCTGGCTGCGGCTGTCCCAGCGCAGGGTGTTCCGGCCAGCCGTGGCGGCGCGTCCGACCGCCAGGGTGCGAACTACCTTGCCGTTCAGGGTAAGAACACGCCCGGTGACCGCTGCCGACCGCGTCAACTCGAAGTCGATGCTGTAGCCGCCGCCGCTGCCCTTGGTCGTCACCGTTCTCATGCTCGAGATTGCCAGCGGGCTGGAGGGCGCATTGTCCGCCGTTAACCGGAAGCGGTGCGGCGTCTCTTTAGCGACATTGACGGATATCGCCGAGGAGCGGCGCAGATCATAGGACTTGCCGGTTTCCAGGTCGGTAAGCTTCAGGCGCAGACGCCGTGGGAGTACCGCCGTGTTGGGCCAGGTAACCGTGACCGGCCCGGCCTGGTCGGAGATAAGCTCCAGGTTCCAGGATTTTGAGCTGCCCGGCGCTTTCAGGTCCTGCGCGTAACGGGTTTTCACGTCATCGCGCTCGATGCCAATGTAGACGTAGTCCCTGAACGCGGGCGGCTTGGGCAGGTCGCGCACGTCGTCCCCGTCCTTAGCCTGCCGCGAAACGCCCATCAGCGTCGCGCCGTCCTCGCTTCCCTGCTGGTTGCGCGCCACAAGCTGCACCTTCCATTCGTCCATGGTCGGGTTCTTGACGAACGCGGAGCGTGAAGCCAGCGCGCCCGCCTTTCGGGTCGGCTCAAAGCCGCCGGTCGTGCTGCTGGGCAGAATCGCAGAGTTTAGCTGCGGCGGCGTCGTAAAGATCAGGACGACCGGGGTGTTTGCGAAGACCCAGTATCCCACCCAGGGAGTCAGCGGGTCAAAGGAACTCTGCAAGAAGTCGTAGTTGCCGCCGCCTCGGTAGAAGAAAAACCCGCTGCGGACAAGCCCCGCAGTGACCGCTTCCGCAAAGCCGAACGACTGTGTCACGTTTTCCGGTCGCGCGAAGCGCAGGAAGCCCAGGGGAATCTCGTAGACGTAGGGATTGCCCACCATATTCCAGCCAGGACTCAAGGTGCGCTGAAACGGTACGGCATCACCGTTCAACGGCGCCTGCGAAGAGATAGGCACAGCTCCTTTTAAGAAGATTGTTTTATCCTGAGCCGGCTTATAGAAATAGGCATTACCGGGCTGTACCCGCGCCGCGAATCGGTAGGGCTGATCCGGGTTATTGAGGTACTCAAATATCCTTGGCTGCGGGGGGTCCGCAGGCTGAGTAATACCGCTGAGAACGGTGCTGGCGTCCCCATTATTGGAAAGGGCAGGATCAAACGCGAACGGGAAGGAGATCAATTGGAAATCCGCCGCCGTCACGGTCTTGAGAGGTGTCGCAGGCACGTTGATAACGCGGCTTACAGTGCGCGGTGGCACGGGCGGCGCGGACACCGTTAGTATATAATTCAGCGCGCCATATCTGTCTCCGGTCGGCTCGACAAGCCACTGAGCCGTCCCTTCTGAGTCTCCGCGCACCTCCCCGACACTTTTGGAGGTCGTGTCCGCGACACCGGTAGCGGGATCCGTGGCGAAGCGCAGGCCCTGCGGCAGCGTCACGCTCATCGTTACATTGTTGAACACGACTTCCTGGCCGGGAATTTGCAGCGTCTGGTTGTAGACTGCTCCGAAGATCGTGAACGGGCGCGGCGACAAAAACCGCGCGGCGTCTGCAAGGGTAGCGTTCGGCGCGCCCGGCGTCAGGGCGGCCTGGGTATTGAAGAACAGCGACTCCGTGGCTTCCGTCCCAACAACCAGATCCCGCGACGGATCTTCTGTGGCTGCGCCATTGCCGAAGTAGGTTACCACGGTGCGCGTACCGCCTGCAGGAATGCTGCCAAGGTTCCAGTAAACTCCCACCGCAGCGACCGTAAGTGTCGAGATGGCGGTGGGGTTGGGCAGACGAAAGGTTTCCCCGGCATAAAATGCGCCCTCGGACACAAAAACCTGATCGGGGCGGGTCGCGCCGAATCCGGTAAACTGGTAAACCGCATGAAACTCAGGATTCACACGCTCGCTGACCAGCCTCAGTTCGGAAGGTACGTTCGCCCCACTAAACAGGGCGGCACGCCTCGAGAAGCCGCCTCGCGGCTCAACATAACCCTCTGCTCCGTAGTGGGGCAGCGCGAACTGCAGGATTACCGCGTGCGGCTGGGCATCCGTGTTTGTGATAGTCCAGGTCATGCGCGCCTTCGAGCGCAGCAGTCTGACTTCCTGGCGCACCTGAACTCCATTACCCGCATCCATGACGCTTTCCAGCACGTTGTCCCGGAACTGGGGAGTCTGGATATAGCCGTTGAAACCCAGGCTGGTGCCTGCGCCGTCTACCGATGCCGCGACATAGCCGGTGTAACTGACGCCGCCCGGCGTCGTTAGAAGGCTGGCGAGGGGCCACTGCAGTATGAAAGGAGGCGTAGGGATGTACAGCCCGGTCAGGGAGTTCTTGTCATCGGGAATCTCGGGCCGCAAGCTTCCCCTTACATTACCGAACGCGATACGCCCCGGTATCGTGTAGTTGGCCGTGAGAGTGGGACTCAGGGTCTGGCTAAAGGCGCCGGCGGTACCCTGAACGAAAGCCAGATATTCGTTGAAGATAAAGCCGTACTGGGTGTTCGTCAGGTCCACCGGGGTAGGGGGGTTGCCGGCATTGATAGGACGGGGATAGCCAAGAAAAGACAGAACATCGCCTGCGCCCGACGTGGCCGGGCTTAAGCCGGGAAGCGGGAACCCCCTGGTCTCGGCGCGCGCGCCGATTGCCAGGCTGCAGAGCAGGAGCGCTACGACGACGCCGCACACCAGAGGGGTGCGCAAACGTCGCCCAATCACTGCCCGTTTTACCATCTCGAAGGTCGTCATTCCAGAGTGCCTTCCTTTTAGATCCATATAGATAGATATATACCTAATCGGGGTGGAGGGAGGCGCAGGTTACGCCGCCCTTTATCCCCTCTGTTAGCGCATGTACAACAATGGCCGCGTAATTCGGGTCGTGTGACCATCAGCGGTCGCCGTAATCTCGACCACGTACGCCCCTACCGGCACCGGTGCACCATTTTCGGCCCTGCCGTCCCAGCGCAGGGTCGCCGGACCGGTGGCGGCAGCACGCGTCGTTCCGGCAAGGCGGGCGAGAATTTTACCTCCGACCGTTTTAACCAGACCGCGCACGTCGGCCTCCTGATTCACCTGGAACCGGACGCTCACGCCGCGCGTGCTGCGCCCGGAAGTGACTCCAACGTTGGTGATGGCAAGCGGACCTGCTGACTGCCCCGGTTCCAGCGTGATCTTCAGCAGACGGGTTTCCCCGGCTTCGCTGGAGCGGAACGTATACCCGGAGCGTGATCGCATCGGGAGTCGTTTACCCCCGACCGTATCAATCAGGGTCAGCCGTGCGTTGCGAGGCACGCCGCCCAGTCCAGCCCACGTCAGGGTCACATCCGCATTAGCGCGGTCGCTGGTCACGGCCACCGTCCATTCCTGACGGTTCGTGCTGGTCGGGCGCATATCGAAGGCGTAGGCGGCGGCGCGGCCCGAGGCGGTATCGCTCAGAAAGCGCAGATAGGCATGGCCCGCCCCCGACGGCGGCTTGGGAACGTCCGCCCGGTCTTTACCCGTTTCTGCGCCGGGCACTTGGCCGAAGTAGTTCTGGCCGTCGCGGTCACCGGCAACGGACGCCTGAAGGCGAACACGCCAGCCTTTACCGGCGACGAGTGCGGGCATGCCGCGCGTGACGCTCCGGCGCAAATTATTGCCTGCGGGCGGGACAATCAGTGTGCAGTCCTGCATCACCCGTACCCAATATCCCTGGAACGGCTCCAGAACCCCTTGCGGGGCCAGCGCAAAGACGTAGTCCCCGTTCTCAACCGAGTAGCTTACGAGCGCCGGCTCGATAATGTTCAGATCAACCGCTTCCGAGAGGCGATAAGTGACGCCGTTATGCTGCACGGCAACTGCGTTCCACTCGACAGGAAACGGGAACGGCGCTCCGATCTGGTTCCAGCCGGTGTTTGCCGCGAACAGGCGGATTCCTACTGGGTTGGTCACGGCGCTTCCGGTGATATTCAGTATCTGGTCGGCGTCCAGGTCGAGCCAGTACCCCAGTCCCACCGGGGCAATGGACGCGTTCCGTGTCGTGGCAGTGGCATTAAGGGCGTCAAAGACCAGCGGCAGGCCATCCGGCAAGACCGCGTCGAATGAGGCCATCAAATCGCGTGCGCCGTCGCGGGACCGGAAGTAGGCGTACGGGTCCAAGGGGCCGCCCGACGCCGGAGTGTGCAGATTGTTCCAGCGTGCCAGGGTGAAGTTGACACCGCCGAACAGAGAAAACTCCTTGGTAAGTCCCACCTGCTCCGGCACAAGCAGGAAGGGAACGGAGAACATGCTCCTTCCCTTCGGCTGCAAGCGCCTCTCCGCGTTCACGAAGACACTGCTCTGGATCGGCAGCGGCTGGTTGATGATCTTCGCTTCGATCTGGAACTGTTCGATTAACAACGGCGGCGTTGGCGCTATCGGCACGGGGATCGTAACGACGACCGGCACGCCGGGCGTGGTCTCCGTCGGAACAACGAAATCCTTGCCGCCGACAAGCGTCTCACGCACCTTCGTACGCGGCACCGTCGCCCGGAAAATGTCCACGACCAGATTCTCATCCGCGCCCATCTTGCGCCGATTTCTGATCACCATTTGGATGGACAGGCTCTTGGACAGCGTGATTTCCGTATTGACCGGCGAGGTAATACGCACGCGCGGCAGGAGAAGTTCAAGAGCGCCTGCAACATCCAGCAGGCCGGCCCCGTACTGGTTGCCCCCCTGTGGGTTGGGCACTTCGCCCTCAATCGCCCGCGCTGAAGACTGAAGAAGCTGCTTTATGACGGCTGGATCACGAGGAGCGCCCGCCGCCAATAGAAGCGCCGCCGCACCGACCACATGCGGCGCGGCGAATGAAGTACCGATAACAGAATTATAACCACGCGGGAGGTCGGGAGAGGCAGGCGGAAAAGCGAGCGGCCAGGTGGAAAGAATGGCGTCGTTGGAACCAGGGGGGCCGAATCCACCGGGTGCGGCAATCGCCACCGGTCCGCCAAAGTTGGAATAGGGTGCCCGCCTGCCATTTGGGGCGACGGCGGAAACCTTGATGACACCGGGATAGTCAGCAGGAAACGCCGGCCCGGATATTCCTTCATTGCCTGCGGCGGCAACAAGGGTAATGTTAGCGGCGAGAGCTTCCGCAATCGCCTGCGCGAGCGTGGAAAATGAGAAGGGGGCACCGAAGCTCATGTTGATGACATCTACCGGAGGGCCTTCGGTCTGCCGCACCGCATAATTGATGGCCCCAATGACAGCGGCAAGAGTCGCGCCCGGAACCTCGGGAGGGCCAAAGATCTTTATGGGGAGGATTCTTACATCCAGATTACCTCGTGCCGGGTCATGAACCCAGCCGGCAACACCGGTTACGCCGGTAGCGTTGTTCGTGGTGGCCGCAATCGTACCGCTAATATGCGTCCCGTGACCGTTCTGGTCTACCACGTTCCTGTTGGGTGCAGCGGGATTGTCAAAAAAGTTTCTGCCCGGCAGGATGCGGGATTGGGCAGGAATGGCCGGATGACGAAAATCGGGATGGCCCGTATCGATGCCGCTATCAATCACCGCCACAGTGACCCGGCGATTATCAAACTGGAGCGCAAAAGGCTGAAGCGCCCAAGCCTGTGGCATGCGGATCATGTCCATGTGCCACTGCTGCCTCGCCGAGACACCCCCATTGTTGGGATACAACGGATCATTCGGAATGACGCCGGTTATAGGCGTCACTTGCGCCTTAGGAATGAGGTAGTTCGGGTCAGCCAGCACGTTCGGAGACTGCCGAAGTTTCGCCACAGCGTTTACGACATCGGTGGTCGGCGGATTTGGTAATGATCGCCCCGTCGCGGCACGCGATGTCGCCCTGGTTTCTAATACATAATAACCAGGTGAATAAGCAAGCTCATACAGGATCCGGCAATCCGCAGCCTCGGACAGCGCACGGGCATCGGCCTCGGACATGCCAGCGGGAACCCTGAGCACAATCTGCCCCGGCACGGCGTTTGAGCCTGTTTGCGCCGTTGCGGAACCCGCAAAAAGAAGAAGCGCAAGGGCGACAGCACCAATAAGGATGAAAGTTCGTTGGAGATTATTTCTCATAGTGTATGTCATCTCCGCCACCCGCAACAGCGCGGCGGGTTGGGAATCAAGGGAATGCAGTGAAATGATGCGCAGTTGTCATTGCACAGGGGCATCTCTTTAATGCAATGCCCCTGTGACTATTGTCCTTCTAATCAGGTGCCGGGCGGAGGCGGCGGGTTGGTAGTTCCTGCCCCCCCTCCGGGCGGCGGCGGCGGCTGCCCGATGGCAGTAAAGGACGTATCCAGACCCTGATAGATATACCTATCCCCATTGGGTACGCCCAAACGCCGCGCTTCGACCGGCCCAGGATTGTCCGCCGTGTTTCGTGCGCCGATCCGATAGTAGATGCGGACGCCCTGCTGCTCCCGGAAATTGAAGGGTGCCCTTGTCAGGTCGAAAGGCCCATCTGTAGTCTGAGTGACGGTCGTCTTGCTTTTGAAGAACGGCCCCAGAGTCTTCTTGTTCTGGAAGGTCGGATTGTCGGCAACTTCAATCACGTACTCGTCCGCGCCAAAGGAAGTCTGGTACGTAAAGGTGACAGCGCGCAAGTTAACGTCTCCGGTAGGGCCGATGGCCTCGGGCCGCAGAACCGGGGTAGCGATACTGCTGAATGCCGAGATAGGAGCCTGTACGAATTCCACATTGTCGTCCTGCTGGCGGCCACCGCCGCCACCGCCGCCAAAGCCGCCGCCGCCCTGGCCACCACCGCCGCCGCCCTGGCCACCACCGCCGCCGCCCTGGCCACCACCGCCGCCGCCCTGGCCACCACCGCCGCCGTCGTTGCCGCCGCCCGTGCCAACCGTTAATCGCCGATAGATCACCTCGACACGATACGTCTGCGGCGTTCCCGGCGTGAATCCTGTTCTGTTGGTCGTTGCCACGGTTAATTCGCTCGGGTCCGTTGGGTTCACCTGGCGATATTCGAATTCCTGCAAAGGAACTACCGGCGTTGGCGCATCAAAGAAGACACGCTGCTGAGGGCCGAGAGCAATGATGGGCACATCACCTGCAAAGCCCTCGCCCGTACCGCCAATCGGGCCAACCGAGCCGCGATAAACCTGGAACTCGACTACATTACCCGGGGGGATGTCATTTCCCAGTTCCCAACTCACCTCCACGCGCGGAGCCGTAGCACCTGCCAGTTCACTGGGTTCGGCAAAGGCGCGCGCAGTCACGCCGCGTAAACCAACATTATTGGTAGAACTCTTGGGCCGGAACAGAAGCGCGGCCAGCAGCACGGCGGCGGCGATACCCAGCACAGTGCCCAGGATGCTTTTCTGCTTCCTTCCGCGCCGGGGATTATAATCCTGTTCCGTGACCGGATAGGTTTTGATCGTACCGGTATTGGTATTTACCTCGTAGCCCGGCAGCGAGAAAACGGCGCGAGCGCGGTCTTCAGGTCGGATACCCTTGCCAGGATCGACAACGGTCGCTACGGAATCCGTGCTGCCCACAGTCGCCACGCGGACTCGCCCGACTCGATCACCACCCCGGATGACGATCATCTCCAGGCCCGGCGTGATACCGTCCCGGCTGCCCCGGTTGAGAAGCACATTGTTCTCGCCGGTATTATGCAGGATGGTCGCTTCCGGCAGGGTGTAGTTGTTCAGCGTCTGTACGGCGTTGAAGGCGGCGTTGGACAGGGCCTGATTGATGAGCGTATCGTCATCGGGCTGGGCACCTGCGGGCGGCTCCGGCGAGATGCCGGATTGGATCGCCCCGTTGGCAAGCTCGCCGGATATCACGTCTGTCAGACGCACCGACAAGGTTACCCGCGCGCGCCGTGGCCGTTCTGAAAAGCTGATCGCGGTAATATCGCCTGTGGCGACATAATCGACGCCCAGCGCCTGCCCCAGCCTGCGGATCCCGATGTTGTCCAGAGGCGGGTTCAGGCCAAGCTCCTGAAGCTGCTGGTTAAGCTGGGTGCGCGGCGTCGGATCAAAGCGTCCGGTTCGCGTCATCTCAACCACCACAGCGTCGGTAGCCTGCCGTCCGAGAATACCGCCTCCCTGGGCATTGGGCCGGTTCCCGAATTCGAGCACCGCCACCTGCGGGATCCGGTTAAGCTGCGCCGCCGCCTGGCGCGGCGTTGCGGCCAAAACCAGCATCGGCAAGAGCAGTGTCGTCACCAGCATCCAGCTGATGCGCCGCGCCCAAGCTCCTTCCACCAAGTACGTCAACGCTTTCCTCCTCCGTCCACAATTTGAGGCGCGGCAGCAGCCGTTTCCGGCGGCTCGTTGCCTGCTGTATTTATCTGGCTGTATAGATTCGGTCGGATGAGCGCAGGATAACCGCGCCCGGATACCGACTGATAGGTTCGGTGTGACCGGGGCATGTCCCTTCCCGATTTTCCTGGGAAGGGACACATCCTCGTTTTTATCGAAGAATCAGCATCGGTCGCTTATCGCGGACGATGTTGCCCTCGCTGTCACGCGCTGTCAGGCTCAGCCCATAGGGGCCTGCCGGAAGTACGCCGCCGTTGGTCGCGCGGCGATCCCAGTTCAGCGAGCTTTCCACCGCCCCTCGCGAGCGAGTGTGGAGCCGCTGCAGAACCTGACCCACAACAGTCTGAATTTCCCACGTCCACATCGGCATCGCGGGTCACAGTGAAAGTGAAGCGATAAACCGCTGCCGACCGCGTGTGCTTCACACCCACCAGCGCCAACGGCTGCGAAGCCGGCGGCCTGACCTCGATACGGAACTCCCGCGCCGCGCCGGTCAATGAGACTGGAACGCGCGGGCGGCCAGGCGTGCGGCGCACGTTCGCCTCAGTGCCTGGAAGCGCATGGAATCAGAGCCGTTTTAGATTCGGCCCCTCACTGGAGACAGGGTTGGCACACCAAAGAAATGTAAGCGCGGAGGCCGCGCCGTAAAGCCGCATCCCAACGCGACCGGCTTTGCAACCGGTGCTGTCAAAGGGTAGAAGGTGGAGGCATGGCAGCTATCTTAGCCGCGAAACAAGCCCCGTTGCCACTTTCCTTAGAAGAGCTTCAAGCAGAAAATGTTTCGAGGATTTCAGCTTTTTTCGCCCAGCCCCAACGATTGAAGAGCAGGCCCCCTATTCACGCCCGATTATAACATAACGCTTGAAACGAAGGCAACCTATTTTTCATGAAGCGTTTATGACTGTCGTATCTTCGGCGCGGGCAGCAGGGAATCCTGCAAAACCGCGTTAAAATAGCGCGCCACAGGCAGCTCCCCACACTCGTTAGGCATCACTCGTCTGCCGCTGCTATGGGCTTTCGGCTTCCCGCACCGCCGCCGCCGCTGCCGCCGCGTCCCACTCCGCCCATGTCCGGCGCTCCAGGCGGACATATTCACGCCACAACTCCTGCGAGCCATCGGGGATGCGCGTTACCGCCTCGATAGGACAGGGCAGCCAGGGGATGTGACCGAACAGACGCGAAACCGTGGGCCGGGCCGGGTAGATGAAGCAGTTGTTGTTTTCCGTATCGCGGTAGCGGCAGTAGATAAAGGTCGCGCCCGTCTCTTCCGCGCCGGGCCAGGAAGCGGTTTTGTTCTGGCCCAGCACCCGTGCCACTTCGCCCGGCGGCTGTGTCGCCAGGTACGCCTGCGCGGCGTCGTACTCTTCGCGTGTCACCTTGAAGCCGTCGATGCAGCGGTGCCCGCAGCCGTCGCAGCCATCGCAGACGGACATCTCCATACGAGCGACCAGCGCGTCGCGCCGCTCCCGGAAGGAAGTCCAGGCATCGCGCGCAGAAACAGAGGAATTCCCGGCAACCGGAAGCGGCAGCGCCACAATAAACGACCTCGCAGTATCGTAAAATGACGGGGCAGGGTCAGCGGAGGGCAGCTTCGCCCCGCTCTTCCGTACGGATACGGATCACATCCAGAACCGGAGTAACAAAAATCTTGCCATCGCCGATCTCGCCGGTATGGGCGGCATCGTGAATAGCGATGACCACTTTTTCCTGATCGGAATCGGCGACAACGGTTTCTATCTTGATCTTCTGACGCAGGTTGACTGCGTATTCCGTGCCTCGATAATGCTGCGTGTAGCCTTTTTGGCGGCCCGTGCCGCACGCATCGCTCACCGTCATCCCGCACAGCCCCGCTTCGTCCAGGGCAAGCCGAACCGCATCCAGCCGCTGGGGCCGGATGATTGCTTCCACTTTTACCATTAACACCACCTCTTTGTGTGATCCGAACGCACCGGGTCTTCTCCTCGTCATGAGGCGGCCCGTCCGGGGGCAGACTACGTCGTCAGCCGTGCCAATTATACCACGGCATTTATATGCTTCCTCGTCTTACCGCCCGACAGAAACGGCAGACAAGGCGCGGCGACGACAAAACAGCCTGCAAGATTCGGGCCGACAGGAAAAGTCTACAGCAGAAACTTTAGGAAAACATTAAGCGGGTGTTAAGGACAGGTTAAAGTTTGGAAGTAAAGTGGGCGGGCAAGGGCCGGGGGTAATGCCGTGGGGACAAGGCACCGGGAACCGCTGTCAACGGCCCCGCTCCAGATAATCGTAGACCCGGCGATAGATAGTCGCCAGGAAATGGTTGATTGCGGCTTCCCGGTCGCCTTCCCAGTCGATGTTGACGTACTCGCGGAACGTATGCTCGATCTCCCCAATACGGTAGGTGCGAATCTCCGGCGGGAACGGATAGGAGAAGGTCGTGCCCTCCTGGGTCGCCTCGACATTCGCCTCAAACCACTGGGCCTTGTCCAGCTTCCGCTCGTCCCAGGATACCGTGACGATATAGTCCACGCCGTCCGTGGAGGTGTAACGTTTTTTTGCTTGAGCCATCTTATATCCGCGCCGGAAAAAAGTTCAACGTTTTCAGTACGGCCAGCGCCATCACGGCATCACCGGCGGGACGCATGTGGACGCCGTCGCTGGTCAGGGAAAAACTGGAATCGGCCTGCTTTCCGAGCACAAGCGCCCGGTCGAAATCCGTATCCGTTGGAGCGACGAGCAGGCCGCGCGCCTGTCCGACCTCGCGCATAGCGGCACGGTAACCCGCCAGCCGCCGGTTTCCCTCGGATTCGGGGTTCTCCTCGATCACTGTCGGCGGCAGCAGCACGACCTTCGCGCCCCCTTGAAGCAGCCGATCCACCAGAGTCGCCAGCCCTTCGCGGTAATCCTCCAGTGAAACGCCGCCGGTTCCCCAATCGGCCAGACCATGCCACACATCGTTGATGCCCACATTCACCGTCACCCAATCGGGCCGATGCGCAAGAACATCGGTGTCCAGCCGCACCAGCATATCGGGCACTTTGTTTCCGGAAACGCCCGCGTTTATGACCTTAATTCCGCGCTCCGGGTACGCGGCGGCAATCAGCGCCGTGAGCAGCGCGCAATAGCCGGTGGCATTCTGCGTAATAGAATCGCCCAGGCAGACCAATGTCTGCCCTGTTCCGATAAGGAAATCCCCCGCCGGGGTCGCCGCCGTTTCTGGTGCCGTTGCGCTGTTCATACCGGCGGGCATTGTAGCATAGCGCCCGCCGGGGCGTCAAGAACAGTCCGCAGTGGGAGTACCTAACTTAGCGGTGGTAGAAACTCCATGAGCGTTGGCTTGAGCTTGGGGTGGCGCTACAACCGCAATCGTCTGCGGTTGTAGCAGTAGACAAAGAGCCAAAACGCTTGACGCAGCGACTCGACTTTGCGGCAGAAGCAGCGGCTCCTTCGGGCAAGACGGGCCAGGTAATGGCGGATGTCCGTATTGACCGCCTCCACGCTGTAGGTCTGGCGCTTGTCTTCATGCGCTTCGTGCTTGCCGTTGTAGTAGAGCAGCGTGTGGATACGTGTTCAAGCCGTCACTATAGAACTGCTGACAGGTGCGCGGCACCTGATCCACTACGGGTTGCAGGGTATCGAAGGTGCGTTCTTCGACTACTGCCCAGCCCGTGATGCAGCGCGTGAGGCGATCCACAGCAGTGGCTATGTAGACCCAGCGTTTTTTTCGCCCTTTCTGGCACCGACAAAGACGCAACTCATCGAGTTCTACCGTCTGGCATGCGCCCAGCCCAGGATCATCTGTCGGCAAAGTAGCCCTGAGCTGTCCGCTCCAGCGTTCTGGTGAGCGGCCAGCCAGTTCGCTACGGACGCGCGCGTTGACCGACAGCAGTCGCGCGATGCGCCGCAGCGACAGTCCCTCCACATGCAGAGCGACGCCTGCCGCCGCACCGACAGTGGATAGCCATGCACCATCGGCTCGGGGGTGTAGACCTTATGACAGTCCTGGCAGCGATAGCGCTGGCTGCCACAGCGGTTTTTGCCCCACTTGGCCTGGCGCTTGTCACTGCCACACTGCAGACAGGAGGCGGTAAGCATGCCTAAAGTATACCACTGCCATGTTAGGTACTCCCCGCAGTCAGGCAGTAGTCTTTGCGTGCCCTTAGCCAGGCGCGGCGGGCATTATCGAGGGGCAGGTGCGCTTGACGGCCCGGGGCGACCGGAACCAGTGGCACCCGCACCACCTGCGCTGCCTGAAGGATATCCTGGATACCTGGGTCCTGAGCTTCCTGCGGGATAAGCGATGTGATCCTGCGCGCACATCAGGATTCCCGCTCCAGCTTGTCTCGATCAGTGTAAATGCGGGAGGTCATGGCTCTGCCATGATTTGTGCTTGTGCGGTTCGGGGCCTCGATGGATCGCAAAAATCGGCGCCAGCAGCAGCCTTACCGCCACTGGCGCCGATTAATTATGCTACCTGCCCGCTGTTCCCGGGGGGGCGTTGTTGGGCGTACCCCCGCCAGGCGATGCGTTAGACGGTGTTGCGAATTGTCCCGGAGGGCCGCCCTTACCTGCACCCGCCTGACCTGCCGACCCAGGGGGCGGAGGCGGCGGTTTGCCGGGGCCGCCGCCCTCACTGGAAGTTCTTGCGCATCCCACCAAGGAAAGGGAAGCCAGTGCAGCAAAAGCTGCTGCTCCCCGAAGAATAAGAGGCAGCAGCCTTTCTTTGCTGGGCAGGATGTGCATTGCTGGATTGTTCTCAGACAACAAGCGATTTACCTCGCAGTCCCACCGGGACAGGTGACATCGATGCCGCTGTGGGTGGGAAGGCGCCCGTATAGGTTCGGCCTGCTGTTCATGGGCGAGTAGTAGAAGTCGGCTGCGGAATAGGGGTCTCTTTGGGGCCAGCACTGGTAGCCGGGTAAAACGGCGGCCTTAGCTTGCCCACCTGATTGGGCCTTGGCATGTCCATCGGCATAGAGGATATTGGTGGTCCCACTATGACGATAATGCGCTCTGTTCCAAGAACCCTGCATGCCTTCCGTGACGGAGCACCAGTCCCAGTTCGCTGCCCTCTGGCAATTGTTCCTCTCGACCAGATGGACGGTTATGGTCGGGAACTGCAGTGCGGCCTCGGGAACGGCGTAGGTGCCGTAGTTCTTGCTGGCATCGTTGTTTACGCTCCAGTCATACCCCATGTTCATCGGCATGCTGAAAGAGCGGCGAACGGCCACGCCCCAGGGAGCCATGGCTTTGGGGGAAGCCGAGTCGCTCGGGCAGGATAGGATATTGTAGTTCTTGATATAGGGCTGAGCAAGCCGGTCCCACGACACCCGGTCCAGGCCGCTCGGCCCCGGCACCGTTACATTACCGGGAATCAGGGTTCCGTCGTAGTCCTGCGAATACATCGCGAAGGCCAAACCAAGGTTCTTCGTATTGGAAAGGCAGGAAGTCTGCCGCGCCTTTTCGCGGGCCTGCGCGAAAACAGGGAAAAGAATCGCCGCCAGAATCGCAATGATAGCGATAACGACAAGCAGCTCGATCAGCGTGAATGCGTACCGAGACTTTGTTGGGTGAAGAGGATGACGCCTCATAATAACTACTCTCCTTCGGGTTGTATGTTCACGCCCCATGGCGTTTTTGACGCTTCGCAACATATCGGAGAAAACGATATATCAACGAACAGTCTACATTTTCCGCTTCTTTTTGTCAATAGATGCTTTCCGGAACCACGGTCGTCTGCTTGTCCTCACCAGGCGTCGCGTCGCACGCGCTGGAAAGCCTATTGCGGCAGGTATCCCATTATGAAACGCCGAATTCTCTCACACCACCTCGCCGCCCTCTATTGAGAGAAGGATAATAGGAGCGTTATGCAGTTCAAGGGAATCCATCACTATTCGCTCGTCGTCGCCGACATGGAGCGGGCTGTTCGGTTCTACAAGCAGGTGCTGGGCTTGCAGGAGATCGGTATTCCCTCCACCTTCGGCGGCGCGGGCCTGCGTGTCCGCTGGTTCGCTGTCGGGGACGACGGCCAGCAGATTCACCTAATGCCCCGCCCGGAGCCGGACACTATCTCGCCGCGCCACATCGCCCTGCACATTTCCGATATTGACATCGCACGCCGCCAATTGACCGAAAAAGGCGTGCTTTTCGAGGAGGCGGTCGAGATTCCCGGCGCGGAGCGTATCTTTATTCAGGATCCCGAAGGCAACCGCATCGAGCTGATCCACTGGCGCGAAACCTACCACATCGTCCCCATCAACGAATGACAGAGATTCCGGCAGAGCAGGCATGGACAACAAAACCGATATGGCCCTACGCCTGCTCCTTTCTTTTATCGTTGGGGCTACGGTAACGGGGTTCTCGCTCAACTCGGGTTGGCAGGCATACCGGGACAGTCCCCGCGCTTCGTACGGACGATGGGAAACTCGCGGAGTGCTGAAACGGATTGATTCAGCCATTGAAGAATACCGCCAGCAGAATCAGTCTCTTCCACGCTCTTTGGGTCAGCTTCCCGCCGGTCCTGCCTCGCGTCTGCAAATCCAGGCAGATGGCACCATTCTGGATGGGTGGAGACGGCCCTTTCTTTATTCTCGCGAGGGTGCGCGTGCCGTCGTTCTTTCCTATGGTCAGGACGGAAAGCCAGGTGGAGTAGGGCTGAACGCTGATCTTTCTAATCTTCGCCCGAATCCACCGGAAGCAAAAATATCCTTTAAGCAATTTGTCGCGTTTGCACCGGCAATGGTAAATGCCTGTCTTATTTCCGGCATGCTCGCCTTCCTGCTCACCCTGGTTATTACAAACAATGCGCAGTTCAGCCGCCGAGGCAGCATAGCGCTGGCGATCAAGCTCATTGTTACCCTGGTGGCTTCGGCCCTTGTTGCTTCGTTTATGGCGATGCTGCACATACCATCAGGACACTGAGCCATGCCGTACCGATACGTGCGGGACCCATTGTTCCTGTTCTGCCTGGTCTTGTATTTTGTCAACCGATGGCTGCTGAAGCCGCTCCTGCCGGGCACGTTTTTCCATAACTCTCTGAATGATCTCATTTGCATCCCGTTCTGGGTACCTATCCTGCTGTGGATGATGCGAAGGACGGGTCTGCGCACCGACGATGCTCCACCGCAATGGTATGAAATCTTAATTCCGCTGATTCTGTGGTCATGGGTATTCGAAGGGGTGCTTCCCTTTTCCCGCTTCTTCCAACACCGGGCTACTTCCGATCCTACCGACATTGAGTTTTATACGCTGGGGGCACTCCTTGCTTCCCTGTTCTGGCAAAAGTGGTATGCTGCCAGTTCTGACAAAGGACAAGAAACGTGATCGGGTATAGGAGACATAAAAGGAAACGGCTATGAATCGGTTTGCGTTCTTCCTTCTGGTTCTCGTACTGGTTTTCATAGGTTCGTTTTTTCATAGGTTCGTTTCTGTTTTTTGTCTGGCCTACTCCATGGAGGTATGCGGGAAAGGGAAAGACGGGCGTGCGAATCAATCGTATAATTCAGAAGTTCCAAACCTATGATCACAAAGCAAAAAGATGGCGGAAAGGTCTTCCCAATAAAGCCGGGTCAATCTACTGATCCACTAAACCCCTATGAAGTCTCATAGGTAAGTCTTGCCGGAACACCTTCCGATGTCAACGACTCCATACGGGCAAACGGCGGTACATTCCGCTATTCTTTGCTCCGCAAGATAGCGCCTGCCCTGGTTTGCACTCCTCACCGGGTTCGGGTATAACGTATCGCGGCGCGGGCGCGTGAGGACGCCCGCACCCACTTTTTAGACGCCTATGAACCTGACACAGCTTTTGCCGCTCGCGGACGGATGGGAAACCCTGGCGCAGGGGGTGGAAGCCCTGCGGCGGGGTCGTCGGTCTGTTCTGCTCGAAGGGATACCCGTCGCCGCCAAAGGGTTCCTGCTCGCGCGCCTGCGCCGGGACACCGACAAGCCCTTGCTCGTCATCACTTATTCGGATGAGCAGGCCGCGCGGCTGGCGGAAGACCTGGGCCATTTTCTGCCGCCGGACGAGACCCCGCTGCTGCTGCCGTCGTCGCTGTCGCTGCTGCTGGACGATGAGGAGAGCGGACGCGACGTGGGACGCGCGGGACGGCGCATGGCCGCGCTGACGGCGCTGGCGAACGGCGAGCATCGTACCGTCGTCGCGAACGTCACGGCCATTTTGCAGAAGACGCCGCCGCCGGACGCGGTCAAGGCGCGGCGCATCACCCTGTCGGTCGGCGATACGGTCAACCTCGACATGATTGCGGCGCGGCTGACGGCGTTCGGCTACAGCCGCGAAGATCAGGTGAACCTGCCCGGCAGCTTCGCGCGGCGCGGCGATATTCTGGATGTCTTCCCCAGCGACAGCGACACGCCGGTGCGTATCGATCTGTTCGGCGATGACATCGAAAGTATCCGCCTGTTCGACCGCGAGACGCAGCGTTCCCACGATAAGCGCGACAGCGTGACGCTGGTTCCCGCGCATGAGGTCGCCTTCACCCGCGAAAGCATGGCGCGGGCAGCCACGGCGCTGCGCGAAACCACCTATAGACGGCTGGCGCAGATGGAGAAGGCGGGCGCAGAGCGGGAGCGCATTGAGCGGCTGCGCGAGGCGGCGGAGAACGACATCGCCCGGCTGGGGCAGGCCGTCTACTTCGGCGGCATCGAACGGTATCTGCCGCTGCTGCACCCGGACGCGTCCTGCGCGCTCACCTATATCCCCGACAATGCGCTGGTGATTCTGGACGAGCCGAGCCAGATGCGCTCCCACGCCGAGCGCGATATAGAAGTAGTGGAAAAGAACCTGGCGGGACGCGCCGAGCGCGGCGAGATTCCGCCGGTGTCCGATCCGCTGTGCCAGGGCTTCGAGGAGGCGGTAAAAGACGCGATGGACAGCAGGCAGACGGTTCTGCTGTCGCTGCTGGCCCGCTCGCTGCCGTTCGTCCACCCCGACCTTCAGCTTCACCTGGGCGGCGCGCCCGCCGAGGCGTTCGCGGGCAAGCCCACAGCGCTCGCCGATGCGCTGGATACCTACGTGCGGAACAACGTCCGTGTCGTGGTCGTGTCCGTGCAGGCCCCGCGCGTGCGCGGCCTGATGAACGAGCGCAAAATCCCGGAGTCGCCGTTGCAGGCCCTCACCGGCCCCCTCCCCCCAACCCCCTCCCCCGGCGCTGCGGGAGAGGGGGAGAAGAAGCCAGGGATCGGTAGAACTCCCCTCTCCCACAGCGTGGGGGAGGGGCAGAGAGGGCAGGCAAAGGCGGCATCGCTCTCGTCAACGGCATACTCCGCAGCGGCTTCCGGCTGCCTGAAGCGCGGCTGGTCGTGCTTACGGACACCGAAGTCTTCGGCACGCCCGGCGATAGGCTGAAGCCGCAGCGCAAACAGGAGTTTCGCGGCGGCCTGCGCCTCACCTCGCTGCTGGACCTGAAGGAAGGCGACTACGTCGTTCATATCCACCACGGTATCGGCGTCTATCACGGCCTGAAGAAGCTTTCCGCCGCGCCGTCCGCCGGGGCCGCGCCCGTCGAGCGCGAATACCTCTTGGTGATGTACGAGGGCGGCGACAAGCTGTATGTGCCCGTGGACCAGATAGACCGGGTGCAAAAATATATCGGCTCGGAAGGAGCACCGCCGACGGTCAACCGACTGGGGGGCAGGAATGGGCGCGGGCGACCGCGAAAGCGAAACGCGCCGTCAAAGAGATCGCCAAGGACCTGATAGAGCTGTACGCCGCCCGCCAGCAGGCCCCGGCCACGCCTATGAGCCGGACACGCCCTGGCAGCAGGAGATGGAGGACGCCTTCCCTATACCGAGACACCGGACCAGGACGCGGCCATTCGCGACGTGAAGCGCGACCTCGAAGCGCCGCGCCCGATGGACCGGCTGATCTGCGGCGATGTCGGCTACGGCAAGACGGAGGTGGCGATTCGCGCCGCCTTCAAGGTCGCCAGCGAAGGGCGGCAGGTGGCCATACTCTGCCCGACCACGGTTCTGGCCGCGCAGCACTTCGGCACCTTTTCCGAGCGGCTTTCCGGCTACCCGGTCAAGGTGGATATGCTGTCCCGGTTCCGCTCGCGGCAGGAGCAGCAGCGGACATTGGAGGAGATAAAGTTAGAGCCGTGGACATCGTGGTCGGCACGCACCGGCTTCTTTCAAGGATGTGACGTTCAAGGACCTCGGCCTGGTGATCGTGGACGAGGAGCAGCGGTTCGGGGTGACGCACAAAGAGCGGCTGAAGCAGCTACGCAAAACGGTGGATGTGCTGACGATGACCGCGACGCCGATCCGCGCACGCTGCACATGAGCCTGTCCGGCATCCGCGATATGTCACTGATCAACGACCCACCGGAGGGGCGCACGCCGGTCAAAACGCTGATCAAAGAGTACGATGACGATATTATCAAAGAGGCGATCCTGCGCGAGCTGGACCGGGGCGGGCAAATCTACTTCGTCCACAACCGGGTCGAAAGTATCTATCACGTCGCCGCGCATATCGAGAAGGTGGTGCCGACCGCCCGGTTCCGCGTCGCCCACGGCCAGATGGACCCCGACGATCTGGAAGAGATCATGCTCGACTTCTACGAGCACAAGTTCGATGTTCTGGTGAGTACCACGATTATCGAATCGGGCCTGGACATTCCGAACGTCAATACCATCATTATCGACAACGCCGATAAGCTGGGCCTGGCGCAGTTGTACCAGTTACGCGGGCGCGTCGGGCGCTCGCGGCGGCAGGCGTACGCGATTATGATGTACCGCAAGTTCAAACAGCTTACCCAGATCGCCGAGCAGCGGCTGGGCGCGCTGCGCGAGTTTTCCGAGCTTGGCTCCGGCTATAAGATCGCCCTGCGCGACCTGGAACTGCGCGGCGCGGGCAATCTGCTGGGCGCGGAGCAGTCGGGCACCGTTGCCGCTGTCGGGTTCGACCTGTACACGCAGCTTCTGGAACAGGCGGTTCGCGAGTTCAAAGGCGATGAGGCCGACCCGCAGCAGATTCCGCTCCCGACCGTGGATTTGCCGGTCGCCGCCAGCATCCCGGAAAAGTACGTGCCCGGCGAAGCGCAGCGCATCCTGATGTACAAGAAGCTGTCCGCCGTCCGCGACCGCGCCGATGTCGCCCGTCTTCAGGAGGAGTTCGAGGACCGCTTCGGCGACCCGCCCCCGCCGGTCTGGAACGCGCTGGCCCTGCTGCGGCTGCGGCTGCGCTGTCAGGAGGTCGGTATCGAAAGCATCACCACGGACAAGAACAAGATAACCATCACGTTCAAAGAGGCGTCCGTATCCCCGTGCCCAACCTGCGCCCGCTCGGCGCGGCGTTCAAGGCGCAGGGCCACACCTTCACGCAGGAGAAGGTGGTGCTGAATATCACCTCATCGAAGGTGATGCCGATGGTGGAGGAGATGATCGAGGTACTGGAACGGGCGCTCAGTGAAAAAACCGCCCCACCGCGCACCTCGCCAGGAAGCGCGCCCGCCGGAACCCGAAAGGCAGCCGCCGGACGACGCTGAACTGTCTGCCAGTTCGACAAGGCTACAAGCACATGCAGGGTTTGCCCCCATTTTTGCAATGATGGGAGCATTTCAGTTGCGTTCCCCAACGCAACTGGAAATATTGGATATGACAGCCAATCTTGACGATCAACTTTGCACACCTATCATATATTCTAATCATTGGAAAGATAGCACATGATTTTACCAGCCGCGTGGGTGGCGAGGTTATCCAATGGCTGAGAATATCACTGTCAATAATCTGCCTGTTACGATTTGGGAGACGAATCAGCCGATTCTTTCCGTAGCAATATCTCCCCAAGGGCACCTGATTGCAGGCGGCGGCGAACAAGGCAGGTTGTTTGTCTGGGATATAGGCACACGCGAACTTGATCCTAAGTTCCAAACACCTGCCTTTGAACAAGATAGAAGCGGGCACATGATAAACTCAGTCGCCTTTTCGCCTGATGGACACACTCTGGCAAGTGCTGGTGGTGTCCTTGATGAAACAGGTGTTCTGTGTTTCTGGGATGTGGAAACAGGGAAACCTGTGAGGAGCGTCTCAGCACACACAGACATATGCCGCCTTGCTTTTGAGCCGGATTCTCGCATGGTGGCGACGGGAGGCGGCAATGGAGCCGTAAAGTTATGGGACTTGGAAACCGGTGCATTGCTAAGAACAATGGTTCATGGGGCAAGAGTAAACCGAGTTTCCTTTTCTTCAGACGGTCAGGTCTTAGCAAGTGGAGGATATGAACTTCATGGCAAAAAGGAACGAGGTCAAGTTAAGCTCTGGGACGTGAAGACGGGCAATCTTTTGAGCGTTCTTGCAGGCGATAATCAAGGAGTGTATGCTCTTGCCTATTCGCCTGACAACCGTTTCTTAGCGGCTGGTGTTTACACGAAAAAGGCACAATTGGTAGAAGTTTGGGATGTGCAAGCAGGCAGAATGGTACATACATTGCCGCCGGAGCCTGGCACGGTGTTCTCAATCTCTTTCTCGTCTGATGGAAGGCGCTTTGCCTACAACAGTTGGGATGGCGTAACCTGCTGGAACCTTGTTGAAGCACGCGTTGAATGGAAAATTAAAACTCCAAGCAGAACGGGGTACTCCGGTGCGATAAGCGTTGCCCTTTCTTTTGATGACCGAATCTTAGCAAGTAGTTTTTCGGACAACACAGTACGGCTTTGGCGGATGCCGTGAACTATAGCTTTTTGTCAGAAAGACTGCCTGGCAGGGTAATTGCGCCGTCAAATCCCGTATCCATGATAAACTCTACCAGGACGGAGCCGCTCCTGCCCGGCAAATCGAGCGGCACGCGGGGAAAGCGGTCACGGAACTGTCCATAGATCACGGCTTGCGC
>JAUJOK010000003.1:88125-91659 GCA_030447685.1 Armatimonadaceae bacterium
TGTTACCGTCCCGGTTCAGCAGCGTCCGGCGCGGGAGACAGGGAGCGCGGGCCGCCGGAGAGCCAGCGCAGCGAGGGGCGCAGCAGGAGCGGCGAGGGGTGCGATTCGTGCACCTGCGTCATGAAGATAAACGCGGCTGCCGCACCGATAAGCGACATGGCGGCGAACATCCAGCCGATGCCCCAATACTGCGCCATCCAGCCGCAGACCGCCGGGGCGAGTGCCGTCGCCAGGCCGCTTGTACCGGCAAGTCGCGCCTGCGCCGCGCCCCGGTCGCGGTCGGTGGTGAGGTCGTTGATAAAGGCGACGGCGATAGTGCCCATGATGCCGAAGTTCACCCCGTGCAGTGTCTGGACAAGCAGCACCCAGAGCGGCCCGGTCGCCGGGATGTAGAGAAGCAAACGCAACGGCATCAGCAGAAAGGCGATTGCCAGCGCCGGGCGTCGTCCGTAGGTGTCCGTCAACCCGCCCACCTGCACCATCACCAGCACCTCGCAGACCACCCCGGCGGCAAATGTCCCCGTTATCCAGAGCGGTGACGCTCCCAGCGACTTCAAAAACAGGCTCAGATAGGCAGAGGCCCCGTACAGCGCGAACTGATATAAAAAGAACGCCAGCAGGAAGCGGCGCAGGTTGGCGTTTCCCGATAGGCCCGGAGATTCTGGAGGAGGAGACGTGGACGGAGCCGCAGCGACCGGGGCGCGGCGCAGATCGGGCACCAGAAGCGATACCAGCGCAATGACGAAGAACAGCAGCGGGCCGTACAGGAAGACGGGCGTCAGTTCCGCACGGCCCATTCCCGCGCGCGGCCCCAGGCCCCGGCTGACCAGCCAGCCCGTGACCAGCGAAACGACGATGTAGCCGACGGAACCCCAGACCCGATAGCTCGCATAGGCCGCGCCGCCGCTGCGGGATGCCGTTCCCACCATCCGCCCCACCAGCACGCCGCCCACCACGTTCAGATAGCCGAAACCATTGCTTCCCAGCGCCGTCAGCAGCACAAACAGATAGGCGTTGCCCGCCGGAACGAGCCGATAGGCGAAATAGGAGAGACCGGCGACGAGAGCGGCGGCGACCATGACCGGGCGGCGGGCGTCCAGACGGTCTGACAAGCGGCCCAGGAGCGGCTGCACCAGCAGCGCCAGCGCCGCGCCGACGCCGGTGACGATACCGATCTGCCCGCGCTTCAAACCGGCGGCTTCCAGATACAGGGGAACGAAGGGCTGAAGAAAACCGACCGTGCCGGTAATGAGGAACATGCAGACGGCGAGGGCAACCCGCCGCACGCGAGGCACGGAGGAAGAAGAAGCGGAGTACATCAGAAACAGGTTCGACGCTGCGTGGCGTCTCCCCTGCCCCTTTTGCCCCCCAATGATTGGGGGCAGGGGGGCTATTCCGTGTCGCAGTCCTGCTCTACGTCGGAGATGAGCGGCGGGAACGGGGTGGTGTCCGGGCCGGTGCAGTGAAACGCTTCGGGGACGATCCAGGCGGTCTGCCCCTCCTGATCGCCGTCGAGAATACGGACGTAGCGCCCGCTTACCTCTTTGACCGCCTGACTGACCGCGCGGTGCAGATCGAGGTGGGCAGGATGGAGAATCTTGGCCCCCGTACCGGAGGGAAGAAGACAGACACGCCCATCGGCCACCAGGCCCCGATACCCGTAATAGTCGCGGGCGCGCAGAATAGCCACCAATTCCAGCAGGCTATGCTCGTCCACGGCGGTTTCTACAGCCCGTTCGCCGTCCGCATAGCGCAGAACGCCCAGGTCGCCGATTCCGGGCTGGGTCTTTACGTTTTCTGCGTCGGAACCGGCTGCTTTAGCCGTTTGAATTTGATCCATAGTTTCCCCTGTCAACGTGCGTACCAGTTCCGCGTCCGACAACTGCGCCAACTTAGGATTCAGTGTGAATAGCCGCTTTACCACGTCCTGAACACGCTCTACGAAGCTTTGATAATTTGGAGATTGCGCATCCTGCCGTTCCTGCATATCTGGAAGCTGCACTACTTGCTCCTGAAGCGGTCTTACCTCATCCTGAAGCTGCACCACCTCGCGCCGCGTCCGCTCCAGGTCCACGCCCAGCTTGTTCAGCACGCGCCCCGCCAGCCCCTCCTCCTCACGAATCAAGCCCAGCAGCAGATGCTCTGAGCCGATGTAGTTGTTGTTCAACCGACGCGCTTCGTCATACGCTAAATCAATGACTCGCTTGGCTTTTGGCGCAAGCTGCATATCCTGACCCAGCCGCCTCTCACCACGCGTCACCTGCCGCTCTACCTCGGAGCGGATACGGCCCAAAGAGACGCCGATGCGGTCCAGAACCCGTGCGGCGACCGAATCGTTTTCCCGCACCAGTCCCAGCAGAAGATGCTCGGTGGCGACGTGGTTTTCACCCCAACGCCCGGCCTCTTCCTGGGCGAAAAAAACGACGCGGCGGGAACGCTCGGTAAATCGCTGCCACATGATTATCACCTTTTTGCCGTGTGTGCCTGGTGGATAGAATGAATTATACCGGCAAATGATAGGTCCGTAGGGAAGGCAGCATACAGCGTCGAAATGGTCAGAGAGGCGAGCAGCAAGGGGAACGGTTTTGCACAGCCAAAATGACGAAGTTGCGGCGGTTTCGGTGCGCGGGACGACACGGGTGGTCGGTGTTTTCGGATATCCGGTGCGCCATTCCGCCAGCCCGCCGATGCACAACGCCGCCTTCGCGGCACTGGGCCTGGACTGGGTGTACGTGCCCTTCGAGGTCGCGCCCGAAAGCCTGGGGGCGGCGATTGCGGGCGTTCGCGCACTGGGCATGGCGGGCGTGAACGTGACGGTGCCGCTGAAGGAGCAGGTCGCGCCGTATCTGGATGCGGTGAGCGAGCGCGCCCGTCTCATCGGCTCGGTGAATACGGTCGTGAATGACAGAGGACGCCTTATCGGCGATTCGACCGATGGGCCGGGTTTCCTGGCGGCGCTGGCCGGGGCGGGCGTGGAGATAACGGGGCGGAAAGTGGTGGTTCTGGGCGCGGGGGGATCGGCGCGGGCGGTGGTGCATGCGCTGGCCGAGGCGGGCGCGCAGGTGGTGGTCGCCAACCGGACACCGGAGCGGGCGCGGGCGATGGCCGAGCGGTTCGCTTCCGTGGGAAACATAGACGCGGTGCCACTGACGGAAGAGGCGCTGCGTGAGGCCCTGCGCGGCGCGGCAGCGCTGGTGAACACGACCAGCGCCGGAATGCACCCACAGGAGAACGAGATGCCGCCCGTGCCCGCCGATGCCCTGGAACCGACACTGTTCGTTTCCGACCTGATCTACAACCCGGCGGAGACGCGCCTGCTCGCGCTCGCCCGCGCCCGTGGCTGCCGCGTTCAGAACGGCGTCGAGATGCTGGTGCAGCAGGGCGCTATCGCATTCAGCCGCTGGACCGGCATCGAGCACCCTCCGGTGGACGTGATGCGCGCCGCCGTGCAAAATGCCATCCGGCGACGGACGCCGTAGCTGCCTCGTTTCAGGCAGGATCGGAGGCTTCTTCCGTCGGCACCGGCACGGCAGT
>JAUJOK010000003.1:91759-100347 GCA_030447685.1 Armatimonadaceae bacterium
AGCGTCGGCATCCCGAAGAAGTATAAAAACGCGCTGTCGATCACGCCGCCATGAGAGACAACGACGACCGTCTTCCCGGCGTGCTCGCGCGTGATACGCTCCATCGCCTCGCCGACACGCAGCGCGAACCGCGCCCAGCTTTCCGCGTCCGGCGCGACGGGCCGCAGCGGCTCCGTGATTTGATCCACCCAGCCGAAGCGCGCCTTGTACTCGTCCACGCTCAGGCCGTCCCCCTGGTCGCCGATACGCAGCTCCTGCACCGCGTCGTCGAACACGATAGGCAGCCCCAGGGCGGGCGCGATAATCTGGGCGGTCTGCCGGGCGCGCGGCAGCGTACTGGCGATAAGCGCGTCGGCACGAATCTCGCCGGAAGCCTGGAGACGGTCGCGCAGCCGCTCCGCCTGCCTCCGGCCAAGTTCCGTCAACCCCGCATCGCCGCACATCCCAGCCATAATCGGCTCGACATTGCCATACGCCTGCCCATGCCGCACCAAGTATAGATCTGTAATGGGCGTATCGTCATCCATGCGGTTCATCCTCTTCCGGGCTACCGTGTCGGCGGGGCAAGATAAGTCGCGACGGTGGACTGCGGCAGATGCAGCGCAAAGGAGTGTCCCAGTTCCGTATCCCTTCGCCACTGGGCCTCAGGAATGGGATCATAAAACAGTTCCTGCACGGTTTCATTGAAACAGAAACCGCTGTGACATACCACCCGAACGGTACGCACCACAATCTGTGGGTTACGCTGTTGAATGCAGGCGGCAAAGGAGGGCCACATACCGGCATCTATTACCAAAGTGGGTTCCAGGCGCGAGTGTACGTTTCCGCACACGCCCATCACTTTAGGCTCCGGGCAGGACTGCTGCCACTGCGCCGCCAGGTTATCCGCCATCGCGCTATCGCGTTCCCGCCAGTCCGTGAACCGTGCGTTGTCTTCGGTATCAAAGCACAGGATTTGCCAGCCTTTCTGCGCCGCCTGTCGCAGCAGAGCCAGCACCTGCTCGCTGCCCCGTCCGTCGCGCCCCGGCTGCGCGAAGAAGCGTGGAACGGCCTCGGCAGTCCCGCTTGCCCAGCGGATAATCGACTCCCGTTCCGACCGGGGAATCTCCACCGCGAGCGCCTCGTACCCCAGGGCCGTCAGGTCGCCCAGCAGGTCAGCCAGAAGGAGCGCGAGTTCCTGCGCGCCGCGCATATCTCCGAACAAAAGGCAGTCGCTCTGCTGCGCTAAGTGGTACAGGGCTTGATGTACCTCGCCGGGTAAGGGCTGCATAAACAACCTTTCCACACGAACCGGTCGCAAGCTACTTCCGCTCGGCGTACCATTTTTCGGTGAAGGCTTTGTATTCGGCCTGCTTTTCCTTGATCTTGCGCCACCAGGACTCGTTCTGGACATACCAGCGCACGGTTTCTTCCAGCAGCTTCTCGAAGTTCTGGTCGGGGGCGAAGCCGAGCGCGTTTATCTTCGAGCAGTCCATCGAGTAGCGGCGGTCGTGGCCGGGGCGGTCCGTAACATAACGGATAAGGCTTTCCGGCTTGCCCAGGTATTGCAGAATCAGCTTGGTCACATCGATGTTGTAGCGGTGGACGCCGCTGCCGACGTTGTATACCTCGCCCGGCGTGCCGCTGTGCAGGGCAAGGTCGGCACCCTTGGCATGGTCGATAACGTGCATCCATTCGCGCACCTGCCTGCCGTCGCCGTACATCGGAAGGGGCAGATCGTCGATGGCATTGGTGACGAACAGCGGGATCAGCTTTTCCGGGTAATGGTACGGGCCGAACGTGTTCGAGCCGCGCGTGACGATGGTGGGCACACCGAAGGTGACATAGTAGGCCCGCGCCATCAGTTCGCCGCCCGCCTTCGCCGCCGAATAGGGCTGGTTCGGCTCCAGCGGGTCGCCCTCGCGGAAAACATCCTGCGTACTGCCATACACCTCGTCCGTACTGATCTGGACAAACCGCTCATGGCCGAACTTGCGCGCCGCTTCCAGCAGCACCAGGACGCCGTTGGCATCGCCGTCCATCGAGAGCAGGCTTTCCAGGTTGCGCGCGAACAGGGTGATATGACCGCAGTCCGTACAGACGCGCGCGGCCACCGGCGACGTGGTGTAGGGCACCACGCCCAGAAAGCCGTCCGGTTTGCCTGCGATCACCACATTGGCCTCATGGTTGCCGGTCTTGAGCACGCCCTTTGCGGTTTCGCCGCCGCACAGCGGACACGTTTTCGCTCTTACGGCAGCGTCTTTGTTTCCGGTCATAAAGCACTATCTCCCTGGTGTCTACTATTCGCGCTTAAAGACGGCTACCCCTGCGTGATCTGCCAGAACTCGCGCCCCAGCAGGTCCCACGGCAAACGGCGCTCATCGGGGTCGTTCAGATCGAAGTGCTGATTGACGTAGTACAGGATGGTGGCGGGCTGCGTCCCGATGTTCGCGCCCCCGTGCCCTACCCCGCGTGGAATGTACAGAAGCTGGGCCTTACCGCCGCCCATCACAAAGCGCATGGACTGGTTATAGGTAGGCGATGCTTTGCGGGCATCGATCAGGCCGATAAGCAGACGGTCGGTGGGTGGAACGAACCAGACATCTTCCTGATGGTAATGCAGATGAAACGCCTTGACCGCGCCGGGCAAAACCTGCGAATACGAGGACTGGCGCACCTGGAACTCAGGAATACTTAGAAGCCTGCCGCTTTCATCGAAGCGTACCAGTTCGGCAAACGAGCCGCCGTCATCCACCATCAGGCGCAGGTCGATCAGGCGCACACCTTCGATAGGGGTCGCCCGCGTGTATTCCTGCGTGGTGATAACAGAGCGAAAATCAGGCCCGAGGTCGTCCGGGGTAAGCGTATCGAGCATTCATTTTTCCTTTTAAAGCCGGGGGCTAAAGGTCTTCCTTCTGACCGAGCTTGTTCCGGTTGGCGACCTCCTTACGGAACCGTGCCAGACTGTCTTTGTTGCGGTCGAACTCCCGGCGCTGCTGCTCCTCGGCCCGTGCGCCGCCGCCGCCGCTGCTGCCGCTGCTGCCGCTCAGAAGCGCGCGCAGCAGATCCGGGAGAGTTCTCCGCCTGCTTTCGTTTATCGGCTCGTGTGTATCTTTCATTCTGATTACGCCCCTCTTGCGCCGCCACCACCCGTCGCCTTCCGGCGGCGGCTTTACCTCTGGCAGTATAGCGGTCTTTCCTCCACCAAATGGGTCAGGTACGCGGCATACTCCGTTTTTCCCAGCTTCGCCGCCTGGGCAAGAACCTGTTCCGCGGGAATATAGCCGCACTGATAAGCGATCTCTTCCAGGCAGGCCACCTTCAGTCCCTGGCGCTGCTCAATAGCCTCGATATAGTTGCTTGCCCGAAGAAGCGCATCGTGCGTCCCCGTATCGAGCCAGGCGATGCCCCGCCCTAACAGCTCCGCGTGAAGCTGGCCGCGCTCCAGATATGCCTTGTTGACATCCGTGATCTCGTATTCGCCGCGCCGGGACGGCTTGATCTGCGCGGCGACATCCGTAATCTGATGATCGTAAAAATAGAGTCCGACCACGGCGTAATTCGATTGGGGATGGGCCGGCTTTTCTTCCAGCGAGATGACCCGGCCCGCGGCATCGAATCCCATGACGCCATAGCGCTCCGGGTCAGCCACGCGATAACCGAAGATCGTCGCGCCTTCGGTGCGCCGGGCAACCGCCCGAAGCTGGTCGGGCAGGCCATGCCCATTGAAAAGGTTATCCCCCAGAATCAGGCTGGCCGGGCCGCCGTCCAGAAACCGCTTTCCGATGATAAAGGCCTGCGCCAGACCTTCCGGCTTCGGCTGCTCGGCATATTCCAGGTTGATACCGTACTGGCTGCCGTCGCCCAGCAAGCGCTGAAAAAGCGGCAGATCGACCGGCGTCGAAATGAGCAGAATGTCCCGCAATCCCGCCAGCATCAGCGTCGAAAGCGGATAAAAGATCATCGGCTTGTCGTAAATCGGCAGAAGCTGCTTGGAAACCGCCTGTGTCGCCGGATAAAGCCGGGTGCCGCTTCCACCGGCCAGGATAATGCCTTTCATGCGAAGCAGCTCGCTGTTGTTCGGGATTCAAAATGTGCGGGGCGGCGCTGGCAGAACGGTATCATTTCGGAAAGACTTTCCTCAGGCGGCAGAAGATAAAGATACTGCCTTCTATGGCGCAAGGCAAACGCAAGAACAATGCCATCCGCATCTTACCGGAAAGATAAACCCCTGTCAAACCGCCTGGGCTGCCGCAGCGCCCGGTTCTCCGAAGCACGCCTTGACAGTATGCCTTCACAATGCTACAATTTTTGTGGATATAAGGAGATTTGCGTGCCTGACGATGCTGCTCCGGTCGGGAACGGAGCGGCCTTTCCCGCCCCGGCAGCCCCTACCATGGATACCGTTCCGCAGGTGACGCCCGCCCCGCAGGCGACACTCGCCCCGCAGGCGACGTTCGCCCCGCAGGCGATGTTCGCCCCGCAGGCCAATGCCGCTCCTCGCTTCGCAGACGATACCCGTTCCGCACAGAGCAGCAGCGCTCCGGGAACGCCCGATTTCCCTGCGGACACGCGAACTCTGGCGCTGCCCGCCGCGCAGTTCGTCGGGGGCGAGGTTTCGTGCCGCCTGACCCTGCTGAACCCGGCGGCGCGGGACGCGTCAGAAGCAGCAGCAGCAGCAGCAGCGGCGGCGGCGGCGCTCCTGCCGGATTCGCACCATCAGGACACTATCCTGCACGTTCGTCTTTCCTCAACGGTTTCCTGGCTGCGCGTCACGCCTTCCGAGGCGGCGCTCGGTCCCGGCGAAAAGCAGACCGTCGTCGTGCGGATCGCGGTCGAAAAGGCGCGGGAAGCGGCGGCGGCGGGCATGTCTCCGGTCGTGCCGGTACAGCTTGCGTTTCAGCGCCTTTATCCGGGAGCGGCCCCCTCGCCCACCGGCACCGGCGCGGTTTATGTGCGTTTGCCGCTTGCCGTCTGTCCCGCCTGTCACAGCACGCTGCCGGATGCGGAGAAGCCGGAAATCTGCCCGGCCTGTTTCGAGCGGCTGCGCGCCTGCCCGATCTGCGGCGCGCCTAACTCGTGGCTGGCATCCCGGTGCGCGCTCGATGAAAGCCATGTGCTGCGCTCTTCGCCCGATTGGCCCATGCTGGGCGGCGGCCCTGGGCACACCGGCAGCCGCCCGGAAGGCCGCGCCGCCGCCGCGCTGTCGCGCCGCTGGTCGTTCCCGTCCGTGCCATCGTCCGTGGCGGAAAACATCCTTTCCTGGAGCGCGCCCGTGGCCGCCTACGGCCTGGTGGCCGCCGCCGCCGCGACCCACCAGGGCGATGCCCATCTCTACGCTTTCGACACGACGAACGGCGCGCCGCTGTGGGAGCCGTACCCGCTGCCTGACCCGGTCTACCCGGAGCGGGGCGGCGCGGCCATCGCGAAGGGACGCCTGTTCGCGGCGACGGTCGAAGGAATGTGTGTGTGCGTGGACGTTCTGCGCGGCACGCGTATCTGGGAAACCAAGCTAAACGGTCGTGTCTTCGGGGCGGTCATTCCCGCCGGTGACGACGGCCCGCTGCTGGTTCCCGCCGCAACCTCCGGCGGAAACGGGTGTCTGTATTTTCTGGATGCCGCGACCGGCAGGATTTTGCGGCAAACGCCGCTGGCGGCTTTACCGGACGCCGCGCCGACAGCCGGGGAGGACACGGTTTTCGTCCATGACGAGGGCGGCGCGCTGACCGCAATCGACCTGGCATCGGGCGCGGCGCGCTGGTCGGTGAACTGCGGTTCCGGCTTTGACGCCGCACCGGTTCTCTCGGCGGGAAAGGTTTTTTCGGCCACGTCCGCCGGGATGCTGCTGTGCCACGACGCGCACACCGGCGCGGAGATATGGCGCGTGACGGTGACGAGCGCGGTTCTGGGCGGCACGCCCGCACACGACGGCACGTTGTTGTATGTTCCGGCGGACGATGGGGTGCATCTGGTCAGCAATGCGGGCCGGGCCGTGCGCCGCTACGGACTGGGGCGTCCCGTGCGCGGCATGCCGGTCGTGGTCGGCGGCGTGCTGTTCTTCGGGGCGACCGATGGGCGCGTCTACGGCGTGGATGCGGCCCGGTCGCTGCAAACGCTGTACGAGACGGGACACCGGTCACAGATCGTCGTCTCTCCGGCGTTCGAAGGGGGGACGCTGTTCGTGGCAGCGACCAATGGCGTGCTGTATGCGCTTGCGGTGAGCTGACAATGGCATCTTCTGAACAGGCCGAAGCCGATATCCTATCCCTGTTCGAGGCTGTCGGCGTGGTGGAAACGCCGACGCCGGGCGTGAAAGCCTGGCTGGCGCGCGATACGGCGGCCCCCGGGCAGCAGCCGGTGCTTATCAAGCGCATATCCGCCACGGCGACCGGCAAAGGGCGCGCTACCGAGGCGCTGGCGCTGCGGCATCCGGCTATCGTGCGGACGCGCCGCTGGCTCGCGCAGGAGGACGGAACGCTTTACGTGGTGCGCGACGTGGTGCGCGGTAAAAACCTGCGCCAGGTCCTGGGGCGCAATCCCGACGAGCGAACCGCCGCCGCGATAGAGCAGATGCTTCTGCCGATTATCGAGGCGCTGACGTACGCCCATGCGCGCGGATACGCGCACGGCGGCATCTCCGCCGAGAACATTTTGATTGCCGAAGGCGGCGCGGCAGCGGTGGCCGTCAGCGACTGGGCCACGGTGGACCCGAAGGCGTCGCAGCATTTTCTGCACTACAACGGCGCGGCCTCGGTGGGCGGGGATGTGAAGGCGCTGTCGCGGCTCGCGGTCGATTTCCTTCCCACCACCGGCGCGTTCGCCAGCGCGGCCATGCGCGAGCGTATCGCGGGAATCTTCGGGCGCTGCGAGACACTGGCCGCCGTGAAGGAGACGGTGACGGCTTTGGAGCGGCTGGCCGCCGCGCCGATGCCGCGCAGCAGCAGCAGCAGCAGCAGCGGCGGCGGCGGCGGCGGCGGCGGCGCTCCGCAGACGAGTTCGCCTGCCGCCGCTCGCCCCGCGCCGCTGGACCTGGGTCTGGACGATGCGCCCAAAAGCGATGCGCCCGCCGGGAACGGGACGCCCCGGCTGACCTGCACACTGGCGGAAAAGTCGGCGCGGGTGGTGCAGGGCGGCGGGGGCACGGCGACATTGATCGTCAAAAGCGAGGGCGACGCGCCGCTGCTGGTACGCATGATCGCGACGCAGCATCCGTGGCTGAACGTGCGCCCCCGCGATCTGCCGCTGACAATCCCGCCGGGCGGGCAGGAGTCTGTCGCGTTCGCGATATCGGCGGCGCGGCTGACGCCGGGCGAGTACCGCAGCGAGGTGTACCTGTCGGCGAACGCTCCCGGCAAGGCGGCGGAGGACCTGCGCGGCGGCTGGTTCCGACATACGGCGGAGATACGCATAACCGTAGAAGGCGGCGCAGCGTTAAGAGATACGGGATACGCGGGTGCGTCCAAGCCGCCGTTCCCGGCAAACGCGCCGCGCGTGCCGTCCGGTTCCGGCTGTTTACTTATCTTACCGGCGATGCTCGCGGCCTGGCTGCGCAGCGGCGGCGGCGGCAGCACTGGCGGCTGACTTTTTCAATCAAAAATGACGATCAGACTTATCTATAAAACTCTGTGGTTTTTCACGCTGCTTTTCCTACTCACTCCGTTTGCGGCACGGGGGCAGGACGCCGCCGCACCGCCCGCAGGTACCGAGCAGCCGGGTATTACCGACGCGGAACTGGGCGAATCGGTGCAGGCGGTGCGCGAGCTGCAAAAAATCAAGGACAAGACGATTATCTTCATTTTCGATATATCGGGTTCGATGCGCGGCCAGGATATGTCGCGGGCGCGCGAGGCCACCATTAACCTCATCCGCGAAGCCACAACTCCGGGCGACCGCCTGGTGCTGATGACTTTCGGCGCAGGCTATCAGACGGTGTTCGATGAAACGGTTCAAAGCGAAGGCGACAAAGACACGCTGATCGACCGGGTGCCCAGCGATGTGGGAGCGGGCGCGGGAACCAATATCCGCAAGCCGCACCATGACGCGCTGAAGATACTGGACAATACGCTGCCCCGCCCCGGCGCGGTGGTGCTGCTGACTGATTCGCTCAACGATGAGCCGAAAAAGGACGACCCGGCGTGGGCAACGTATTTACGCTACTACACGCCGGGGGGCCGCCTGCAAAAGTACCCCGATACGCCGGAGAACCGTGACTACGAGCGCCTGCTGGCGAAGATGAAGCGCTCGCAAAAAGTAAATATGTACGGCATCGGGGTGCAGATCGACCAGAGCGGGCGGCCTATCGAGCGGCTGCCCCAGGCCGCGCCGGAGCCGATTGAGATGCCGCCGCCCGTCGCGCCTGCTCCCGCACCGCTTGTGGAGCTGGGTCCGCAGATTCCGTGGCTGTGGATCGGGCTGGGACTGCTGGGCGCGCTGCTTCTGGCCCTGCTGTTTTTGATGCCGCTCGCCAGATCGTTCCCGCTGCGTATCTCCGGCGGCCCGGCTGGGCCGAAGGACTTTCGTCTGAAATCCGGCGGCGCGGTTCAGTTAGGCGGCGACGGGGCCAATTTCGCCTTCGATGCGTACCCGCTGCCCGGCGTCAGCGCGGCTCC
>JAUJOK010000003.1:100447-135392 GCA_030447685.1 Armatimonadaceae bacterium
GAAGACCCGACGAAAAGCTTCTGAAAAGGAAGGACAATGATTTCGTGAATATATCACGGAAAGCGCGTTTGTTTTCGCTGTGGACACTGCTTGCCGCCGTCATTATGCTCCCCCTGCCTGCCGTGGTGGCCGCGCCGCCGTCGCTCAGTCAAGTGACAGGCAATGAGCTTCCCGGTGTTTACCAGGCCGGGCGGCCCTACACGCTGCGCCTCGTTTTTACCGACGCCGATGGAGACCGGCCCCGCAAAGCGAGTTTCGTCGATGAATCCCCCGCAGGCACACAGACGATTGAGGGACGCATCGGCTCCGGCGACCCGCGCGCAGGCGTGACTATCGAGTGGCCCGTGCGCGGCTTCGCCGGCGGCGGACACCGGGCCTACTTTGAAGTGAGGGATTCGGCAGGGCAGGTGGCGCGGTACCCGGCGACAGCGGGAGAACCGTACTCCTTTGTCGCCGAAAATGTCCTGACGAAATGGATTATACTGGGGGCAGGGCTGCTGGTCGGACTGATGTTCGTGCCGTTCCTGGCCTACGTTCTGACACGCTCCCTGAACCGCAGCGCCGATCCATCGCGGGCAGCGCGCACCAGTCTGCTGCTGGGTATTCTTGCCTGCTGCGCGCTGTTTATCTATCTGTTCGCATCGGTGTACGGGGCGCTCGCTTATGTGATCGGCGGCCTGGCGGCGCTTGCCCTGCTTATCGTCGTTCTGACCCGCCGTTAACGGAGGCCGATTCATGAATCTGTTCCCGCAGGATTTAGGCGGCAAGCGTCATATCGCTTTGATCTGCCGCCGCGCCTGGCAGCCCGGCCTGGAAAACGAGCCGCCCCCCACGCGCCTGGGAAGACTGGGCCGCCTCTGGTCGAAGAAAAGCGGCGTGGACGCGGCATCGGCGGCGGCGACGGTTAAGGTAATGAAGCGACCGGGTCTGCTTCTCATGACCCTCGGCCTGCCGTCGATCCCCCTTTTCTTTACAGCATTTTTCGCCACCTTCATGAACGGTCAGGACGATTTGGTCTTTCTACTGTTCCCGGCGGCGGCATGGGCGCTGCTTTGCTTTCTAACCGCGCCACGCGCGCTGTTCCGAAAGATGCACCGCGCGCTGAACCAGAAGCCGCTTTCCGCCGCCGAGATCGCCGCGCTGCTTCCCAAAGCCGACGACGAACTGGAGCGCGCCTACCTGACCCTGGCGATGGATGTGGTGCGGCAGGAACTGGCTTCGGGAGCGGACCAGGATTTGCGCTCGGCGCTGCGCGCTCTGGGCGATGCCATCGACCGTCTGCCTGCCACCCGCGTCGTTTCCGACAGCACGGACATTATGACCGAGGTGCTTCGTCGTACGGCAGTGGAGTCGCTGCAAACGGCGCAGGCCGAGCCGGATCGCATCGTGGCCGCTTCCCTGGTGCGCCGCGCCGAGGCGCTTCAGCGGCGCGCGGACGCCACCCACCGCTCGTCCCTGCTGGTGCGCCGCCTGGGGGCGCTGCGTCAGGAGATGGCGGCGGAAACGGAGGCCCTGCGGGCCGGACTGAGCGCCTACTACACCGGCGCGAACGATATTGCGGACCTGACCCAGATGGCCGCGCCACGATAAAAGCGGCGCGCGGGCAGATGGCTCTGGTTCCAGGACAAGCCTCCCCTGCCGGGAACGCGGCAGCGTCATCGGGGAATATGGCTCCGTCGATCGCCGCGGCTCTGCCCAAAGTATTTCATAACGGCCTGCCGCTGGAAAAAAGGCCCCGCTCGCCTATGGGGACGAGGTGCGCGTTTCCGTTGCCGACCCGTCCAGCGGCGTCGCGCGTGATTTTAGGCTGAAGTTTGAAGACCCGACGAAAAGCTTCTGAAAAGGAAGGACAATGATTTCGTGAATATATCACGGAAAGCGCGTTTGTTTTCGCTGTGGACACTGCTTGCCGCCGTCGTTATGCTCCGCCTGCCCGCCGCCGTGGCCGGCCGCCGTCGCTCAGTCAGGTGACAGGCAATGAACTTCCCGGTGTCTACCAGGCCGGAAAGCCCTACACGCTGCGCCTAATTTTCACCGATGCCGATGGAGACCGGCCCCGCAAAGCGACTTTCGTGGATGAATCCCCCGCAGGCACGCAGACGATTGAGGGACGCATCGGCTCCGGCGACCCGCGCGCGGGCGTGCCTATCGAATGGAATGTGCGCGGTTTCGCGGGCGGGGGACATCGTTCCTACTTTGAAGTTACCGACTCGGCGGGCCAGGTGGCGCGTTACCCGGCGACACAGGCAGACCCGTATACGTTCGTCGTCGAGAACGTCCTGACGAAATGGATCATCCTCGGAGCGGGAATGCTGGTCGGCCTGATGTTCGTGCCGTTCCTGGCCTACGTTTTAACCCGCTCCCTGAACCGCAGCGCCGATCCTTCACGGGCGGCGCGCACCAGTCTGCTGCTGGGCATTCTTGCCTGCTGCGCGCTGTTTATCTATCTGTTCGCATCGGTGTACGGGGCGCTCGCTTATGTGATCGGCGGCCTGGCGGCGCTTGCCCTGCTTATCGTCGTGCTGACCCGCCGTTAACGGAGGCCGATTCATGAATCTGTTCCCGCAGGATTTAGGCGGCAAGCGTCATATCGCTTTGATCTGCCGCCGCGCCTGGCAGCCCGGCCTGGAAAACGAGCCGCCCCCCACGCGTCTGGGAAGACTGGGCCGCCTGTGGTCGAAGAAAAGCGGCGTCGATGCGGCATCGGCGGCGGCGACGGTCAAGGTAATGAAGCGACCGGGTCTGCTCTGATGGCCCTCGGTCTGCCGTCGATCCCCCTTTTCTTTACAGCGTTTTTCGCCACCTTCATGAACGGTCAGGACGATTTGGTCTTTCTACTGTTCCCGGCGGCGGCGTGGGCGCTGCTGTGCTTTCTAACCGCGCCGCGCGCTGTTCCGAAAGATGCACCGCGCGCTGAACCAGAAGCCGCTTTCCGCCGCCGAGATCGCCGCGCTGCTTCCCAAAGCCGACGACGAACTGGAGCGCGCCTACCTGACCCTGGCGATGGATGTGGTGCGGCAGGAACTGGCTTCAGGAGCGGACCAGGATTTGCGCTCGGCGCTGCGCGCTCTGGGCGATGCCATTGATCGCCTGCCACCCGCGTCGTTTCCGACAGCACGGACATTATGACCGAGGTGCTTCGTCGTACGGCAGTGGAGTCGCTGCAAACGGCGCAGGCCGAGCCGGATCGCATCGTGGCCGCTTCCCTGGTGCGCCGCGCCGAGGCGCTTCAGCGGCGCGCGGACGCCACCCACCGCTCGTCCCTGCTGGTGCGCCGCCTGGGGGCGCTGCGCCAGGAGATGGCGGCGGAAACGGAGGCCCTGCGGGCCGGACTGAGCGCCTACTACACCGGCGCGAACGATATTGCCGACCTGACGCAGATGGCCGAGGACATACGCCGTGTCGCCGCCGAGGCCACCGCCCTCACCGCCGCGCGTGAGGAACTGGACGAGATGAGCGCAGCCGCCGCTTCGTATGTGCCCCATTTGAAGCCGGAAACGGCGGAAGCGCGGCTGCATCTGGAACGCGGCGCGCGATAGGAAATCCCGTGGATCTCTACCCGCAGGATCTGGGCAGCAAATGGCATTTCGCCCTGGCGCGGGCGCGCACGCGCGCCGCGAGGCCGCCCCTGTCCGGCCCCGATCCGACCGAGCCGCCCGTTAAGAAACAGCTTGGCCCACTGGGTAAGTTCTGGACAGGCGGCTCGAACATGGATGCCGACACCGCCGCCGATGGGATGGCAAGCCTGCGCGCACGGACACTGCCTCTCACTGTTCTGATGGGTACGAGCGCCCTTATGCTCGTGGGCGGGTCGCTGGCACTGGCGGCGGGCGGCGAGATGGGCGGCGTGGCGGTGACGACGGCAATGGCCGGTATCTACGGTTCCATGGGGCCTCCTCATTCCCCGCTTCCTGTTCCGGCGCATCCACAACACGCCCCTTGCCGCGCGCGAGGTGGAAACGCTTCTGCCGACGGCGCGTGATGATCTGGAGCGCGCCTTTCTGACACTCGTCATAGACACTATCCGGCAGCCGCCTGGCTCCATCCCTTCCGAGGCGCAGAAAGAGATGCGAAGCGCGCTGCGGGCGCTGGGCGATGCGATAGAAAAACTTCCCGCCGCTGCTGCGCCCCACCAGCGGCAACACCGACGATCTGCGGCAGGAAGCCGCCCGAGTGCGCGCCGAAGCCGCCAGCGAGCGGGATGCCGTCGCGCAGGCGTCCCTGGAGCGCCAGGCCGATGCCGTGCAGCGCCGTGCCGATGCGTGGGAGCGGGCCGCGACGCTTATGCGCCGCGCGTCGGTTTTACGTCGCGAGATGATGGCGCAGACAGAAGCTTTGAGGGCCGGATTGGCCGGTTTCCACAGCGGCGCGACGGACATCGTCGGGCTGACGAACGTGGCCGAAACCGCGCGCGGCGTTGCCGCCGAAGCGTCCTCCGTATCGGAAGCGCGGGAAGAACTGGACGCCGCCATTACCCGGACCGCGATACAAACAGACAAAGCAGCGCCGCTTCAGCAAACAGGCGTGGGCAGAAACGAGTAGCGTATGCGCGTCTATCCGCACAATCTGGGCATCAAGTGGCACATCGCCGTGCTGCGGCACCGCGCCCAGAGCGCGGAAAAGAAGAACGCCGCCCCTGCCGCCGCCGCTGTGCTGCTCGACACCGATCAAGCACCTTCGCGGCGCTGGCGGCTGGGTCGCCTTTGGGCGCGCGGCTCCGACCTGGAACCGGCGCAGGCGCAGCGCGCGCTTCCGGCGGTTCTGGGGAAGAGACTGGGGGGCATGTACGTGGGAATCGCGGTGGGCAGCGCGTGCGCTGCGGCGATACTGCGAAGCGTTTTGAGTCTAGGTTTCAACCTCCATCTGGGCGGGCCGGAGTTTCTGGCGCTGTGGGCGGCGTTATCCTCGGTCGGTCTGCTGGTCATTCCCCGCGCTCACTTCCTCAGAATACATCGCAGGCCGCTGTCCGCCCAGGAGATCGAGATGCTTCTGCCCGCCGTCCGCGACGAACTGGAGCGCTCCTATCTGATCCTGATTATTGATGCCGTTCGCCAGCAGGTCTCGTCCGAAGCCGAGCCGGACGTGCGGAACGCCTTGCGCGCTCTGGGCGCGGCGCTGGATCGTCTGCCTTCGGTATCCGTGGTTCCCGAAAACGCCCAGACACTGCGCGAAGAGGCCGCGCACCTTCAGGCGCAGGCGCGAACGGAAACGGACGACGTGGTTTGCGCGTCACTGGAGCGGCAGGCCCAATCGCTGCTGCGTCTGGCCGATGTGGCAGCGCATTCGTCCCAGGTGGTGCGCCGCGCCGCCGCGCTGCGGGCGGAGCTTGCCACCCAGACGCGCGCGCTCCACGCCGGTTTGACCACATTTCGGACCGGTAATCCGGCAATGGACGCCGCCGGTTTGGCGCACCTGGCCGATTCTGTCCAAACTATCGCCGCCGAGGCCGTGTCGGTCGCCGCCGCCCGTGAGGAACTGGACACGTTTGCGGGCGCGACGCCTACCGTCGCTGCCGCTGTTCCCGCGCAGGAAGTATCCCTGAACGTCCGAGGCAGATAGGCAATAATTCGGCGTCTTTCTACCGGCGGCGCAACCATTCACCCTGCGGAAAACGTCTTATAAAAGGCAAAGTATCTACAGAAAATCCCGGAGGCAAGCGCGGTTCGCCGTGGCACCGAATTGAGGATACAATAAAACTATGGCTGAGAACACCAACGGAAATACCACACCGCCCCCGATCCCGACCAATGGCGCAGGTGCGCCCGCGGCCAACGGTGCGCCCGCGCCCACGACAACAGCGGCGACGCAGGAAGAGCAGCGGCTGAGCGGCGTTTCGCGGTCACTGCTGATCGCGGTCGGCGGCACCGGGCATAAGATACTCATGGACGTTCGGCAGCGGCTCCTGCAAAAGCACGGGGCGCTGGATAAGCTGCCGATCATTTCGTTTCTGCTGATCGATACCGACCAGGCGATCTTCGGCAAGAACCCCAACTACGCCGACGCCGCCAATCTCGATAATGCCGATAAGATACACGCCAGCGTCTACGGCGTGGAGAACCTGCGGCGTAACCTGCGCGAATACCCGCACCTGCGCGACTGGCTGGACCCCCGCACCCTTTCCGGCGATATTCACCAGGGCGCGGGCGCGGTGCGGGCGCGCGGGCGGCTGGCGTTCTACTGGAACTACGACACTATCGCCCGCCGCATTCAGGAAGAGGTCAACGAGATCACCAAGGACTCGGCCAAGGAGATGGCGAACCGCAACGGCTTGCAGGTTTCCGAAGGCATAACGGTCTATGTGGTCGGGTCGCTGTTAGGGGGCACCGGCAGCGGGATGTTCCTGGATGTTGCCTACTGTGTCAAAGACCTGCTTCGCAGCCAGCCCATGCTGGAAACCGTCGGCATCTTCACCATTCCGCCGAACACGCAGGCGGTAGCGGTGGACAACCGCCCCAATGCCTACGCCAGCCTGCTGGAGCTGAACCATTACACTGACTCGTCCACGACGTTCACCGCCCAGTATCGTCCGGATCAGCCGGGTATCCATAACGGCGAAGGCAATGCCGACCCGCCGTTTCGCTATACCTATCTGGTGGACACGTCGTCCAAAGAGGCCAACCTGGGTTCCGTGGACAAGCTGGTGGAGATGGTCGGCCATTCCATCTTTCTGGACCTGACCAGCGAGTTCCAGCGGCAAAAGAAGTCCAACCGCGATAACTTCGACCAGTTCCTGACCAACCCGGACGATCTGGGCTGCCCGCAGAACTTCCTTTCAATGGGTCTGGCCGCGATCCACTTCCCCAAAGACAAGGTGATGCACGCCTGCGCGTCCCGCCTCAGCAAGCAGATCGTCACGCGCTGGACGGAACCGCTGCAGCGGGTCGCCAATATCGGCGCGTTTACGGACCAGGAACTGGGTCGGCTGGGCCTGACGACGGACGAGGTGCAGCGTCAGATCACCATAGCGAACAGCGAGTCCGGCGAGCTTTTGCGGGACCGGGCGGCGGCGTTCTGGAGCAATGTCAACAAGAATTACGAAACCGCCTATCCGGGACACGGGCGCGTGGTGGAGCTTTTAAGCGCGAAGCAGAAGGAGCAGGAAGCCCGCTTCGTCGATAACGACCCGAACCCCGACCTGCTCGCCAAGCGCCGCGAAAACCAGGGCGAGCATATCCGCCAGATGCAGGAAAACCTGCGCGCGCTGCTTCCGGCCAAGGAGCGCGCTCTGCGCGAATGGGTATCGGGCCGTGTCAACGATCCGAACCACCGGCACGGGGTCGCCCGCGCTTTTCTCGACCAGGCCGCCGACCGCTTCCGCACCTATTCCGACGCGCTGGAAAAGGCGCGGGACCAGGCCAAAGAGACGCTCGCGCCCGCCGCCGAGCAGCGCGATGCCCGGCTTCGGGACATTACCCGCTTCGCCAACGACACGATGCTTTCCCTGGTGATGGGGGCGAAGCGGCGCGAGATCGATGAGCGCAAAGACGAGTACCTGGGACTGGCGCGCCGCTGGGACACCACCGTTCTGGACATGCGCGCCGCCGAAGCCGCCATCGACTTCTACACCCGTATGGCGCAGGTGCGGGACGCCGTGAAGGGTGAGCTGGAGGTCGATATTGAGCGCAGGCGCAGCCTGGAGGCGTTTTTCCGCAAGCAGGAGCAGGATGCGGTGGAAAGCCCGGTGGACATCAACGGCGCGGTGATCTTTGACCGGGGCCGCCGTGAAGAGCGCGACGGGCACGTTACGTATGTAGAGGGTGACATCGACCGGCGCTACGCCGCCGTGTGGGCGACGGCATGGACCCCGCCAACGCGACGGTAAATACGGCGGCGGGCGATGTGCTGACCGATCTGGGCACGGCGGGCAACATCTACGGCACACGCGACGCCGACCTTCAGCGGGTCAAGGACATGCTGATGCGGCGGGCGCGGCAGGTGTTCGCGCCGGTGGAAACCGAGTCGGTGCTGGAAAAGTTCTTCGAAAAGTTCGGCGTCGGCACCGACCGCTCGGTGGAAGAGCTGCGGCGCGTCTTCTCGCTTTCGACGCCGTTCATCCACCTTCAGGAAAACGCGCCCAACTACAAGCACACGCAGAACAAGGAGCAGACTATCGTCGGCAAGATACACGGCGCGGAGGGCCGCACCGAACCGGAGGTGCGCTTCCCTGACGATGCTGCGCGACACGGTGCAGGGTATCCGCGACGGCCAGATCAGCAATGCCAACGAGCAGCATCAGGTTCTGTTCCTGCGCGAGCGCGCCGCCTTCCCGCTGCGCCTTCTGGAAGGGATGGAGTCGTACCGCTTCGCCTACGAGCAGGCGCGTGCTCAGGGCGCGAGCGCGAACCCGATCCACACCCGGAAGGACGTGCGCGAGTGGGTACGCATCAACCCGCCGACGTTCAGTGAGCAGACCGAGGCGTGGCAGACGTTCTGCGTCGGGTGGGCATCGCAGGTTATCGCCGAGGACCGTGATATTCGCTACACGGCGACCGGCGCGAAGGAGACGCTGCGCTTTATCGCCGCGTACCGTGACCGCTTCGGGATGCCCAAGACCGATCCGCTCGGCGGCTTTGTCGCCATCACCGGCGATATGGCGAAGCTGATGCGCGAAGCGGAGACGGAGCAGGAAAGCGAATCGCGCCCGCCCAAGGAGGCCCACGAGATCGTGCTCGTGTTGTGCGATAACCCGACCCTGCGGCAGCAGCTCGACCAGGGAATCGAGGAAAAGCTGCACGAACTGGGTGTCGCGGAACTGGGCAATCGGCTGGTGGCGCATGTCCAGGCGCAGCAGCGCGCTCTGCCGTCCGCCATCTACCGGCCCTACCAGAAAGCCATCGCCGACTATCTGGAAGAGATCAACTACGCCGGTAACAATAGGGCGGTCCCGGTGGCACCCGTGGCCGCCGCCCGCAAGCGCCGCCGGCGCTGTTCCCACGAACGGGGAGCAGGAGGCGCAATCGGAGGCCCGACAGCCGCCCAGCCGACAGCCGCGCTGCCGTCTCCAGCCGGATCGGGGGCAGGCGGAGCCTCAACCGCCCAGAGCATCCGCGAGCGTCTGGCGAATCTGAAATCGCTGCTGGACGACGGCCTGATCACGGAGGACGACTTCAACAGCCGCAAAGCCGCCATTCTGGCGGAGGTGTAGCCTGCCCTCACCCACACACTCGGTCTGCCGCAGGTGCTCTCCCAATTCTGTGAGAGGGGTGCCTATCACGCAAGCGGCCCCGGCTCCGCACGAGAGCAAAGAGAACAGGCGTGGCGCGAAGGCAGAGCACGTAACGTTACAGCCGCGCCACCGGTAACGGGCGAAGCCGGGGTTGGTAACGCCACAGGCACCCCTCTCCCAGAATTGAAAGAGGGAGAGGGGTGAGGGCTTGTACCGGGGGTGAGGGCTATCCCTACGGATTGACGGCGGCAGCCTCGCCGCCGGGTGCGGTTATCACGACGGAGCGTTTGGCGTTATCCCACCGCACCTGCGCGCCCAGCGCCTCGGAAACGAAGCGCAGCGGAACGTAGGTGGTGGCGTTTGCGATGCGCGGCGGTGAATCCAGGGCCATGGTTTCTCCGTTCACCAGCGCCTCGTTCGAGCCGACACGGATGCGGAACTGCCGGTTGGCGGCGGCATGCGCGCCCGTTACCACGCGGTTTTTCGGGTCCCACTGCACGTTGCCCCCCAGCCGCTCGATGACGCCGCGCAGCGGCACCAGAACGCGCCCGGACATCATCATCGGGCGGCGCGTAGCTTCAAAAGCTACCGGCTTGTTATTTACCGTCACCGTGATAACCGTATCACCGCGCGGCGTGGTTGTAACTCTGGTGGTGCTGCCGGGCGGTGTCACCACGCGGGTATTCTGCGCTCCGGCAGGTAATACACCCAGGAAAAACGCCGTTAGACCGACTGCTGCGAATGTCTTCCTCATAAAAGCCTCCTCTTAGGAAATTTGTCCCTGTCTTTTACCCGCTGCCCCGGCGTCCCACACGCGGCTTGCGAAACCGAGCGGGCCGGGCTACAATGAAGCGGAGGCCCTTCTTATGCGCTGTCGGCGCGCTTTACCGTTTCCCTCGCTTTCCTTTTTCGCGCTCCTGCTGACGCTGCTGCAACCGGCGGCGTTCGCGCGCCCTGCCGCCGCGCGCCCTGCCGCCGCGCCCAAAGAAACGTGGTACGGCCTGTTTCTGACCGGTAAGCGTGTGGGCTATCTGGTCAGCACGGAGCAGCGCTCCCGGTGGCGCGGCAAACCGGCGGAGTTCACCTCCACCCGGATGCGTATGGACCTGCGGGTTATGGGCAAGGAGGCCGCCTCCGAATCTTATTCCCGGATGTGGAGTACGCCTGAGGGCGCGCCGCTGGAAGAGAGCAGTGTCGAGCGAACCGGCGAGCGTGTCACCCGGATTCGTGCGGTTTACGGGCCGCGCAGTGTCTCTTACCAGGCCGATCTGGCCGGACTGCGGCGCAGCGGCAAGCTGGTGCTGAAGCCGGGCGAACGCTTCTGGTCGGGCGATCCGTTCAAAGGACGCGGCAAAAGTCCGGTGTCGGGGCAGTTTCGTTATAAGCGGTTCAATACCACGACGCTTTCGCTGGACGATGCGGATGTCGCTATCGGCAGGCGCGGTCATCCCGGCAAGAAAGAGATCGTGGAGGTCGGCGGGCAGGGGGTCGCGGCCTACAAAATCCCGTTTAATCTGGACGGCGCTCCGGGCACGGCCTGGGTGGACAAAAACAACGAGATGCTCCGCGCCGACATCGGCCCGGCCCGGTTTGTGCGCCTGCCCCGGCAGACGGCGTCCGCCCCGCTTTCATCGACCGTGGAAGTGACCGACATCGCCTCCTACGCGCCGGATAAGCCGATCTCCCATCCGCGCGCGCTGCGTACCGCCCGCTTTCGTATCGATAACATGAGCGCGCCGCCGGTAACGACGGATGACGAGGTGCAGACGACGCTCGTCCGCCGCGCGCCGAGCGGCAGTGGCGCTTATGTCGCCGAGATGACGATTACCACCGGCCCGTCCTCCGATGCGCCGCCGACGCCCCTTACCGACATTCCCCGCACGGAGTTTGCCGCCTATCTGAAGCCCAGCCTGTATGTGCCCTCCGATACCGCCGCGATGAAATCGCTGGCGAATCGGATTACCGGCGACGAGACGGATGCGCGCCGCGCCGCAGATACGCTCAGCGCGTGGGTGCACGCGAACCTGACGTACGATCCGGGGCGCGGCATCGGTGCGGAGCGGCACGCGGCGGAGATCCTCAAATCGCGGCGCGGCGTCTGCCAGGACTATTCGACGCTGCTGGTGACGCTGGCGCGGGCGGCGGGAATACCCGCCAAGCACTGCGGCGGCCTGGTGTACAGCGACGGCAGGTTTTTCCTCCATGCCTGGGTCGAGTTGTGGGTGGGCCGATGGGTGGCTTTCGAGCCGACCTGGGGCACGCCGTTCGTGGATGCTACCCACATCAAACTGGAAGAGGGCGAACCCACCACGGGGCGCAAGGGGCTGTCCCGCCTGGATGCGCTGCACATCACCTTTCTGGGAACGGATGTTCCCTCAACACCGACGGCGTCCGGCGAGGCAGCCGCAAAGAGCCGTCATATACTCGTTCCCTAACGGGGCTGCGTCCCCCGTCCGATACTTTAGTCAGGGGTTTTGTTATGTTCTTTCCCGTCAGCTTCCGCTCGGCCCGCGCGCAGGCGCGTTTCGCCGCGCTTTTCGCCCTTTTCCTGGTTCCGGGCGCAACGTCTTCTTCGCTTGCCGCAGCGCCCGCCGCGAAAGCCAGACCCGCCAAAGCAACCGTTTCCGCCGCTTCCCAGGAGCAGGTTTCCTACTACGGCGTCTATTTGCGCAACGCGAAAGTCGGCTCCTTTACGCTGAAGCGCACCGCGACGACACGCAGCGGCGCTCCGGCTCTGCGTGCGGAAAGCGCGATGAATCTGGACATGCGTGTTCTGGGACAGAACGCCAAAGTCACCAGCACCAGCGTTTCGTGGACAGACAAAACCGGCAGACCGCTGGCGCTCGATTATAAGACCGAGGCGGCGGGCCGTGTCACCCACGTTTCCGCCACCTACACCACGGACTCCATCAGCTACCGCGCCGATATCCAGGGCACGATCAAATCGGATACGCTGCGCCTCGCGCCGGAGGAGACGTTCCTGGCGGATGCCAGTTCCGGCGGACTGGATATCAAACCGAAGCCGGGCATGGTTATGGAGGGCAAGGTATTCTCGCCGGAACTGCTGCGGCTTATCGACTCGGAAGTCACGGTTTTCGCGCAGGAGCCGGTCGCCCTGGGCGGACAGACGGTTCCCGGCTATAAAGTGATCGACAAAAGCAGCATTGCGACCACGACCTTCTGGCTGGCCGATAACGGGGACCTGCTGCGTCTGGACGCGCTCATGGGCATTCAGGTGCGCCGCCAGTTGAAGCTCCTCGCGCTTCAAGCGACGAAGCCGGGCGAGAAGGAGGACATCGCCACCTCCCTCGGCATCACTACCACCCGCGAGTTCCCTGACACAGCCGCGCAGCCTGCGCCGCGCCGAATACGAGATAACCGGATTGACCAGGCGACTGGGAACGACCAGCGGCAGCACCCAGACCGTCTCTTATTCCTCCGATAACTCGCAAGCCCTGCGCGCCCGTGTGAGCGTCACCGCCGGGCCGCTGCCCACCGGCCCCACCGTTCCGCTGTTTGCTCCGAATCAGCCGGTTCCGGACACGCTTAAACCGTATCTCAAATCCACCCTGTATGTCCCCGCCGACGATTCCCGCTTCAAAGACCTGGCCCGCAGCATCGTGGGGGACGAAAAGGACGCTGCCCGCGCCGCCGCCAGGATCGCTGCCTGGGTTCACAAAACGGTCACGCCCGATCCGGGTATTGCCGCGATTCGCACGGCCAAAGACATTCTGGATAAGCCGCGCGGGGTATGCCGCGATTACACCACCCTGTTCACCGCCGTCGCCCGCGCCGCCGGTCTGCCCACCAAGCAGTGCGTCGGCGTCGCCTTCGCGGACGGGCGCTTTCTGTACCATGCGTGGCCGGAGGTATGGGTCGGCGGGGATACCTGGGTAGCCCTGGAGCCGACCTGGGGCGCACCGTTTGCCGACGCCACCCATATCAAGCTCGCCGAGGGGGAGATCACCGACATCTACAGCATCGCCCAGGATTTGGGCAGCTACCAGATCAAGGTTCTCCAGGCAGAATAGGCACGGCGCAGACAAAGCAAAAAGGCGAACCCTCAGCGGGTTCGCCTTTTTGCCCCGTCAGGGGTGCGTTCTTTTTACGCGGGCGTACCCTTTACCGTCGTGCGCACCGTGCCGGGAACGGTGGGTTCGCATCCGGCTTCACCGCGCCCGACACAGATGTAGTCGAAGCCCAGGCGGCGCATCTTGGCCGGGTCGTACAGGTTGCGCCCGTCGAAGACGATATTGCCGGACATGGTCTGCTTCAGGCGATCCAGGTTGATCTGCTTGAACTCGTTCCATTCCGTCACCACCACCACGGCGTCCGCGCCCTCCGCCGCCTCAAAGGCGTTCTTGGCGTAGCCGATCTGCGGGAACACCTGCTTCATGTTCTCCATCGCGATGGGGTCGTAGGTCGTCACCTGCGCGCCACCGGAAAGCAGGGCGGTAATCACGTCCAGCGATTTGGCTTCGCGGATGTCGTCCGTGTTCGCCTTGAACGCCAGGCCCAGCACCGCGACCTTCTTGCCCTCGAAGCCGCCCAGCGCCTGCTCCATCTTGCCGATAAAGCGCCGGGGCTGCTGGTCGTTGGTCTCGATAGCCGCCGACAGCAGCGGGAACGGATAGCCGTATTTCTGCGCCGTGTGCAGCAGCGAGCGCGTGTCCTTGGGGAAGCAGCTTCCGCCGTAGCCGATGCCCGCCGAAAGAAACGCCGCGCCGATGCGCTGATCCAGTCCCATGCCCTTGACGACCTGCACGACGTCCGCGCCCGCCGATTCGCAGATATTGGCGATGGCGTTGGCAAAGGAGATTTTCGTCGCCAGAAACGCATTGCTGGCGTACTTGATCATCTCTGCCGAGGCGACATCGGTGATGATCATCGGGCGCTCCAGCGGGGCGTAAAGTTCCAGTATCTTCATCGCGACGATCTGGTTGGGCGCGCCGATGACGATGCGGTCGGGCTGAAGCGTATCGGAGATAGCCGACCCTTCGCGCAGGAACTCCGGGTTGGAGACAACGTCGAAATCGACGTTGCGGCGGCGGTTCGTCTCGATGATGTTACGCACGAAGTCGCCGGTGCCCACCGGAACGGTGGACTTGTTGACCACCACCTTGTAGCGATCCATCGCCCCCGCAATGCCACGGGCCGCCGATTCCACCTGCGACAGGTCGGTTTCGCCGTCCTCTTTGGGAGGCGTGCCGACCGCAATGAAAACGACATCGGACTTGCGTACGGCGGACTCCAGGTCCGTGGTAAAGTTCAAGCGGCCTTCGTCGGCATTGCGCGCGACCATCTCTTCCAGGCCCGGCTCGTAGATCGGCATGACGCCCGCCCGCAGCAGAGCGATCTTTTCCTCGTTTTTATCGACGCAGATGACCTCGTTGCCCAGGTCGGAGAAGACGACCCCGGTTACCAAGCCAACGTAGCCGGTGCCAATAACGCAGATATTCATATAAAACCTCTCCTGGCTTCTGCTGTGAAGACCACGCCCCCAGGTGGAAAAGCGGTCTCCTGGCAGATCGAAAATGCAGTCCGTCGTCTATCTCGTGCAAAATACGTGCCGGGATTGTTTTCCTCCCACAGAAACCTTACGCTGCCTCAAACAGAGCCGCGATTTCCGCGCAGGTGGCCGTAGCGACACCTACCTTGCGGACGACCGCCCCCCCTGCCGCGTTGCCAATGGCGGCGGCATCTTCCACACTCGCGCCTGCCGCGAGCGCGAGTGTCAGCCCGGCGATAGTCGAGTCACCGGCCCCGGTTCCGTCATACACTTCGACCCGATGCGGCGCGATGTCCACGAACCCGCCGTCGCTCTGGAACACGGTAAGCCCCTGCGCGCTGCGCGTAATCAGCAGGTTCCGCACGCCTATCGTTTCGCGCAGCCGCGCCCCCACCGCGTGGAACGTATCTTCCGGGACGCGCAGCAGATGCGCGCCCGACGCCTGCTCCGCTTCCGTCTTATTTAGCTGCGCCACATCCACATCCACATAAAAGGCGGCGGAGGCGGGCTTGGGATTGGCTGTCGTCACCGCCCCACTGCGGCGCGCAGCCTGCATCAGAACCTGCACCGTGTTCTGGCACAACACCCCTTTGTCATAATCCGAGAACAGGAGTGCGTCGCAGACGGTGAGAAGTTCGGACGCCCGCGCCTCAAGACGGGTCGCTACTTCCAGCGGGAGCGGCGAGCGACGCTCCCGATCCACACGCACCACCTGCTGCGCCCCGGCGACAATGCGCGTCTTTTGCGTGGTCGGTCGGTCGTCGGCGGTGACGACGGCGCTGGTATCCGCCCCCAGCAGGCGCAGCTCATCCAGCAGGCGCTCGCCCACCGTATCGTTCCCCACCACGCCCGCCACCACGGTTTCCGCGCCCAGAGCGCGCAGGTTATGGACGACGTTCGCCGCGCCGCCGGGCACGAACGTATGCGACTCGGCATCCACAACTAAGACAGGCGCTTCCGGCGAGACGCGCGAGACGTGACCCCAGACGTACTCGTCCACCATCAGGTCGCCCACAACCAGCACCCGCTTGCCGGAAAAGCGTTCTAAGGTCGATTCGGCCTGCTTTCGGTTCATGGATATACGCTACTCCACCGTCACGCTTTTGGCCAGGTTGCGCGGCTGGTCGATTTCGCAGCCACGCGCGCGGGCCACCAGATAGGCCAGAAGCTGCATCGGCACCACCGCCACAATGGGCGCGAAGCAGGGCAGAACCGCAGGAATACGCAGCACGTAGTCGGCTGCCGCATCGGCTCGGCGCTCCCCTTCCGGCACGACTGCCACCACCAGCCCATCGCGGGCGGATACTTCCCGCAGGTTGGACAGCATCTTCTCGAACAGCGCGGGCTGCGTCGCAAAGCACACGACCACCACGCCCTTTTCCACCAGCGCCAGCGGGCCGTGCTTCATCTCCCCCGCCGCGTACGCCTCGGCGTGCAGGTAGGAGATCTCTTTCAGCTTCAGGGCCGCTTCCAGAGAGACGGCGTAGTCGTAGCCCCGGCCCAGATAGAAAAAGGTGGATTTGTCGGCAAGCCGCGCCGCCAGGTCCTCCACCGAAAGCGCCTGCGCCACCACGGCCTCCACAGCGTCCGGCAGAGCCGTCAGCCCCTGCGCGTAGGCGCGCAACTCGTCCGCGCTCAGGCGCTGCTCGCTCGCGGCCAGGTGCAGGCCCAGCAGGTACAGCGCCATCACCTGCGTCACGTAGGCTTTGGTCGAGGCGACGCAGATTTCCGGCCCGGCCTGCGTGTAGATAACCGCATCCGATTCGCGCGCGATGGAGGAGCCGACCACGTTTACCATGGAAACAATGGTCGCGCCGAGCCGCCGGGCTTCGCGCAAGGCGGCCAGCGTGTCCGCCGTCTCCCCGCTCTGGGACACTACGACGCAAAGCGTGTCCGGCCCGACCAGCGGATCACCGTAGCGGAACTCCGAAGCGACGGTGACTTCGGCAGGACGGCGCAGCACGCTTTCAAAGAACTTCTTGGCGACCACGCCCGCATGATAGGCGGTGCCGCAGGCGACGATAGAGATGCGCGTAAACGCTGCAAGCCGCGCCGCGGTGAAGGCTTCCAGTTCCGGCAGAACGACCCGCCCGTCTTCCCGGATACGTCCCCGCAGCGTATCCGCCAGCGCGCGGGGCTGCTCGTGTATCTCTTTGAGCATAAAATGCGGGTAGCCGCCGCGCTCCGCCGTCTGCTCGTCCCAGGTGACTAAAAACGGCTCCCGCATTACCGGTTCCCCGTCCCGTGTGGAAACCCGGACGCCCTGCCGGTTCAGCACCGCGAAATCGCCGTCCTCCAGCACCAGAACGCGCTTCGTGTAGCGCATCAGCGCGGGGATGTCGGAGGCGAGGAAGTTCTCATCGTTTCCTAATCCCAGAATCAGCGGCGAGGCGGTCTTGGCGGCGTACAGCGTGTCCGGCTCATGGGTGGAAACGACGGCAATGGAGTACGCGCCGCGCACCTGGCAAAGCGCCTTTCGCACCGCCGTTTCCATGCAGCCGGTCGCTTTGTACGCCTCCTCGACCAGGTGCACCATCACCTCGGTGTCTGTGTCGGAGGTAAAGGCATGGCCCGCCGCCCCAAGCTGCTCTTTGAGTTCCTGGAAGTTCTCGATGATGCCGTTGTGGATCAGGGCGATGCGCTTATCGCAGGAGTAGTGGGGATGGGCGTTGGGCGTGGTCGGCCCGCCGTGCGTCGCCCAGCGCGTGTGGGCGATGGCGGTTCCCTGCATCTCCCAGTGGTCCTGAAGCTGCCCTTCGAGCACGGCCAGCTTACCCGCCGCTTTGACGATCTCCAGGTCGCCCCGGTCACTTCCAGCAGCCAGCCCAGCCACCGCCACGCCCGCCGAGTCGTAGCCCCGGTATTCCAGGCGACGCAGCATGTCGATGACGGTACGCACGCCGGGGCGCGCTCCGACGTAGCCGGTTATGCCACACACGATGGGGAAGCGGTTCCTTTCGGGTCCGAACTACTCGGGCAGCATCGACCCGAACAAGCCAGCAGCGGCAATCCCGTCCATTATACCAAAGGTTTTGCTGCGGAACAGACCTTCGCAGGCGCGGGAAGGTATCATCTCTCTATACAAAGCCTCATCCGCCGGAAGGATAACCAGCCTGAGCAGAACACAAAATCCGGCAGCAAAGGGGACAACGGCGCAGCAGAAACGTGGCGTATTGGCGGCGACCTGCTGCGCGGTTTTGTTCCTGTACGCGGTTTATCTGGGGGCGCTCAGCGTCCTGCTGCCCTTTATCGCGGCCACCTTCCGACTGGGGCCTGCGGCATCGGGACGCCTGTTCCCCGCGAGCTTTCTCGGATTCGTGGCGGGTGTCCTTGCGTGCGGCTATCTGTCCGACCGCTGGGGGCGAAAAGCGGTTCTTCTTGGCGGAATCGCGGTTTACGGCGCGGGCCTGTTTCTTTTCGGCAGCGCGCCGACATTCACCCTGGCGCTGCTCGCATCGGCGCTGATCGGGGTCGGCAGCGGCGCGATGGAGACCGTCGCCAGCGCGCTCGCCTCCGACCTGTTCCCGGAACGCCGCGCCTTTATCCTCAATGCCACCCAGATCGCCTTCGGCGCGGGAGCCGCTTTCAGCCCGACGCTCGCCCACCGCCTGCTCACGGCGGGCACAGACTGGCGCACGCTGTATCTGGGACTGGCCGCCGTTACTGCTCTGCTGTTCGTCGCTCTCGCCGCGCAGCCGGTGGCGCGGGCGCGGCACGGCGCGGAGGCGCTGGATTTCGCCGTGCTGCGCCGGGTTCTCTGGCAGCCCGCCTTTGTGGCCCTTTGTCTGGCGCAGGCATTGTATGTGGGCGCGGAGGTAGGCTTCTTTTCCTGGATGCCCACTTACTTCCAGCATCTGCCGCAGGGAGCCGCCTGGAAAGGGATAGTCGTCACCGTGTTCTGGGTCGCGATGACGGGCGGGCGAATCGTTTCCGGCGCGCTGGTGGGCCGGGTGGCGCTGGTGCGCTTGATCCTGCTTCTGTCCGTGGCGGCTGCGGTCAGTTCCACGCTGGCGCTGCTGTGGACTTCGCCGCTCGTCGTGCTGGGCTTTGTCGCCGTTACCGGTCTGTGCTTTTCCGGAATCTTCAGCCTGATACTGGCTGAAGCGGGCGAGCGTTATCCGCAGAACGCCGGGACGGTTTTCGGCGGCGTTATCGCCGTCGGCGGGCTGGGCGGCGTGGTTGTTCCCTGGAGCGTCGGCGCGCTGGCGGCGACATCGCTGGGATGGCAGGGGGCGCTCGGTCTGGTTCCGGTCGCCGCTCTGGGAGTGGGAGCCGTCATGCTCTGGCTGGAGCGGAATTAGCCACGACACAGGCGGATATAAACGTTTGTTTGATATACTATTGTCAGAACACGAGGAGCCGCTGCCCACGGACTGAACAACATGAGTTCCCCTCGCCTAACACAGATTGAAGTGCGCTCGGTTTTGACGGCGCAGGGACGCTCCAGCAGCATTCCCTGCGACTACACCATCAACCCCTATCGCGGCTGCCTTTTCGGCTGCACCTACTGCTATGCCAGCCGCTTCGTGTTTGATGACCCGGCGAAGAAGGCGGACTGGGGCCACTGGGTCGAGGTCAAGAAGAACGCGGTGGACGCGCTGATGCGGGAAAGCCATAAGCTCTATGGCAAGACGATCTTTTTCTCCTCGGCCACCGACCCGTACCAGCCTATCGAGCTTCGGCTGGGCCTGACCCGCGCGCTTTTAGAAGTGCTGCTTCTCGCGTTTCCCGCGCGCCTTCACCTCCAGACCCGCTCGCCGCATGTGGTGCGCGACATCGACCTGCTTCAAAAGTTCGGCGACACGCTGGATGTGGGCATCTCCGTGCCCACCGACAGCGACGTGGTGCGAAAAGCGTTCGAGCCGCGCGCGCCCTCTATCGCGCGGCGCTTAAAGGCGGCTCGTCAGCTTACGGAAGCGGGTATCAAAACCACGGCGACGGTGGCTCCCCTTCTGCCCGGCACGCCAAAGCGGCTCGCGCGCCTGCTCGCTCCCTGTGTCAACCGGGCCTGGGTGGATGCGATCAACTTTTACGAGAAGGAAGAGGCGCTGCGGGAAATCTACGCACAGCATGGCTGGGAGAAGTATCTGCTGCCCGTCCACGAAAACGCGGTGCGCCAGGCGCTGCGGGAAGCAGGGCTGTCGTCTGACTGAAAGCCCTGCCTTAGCCCGCTAACGCTCCAAACGCTCCCGCCCCCCCAGGTACGGACGAAGGCGTTCGGGCACCAGCACCGTGCCGTCCTCCTGCTGGTGCGTTTCCAGCAGGGTGGCCAGAAGGCGCGGCAGGGCGACACCGGAGGCGTTCAAGAGGTGCGGAAACTCCGGCTTCGCGCCCGGTTCACGGCGGAAGCGGATATTACCGCGCCGGGCCTGGAAATCGGTGCAGTTGGATGCCGAAGAGACCTCGAACCACTTGCCGGTGCCGGGTGCCCAGGTTTCGATGTCGTACTGCATCGCGCCCTGGAACGACATATCGCCCGCCGCTATTTTGATAATGCGGTACGGCAGGCCCAGCGCCTCCAGCACCGCGCAGCCCTCACGGGTCATCTCCTCCAGCGCCTCATCTGAGGTTTCGGGGAAGGCGTAGCGGAACAGCTCCACCTTGTCGAACTGATGGATGCGCTGCAATCCGCGTGTGTCCCGCCCCGCCGCGCCCGCTTCGCGCCGCCAGCAGGGGGTATAGGCGACGTATTTGATGGGCAGCGCGCCCGGCTCCAGTATTTCGTCGCGGTGGACATTCACAATCGCCGGTTCCGCCGTCGGCACGAAGAACAGGTCGGATTCGCTGTCGTGGTACATTTCCGGCGCGAACTTGACGATATGGCTGGACGCCGTAATGCTTTCACGGGACAGAACGAAGGGCGGGCTTAACTCGGTGTAGCCGTGCGTCTCCGTATGCAGATCGAGCATGAAGCTGATCAGCGCGCGCTCCAGCCGCGCCCCCAGGCCGGTGTACAGCACAAAGCCCGCCCCGCTGATCTTGGAGCCGCGCTCGAAATCCACCAGCCCCAGCGATGTGCAGATGTCCCAGTGCGGCTTCGGCTCAAAGGCGAACGGCTTCGGTTCATAGGAGGCGGGCCGAAGTATGACTGCCGCATCCTCGCCGCCGGGCTGAACGCTTTGCTGCGGCAGGTTTGGCAGCTTCAGGAGTAGCGTTTCCTGCGCGGCATCGCTTTCCCGAACCCCGTCCTCGCGCTCCCGGATGGCGGCCTTTATCTCGGTCGAGCGGGCAAGCAGCGCGCTCGCATCTCCGCCGGACTTTTTGGTTTGCGCGATCTGCGGTCCCAGGCGGTTCTGCTCGGCCTTCAGGTTTTCCAGTTCCGTCAGCCGCGCGCGCCGCTCCTCGTCCATGCGAAGCAGTTCGTCAACGACCGCACCGTTTTCGCCGCGCTTTTCCAGTCCGGCGCGCACCTTCTCCGGTTCCGCGCGAATCAGTCGAATATCCAGCATACGGCCATGGTAGCATAAGGGCGGGGGAGCGTCAAGACGAAAAGCCCCGTCCCTAAAGGAACGGGCTGTTTAGAGCAGAAAAGCCCCATAAATGGGGCTATCGTAATTCCCATCTGTCTCCAGCCCCGTTCACGGGGCTTCTCCCCATGAAGCAGCCCGTTTCTTTAGGGACGGGGGAGCGTCAAGACGGGGTGGACGCGCTGGTCGCCTGACCCGTTTCCGCCGACCGGTAGCAGGCAAGCATGGCGGCCACCGTTTTCAGATAGTCGCGTCCCTCGGACTCGGCAATCTGTCCGGAGCGCAGGCAGGCGATAAGATGCTCCTGCGTGGCGCGTACGCTGTCCCCTTTGTAGCCTTCGTCGGTGCTGGCAAACGGGTGCGGAGCTTCTTCCTTGCCGTACTCGGTCAGCCACAGGCGGCCATCCGGCGACAGCCGAACCATGCCCCGCTCGCCCTCGACACTCAGGCTGCCCAGCGCCACCCCATGCGGAACCGGGCCGCTGAGGCGGTTGCCGTCAATCAGGCCGTGGACGCCGCTTTCGAACAGGAGTTGTACCAGAGCGTAGTCCTCGCCGCGTATCGCCGGGTTGATGCGCCGCATCTGACAGTAGACGGTGTCTATCTCCCCGGCCAGATAGCGGCAGGTATCCAGCAGATGCACCCCCATCTCGTAAATCAGAAGGCGCTCCATCTCCCGAAAATACGGCTGTACCCGGTACGGCTCCGCGCCGCGCCCGTCCCCGGTACGCATCGTAAATCCCAGATGAAACAGATCGCCCAGCGCCCCCGTGTCCAGCAGCCGCTTTATCTCACGGTACCAGGGCTGCCAGCGCCAGTTCTCGTGGATAAACAGGCGCACGCCCGCCGCATCGCAGGCATCCACCATCGCGACGCACTCTTCCCAGGTCGGGGCCATCGGCTTCTGGCAGATAACGTGCGCCCCCTGCCCCGCCGCCTGGGTCGTCAGCGCCACATGGGAACCGGGCCGTGTGGCGATGTCCACGAAATCCGGCTTTTCCCTTTCCAGCAGCGTTTCGGCATCTGCGTAGACGCCCGGTATCCCCCACTTATCCGCGAACTCCTGCGCCCTTCCCGGCTCCGCATCCGCCACGGCGGCGATACGAACGCCGTCGATCCGGTTCCACGCCTCCGCCTGAAACCCCGCGAAATACCCCGCTCCGATTATCGCCCCTTTTAGCTCCTGTTCCGGCATGATTTCTTCCCTTTCTGAAATTGCCGATCCCCCCGGTTGGAGCGATGTTAGCACAGCGATTAGGGAGCGTCAAGATAGAAGTTTCCGAAAACGTGATTTCATAAAATCCCGCCGGTCCAAAACCGGCGTCTATATGGCCTTCCGCCAAGCACCCTCCGGGTGCAGGACCAGGAATTGTGTCGGCTACAGCCCGTTTTTCGCCCGGAGGGCGGTTGGCCGCAGGCGACGCTCGCCCCGCAGGCCGCACAGACGGGGGTTTCAACCCACGGGCCTATGAGAAAGCCGTCGTTGACAGTGCGCGCGGCTTTCCCTTATACTGAACCGTTCGGCGGCGCGACCGGCACGGTGCGCCTGGAAGAGGGAACGAATGGCGGACAAAACCTATAAGATAGCCGTAGCCGGGCTGGTGCATGGGCATATCGGCGGCCTGCTGAATAACTGGAAGAAGTTCGAGCGCGCCGAGATCGTCGCCGTCGCCGAGCCGGACGAGGCGCTGGCACGCTCCGCGCAGGAGCGGTACGGCATAGCGACTCACTATGCCGACTGGCAGGAGATGCTGACAAACGAGGAGTTCGACATCCTTCAAATTGGCGCGGACAACCGGGCAAAGACCGACATGATCGTCGCGGCGGCGCAGGCGGGCAAGGCGGTGACGGTAGAAAAGCCGCTGGCCGTCAACCTGGCTGCTGCCGCGCGCGTGCGCGATGCCGTGCGCGCGGCAGGAACGCCCTTCCTGACCAACTGGCCGACCGCCTGGCAGCGCGGCAGGCGCACGCTCATGCGTCTGGCGAAGGACGGCGCGGTCGGCGACATCTGGCAGGTCAAAGAGCGGCAGGGGCATGGTGGGCCGCGCGAGATCGGCTGCGGGCCGGAGTTCTGGGGCTGGCTCTATGATGCGGACAAGAACGGCGGCGGCGCGGGCGCGGACTTCTGCGGCTACGGGGCGGTTCTGAGTGCGCATCTGCTGGGCCGCCCGGAATCGGTGTGGGGAACGGCGGGCAATCTGACAAAAGACTACGAGATCAGCGACGACAACGCGGTTTTTGTCGCGCGCTATCCGAAAGCGATGGCGATTCTGGAAGGAACCTGGTCACAGCAGGGCGGCGACGGCGTCGGCTATCCGCTGGTCTACGGCACGACCGGCACGCTGTCACAGGCGGGGCAGCAGGTGCGCCTGGACCGGGGCAAAGGCAGCGTCGAGATGATCGACCTGGACCCGCTGCCCGAAGGCTTGACCAACCACGCCGAATACTTTGTCCACTGCATCGAAACCGGTACGGAGCCGGAAGGCATCCTGAACCTGGAAACGTGTTATATCGCCCAGGAGATAGTCGAGGCGGGTTATAACGCGGCCCGTTCCGGCGAAGCCGTAAGGCTGTCCTGACCGTGCCGCTGGTTTTCGGCGCTATCGCACCCCACGGCAGCGAAGTGATTCCCGAACTCGCCGCGCCCCATCCGCGCCGCATGGCCCGCACCCGCGCGGCGATGCAGGAACTGGGAGGCCGCTGCGCCCTTACGCGCCCGGAAACACTGGTGGTGCTGACGCCGCACGGACTGCTGGTGCAGGGGGCGGTCAGTCTGGGGGAGACGAAGACGGCGGCAGGCGTTCTGGGCGAGCGTCCCCCGGCGCGCATCTCCGCCGCCTTTGAAACCGATCTCGACCTTGCCGAGCGCATCATCGAGCAGGCGGCAGGGCAGAACGTACCGATTGCCCGGCTTGTCAGCGAGGAAAAGGACGCCCCGCTGCCGCTCGACTGGGGTGCGCTCGTCCCGCTCTGGTTCCTGGCCCACCCGATGACGCCGCGCCCGAAGGTCGTCGTGCTTACCCCCGACCGGGGGCTGCCCCGCGAGACGCTGGTGCGCTGCGGTGTCGCCATCGCCCGCGCCGCTGCCGATTCGGAACGTCGCATCGCGCTCATCGCCTCGTGCGATCAGGGGACACGCGCACGATCCGCACGGCCCTTACGGCTACGACCCCGCCGCAAAAGAGCACGACGAGGCCATGTGCCGCGCCGTCGCCGAGGACGACCTGCCGCGCTCCCTGGACTGGCCCAACGACTTTCTCGAAGCCGCCAAAGTGGACGCCTATTGGCAGACTATTATGCTGATGGGCGCGCTCGGCCATACCCCAATGACCCCGGACCTGATTTCCTACGAGGCACCTACTTATTTCGGTATGCTGGTGGCGTCCTACGCGCCTCATCCGTAGAGGAACTGCCTGCTGTATCCCACTGCGCTAATTTCCCCCACGCGCTTCTGCTAATTTAGCTAAAAAGGCTAAATTAAAGTATAATGGCAGTAGGACATGCGCTAATCAGTCCTCCACCAAGGGGGCATCCCAACACGTCTGTCGAGCGTGCCCTGTGAATCAGGAAGGGATAAGGAACGAAAAGAATAGGCTAAGGATAGGAAACGAACAATGGCAAACGCAAACGCAACGGACGTAAAGAACCGTTTCGGCGAGTTCATGGAGAAGGCGCAGCGCGAGCCGGTTACGGTAGAGAAAACCGGTCGAAGCTATGCGGTGCTTATCAGCTTTGAAGAATATGAGCGGCTGACCGCGCTTGAGGACGCTTATTGGGGCGCACTGGCTACCCGGGCAGAGGCAAGTGGCTACGCCAGTCCTGAGGAAGTTGAGGAACTGCTGAAGAAGCTGTAAGCTGCCCGCGCCGTCCATGCCCCCGCTGAAACGCGGGAGAGGGTATGAAGAAGTTAGCTATAACTCGTGACGCTTTCGGGTTCCTGGGTGGCCTGGAAGCAAAGCAGTACCGGCAGGTGGGGCAGAAGATGCTCGCCCTGCTGGTCGATTCTCAGCCCAACGATGCCAGCAAGCTTAAAGGTTACGATCAGTATTACCGCGTCGATTCCGGCGAGTACCGCATTGTGTACCGATTCGATGACGACACGGTTTTCATCGTCGTTATCGCTAAAAGAAACGATGACAAAGCGTGCAAGGCGCTGGCGCGCAAATAAGCGCAGATTCCAGGGGCCTCGGAATGAATCCGAGGCTCTCTGATTTTCCGGGTGTGGTGCGTGTCATCAGGATAGGCTACACTCCTTCGACCAGTTCCACGCCGCGCGCAACCAGCTCCTTTGCTCTATCGAGCGTTGCGGCTTCGGCGTAGACGCGCACAACGGGTTCGGTGCCGGAGGGGCGAAGCAGCAGCCAGGAGCCGTCGGTGAAGTCCAGGCGCGTGCCGTCCCGGCGGTGGATGCCGGAAAGCGGCGCGCCAGCGAACTCGGTTTCCCGGAACGACTGCAAAGCCGAAATAATAGAGTGCATCTTTTCCTGCGGCGGGTGAAGGTCGCTGCGGGTGTAGTGATGCGCACCCACCTCGGCGAAGATGTCGGCGATCAACTCCTCCAGACGCTTGCCTTTGGCAGCCATCGCCTCCAAAAGAAGCATGCCCATCAGGACGCCGTCGCGCTCCGGCAGGTGGTTCTTGACCCCGATACCGCCGGACTCCTCGCCGCCGATCAGAATATCGTCCGTCAGCATCTTTTCACAGATGTACTTGAAGCCGATAGGCGTTTCGGTCAGCGGCAGGTCGTACTTTTTGGTTAGTTTATCTAAGGCGCGGGTCGTGGAGACGGTGCGAACGACGCCGCCCCTCCAGCCGCGCTCCTCCACCAGATGCTTCAGCAGAACCGCGAAGATGCGGTGGCTGTCCACGAAGTTCCCGTGCGAGTCGCACGCGCCCAGACGGTCGGCGTCGCCGTCCAGACAGATGCCCACGTCCGCGCCCGACTGCGTCACCGCCTCGAATAGCGCGCCCATGTTCTGCTCGATCGGCTCCGGGTTGACCCCGCCGAACACCGGGTTGCGCTCCGAGCGTATTTCCGTGACCCGGACTCCCGCCTTTTCAAGCAGGCCGGTCAGATAACCCGCGCCTGCGCCGTGCATCGGGTCCACGATCACGTTGAAGTTCGATTGCGCGACGCGGCTCAGGTCAACGAAGCGGGCGCAATGGGCCAGATACGGCCCGGCCAGGTCCATGGTCTTGGGCACGGCGGCGGATACTTTGGGCGCGGCCCCGCTCATCAAAAGCTGCCGCAGATGCCCCTCAACAGCGGCCACCATCTCCGGCGTTGCCGAGCCGCCGTAGTGCGCCTTTATCTTCAGCCCGTTGAACTGCGGCGGGTTGTGCGACGCGGTAATCATCAGACCCGCCGCCGCGCCGAAATAGCGGGTACCGAACGAGACGGCGGGAGACGAACACTCGCGCTCCGACAAGTACACATCCAGACCGTTGCCCATTGCGACACGCGCCGCCGCCGCCGCGAACACCTCGGACTGCGCCCGCCGGTCGTAGCCGATCACCAGGCCGTCGCCGGGAACCGCGCCGGACTTTATCCAGTCGCACACGGCCTGCGTCACCAGGCGGACATTGTCCACGGTGAAATCGTCGGCGATGATGCCGCGCCAGCCGTCCGTGCCGAATTTTATCGCCGCGCGCTGAATGTCGCCGCGCGTGGGCAGGCGCGCGACCACCGAGGCGATGATCCCGTCCGCGCCGACCACCGAGCCGGGCTGCACGGTTGCGCCCGCCCGCACCACGCAGTTATCGCCCAGGATGCAGCCGCGCACCACCGCCCCGCGCTCGACCACCGTACCGCGCCAGATAATCGCATCCTCGACAATCGCGCCGTCATCGATGCGGCAGCGCGACCCGATAGCGGTCACGCCCCCGATCTTGACATCCTTGCCGATCTCGGCGTGGTGGTTGATAAAGACGTGGCCGCGAAGATCGGCGGTCGGATGGACGGTGGCCGCCTCTCCCACCCAGACGCCCTGCGCTATCTGATCGCCCGCAATATCGACATTCACGCGCCGCTCCAGAATGTCCGCCTGCGCGCGCTGATATTCCGGCAGCGTCGCGATGGACAGCCAGTAGGCGTTCTCGGCGACATAGCCGTACATCGGGACACCCTCGGCCAGAAGCTGGGGGAAAAGCTGGCGCTCGAACGAATACTCAGTGTGCGGGGGAATACGGCGCAGCAGGTCGCGGCGCAGCACGTACACCCCGGCGCTCACCGTATCCGATGCCGCCTCCTCAACAGCAGGTTTCTCGGAGAACGAGGTAATGCGTCCTTCGGCATCCGTCACAACGACCCCATAGCGCGACGGATCGGTGACGGTAGCCAGCAGGAGGGTAACGGCGGCATTGCTGTCCTGGTGAAATGTCAGAAGCGCGCCCAGGTCGGCGTCGGTAAGGATGTGACCGTTCAGCACCAGAACCGTGTCGCCGACCAGTCTATCCGAAACAGCGCGCACCGCGCCCGCCGTGCCCAGCGGGGCCTGCTCGCGGTGGTAGCGCAGCGTCATGTTTACTTCCTTGCCGTCGCCGAAGCGCCGCTCGAACGTTTCCGGCATGACCTGCAAACAGAGCACGGCTTCACGAATCGCGTGGCGCTTCAGCAGCTCCATCTGGTACTGCACGAGGGGCTTACCGGCGAGCGGAAGCATGGCGCGGGGCTGGCGGGCGGTCAATGGGTACAGCGGCGCTCCGCGTTCCCCGGCTAAGATCACGGCTTGCATACGAACATCCTTTTCACTGCGGCGGGCGTGGGCCTTGTGGGTTTCAGTATAGCCACGGGCGCGGGCGCGTGTCAAGAAATCCCGGTATCATCCCGCCAGGCCGTGCTATAATAACAACCGACTATGCACCTGCCGCGAACCCCATCGTTGAAGCTTTTTGCCGGAACCGCTCATGCCGAGCTGGCAAGCGCCGTCGCCGACCATCTGGGCATCGCGCTCGGCGGTCTCCAGATCACCCGTTTCGCCGATGGCGAGCTATATGTGAAATTCGAAGAGTCCGTGCGCGGCACCGACGCCTTCGTCCTTCAGCCGACCTGCCCGCCCATCGACGCCAACCTGCTGGAGCTTCTGGTTCTGGTGGATGCCTTGCGCCGCGCCTCCGCCGACCGTATCACCTGTGTTCTCCCCTATTACGGCTACGCCCGCCAGGAAAAAAAGGCCGCCCCGCGCGAGCCGATAACCGCCAAGCTGATCGCCAACCTGATTGCCACGGCGGGAGCCAGTCGCATCGTCGCCATTGACCTGCATGCCGAGGCGATTCAGGGCTTTTTCGACATTCCCGTGGATCATCTCACCTCGATTCAGATTATTGGCGACTCTCTGGTAGCGAAGAACCTGCGCGATGTGGTGGTAGTTTCGCCGGACGAGGGGCGCGTGAAGACCGTCCGCAAGATCGCCGGGCGGCTGAACGCGCCGCTGGCTGTCGGCTATAAAGTCCACCCCGACCACGGCGTCTCCGACATCACCCATCTGGCGGGCGACGTGCGCGGCAAGACCTGCATCGTCTACGATGACATTATCTCCACCGGCGGCTCGATAAACGAGATTATCGATGCCTTGCTCGAAAACGGCGCGCGTCCCGAAATCACCGTCGCCTGTACCCATCCGGTTCTGGCCGGGCGTGCTGTGGAACGGCTTTCGCGCCCGGAGATTAAAGAGCTAATCGTCACCGATACGATTCCGCTCCGCCGGAAAGCGCAACGGCAAAACCACCGTCCTTTCCGTCGCCCCCCTGTTCGCCGAGGCCATCCAGCGCATCCACGCCGACGAATCCGTTTCTTCCCTATTTCAGGAGTAAGCAGGCATTCATACCCGGTGGAGACGACAAGGGCCGAATCAGCGTCGGGGACGCTCAGGCGAATGTCATCAATCACCTGAACACCCACTGCGCAAATCTGTTAGGCCGGAAACACTCTTGATACCGGAGAATCACATGAACGCAGAAACTATCATTGCCGATCTTGAAAGCGATTACCCAGAAAAAGCCTATGAAGCACTCCAGCAACATGGCTCGGAACTTTTGGATGAGCTTCTGATATTGGCAAAGCAAGAAGCAGACAAATGGCGCAAAGCAGGAGAAGCCTGGCTACTTTGGAGCAGTTTTCCACCGTGCATGTTAATGGTTTTTTTGAGGAGCGGGTTGCACCAGTCATGGTTCGTTGCTGGGCCAGCGGGTCTAATTTTGGCGGTAGTTTGGAACAGATTCTACAGTCAAAGATTAGCCGCTCCTTTGAAGTTGAAATATGTTGTCCGTACTTTAGCCCATGTGGACGATGTTCGCACGGTTGGCCCCCTGATTGAAGGTTTGATGCTGGCAGACAAGACAACGTCCTTTCTTGCCGCCCCCGCACTTGTGCGCCTCTTACCGAAGCTTAAAGCAGCAGACGAGGATTTGCTGAACGAACATCAACGGCGTTATATGAACCATCTGCTGATGAGCCGCACCAAGACAGAAGAATCAGACCCGGAACTATCTCTGGCAATACTTCAAGCATTGCAGCAACTTGGAGATAGAACGGCGTTGAAGCCAGTGCGACGATTGGCACAGGGGAAAGGCAAAGCGGCCAGGAACCGGCTGATTCAGGAAGCGGCGCAAGCCAGTTTATCCGTTCTGGAACAACGTCTATCCCTGAGAGTAGCGCATAACGAGGGAGCATCACATGAAAGAGCCAAGCATTGAGCAATGGCTGGGCAGCAAAAACCCGGCAGATGTTGAGATGGCGGAGCAGACACTTGAGCAGATGGGAACTGACGCCGCAATCGAATTTCTGCGGCGCATTTTCGTTTTCGAGGATAGGAAAAGATACAAGCGCCTTTGGGCATTGAGGTTAGGCTTAGCCCTGGCAGTCTCTCTGGCTGGGTACTACAGTGCGATAATCGGTAAGGGTTCCGTAGCCGTTCATGTATAGACCTCTTGCATAAGTATGGTAAATGATGAGATGTGTATTACGAACACATCAAGAACCGCAAAGCGCAAGAGTTTCTGCGGCTGACCGGTGTGCGGCGCGAGACTTTCGAGGCGATGCTCCACGCGTTGCAGGAGCAGATTCGCGTCTTTGGCCGCCGCCCACCCAAGCTGGCTTTGTGCGACCAGTTGCTCTTGACACTGATGTATTGGCGCGAGTATCGAACGCTCTTCCACATCGCCAGCACGTATGACTTGAGCGAAGCCACTGCCTCACGTACCGTGCGACGTATCGAAGATGCCTTGATGCGCTCTGGCCAGTTCCGCTTGCCGGGCAAGAAGGCTTTACGTCCCGGCCAGACCACGTGGCAGGTTGTCGTGGTGGATGCGACCGAGTGCCAAATCGAGCAGCCCCAGGGCAAAGGCGCGCAAAAAAACGCAAAACCTACTTCAGCGGTAAGAAGAAGCGTCACACGCTGAAAGCACAAGTCATCGTTGAGCAGCAGAGCGGACGCATCCTGGCCACGGCCTTTTGTGCTGGTCACACCCATGACTTCGCGCTGTTCAAGCGCAGCCGTCTGTGGTTGTGTGACGAAAGCCGCTGTCTGGCCGACGCGGGCTATAAAGGTTTGAGCCGTTTTCACGCCAACAGCCAGACGCCGCACAAGAAGAGCAAGCATCGTCCATTGACCGCCGAGCGAAAAGCGGCAAACAAGCGCCTGTCCCGTGAGCGCATGGTTGTGGAACACGCTCTGGGGCGGCTGAAGGTGTTCCGCATCCTGAGCGAGCGTTCTCGGACCCGGCGAAAACGCTTCGGCTTGCGCTTTAATCTGTTGGCTGCCCTGTCTCAATCATCAGCTTCAACAAAGCAAGTGACACTTATGCAAGAGGTCTTAAGTATCCAAATGGGCATTATCATCATCTGTGGAGCCACAAGCGTATTTGAAGATTATCTATTGCCTCCTTCGCGGCGTCTTAGAAACGCGGCAACGCTGTTGACCCAATGTGACAGCCCCCTGCTGTCGGTGCGCTGATAGACGTTTATGAGTCTCTCGCCTGGAAAGAATCATACGCGGCTAAAGATGCACTGAAAAGACTTTTGCCTCGTTTGCAAGCAACAGATGCCGGTTTGCTGAACGAGAAACAACGGGCTTATCTTTATAAGCGAATGAAGCAAAGCGGCAGGGTGTATTCATGGGTAGGGGAGCAGTACGATGACTCTCCGAGCTATTGTGACGGCGATTGGGCAGATCGGAGATAGTCAATCACTGCCGCATGTAGAGCGATTGGCCCGGTCGTCCAATATTCCCGGCATAAAGGAAGCAGCCCAGACCTGCCTATCCATTCTGGAACAACGGTTATCGGTGAAAGTCGCGCATGGATAGCACCGAAATCATCCGAAAGCTGGGGCAGCAAGGCTACAGCAGACGCTGAGGCGGCGAAACAAGCCCTGCAAGAAATGGGGCAGGAAGACGCGCTCAACCTGCTTCTTCCCGTTTGGGACAGGGAAGTCAGGAGGCGCACCCGGCGAATTCGTCTCTTTAACAGCGGATTCTTTGCCTGCATTGCGGTTATCTTCGCTGTATTGCTTTACTCATCCATAGATAATAGGTTCTGGAAACAGATTGACCGTGTAATGCTCTTTACCAATCCCCTCTTGTGGCTCGGTGTAGCTATTATGAACCCGCTCTTCTATGGCGTGTCACGTTTGCAGGCAAACACTATTCGGTTTCTTGCGGATTCTACAGATCGACGTGCGCTTGGCCCCCTCATAGAAGCCCTGGAACTGCGCCAGTGGGAAGGACGTGATATTGTGCTTGATGCCATACCACGCCTGCTGGCGCTGATGGGCGCAGTTGATATACGCTCACTGAGTGAGGGACAGCGGGCCGCGCTCCGCCGCGTATTGAGCCGCTTGCCGTCATGGGGTCCGAATATCGGCACGGGACGCTTCGGGCTGCGGCTTTACCAGGGGTTCTTGAATGAGTTCAGTGACAAAGAAGCCAATGCGTTCGTGGCGCTCCTTGAGTTCCTCAATATAGCGAGCCATGATGACTGGAAGCCTATCGCAAGCAAAATCGCCCAGCGTGAAGCCACTACGGTAAACCAGAAACGAGTTGCCGAGGCTGCCCTACGTGCCTTGTCTCATTTGAACCAACAAACGGTAGAAATACGATTACATGGCTGAACTACCTCTACTGGCTATTGATAATCTGGCGGTGGCGTTTCCGACGGGGCGGGGGCGCGAGATGGCGCGCGTCGTGGATGGCGTGTCGCTGACGCTGAATCGCGGGGAGACGGTGGGTGTGGTCGGGGAGTCGGGGTCGGGCAAAAGCATGACGGCCCTTTCGGTGCTGCGGCTGGTGCCGGAGCCGGGTCGTATCGTGCAGGGCACCATCACGCTGGACGGTCAGAACCTGCTGGCGCTGCCGGAAAAGGCGATGCGCTCGGTGCGCGGCGGCGCGGCGATGATCTTCCAGGACCCGATGACCTCGCTCAACCCGGTCTTCACGGTCGGTGAGCAGATCGCCGAGGCGGTGCGCGTCCATCGCGGACTGCGCGGCGCGGCGGCATGGGACGAGGCGGTGGCGGCGCTGCGGCGTGTCCATATCGCCCTCCCGGAGCGGCGTGCGCGCAGTACCCGTATGAGCTATCCGGCGGGATGCGCCAGCGGGTGATGATCGCGATGGCGCTTGCCTGCGCGCCGGACGTGCTGCTGGCCGACGAGCCGACTACGGCGCTGGATGTGACGGTGCAGGCGCAGATACTGGCCCTTATCGGCGAGATTCGGCGCGAAACTGGCATGGCGGTTCTGCTGATTACGCACGACCTGGGCGTTGTGGCTGAAACCTGCGACCGGGTGCTGGTTCTGTACGCGGGGCAGGTGATGGAGACGGCGGATGTCCACACCCTGTTCCGTGACCCCAGGCACCCGTACACGCAGGGACTTCTGGCCTCGCTGCCCGAAGCCGCACCGGAAGACGCCAGACGCCTGCCGTTTATCGCCGGTCAGCCGCCAAGCGCCGCCAGCGCGCCCACCGGCTGCCCGTTCCGCTCGCGCTGCCCCAAAGCGATGCCCGGCGTCTGCGACAAGCCCCTGCCGACCACGGAGCTTTCTCCCGGCCATGTGGTGCGCTGCCATCTGTATCCGTTTTGCCCCTCCCCCCAATCCCCTCCCCACGCTGTGGGAGAAGGGGAGCCAGAAGGGGAACCTGAATCGCCTGCCGCACCCAATTCTTCCCCCTTCTCCCACAGCGTGGGGGAAGGGGATTGGGGGGAGGGGGCTGATGCTTCTTTCCGTCGAAGACCTGCATGTCCACTTTCCGCTGGGGCACGGACAGGTAGTGCGCGCGGTGGACGGGGTGACGTTCGCCATCGAGCGCGGCGAGACACTGGGACTGGTGGGCGAGTCCGGCTGCGGCAAAAGCACGACCGGGCGGGCGATCCTGCGGCTGATTCCCCCGACATCAGGGCGCGTGGTTTTTGAGGGACAGGAGATTTCCGGCGTTTCCCCGAGCGATATGCGGACGCTGCGACGCCGGATGCAGATGGTGTTCCAGGACCCGTTCGCCTCGCTGTCACCCCGGATGACTGTCGGGCAGATTGTCGCCGAGCCGTTGGAGATTCACCGGCTGCACGCAAACCGGCGGGGACGCGAGGAGCGGGTCGGGGCGCTGCTGGAATCGGTGGGGCTGCCGCAGGCGGCGGTGCGGCGTTTCGCGCACGAGTTTTCCGGCGGGCAGCGCCAGCGTATCGGCATCGCCCGCGCGCTCGCGCTCGACCCGGATCTGATAATTCTGGATGAGCCGGTATCGGCGCTGGATATTTCGGTGCGCGCCCAGGTGGTCAACCTGCTTCAGGACATTCAGGAGCGGAGCGGCATCGCGTATCTGTTTATCGGCCACGACCTGTCGCTGATCCGCCATGTCGCGCATCGCGTCGCGGTGATGTACCTGGGCCGTATCGTCGAGATCGCCCCGGCGCACGATCTTTATACGGACCCGCGTCATCCCTACACGCGCTCGCTGCTGGCCGCCGTTCCCGTGCCGGACCCGGCCCGCCGCCGCGAGCGCGCCCCGCTGGAAGGCGATCCGCCCTCGCCGATTGATATTCCGTCGGGGTGCCGGTTCCGCACCCGCTGCCCCTTTGCGCAGGAGATTTGCGCCCGTGACGACCCGCCGCTTCTGCCCATTGAGGTGACAGGCGGCGGTGCGGCGGCGCGCCCGTCCCACCGTGCCGCCTGCCATTTCGCCAATACGCTGCCGGTCTGGGATGCGTCCAAAGCCGCCGACACCGTTATCAAACCCTGATTCTAAAAGGAAAAACCGCAGGCGAAATATACGCCTGCGGTTTTTATTTTATCCTTATAGCGCGCCCGTCTTTATGGCTGCGCCGCAGTGGCAGTAGCTCCGGAACCCAGTTTCGCGACTTGCGTCGAGTTCGCCACCGGCACCATCAGCTTTTGGCCGGGCACCAGACGCACGTTCGAGGGCAGATTGTTTGCCTGCGCCAGCGCATCCACCCGGTCGAGGATATAGGCGCGCGGGCTGCCGTGGCGCTGCGCCAGTGACCAGAGCGTGTCGCCCGGCTGAACCGTCATCACCGTCATAACCGGCGCGGCAGAAGAAACCGGCGCGCCTCCCAGCACGCGCCATCCTATGGCAAGCAACATCCCCAGCAGAATCGTTACGGCCAGCGCAGTTGTCACCTGCTGCCCGTGAACCCTGGCCAGAGGCACTGCCCGCCGCGCCGCCGTATTGGCCGGAACTGCCGACACAGCGGTTCGCGTTCGCGGCTGCCGTCGGCGGCGTATCGTATTCGCAGGAAGCGTCCCCGCCGCCACGGCGAATCGCGACACGGAAGCGCCGCCGCCGCCGCCGCCGC
>JAUJOK010000003.1:135492-148848 GCA_030447685.1 Armatimonadaceae bacterium
GCCGCTGCCGCTGCCGCTTCGCGCCACACGGCTTTGCGGACGCTGCCGCGAGGGCATCTTTACTGCTTTATCGGGTGCCAGGGCGCAAGGCCCCAGAGGCATCGAGTGTACCATAATGCGCTGTCTCCCCTTCCGGTGAGGTTTTCCGCTGTTGTTACTTGCCCACAGGCCGCCTGTCCGGAAACCCGCCGCAGGCAAACTTAATATATTATCGATAGTATAATTGTTTTCCCAATGTGTGTCAACTCTTTGTTTGCCTGACCGGCAAAAAAGAAAGCCCGCTCTCAACCCTTTCGGGGAAAGCGGGCAAGGTCTCTCTCGCAATATGTTGTTACCCTCTGCCCTCAGTTCTGAAACATTTTGCTCGAAAACTTTTTTAACCGACAGTAAAGCAAAAACGCGTTTGCATTTTTTCTCTTCGTCAAGTATACTGTGAACAACTTTTTTCTTTGAGAGCACAGTGTTTTCCGACGGTGCGTCTCAACAATTCCAGGACGAGGAACCGGCTATGCTTTCCACAAAACAGCAGGAGATTATGGAAGTGATTCGGCGGGCGCTGATGCGCGACGGCCAGGCCCCGACGGTGCGCGAGATCGGCAAGGAAACCGGCCTGCGCTCCTCCTGCTCGGTGCAGAAGCATCTGAACCAGTTGGAGGCGAAGGGCTTTATCAAGCGCGACCCCTACAAGTACCGCAGCATCGAGCTTCTGCACGAGGGCGCGCCGATGACGCGTCGCCGCACCGTTACCGTTCCGCTGCTGGGACGGGTAGCGGCGGGAATACCGATACTGGCGACCGAGAACATCGAGGAAAGCTTTCCCCTGCCGGAAAGCCTGATACCGCGCGATGCGGACTGCTTCATGCTGCGCGTGCACGGCGATTCGATGATTAACGCGGGTATCTTCGACAAGGACCTGGTGGTGGTGCGCTCGCAGGAGACAGCGAACAACGGCGACATCGTGGTGGCGCTTCTTGGCGATGAGGCGACCGTGAAGACGTTTTACCACGCGGGCGATTCCATTCGCCTCCAGCCGGAAAACCCGCACCTGCGCCCTATTATCACGCGCGATGCCAAGATTGTGGGCCGGGTGATTCTGTCGATGCGCCAGTACGCATAGTTCGCTTCCTACCGAACAAAAAAGACGGCGGTCCCTCGTGGGGCCGCCGTCTTTTTGCGTTCGCTCCTTTTCTATCAGAATCTAACGAGCGGTCTCCGGCTGAAGCACCGGGGTTCCATGGGAAGCGCCATGCCCCGCGCCGATTGGCTCGCCGCCCGATGCCGGACCGGCATAGCCGACCTCGCCGTGCTGGGTCAGGTCCAGGCCCGCGTCCTCTTCATCCGCCGTCGCCCGGATACCCATGACCGCCTTCAGAATCGAGGCGATAATCACCGTCATCACCGCGCCCAGGACGAGCGCGATCACCACGCCGATTGCCTGCTTGCTGAGCAGGGTCATGCCGCCGCCGTAGAACAGGCCGTTGCCGGTCGTGTTCGCCGCGTTGATGGACTGCTGCGCGAACAAACCGGTCGCCAGAGCGCCCCAGATACCGCCGACACAGTGGACGCCGAAGACATCCAGCGTATCGTCGTACCCGAACCTGCCCTTCATCTTGATCGCGCCGTAGGACAGAAGCGACACCACCGCGCCAATCACAATCGCCGCCATCGGCCCGACGAAGCCGCAGGCGGGGGTGATAGCGACCAGACCCGCGACCGCGCCGGTCGCCCAGCCGAGCGCCGTCGGCTGCTTGAGCACGATCCACTCGATCAGCACCCAGGTCAGACCCGCCACCGCCGCCGCGATATGCGTCACCATAAAGGCGTTTCCGGCCAGTCCGCCGGCAGCGATAGCCGAACCGGCGTTAAAGCCGAACCAGCCGAACCAGAGCAGGCCGGTGCCGACAAGGGTCATCGGCAGGTTGTGCGGGCGCAGATCTTCCGACCGCTCCGTGCGCCGCTTGCCGAGCATGATCGCCAGCACCAGCGCCGAAATACCGGACAGGATATGGACGACCGTGCCGCCCGCAAAATCGAGCGCGCCCAGCTTGAACAGATAGCCGCCCTCGCCCCAGACCATGTGGGCCATCGGCATATAGGCCAGCAGGCTCCACAGGGCGATGAATAACACGTAGGCCGAGAACTTCATGCGCTCGGCAATCGCGCCGCTGATCAGCGCGGGGGTGATGATGGCGAACATCATCTGGTAGAACATAAAAACCTGATGCGGAATCGTGATGGCCGTGCCGTTCAGGGTGAAGGTCTCCTGCCCTACCCCGTTCAGGCCCACATAATCCATGCCGCCCAGGAAGGGCGAACCCGGCGCAAAGGCCAGGCTGTAGCCGATAGTAATCCAGATTACCGTGATGACGGACATGGCGATGAACGACTGCATCAGCATGTTCAGCACGTTCTTGCCGCGCACCATGCCGCCGTAGAAAAGGGCCAGGCCCGGCGTCATCAAAAGGACCAGCGCGGCGGAAACGAGAATCCAGGCCGTGTCGCCGGTGTCGGGCTTGGCTGGCTCGGCGGCAGCCGCTGCTGCCGGGGCGGCGGCATCCTGGGCGAATGCCGCTGTGGCGAAGGTCAGCAGGGTAATCAAAAGCGTCCAGCCCATTGCCTGCCGCGAACCGATTCGCACAACGATCTTTCCGAAAGAACTCATGACGGCTCCTCCTGAGGGAGTGAAATTACGGGGACGTCACTGTCCGGAAGACGATAGACGAACTGACGCGCCGCAAAACGCGCGCATCTTTATAAAGCGTTCTCGGCCCGCTCTTCGGTGCGGATACGCACGGCATCGATGATCGGCGAGAGAAAAATCTTGCCGTCGCCGATCTCGCCGGTGCGTGCGGCTCCGACAATAGCCGCGACCACCTTTTCCACATCGGTATCCGAAATAACGGTCTCGATCTTGACTTTTTGCAGCAGATTCACGGTGTATTCCGCGCCACGATAGTGCTGCGTGTAGCCCTTCTGCTTGCCCGTGCCGCGCACCTCAGTGATCGTCATCCCGGAGATGCCGATCTCATCGAGGGCCGCTTTGACCTCATCGACACGCTGCGGCCTGATCAATGCCTCTACCTTAACCATCTATACCTACCTTTCTTGAGCAAGCCCCTGCCCCCACCGGCGCAGCCGGTATTGAACCGCCCTGCGGGCGTGGGGCAGGGGGCTTTCCCTATATACACTCTTAAAAGCTGAACACCTGCCCGATGGTCAGCGATGTCTGATTTTTCTTGTCCCCATTGCGGCCCACGAAAATGGGTTCGTTGGCGTTGTCGAAGCGAAGCTCCAGAATCGTCCGCGCGCGCGGGGAAAAGGCCGGAGCGGATGTCGTAAGCCAGCGAAATCTCGGAAAGCTCGGTTTCATCGCCCGGCCCCTCCGGGTTGATGTTCAGATACGCCGCGAATCCCCAGGATGCTTCCGCCCGCCTGGCCGAACGTCAGATAACCGGCAATGCCATACTGGGCCTCGGTGTCTTCCCAGGTGCGGTACAAAGCTTCCACCGCCAGCTTCGTGGTGGGACTGAACTGGTTGGAGTAGATCAGGTCGATGATGCTGAGCTGCTTGCCGGTGACGGTTGCCGCCTCCCCATCACCGCTGATCACAGGCTCACGAGAGGTCAGGCCGTTCAGGACGAGCGATGAATTGGCGCTGAGAGTCTGCGCGAGCTGAAAGCCGGGCGCGATGTCGTCGTACGTGTCGCCGCTGCGGCCATTATATTGGTTCAGCAGAAATCCGGTAAAGGTGGTGCGGGTGCCGAGGGGGAAAGCGGCGCGCACACCGGCATTGTAGAAGGGGGGAGGAATCTGAAACAGAAGACCGCGCGAAAAGAAGCTGAGGGTGCCGATGTCGATGGTTTCATAGCCGACATGGGTCACGAACTGTCCGGCATCCACCTTGACATCACGACCTGCGCCAAAAGGCACCAGGAGCGTTCCGTAGGCTTCTAACAGGTTTTCCGTATCTTCAAAGTCGGCGGCGTTCAGCGTCAGACGCTTGACATCGCCCTCGATCAGGCGCACGGTGAAGCCGGAGCGGCTTTCCGGCGTGGCAGCCTTGGCGATGGTAAGACCGACCTAGTTGATGCCGAATTCGGAGTGCCGGTTGTTGTAGATAAAGAAGTTGCGCTTATCCGGAGGCCGGATAAAGTTGTACGTGAAGTAGGTTTCCACCGAGCCGGTGACGGTAATACCGGGCGCGGGCGCTGCTGCTGTGGCTTCCTGCTGGGAAGCTTTGGTTTCCTGACCGGCGGCTTCCTGTGCGCGTGCGGCGCTTCCAAAAATGCCCGCCCCGACCAGAGCCGCGAGCGAGAGAACGGTGACCAAACGATGACGCATGAGTGACGAACGCCTCCTTGAGGTTTGTAGTGCTGCGCCGTCGGTTCCGTTTGCGCCCTTCCGCCGGGGGAAGGGGTCAAATCGCTGAACCCGGTGCAGCGGGTCTCTTACCTAAAGTGACTGTCTTACCGTCGTTGGCTTGACGTTACTTGCCTGAATTTTGCGTATACCCGGGGACTGTTATTATCTCCCCGACCGGTTCCGTATCCTCCTTATTTCCTTTTAAAAGCTGCCGAGCTATGCGGTTATTTCACTCGCAGTGATAATTGCCTGGGCAATCTCATGTACGGGCTTACCGAGCGCCTGACTTTGCGACTGGATGCGCCGAAACGCTTCCCGCTCCGGAAGCCCCTGCCGCTCCATCAAGATCGCTTTCGCCCGCCCCACCAGCCTGCGCGCTTCCATGCGCTCGGTCAGGCTGCGAACCTCGTTTTCCAGCGCGATTATCTCCCGAAAGCGGGCGATAGCGATAGGAATGGCGGGTTCCAGATGCTCCCGGCGAAACGGCTTGCTGATAAACGCCAGCGCTCCCGCTTCGTTGGCCTTACGGATCATCTCCGGCTCCGGGTAGCCCGACAGCATCAGGACCGCCGCCACACGCTCCGCGACCAGGGCGCGCGCCACCTCGACGCCACCCAGATGCGGCATGACGATGTCCAGAATCACCGCGTCGGGCCGCAGCGAGCGGGCAAGCGCCAGCGCCTGCTCGCCGTTTTCCGCCTCGCCCACGACGGTATGCCCGATTCCGGTGAGCAGATGGCGCAGATCAAGGCGAACCAGAGGCTCGTCGTCTGCAATCAAGAGGTTGGCCGGTTCCACACGGGTCTTCCTACCTTCCCCACAAATTCCGTGTCTGCCGCCGCCACCGCCGCCGCCACTGTCCCGAAACAGCAAAAAGGGCAGGCGCGACATCACGGTTCCGCGACCACGATGTCGGCCTGCCCCTCACTTTGGAGCGAACACCACGCGCTCGATGGAAAGCGCCACGCCCTGAAAACCCGATCAGGTTCCAGCGGCGGGAGTCATCAAGCTGCGATCAAATTGTCACAATCGCCTTATCAGACGATTGTGTTCTCATCGGCGACGGCTGCTTTCCTCACACCCGCCTCTGGGTGCGGACAGTACCTGCCGAGATGAGGCATTATAAGGGGTGTCTGCTCTCCTGTCAAGGCTTTTTCTTAACATAGCGTTAATATTTGCCGCCTGCCCCGGCGGATTCGGCGCTGCTGTCGAATATCTCCCCGGCTCGATGCGCCACCGCCGCCGCCGCTTCCGGCACGCTGACCGCCCACCCCGCCAGGCGCGACACCCAGGTTATCGGCCTGCCCGCCACACCGCAGGGCACGATGGTCGCGAAGCCCGCCGCCACGGCATCGGTGACATTCAGGGCAAAACCGTGGTGCGTCACCCACCGCGCCACCTTCACCCCCAGCGCCGCCAGATAGGCGTCTTCCGCCCACACTCCGGCGTGCCAGGGCGCGCGTCCCGCCCCGGTCACGCCCAGATCACCCACGGCCCGGATAATCAGCTCCTCCAATGACCGGACGTAGCGATGCACATCGCGCCGCCCCTCGCCCAGATGCACGATGGGATAGCCCACCAACTGCCCCGGCCCATGATACGTCACATCGCCGCCCCGGTCAGTTTCGATCAGGGCGATGCCGCGCGCCGCGTACTCGTCCGGCGCAGAAGCAGGGTCTCCGCGTGGTCGTACTCGCGCCTGTAGGTCAGGTGTGGAGGATGCTCGCACTGCAGCAGCGTGTCGTGAATCTCTCCGAGCTGCCGCCGCGCCACCAGCGCCTTTTGCCGCTCCCACCCTTCCCGATAGGGAATCGGCCCGCTATCCAGCAGGTTCACCACCTGTATCGCCATATCTCTATTATAGCGTCGGTGATGTTCCTACCGTTTTTCCACTTCACAGACAGCGGTCAGTACCACGTCCCCGATGGCCGCCGCCTCGGAATACAGCGTCCAGTAGACTTCGCCGCTAATTTCGTCCACCTCACCGTTCGTCGCCACCACCTTGCCGGGCAGCTTTACCACGAAGGTCAGCGGAATCAGGCTGCCGTCACTGCCGCCTTCCTCTTGCGGCGCTTTGTCGGTCATGGTCTTTGCTTTGCCGGTTATATCGGAGGCATTTATCATCGCCGTCACCAGCGAGCGAGCCGTTGCCTGCCGCTGAGCGGCGGTCATGGTATCGCCGAACTTTTCCGCGAGCGCCTTTTCCACGACAATGCCCGCGCGCCGCCGTATCTTGCGCTCCGCCATCTCCGGGTGCAAAAGCATCTGCGAAATCAGGGCGTCCCCCGGCCCGAACAGCATGCCCCACAACTCCCGCTGCAGGATTTGGGCAATGTCCTGGGCGTTCGCGGCAGCCACCAGGTTTGTCGGGAGCGCGTTCCTGATAGCCGTGATCATCTCCCCCTGCGCGCCTATCCGGTCATCGGGCGCATCGCCCTGCCAGTGCAGAACTTCGCGGTACTCGATCCTGCCGGGCGAAACTTCGCACACCGTCACCTCATTCACCAGAACCCGCCCGGGGTTACCTTTGATTTTGCCGCGCACCACCACGTCCTGACGCACCGTTTCGTTCGCGCGCAGCGTCCGCGTGGCGGTATGGATAAAATCGTTCTCCTTGCGCTCTTTTTTGATTGTCCATGGCGCGGCGCTGGGCATGAAAATGATATCCTCTAACTTCGGCCCCGCCGACATCGACATTCTTGCCTGGCCGGGTCCTGCCGCTCCCGGGCTGGACGCCGGGGCGGGACCGTGAAATGCTACGGTTCGCTTCCAGACTCCATCTGTCCCCACTTCGGTAGTCGCCGTCGCACGTCCGCAGCCGCCGGTCACAACCGCGCAGGCCAGTGCCGCCGCTAAAAATATCCAACTGCCTCGCATGTTCCGCCTCCTTAACATCCTCCTGCCGGAAAGGATTATCTCTTGCCGCGTATATTTCCTTGTCAGCAGGCAGGCAGGGCGGAGAAACAGAAGCAGCCGGGAAGCGATGCTTCCCGGCTGCCGGAATCAGCAAAACGAGACAACGGCGGCTATTTCGCGACGGACACCGTAACCGTTTTTGTCGCCGTGTTGCCGCTGTTGTCAGTGGCGGTGATGGTGATGGTGTAGACGCGGCCCCCACCCTTGCCGGAACGCTCGGCCCGCAGGCGGACATGGTGGGCGTCCACCACCTCGAAATCGCTTTCGGTGTTCCCATCGCCATTGCCGTTTTCCGGCTCATTGCTGGCGACGCTCAGGGTGACGACAGGGTTCGCATCGACGTTGTCAGTAACGACGTAGCGCACCGCCACATCGCGCATCTTGTGGTTGGGCGGCGACAGAACGGCTGTGCTGACGGATACATTCTCGATAATCGGGGCCGTAGTATCGGCCACGCGGCTCAGTTCATAGGCTCCCATATCGGGCGCGGGGCCGTAGACACGCGGGCCGCCGTCCCGGTCGGTGGCGGGCAGTTCCGGCACATTCGCCCCGGCATCGATTGCGGGGGAACCGGCGCGCAGGCGCACATCGCCCGCAGCGGCATCGGCAAAGAGCGGGTCGGCGTCGATGTTGCCCTCACCGAAAAATCCGCCCTGGACATTGCTGTGCGTAATTGTCGCAAACGAGTCGATCTCCGGCACTCCATCGCCCCAGAGCACGGAGTTGGCGACGGTCGGAATACCGCCGAGGATGCGGACGCCCGCGCCGCTCAGGCTTCGGTTCCCGCCCAGGGTGCAGTGGGTGAGGCTGAGCATGCTGCCCTGGGCCAGCAAGCCGCCGACACTGTTTGCCGCGTTACCGGTAACGACGCAATTGGTAAGGGCGGCGACCCCGCCCAGGATTTGCAGCGCGCCGCCCTGGCCGCCCGTGTTGCCGGTAAACGTGCAGTCCACCAGCTTCAGGCCGGTGGCGTAAGCGGCGAACAGCGCGCCGCCCTGACGCCCCATGTTCCCGGTAAACGTGCAGCCGCTGATCGTCGGGCTGCCGAAGACCACATACACCGCGCCGCCGTTGAAGCCGTTGTTATCGACGAAACGGCAGTTGGTGATGGTGGGGCTGCTGCCGAAGATGGCGATGGCCGGGCCGGAGGCGTAATTGCCGTTTTGTACCGTGAAACCCTCCACCTTCGCTGCGGGCGTCTCGCCGCCGTAAAACTGGAACGCCGCCCGGACACGTCCGCCGTCGATGATGCAATGGGACGGGCCGTTCACCGAACGCAGCGTCAGGCGCTTGCCGTTGAAACGAATATAGGTGTTACCCGGCCCGGCGTAAACGCCGTCGGCAACCAGCACGGTGTCGCCTGCTGCCGCCGCGCTGTTGATGGCGGCCTGAATAGTGGCGTAGTCGGCGGGAACATGCAGATCGGCGGCGGTGGCGGGATTCTGTGCAGCGAGTGCCAGGAGCAGGGTCAGGCTGCCCACTACGAGCGAGAATTTGCGGGAAAAGCGGTACATAGCGATCCTTTTCAGCTTCAGCAGGGGTAAATTCAGCCGCGCGCCGGAGCCGCAGTTCCGGCGGCGCGATAACTCCTACCCCTGAGTATGTCCGTCTGGGTCCTTCTCCTTCCTGATGTAAATGCGCGTTTACGATAAAACCGGTTGCCATACCGGCTTTCTTTTCTGTACGCCCGGTCGTTCAAAGACGTTTTTTCATGTCATGGCCCCATTTTACTGGCATCCACCGCCCACAAATGTTATCCTATTACAGGCAGGCTGCTATAAACGCCTGCCCAGGATTTTCTCGTCTTCAGAAGACGGCGCAATAATCCCTTGTTCAGAAGGAATGGCTGCCGATGAATACTCCGTGGCATGTCCAGCTATTAGGAGGACTGCGCGCCCGCCACGGCGCGCAGACGATCACACGTTTCCGCTCGCAGAAGATCGGCGCTTTGTTTGCGTATCTGGCCTTGTTCCGCCAACGCACCCATCCGCGCGAAGAATTGGTCGATCTGCTGTGGCCCGACGCCGACCTGGACGTAGGCCGCAACAACCTGCGGACCGCGCTCGCCTCACTGCGGCGTCAGTTGGAGCCTGAGGGCGCAGCGGCAGGCTCGATTATTCAGGCGCAGGGCCGCCACAGCGTCAGCCTTCACCCCGACGCCGTCCTTACGGATGTGGCGGAGTTCGAAGCCGCCCTGGACGCCGCCGCGCGCGCAGAAGCTCCCGGAGAGCAGGCGCGCCTGCTGGCGCAGGCCGTGCAGGTTTACGGCGGGCCGCTGCTGCCCGGCTTTTACGATACCTGGGCGCTGGGCGAGCGCGACCGATTGGCGGAGGCGTATCTGCGCGCTTTGCAGCACCTGACGGCGTATCTCGAACAGGTGGGGGAGATAGACAAAGCTCTGGAATATGCCCACCGGGCCGTAAAGGCGGACCCGCTGCGTGAGCAGGCCCATGCCGATGTCGCGCGTCTACAGGAAGCCCTGAAGCAGGCCGCCGCCGCGACGCGGCGATCCTACGACGAAGCGGAAGCACTTCTGGAAATGCAGGCAGAAGCACTTTCGCGCGCCGTGCAGAAACAGCCGCTCGGATCGAAGGAAGCGGACCTGGCGCCGTACGGCGGTGAGAGCATCGAAGCCATCGCCGAAGAGGCCATCTCCCTGGAGCCGCCGCCGCTTACAGAGGAAGAACCCGCGCCCACGCACCTGCCGACGACCTTCACCCGCTTCTTCGGGCGGGAGGATGAAATCCGGGCGCTGGGCGAGGTGCTTTGCTCGGACGGAGCGCGCCTGGTAACACTGACCGGCCCCGGCGGCTGCGGTAAAACCCGGCTGGCTATCGAGGCGGCGCGCCGCTCGGCGAAGAACTATCCCGGCGGCGTCTGGTTTGTTTCCCTGGCCGACCAGTGGGAAGCGGCGCGCATCCCGGACGCCATTGCGTCGGCGCTGGGCCTGTCGCGCTCGCCGACCCTGGCCCCTTTGGAACAGGTGGCGGAGGCGCTCGCGGATCGGGCGGCGCTGCTTGTTTTAGACAGCTTCGAGCATCTGGTCGAGGAGGGCGCGGCGCTGGTACGCACGCTTCTGCTGCGAACGCCGAGGCTGTGCTGTCTGGTAACGTCGCGGCAGCGGCTGCTTCTGGAAGGAGCAGGAGTTTCCCCTGCTGCCCCTGCCGGTGCCCTCCTTTCCCGGCTCTCCCGAACGTCTGCTGGAGTATGCCAGCGTCCAGCTTTTTCTGGATCGGTGCCGCGCGGCGCGCCCCGACTTTCAGATCACTGCCGGAAATGCGGAGGCGGTCGCGGCGCTTTGTACGCGGCTGGAAGGCATACCGCTGGCGCTGGAGCTGTCCGCCGCCTGGTCGCAGACACTGACCCCGGCCCAGATGCTGGAGCGTTTGGAACAGCGCTTCGACCTGTTGGTCAGCCGCCGCCGCGACCTTTCCCCGCGCCACCAGACATTGCGGGCGACTATCGACTGGAGTTATCGCCTGCTGACGACCCAGGTGCGCCGGTTTTTCACGCGCCTTTCGGTATTTCAGGAGGCTGGACGCTGGAAGCGGCGGAAGCGGTGTGTGACGACCCGGATGCTATGCTGCATCTGGCGACTCTGCGCGAACACTCGCTGATAGTCGCTGATAAGCCCACCGGCAGCGGCGACGGTGCGACCATGCGCTACCGGATGCTCGAAACGCTGCGCGACTTCGCCGCGTCCCTGCTGAGCCGGGAAGATCAGGCAGCCTTTACCCGACGGCACGCCGACTTTTATTGCGCTCTGGCGCAGCAAGCCGAAAGTGATTTTTCAGTCCGAAGCAGCTTGACTGGATGCGCCGCCTGGACGCCGACCGGGACAACCTGCGCGCCGCCCTCCATTTTTGCCACGAAACGCCCGGCGAAAAGAAACGCGGACTGCGGCTTGCCGGTGCGCTGGGATTTTATTGGGAGATACGCTCGTATCTGACCGAGGCCCGCGATTTTCTTCGGGTGATGATGGACGACGCGGGCAAAGATGCGAGCGAAGCAGTGGACGATGCGGTGCGGGCAAAGGCCTGGGAAATATCGGGGCGGCTCTCCTTCTGTCAGGGCGATCTGGGAACTTCGGAGCGGCATAATCAGCGCGCCCTGGAGTTGTACCGCATGCTGGGCGACGGAGCAGGCACGGCGCGCTGTCTGAACGGACTGGGCATCGTTGCCCAGTGGCGTGGCGAGGGCGTGCGCGCCTGCGAAATCTATCAGGAGGGTCTGGCAATCGCGGAAAAGGCGGGCGATGCGCTCGGCATCAGCCATCTCTGCGCGAACCTGGGGCTTATGCTCACCCATACCGGAGACTTCGCAAAGGCGCAGGAATACCTGGAGCGCAGTGTCGTCCTGCTCCGAAAGTTCGGCGAAAGCTACTACCTGGGCATTCAACTCGGAATGATGGCGCTGAACCAGTTCCAGCAGAACGATTCGCGCGCGCCCGCGACACTGCGCGAGGCCGTCGCGACGGTGACGATGATGGAAAGCTGGTGGTGCGTCCCCTACTTCCTGGATTTTCTCGCCTATGACTGTGTGCGCCGGGGTACGCCGGAGCGCGCGGCAACGCTTCTGGGAGCATCGGAAGCCATACGCGAGCAGACCGGCGGCGTTTTGCCTGAAACCGGCCTCGGCGAGCACGCTAACTTCGTTGCAGCGGCCCGGAGCGCGCTGGGGGAAGCGGCTTTCCGGGCCTCCTGGGACGAAGGGCAGGCAATGCCGCGCGATCAGGTTATTTCATTGGCTTTGGAATAAGCGGTCTTCTAAAACATCCCACCCTCATTGAGCGGCAGGTTATCCTGCCGCTCTTTTTTATCGTGACAGCGCATCGCCGCTGCGTTTACGCAACTTTTTTTCGTGTCACGCTCGTGTACACGCTGTGTTCACGCTTGCCGCGTAAGATACAGCCATACAAGCAAGCAGCGCTGCCCCATGCGGCCCGTAACGCAAAACGAGACACGGAGACAAGAAGTTGAAAAACACGATTGTCACTATCACCGGCCTGACACTGTTGAGCGGCGCGTTCAGCCTGATCCCCGCGCAGGCTCAGACGAAAAAACCGGCGGCGAGGAAACCCGCTCCCAGCGGCGGCCCGATTGTGCTCGGAACGACGCAGCTTCCCGGCGACTTCGGACAGCTCGGCACGACCTATACCATCGGCAAGTCCGAGCCGATCAACTTCACGCTGAAAAGCGCGGAGTATACGGTCGAACCGTACACGGTCGGCAACAACAACTATGTGCCCAAAGGCGACCAGAAGCTGCTCCTGCTTCGCTACACCGTCTACAACCCGATCCCGAAGGAGCAAAGCTATGGGTGGCATTCCCTCCGGTTTACCGCCGTGGACGCCAGGGACACCAACCAGGACTATATTCAGGCCGTTAAGCGCGAGGGAACCAGCGAGCCGCTCTCGATCCAGCTAAAGCCCGCCCAGAAGCTGGATGTGGTTGCCGTGATTCTCGTTCCCGCCGAGGGTGTCGTGCCCAAGCTGATCGTGGAGCGGGAAAAGAACGCGCCGGTGATCCGCTACGACCTGCGCGGTAAAGTCAAGTCGCTTCCCGAGCCGGTCGCGGATTCCGCCGATACAAGCGGAGCGACGGCGCGCAAAGAGGTGCCTGCCAGAGCCGGAACGTTCTACCCAATCGGCGTGTTCGACGCCCGCCTGGACGAAGTCGCTTACACGAGCCAGACGCTGGAAAAGCACGAGCCGGGCAAGGGCAAGCGGTTTCTGACCGCCGTTTTCACACTGAAAAACCGCACGGCGAGCAAGCAGACCTACTACTGGGGCTACTTCCTCGCCAGCCTGCGCGACGGCGAGAAGGTCCCCTTCGTCCAGATGCTGCTCAAGGCGAGCCGCGATGAATATGCGAAGGGCGAACTGGAGCCGGGCGAAGAGGGCCGGATACGCTTGATCTTCCGGCTGCCGGAAAACGTCGCGGGCAAGTCGGTGAATCTGGCCGAAGGTATACAGGTGGACGCTCGCGCGGCCCGCGTCTTCGCCTTCGACGTGTCCTCGGCGAGCGCACCAGCCGCAGCCACGACCGCCGAAGCAAAGTAATGGAAACACGCCGCCGC
>JAUJOK010000067.1:0-1294 GCA_030447685.1 Armatimonadaceae bacterium
AGATGACAAAGGGAAATGCCATTGCCAGGCCAGAAATGAAGGCGGTCTGCATCCGCAGGAGAAACGGTTCGGTAATATTCGTGTAGGCGTAGGTACCCCCTACCCTTTGCAGAATGGGAGCCAGCGGATAAGCAAGCAGATGGAACATCTCGACGAACAGATTGAAAGTGAGAATCATACCGATGGCAAGGAAGAAGATCGAACGCACGAGGCGAGTTCTCAGTTCCGCCAGATGTTCGACCAGTTCCATCTGACCTTCGTGGTCAGGCTTCGGCCTCTGTTTTAACCCCCGCACTATCTTTCCAAGCATGGCTTTATTATACAGCCACCTGGCAAGAACGAAAAGGAGGGGCCTTTGCATACGCACAGGCCCCTCCCCACAGACTGCCGTAATGTGCCCGCCCTACGAGGTGGCGAGACGTATGGTGGTGGTGGACTGGAACCGGGCCGGAACACGCGGGCCTTCCTGCTGCTGCTGCGGAAGACCGCCGAAGCCGCCGGAAGCGCCGCCGCCGCCGATGCCCAGGCCGCCGCCGGGGAAGCCGCCCAGATCATCGCCGCCGGGGAAGCCGCCGCCCCCCGGATCGCCGCCGCCGCCACCGCCGAGGTGGCCGCCACCGCCGCCGCCACCAGGGAAGCCGCCGCCCCCACCGGCACCTGCGGAAGGCACCATGGCCTGAAGAATGGCAGCAGGAGCGTTGCCGTTCACCTGCACTTTAGTTTCCATGCGGATGATACGTCCCGCCTTGTAGCCGAACCAGATGGTGCGATCCATCTCCACCTCGGCGTTACGCATTCGCCCGGCCCCGCCGTAGATAGGAACGGTCGCCCTTCCCCGATACGTCTGCTTGATGCGAGCGGTCTGGTAGCCGTCCTGCCACTCCAGTCCCTGCAGGACATTGGTGGCGCGAACCGTGGGCGGCGCATCCAGGGTCGCCCATTCGAGCAGAATAGGAACACGCGTCTGCCAGGTTTGACCGACACGACGGCGTCCCCCGCCCAGGTCGATCATCGGCAGGGCGATATACGCGCCGGGTTTGCTCGCGCTCGCCACACCGTAGCTGATCACGTCTCCGGTCGTAGCAACCTGGCGATACCGGGACTTCAGTTCGTAGGCGTCTTCCAGCCGCGCCGCCGCGCCGCCGCCGGATTGGATCGTGCCGCCCGTGACCTTGTCACGTATCAGATAGATATTGCCGCCCAGCCTATCTTCCGTGGAGCGGTTGTAGCGCGCGTCCACCCGCTGCACCAGAACCGTAAAAGGCCCGGTCACTCCGAACTCACCGCCGCCGCC
>JAUJOK010000067.1:1394-17840 GCA_030447685.1 Armatimonadaceae bacterium
GCCGCCACCGCCAGGATAGCCACCCCCACCGCCGGGGAAACCACCCCCCCCAGGATAGCCGCCGCCGCCACCGGGAAACCCGCCGCCACCGGGGAAGCCACCGCCTGTGGTCACGGACGCCTGCCGATCCCCGACATATTCTACTTCGGTGCGCTGCCGGTAGCCCAGAGCCTGACCGAGACGGAACTGATAGCTGAGGGGAATGCCCTGCGAGGGGGAAGAAAGGCCCGCCTGGTTGGAGACGTTTACCGTAATTTCCCGCGCTCCGAGACGCCTGCCGTTCTGGCCCAGCGCCACCACTTCGATGGTGTGCCGCCCATCACGGACGATGCGGTCCTCTTCCTTGAAGATCAAGGGACTGGGGTCCGGAGCTTTCGTATCCCACAGGTACGTGACCGTGCTCGCGTTCCACTGCAAATTCTCCGATGTGCCGCGGCCCGAAGGGATGCCTACCGCCACGCGGAAGCGCCCGTCAATGCTGATGGACAGGTAAGCAGCCTCGCGCAAAGCGGATCGGGGCACCTGTATGCGTACCGTTTCCCGTACCGTCGCGCCGTTTTGCGGGCGAAGGACTCGAAACGGCACCTGCGCCGCTGCCGGCGCGGCGGCGGCGGTGGCCAGCGCAGCGACGGCGGCCACAGCGCAGAAAGCCGCCCCCCATCCGTATTGTGCTTTTTGTCGTATCACTTATGTCGCTCCTTCCGCAAGCATAGGTAGTCTCAGGGGCTGACGCCGGGAATGCCCGGAGCGCCCGCCGCACCGGTGCTCTCAATAATCTGCACGCCTTTGGGAACGCTGAAACGGGAGTCGGGCAGCGTGATATTGGTCTTGATATTCGTCACCAGCACCGTTTGCGTTCCCCCCTCGTTAGCAACGACCGTCTTCACCGGCAGGCGAAATGCGGGACTGCGGCCAATATAAAGGGTCGTCCCTCGCCGGGCATCCTTGTAAACATCCGTCGTCTGCCCGGACACCGTTGTCGTACCGACCTTTTTGGCCGTTCTAAGCTGTTCGTTCACCTGCTGGAATGCCAGGCGCAGCGCGGTGTCGACGCCGCCTTGAAACTGCTGTTTTTGCGCCACTTTGTTCGCGGGCACATAAAAGAAGACGCCCTGTGCGTTGGCAAGGTAAGTCACCGAGCCGATGGCCGGGTTATTGAAGTCCAGACGGGCCTTGTTTCCTTTTACTTGGACTCTCATCACCTGGCTCGACTTCGATCCGCCTTTGGGAATTAGGGTCGTCGTCACGATAAAGGAAGCCGTCTTCGCCAGGCTGGCGCGCGAAAAGGTCAGTCCCTGCGCCGCCACGGGAAGCGCCGCCGAAAGAACCAGCGCAGCAGCGGCAAGCACTGCCGCGCCGCTGCTGCGCGCGAGTCGGTTCGGAAAGTTGACTATCATAATATCTCCTGCACTTTTTACGTTTTCGAGGAGAGCTAACGGCTACACCTGTGGGTCGGAAGCGGCCTCTGCCTGGGCGGTAAGCTCCTCGTCCGAGGTCGCGCTGCCCTGCTCGAAGGCAGCAAGCACGCCCCGCGCCTGATCTTCATAAGAAGCAGGCACGCGCACTTCGCCCCAGAACCCGTCGCCGACCGCCAGGGGTCCCGCCATGGCGTCGGCCACCTGCTCACCGATTACGGCGGGAATGCCTTCCCCTTCGAGCGCGCCGCGCACCACCTCGGCGGTCACCTGATCCGGGGCGGCGTAAACCGCCACCGTCATTTCGACCGCTTCTTCACTATTGCCGCCGCCGGTCGGGGCCGTGCCCGGCAGTTCCTTCTCCGGCGTTGCCATTTTAACGTAGTGCTCCTCGGAATTTTATACGGTGTTTTGCGCCGCCCGCGTGCCCGTGGCAGGATAAAGGACAGCGGCGAGCGCAGGGAGACGGCTGGGTACGCACGCCTGCCGCCACACGGTCGCTATTATAGCGGTGCGCCGCAGTGACTGTCAAGACCGGCTCTGATCGCCCTGACTGCCTCGCGTCCGGTACAATAACACATGCTCTGGGAAGATCGGACAGAAGCAGCGGCGGCGGCAGCGGCGCTGGACTCGCTCCGCGACACGCTGCGCTCGGCGCGGCGATGGCAGGAGCTTATTTCGGAAAACGAGCGGCGGCGTCTTTTGACCGACATCGCACGGGTGGCGCTGGCGGTCGGGCAGGACCTGTACCCGGAGCGCGGCGTGAACGACCTGGATATCGGCTCCGGCGGCGCGGCGGATGCGTGCCCACGCGAGCGGCTCGCTTTTCTGGCAAGTCTGTGGCCGCGCCTGGCGGGTGCGCTTGCGGTTATCGAGGCCGCGCCGCACGCCGTTCCGGTTTCGCGGACGCAGGCCGTGCCGCTGGAAAAAGCGCGCCGTGTCGCGCCGATGGCCGTGCTTGCCGCGCTGCGCTCCGGCAATTTTGTTCCCGCGCCGCCGCCGGATAAGTCTCGTCTGGCAAAGCGGCTGGATGGCCGTTTGCCGCGCCGTATTTCCGAGACCTTTCCGGTCCTTTGCCGGGACACGCCGGAAAACCGCGCGATAAAAGCCTGTCTGGTTTATTTCGCCCGCGACCTTGCCGCCATCGCGGCTCTGGCCGAGGCGGTGCAGGCACCGGGCGCAGCGCGGGAAGCCGAGCGTCTGCGCGCCCGCCTTCGCAGCCATCTGCGCCGCGCGCCGTGGCGCGACCTGCCTTTGCCGCCGCGCGCAATTCCAGCGCAGACGCCGACATTGCGCGCCCACCCGCACTACCGATTCGTGATCGATTCCTATCGCCGCTACCGGCAGGGATTCGGCTTCGACTGGAGCAACCCGATTTTCACTCTGCCCGCGCGCGAAACCTGGCTGCTGTACGAATACTGGGGCTTTTTCGAGGTCGTGGACACACTGCGGGCGCTGGGCTGCCGCGCCACGCGCGGCGATGATTTCGCCCTGAACCGCTCCGGCCTGACATTCTCGCTGGCGCAGGGAACGGCGTCCCGACTGACGTTCACTGCCCCAAGCGGCCAGGCGCTGACACTGACCTACAACCGGACGTTCGCGCCTGCCGATGGCAAGGAAGAATGGCATTCCCGCTCCTATGCCATGCGGCCCGACATCACGCTGGAAACCTCCGGGCGTCTTCTCATCTTCGATACGAAGTTCAAAACCTACGCCGAACCGGGCTGGCAAAGCGACGACATCCGGCAGATGCACAGTTATCGGGACGCCATCCGGCACCACGACGGCGTCCCGCGCGCTGAAGGCGCATGGCTCTTATACACGGGGCGCGGTAAAGGGGGGAACCATGCGGTTATCGCCTACCCGGAGTCCTCTCCGAAACTGCCCTATGGGAACGGCGAGATCGGCGCGCTGCTCCTTCGCCCCGGCGGAATTGGCAGCGAGCATCTGCGCAGGCTCGTTGCCCGCTTCCTGAGCAAGGCTGTCTGAAGAAGCCTTACGCCGCTGCCGCAAGAGGGCAGAGGGGAACGTCCGCGCCGCTTTTGCGCGTCTAATAGAGGGGAAGCCCTCGCCGCCGCCCTTTTGCGGCGGGAAGGGAAACAACTATGCTGCTTCTGACTACCGACGGCAGATGGGAAAATACCAGCCTGACCCTCAATGATGCGCCGCTGGACGGGGCGCGTCTTTACCTTCGCTACACGGTCGAGCGGGACAGGCTTGATCGCCCCCGCGAGGCGACACTGACGGGGTTTGTGGTGACCATGCAGGAATACGACCGGGATGGCGACTCCCTGGACGCTCCCCTGATGGGCAGAGCAGGCGGCATGGGGCTTTTCCCCGGTGAGGTCGAGGTGGAGATCGGCGGGCGCGTGCTCAGCATTAAAAACGAGTCGCCCAAATATGGGGTGGACGCCGCCTCAGGTCTTGCCACACGCGTTTCGCTGCGCGCTTTCGACACCGATCTGGAACTGCCCGCCTTTTCCGCCGACCAGCCTAAAGACAGCGCCGAGGCGATGATACCGTTCCTGGTGCGCGCTCTTGCCGACGAGGACATTACCGCCCACGTTCAGGAGGTGCTGCTTGACTTCGACTACCCGCGTGACCGCGCTGTCTGTTATGTCTCGCTCATCGAGACCCACCTGATCAAGCGCGACCGTGTGGTGACGCTGGACCTGATACGCGACATTCGCAAGCGCCTCGTTGCCGAAGAGCGCGCCGCCGCGAAGAAAGAAAGTGAGCATCGCTCGTGACACGCCGACTAACGCTTCTTACCGTCCTGCTGCTGTTCACCTCCGTCCTGACCACTGCCATCCCCGCTGAGGCGCAGCGTCGGCGGGGCGGATTTGGTGGATTCGGCGGCTTCGGACGGCGCACGTTTTCCCGCCCCTCCCTCCCCCGCGTACCGACCCAGGTTTCTCCACCGAGGGTAACGGTGCCGCCAAGACCGCCCGCGCCGCCGACTACGACGCCATCACCGCCGCCGACAGTTCCGCCTTCGGGTGGGTTCGGCTCAGGAAGGGCGACCGGTATCGCGGGGGCACCGAACGCGCCGCCCGTGCCCCCGTCCGTGTCCGCAACGGGTGGGTTCGGCGGCGGCGAAGCGAAGGGGGCGATGGGCGCGAATGCGAAGAAACCCATCTCCAGCAAGCCGCCTGCCGCTGCGCCGCCGAGCGCGCCGGGAGGAGGTGCCGTGACCTCCTCCGCTCCCCCGCGCCCCGCGCCGGAGGCGGGGAACGTTTATCGGGACTATCGTCGTGTGGAGCCGGTTCGAGGCAGTCCGAACGTGTATGTGTATGACCGCCGCCCCGCCTGGGGGTTCCTGCCGTTCTGGTGGTACCCGCCGATCTACACACCGACAGGCATGCTCGTTTCGCCGGGTGGGGCCAATCCGCTGGGCATCCTGCTGAGCATAGCGGGTGTGGCCCTGGTTATTGCGGTGGGGGTCGCTTTCCTCAGACGCAGATGAAAGCAGCGAAGGCGCGGGAAGATTCTTCCCGCGCCTTCCGTTACGCTGCCTGTGCTGCTGCGGCGGCGGCAGGCTGTCCGGCGCGGGCGACGGGAATTTTACCGGTCAGCACTTCACCGGTATTGGCGTTCTTCAGGCCTGCGTGCGAATACTGGATGACATAGGCTTTGCGGGGGCCGCGGGAGATGTTTGCGCCGCTTTTGTGGGGGGTCAGCGACCAGAAAACGGCTATCGAGCCTGCCCGGACCGGCACCAGCACGCCCTGATCGGGGTCGTCGGATTCGTGACAGACCAGACCGATGGGGCTTTGATGGTGCGGCAGCAGGCCGCGCTTGTACGCGCCGGGCAGCACGGAGATACAGCCGTTTTCCGGAGTAGCGTCGTTCAAGGCCAGCCACAGGGTCAGATACGGTGATGGGTCTACCTGCGTATAGCCATCGTCCTGATGCCAGGGGAACTCTTTCTTCCCCTCCGGCTGCTTGAATACGGACTGATTCCAGTACAGATCGGTATCGGGGCCGAGTATCTGCGTGGTGATGGCGACAAATTCGGGGCGGGTGCAGAAGGCGCGAATCGCCTCATCCTGCTCGGCCAGATGACTGGTGAAGGTAATCTCTTCGGCGCGCGAGATGCCCTGCGTCCCGCCCTGGGCGCGCAGCATCTCCTCATGACGCCGCTGGTGCGCCTCGATATGACCGGCCAGTTCGTCCATCTCCGCCGGGGTGAACACGTCTTCCAGAACGAAGTAGCCATCCCGGTCTAACTGGGCGCGCTGCGCCTCGCTGATTGTCGGTTTCATGCCTCTTCTATTCGCTGCGAGGGTGCGCTTTCCCTTGCCGGCAGCAGGCGCTGCAACCTTAGTCGGACAGGCGGCCTCGCGGGTGGGCTTATGCCGGTGCGCTCGTTCGCGCCGCGTCCAGAATCGCCTCCAGCTTCTCAATCGACACCGGAGGGCTGAAGAGGAATCCCTGCATCGCATCACAGCCGAGCGCCACAAGGCATTCTCGCTGCGCCTCGGTCTCCACGCCCTCGGCAATTACTTTCAATCGAAGCGCATGGGCCAGATCGATAACCGCCCGCACAATGGCCTGCCCCGCCGAATCTTCCGTCACATCCTGCACGAAAGAGCGGTCCACTTTCAGCACGTCTAAGGGAAACCGCCGCAAATACGACAGCGAAGAATAGCCGGTGCCGAAGTCATCCACACACAGGCGCAGGCCGAGCGCGCGCAGCTCCCGAAGAATCTGGACTGCCCGGTCGGTATTATGGATAATCGCCCCCTCGGTCATCTCCAGCTCCACCCAGGCCGGGTCCAGTGCGGCTTCCGACAGGATGGAACGGATTTTGGGCACCAGTTCCCGGTCCTCGAACTGCCGGGCCGACAGGTTGATCGACATAATCAGCCGATGTCCCTGCGCCTGCCAAAGAGCCGCTTGCCGACACGCTTCCCGAAGAACCCATTCCCCCAGCGGTATGATCAGACCGGTCTCCTCCGCCAGCGGAATGAACTTCGCCGGAGAGATAATCCCTATCTCGGGGTGCCGCCATCGGATCAGCGCCTCCACCCCGATGATATGCCCGCTTTCCGCCTCTATTTGCGGCTGATAGTTCAGCATGAATTCACCCTGCTCAAGCGCTTTTCGCAGGCTGCTTTCCAGGAACAGGCGCTCGAAGGCGGTGGAGTTCATCGCCTCCGTATACAGCAGATAGCCGTTGCGGCCCTGATCTTTGGCGCGGTACATCGCCACATCGGCATTTCTCAGCAGCGTTTGCCCATCACGGCCATCGAAGGGAAACACGCTGATACCGATGCTCGCGCTGACATAGAGTTCCTGCCCATCCAGCAGAATCGGCGCGGTGATAGACTGCAGCAGCTTCTGGGCGACGACGGCGGCGTCCTGTGCCTGCTCCAGGCTGGGCAGCAGAATGGTGAACTCGTCTCCGCCCATGCGCGCGACGGTATCTTCCGCTCGCAGCAGGCCCGCCAGCCGGGTCGCGATTATCTGCAATAACTGATCGCCGACGGCGTGCCCCAGCGTGTCGTTGATATGCCCGAACCGTCCAGATCAAAAACAGAACGGCTATCTCCTGCTGATGACGCAGCGCCGTCGCCAACGCCTGTTCGAGACGATCCTGGAACCGGAGCGGTGGGCAGACCGGTGAGCACATCGTGGTTTGCCTGCCAGACCAGAGCCTCTTCCGCCTGCGCGCTCCGTAATATCGGTGCAGACTCCTACCGCCCGCCACCTTCCCGGCGCGAGCGGTTTCGATCTGCACGCTTTCTTTCAGCCACCGGAGCCTGCCGTTCTTGCTCGCGGCACCGGAAGTCCTGGCTGTAACTTTTGCCTGCACGTATCTGTTGTTCGGAAAGCGCATCCATTCGCTCGCTGTCTTCGGGGAGCGGGCGAGTACCATGCATCGCAATAAGATTGCTCCGGCGCGCATTCCAGGGGCGGAACCGCTGCGCGGCCTCTTCATCAAGGGGATGGAGGCGCCATTGCAAGCGGGTTCCCCGGTGTCCTCACATCGGCGAGCCAGATAAGACAGTGCGCCGCGACGTTACCACTTTCGCTCCTCTTCCGCCTGCTTGCGAGCAGTGATGTCGGTGCAGGAGCCGATCATTGCGGGCTTTTCCGTCGGCATCGCGCAGGGCTGTTGCCCCGCTCCGTCAGTAACCACGCGCCCCGTCTTTGTTTGCACGCCCGGTACTCTTCCGCGTAAGGATCATCCGTTTCCAGGTGCCGCTCCAGCGACGCCATCACGCGCTCCCGGTCTTTCGGGTGCAGTATGTCGCTCCACGCTTCCAGCGTCGTGGAAACTCTCCCGCTTCGTATCCGAGCCGCCCATCGATGTCGCCGAACCACTGGAGGTGTTCACCAATGTCCCACTCATAGATCAGGTCGCTTTCGCGGTTTCGGCGGCCAAACGAAAACGCTCTCGCTCTCTTTCAGCGCCTCTTCCGCCGCTTTGCGCTCGGTCACATCCATGCAGACGCCGACCGCGCGCCACGCTTCCCCCGGCTCCAGCGTTTCCACCTGAACGTCTTCCTGAAGCCAGCGGATGGAGCCGTCCGCCATCCGAAAACGGAACTCCTGGCGGTAGTCACGGCCTGCCCGCACCATAGCGTTGCCGAACACCTCCGTGCGCGCCCGATCCTCCGGCAAGGAGGCAAAGAACCAGGAATAGGCAAAGGGCTGACCGGGAACCAGCGCGATTGGCAGGAAACGCTGCGCTGCCTCCGGGTCGGAAGGGCGCAGGTTCCAGCTGCTGGAGCTTTTCTCCTGCCTCTCCACATCGGCGGACCCCTGGAGACAATGCGCCTGCGAGGTGACACGGCGCAGCTCTTCCTCCGCCGCTTGCGCTCGGTGATATCCTGGAGAATGCCGAGAGTGGCATAAGCGTTGCCCTGCTCGTCCACAGCTGGATAGAATCGTCCGTAGACCAGCGGGTTTCGCCTGCCGGGTTCGGATGCGATAATCCGCGCGCCATTCCCGCAACTCCCCGCAGAGGGCCGCGCTCCACCGCTTCCTGGTGCGACAGGCCCGCCGCCTCGCCGCGCATAACGACCTCATCAATCAACGCTTCCCAGATTGTGCAGGTAAATTCGTCGGCTGTGTGGCAGTCAATTGCTCAATGCTTTCGCCGATGTAGGTGTAGCGGCCTTCGTCGCCAGGTCCATCTGGTAAAGCACGCCGTTGGCCTGGGCGACCGCCTGGCGGTAGCGGCTCTTCGCTCTGCTTAATCGCCTCCTCCGCCTGCTGGCGCTCGGTGATGTTCTGGAAGCGGCAGACCACCCCTGTACGTTTGGTTCCGTAAGCAGATTCGTTACGTTAACACTCGCCCAGCGCCCGTTCCCGTCGATAGCGCAGGCACGCCCTCAAGGTCACTGCTCGCTCCCGGCGTCTGCGTCACGTCGTTAATGAGATGAGCAGCCTTTTTCCCGGTGGTCAGGATGAATCAGTTCCAATACGCTCCTGCCGATCACCTCCTCGGGCAGATAACCCAGCATAGGGGTAACGGCGGGGGAAACGTAGGTGATCGCCGGCAGCGGTATCGAGGATCGAAATCATGTCCGCGCCCTTTTCGATAAGAGCGCGAAACCGGGCTTCGCTACCAACCGTTGTCGAGGCGGCGTCGGTCTCACCGCCGCCGGATTTCGCCCGGCGACCCCTTCTCCGACCGTTGTCACTTCTGATGTCTGCATGTGCGATGTCCTGCCGGGGTTCTGAACTTGAACCAGGGCGGGCTGAGGCAACCCAAAGGTGCCGCCAGCGGCTCGCTTCCAGTATTACCAGACCTCACTTGCTCTCCCGTCCGGCGGTGATGAAGGAACGGGCGAGATACCACAATCCTTCTCTATCACGCGGGGCGGGCGGGATGACCGGTGCGGGCGGCCTTATGCTATCCGTATCGGCGATTTGCATAGGGTTCTGTAGCGCCTTTGAAGACAGATGGACTGCTTTACCGGCTTAACGACGGGATACGGTTCGGCACACGTCCAGCGAGGCCGTGCCCTGGGCGGTTCCACGCGGAGCACCACAAGCTTCAAGGTGAAGCATTCCGCCCGAACGCACATAGCCCGCATCTCTTCCGGCTTCCAGGTCCACCAGATTCTTGAGCTCCGGGGCGCGAACGCAGATCCCGGTCACCATACAGGAATAATGGGCCGTCAGGAAGGGACACGGAAAGTCGCACCCAGTCGCCTGCCCGGCGATGCCGGAGCGTCACGCGAAACCGCCGGGGAAGGGCCGGACAACCGGATTTGATATGCCCGCTTGATCATCGATTCGTCTGGAAGCTTGTGTTGGCTCCCTCCTGCGGGATGCCCCCACATCCGGTGCGCCGAAGCGGCATTCTCAGCGCGGACTATGCGCACGGGATAGATGTCGGCGGGCGCGGCGTCCGCTATTGTCGAGAAACAGTCGCCCGTAGGAGGCGCGGCTAATCCAGGCATTCCACGGGCGCGAAACGTCGCACGCGCGTCGCGCAGGAACGGCTGATTTACCGTGATCGCGCGTCCGGGTATGCCGGTCACCGAGCCGTCTTCATCCAGAAAAAGCGCCGAGCGGTACCCATCCGCTCCGCGTCGGAATCAGCAGGGACCTGTTTGCTGTCGAGGAAAAACCGGGTTGGCGTTGACGAAACGAGCGCGCCGCACGAAGTTGCGTGGGTCTACAAAGAAGGGGGTGAAGCGCAGATAGCCCAGTGCACCAGCCTTGCGCCGCCGATCCGAGCGGAAGTTCGCGAATGTCAAATTGTCTACGCCGACCAGGCCGTCGCAAAACTCAAAGCCGCGAATCGGGAAGTTCCGGTTCCCATGGTTTCGGCAGGCTGCGGTTCTTCCGGCCTCAGGGCTCGAGCGAGCGCGGGCATTACCGACGTTCGCGGTTTCCCCGACGATGAGCGAATCGCGCAGCAGGGTCTGGGACGACGAAGGTGACGCCGATGGCGTTGTCGGCGATCACCGCGTTTTGCACCACATGGTTCATGCCGCGCAGCCGAATGCCGCGCCGCCGGTTCTTGTAAGCCGTGAAGACTCGAAGCAGGCCCTTGCTGGCCGGCAGATCGTTCTGGAGCCGGATTTATACGGGGATCGTAGTTGGGTGCTGCGAGGACGCCGGGCGGATTGGGGCCATTGTCAACAAACAAGCCGGTGTGCTCGTTAGAATGGGCAACGTTGCCGGTGAAGCCATGGCGGGTACGGCGTGGCCAAACACGCCGGTCATTCTCCGCACTCTGGGACGGCCCCGTCGGATGCTCCGGCGGCGTACGCCAGAATCCATGCTCCTCGGAACCGGCGACATTGCCGCGGTATGTTGTCGAGATTGGTGATCCCAAGAAGGTCGCCGGGTGGCGATCCGACGCGAGTACCTGCTCAGGCGTTGCGCGCGCGTCATCAGTCGAGATTGTTTTCCAGCAGGTTGCCGGTTTCGACACCGTCTTCCAGAAAAAATCCGTGCCCGATGGTATCGTAACCGATGTTGCCACGAACCCGCAGATTGTGCGTTTCCATGGATTGTCAGGAACCGGTTGAAGCAGTGTTGAATGCTGGAGTTTTCCGCATAGCTCCGGGCCGCGTCCCCGACCAGATGAAAGTGAATGGGATAGCCGCCTTTGATCCCTTTCTTCCCCAGCATAGTGAACTCCGCCCCGGCGATCCGCGCCCGCCCGCCCCGCATAATCATCAGGCAGCCGCCCGATCCATTCGCGTCAGGCGTGCCCCGAACCACAATGTTTCGGCTCAAGCGCGCCACCTCGGCGCGTTCGTCCACGCCGTCAACGGTACGGCCCCAGTGCGTGAATCGCAGGGGGGCGTCCAGGGTAAGACGCTTGCCCCGCACTCCGCGAATAATGCGGGTCTCGGCCTGATGCGGATCAAAGTCGCTGGAGGCGAGCACCACCTGATCGCCGGGTTGCCACGGGAGCGCCTGGGCAAGGGTGATCTGCGACGCCCCCGCCTTTGCCGTTTCGGCAAGTCGTGTCCAGCCTGGGCCGGAAACCATGCCGTGGAGATCGAGAGTTCCGCCCAGGACCGACAGCATTTTCGCTTCGGTTCCCCCGTTCTGCGTCAACGTAATCACGGCGCGGTGGGCAAAAGGCCTGGCCGAGCTGCCGACCACGAGCCGTCCTCGGACGATGATCGCGTCGGCTTTCAAGGCAAGATCGCGCTCGGCGAATACGAGCGCACCGTCGATTTCAAGGCGCTGCAAGGGTGGCGGGCTGGTATCCAGCACCACTGTCTTTCCGACCGGGATGTGCACCTGCGCGCCCGGACGAGGCGGAGCACCGTTCCAGATAGCCGGGTCCGACCAGAGTTGTCCCGCGCGCTGCGTGGCGCTGGCAAGGAGCCTCCAGGCGCAGAGTGCAAGCAGGCCAGCTAAAAGACAAACGGCGACCCGGCATACCCCTTTGTGGTTCGGTCTTAAACTACACATGTAGTCATTTTACCATAGATGCGGTACTCAGTTTTGTTGTCGGGTAACCATCCCTTTTTCGGCGAACATGCAGACACGTGTCAGCGCGATGCGCTCATTAGAGGGGCGTTAGCACCGTAGACTCAAAAGCCGCTCGGTTATACGAGCCGAAGTAGAGTATACTATGGTCACATCAAGGGAGGAGATGAAGTGTTCCCCGGCGTGTGGCTGGGAAATGCGCTGCCGACGCCTACAACAGGCGCAATGCTGTCCAGCCGTACATCAAGAATGCCAGGGCTTCAAGCGCTCCTCCAATCGCTTCGGCGCCGATGAGAGCTATTGGCGCGGGGACTTCCTGGCGAAGCCTCAGCAGTGGTACCCCGACAATTATGTGCCGAACCAGGCCATTATGCGACGATCAGGTATTCCTGTTTAAACGGACTGAAGCTCCGCCTCGGCAGCGGAGGCGACAGAGACCTGACCGCAGGACCTGCCCCCCTGTTCTTTTCGCTTCTCAGGAGAACTACCCCCATGATATTTCGTGTCCGCATCATGATTACCGTGATACTCGTCTTTCTCGCCAGCGTATCGGCGCGCGGGCAGGAGGCGACGCTACGCTTTGCCGAACTGGGCGATTTGCGCCTGGAGAACGGCCAGACCATCCGCCAGTGCCGTATCGGCTATCGCACCTTTGGAGCGCTCAGCGCCGACAAGTCCAATGTCGTGCTGCTGCCGACCTGGTTCACGGGAACCACTCAGAACCTGATAGGCTCCATCGGACCGGGGCGGCTCGTGGACAGTTCCCGTTACTTCGTCATCGCCGTGGATGCGCTCGGCAATGGCGTCTCCTCCTCTCCCTCTAACAGCAAACTGCAGCCGGGAGCCGCCTTCCCCCACTTCACGATCCGCGACATGGTAAACACGCAGCACCGATTGTTGAAAGAGAAGCTTGGCCTCAGGCATATTCGCGCGGTCGTCGGCATCTCTATGGGCGGCATGCAGACCTTCGAGTGGATGGTCGCCTATCCGGGGTTTATGGATGCCGCGGTTCCCCTCGTCGGCACGCCGCGCCAGAGCGCTTTTGATCTGCTGCTCTGGCAGGCGCAACTGCGGCTGATCGAACAGAACCGAAGCGTTCCCGGCGCGGAGCGGTCCGTGGTTCAGGCGATAGCGGCAATGACTCTTTTGCACCTGCGGACGCCGACGTACCACGCCACGCGCACAAAGTTAGAAAGTGTGCCGACGCTTTTCGAGGAGCAGGAAAAGGCAGTGCTATCCCTGTCCCTGGAGGACCGGGCCGCGCAGCTTCGGGCAATGATCGGCCATGACATCTATAAGCGTTTCGGCGGCTCTGCCGAGAGGGCCGCTGCCGCCGTGCGCGCCCGCGTCCTGGTGATCGTTTCGGAGTCCGACCAGATGGTCAACCCTTTGCCGGCCCGGGAGTTCGCTCGGGTGCTCAAAGCCCGGACGCTTACCCTGACCGGTGACTACGGGCATCTGGCTACGATTGAGCAGGGAGAAACTGTCCGCGCCGCAGTGATCCCCTTCTTACAGCCATAACCAGCCGTTTTCTGTTGATGTATGGGGACGTATCGGGCGCGCCATGCTTTCCTGGCTGTCACGCGAGCACAGGAGCAAAAAGGGGCACTGCCATTACAGACGGCGAGGAACGAGATCTCCGCTATAACTGCGCCTGTAGTAGTAATCATGCGCAGCGTCTTCTCACCCGTCCTATGCCGCCGCGTCCCGCATTAATAGGCGGAGATGGCACCACCATCCACGTAGAGAATCTGTCCGGTCACATAACTGGCCGAGGGTGACGCCAAAAAGACTACCGCTCCGTTCAGGTCCTGCTCGGGATCACCGAACCGACCCTGGGGAATTCGTCGCAGTCTCACCTCAGCCTTTTCCGGATCGTTTAAAACGGCAGCAGTCGTTCTTGTGACGAAGGTTCCCGGCGCTATGCAGTTGACGCGAACGCCTTGAGGAGACCATTCGGCGGAAAGTGTGCGTGTCAACTGAGCGATGCCCCCGTTGGCGACGGCATAGACGGCGACACCGGCCAGCCCGATACCGCTGGTCAGTGAGCCGATGTTAATGATGCTCCCGCTTCCGTGCGCCAGCATCCGCGCCCCGACCGCCTGGCAGGTGAAAAAACGACCTTTCAGGTTTATCGCCATCAAGCGGTCCCATTCTTCGGGCGTATAGTCTTCCGCTTTATTGCGGACGATGATCCCCGCCGCCGTCACCAGAATGTCGATGCGCCCGAACTCCCCCGCCACCGTGTCTACCATGCGCCGGATGCTGTCCACATCTCCCACATCGGCGGGAACCGGCAGCGCGCGTCGTCCGGTTTTCTCAACATCCCCGGCGACGTCGGCCAGGTCATCCTCAGAGCGGCTGACCACGGCCACATTCGCTCCCGCCTGGGCCAGCGCAATCGCCATGCCGCGCCCCATGCCCCGGCCCGCGCCGGTCACCAGCGCGCTCATGCCGTCCAGTTGAAGACCGGGCAGGCTCATCGCAGTTCCTCCGAAACGAAAAAGGATAAAGTGTTCATTTGGTGTTAGGTTCCTCATTCCTGCGCGGTGTTCCTTGTCGGTACTCCGGCCACGCAGTCAATAGCAGGCGTCAAAGGTTGACTTGACCGCGTAAGCTTCCGCCGCTGCCTCCTCTGCCAGAGCGGGATGCGCCTGCGCCAATGCGTGAAGAAAACGGAGGGCGGCATCATAGGCGGGGCGCTCGTAGCGCGCCATAACCGGCGTGCGGGTAAAGACGCCCGCCCAGAACGAGGTGGTCTTGGCGAAATGGCTCTGGCGGCGCAGATGGAAGTGCTCGTGGACAAGCGTTTCGGCCAATGAAAGCACGCTTCCCGCCAGCGGTTCCGGCCCCAGATGGATCCTGCCCGTCAGTCCGGCGTGCGCCCGGTCTGCCAGGGTGGGAGCGAAATGGATTCGCTGCCGCTGGAGAAGCCGCGCCAGGTCATGCGCCACCGCTTCATAGCACGGCGTGGCGGCGATAAGATCGATGGCGGCACTGATTTGCGCCTGCGCTTCGTTGGATAGCATATTTTGGAAGAAAAAAGGCAGGGAAGCATCCTGAGATACCCCCTGCCTATCTGCGCTCCCTGAGCCGACTCAGTCTACCAGTTCGACTTCCCGGACGCGCGCCGCGTCGGCCCCATCGGTATCGCCGGTTCCATCGCTCCGCGGGGGAACCTCGCGCTCCTGGTCCTGCTTGCGGCGTCGCCGACGTCCGAAGAAGCTCGATATGTCGTCGAAGACCGTATAGGTGGCGGGAATGACCAGCAGCGTCAGCAGGGTCGAAAGCAGCAGGCCGCCGATGATGACGATACCCAGCGGGGCGCGGAACTCCGCCCCACGCCCCAGCGCCAGCGCAATCGGCAACGCGCCGAATACCTGCGCCAGCGTGGTCATCAAAATCGGGCGCAGACGGGTCGGCCCGGCCTCTTTGATAGCCTCCTCACGGGTATAGCCGCGCTCCCGCAGCGTGTTCGTGTAGTCCACCAGCAGGATCGCGTTCTTCGATACCAGTCCCATCAGCATGATGACGCCGATCATGGCGATAATCGAAAGTGGCGTCTGCGCGATCAGCAGGCCCAGCAGACCGCCAACCAGCGCCTGCGGAATGGACAGCATAATGATCAGCGGGTACAGCAGGTTGTTGAACAGCGCGGCCATCAGCATGTAGACGAGGATAATCGCCAGACCCAGAGCGGCCACCATGTACTGGCCCTCTTCGGCCATGGCGTTCGCCTCGCCGCCCCAGCGGTAGGTCGTGCTGCCCCAATCCATCTGCTTCAGCTTCGGCTCGATTACCTGCTGCATGTTTCCGATCACCTTGCCCGGCGCGAGGTACGCATTGACGGTAATCTGCCGCTGGCGGTTTTTACGGTCGATCTTGGTCGGCCCGCGCCCTTCCAGCGTCTGGGCAACATCGGCGACACGGATGGGAACGCCGCCGCGCGTGCCGATGATGACGTTGCCCACCGACGACACGGAGCCACGGTCGTTCTCCGCATACTGCACGCGAATGTCGTACTCCTCACCGGCATCGCGGAACTTGCTCTGGATGTTGCCTTCCACCGAATCGCGCAGCGCCTGGGAAACCTGCGCCACCGAAAGCCCCAGTTCCGCCGCCCGCTCCCGATCCAGTACGACCTGCACTTCGGGCTTGGACGCATTGTAGGAGGTAAAGGGCGAGATGACGCCGGGTATCGTGCCGAGCATATCCCGCGCGCCGTTCGTCACCGTCACCAGCTCCTCCAGGTCCGGCCCGACCACCTCGATCTGAACCGGCGCTGCCGCCCCGCCGAAGCCGGAAACCTCGGAGGTTCGGATGGTCGCGCCGGGTATGTCGGCGACGCGCTTTCGCACCTCCTGCGCGATATCGGTGTCGGCGCGGCGGCGCAGTTCGGAGCGGTCCGCCCAGAACGTCAGACGATCCAGGTTGCCGAACTTATCCTTCAAAGTCAAACGCACCTGACCGTACTGCGTACCGTTGTTGCCGCCGCCCTGAAAACCGCCCGCGCGGGAAGAACCAGCCGAGGTTTCAATGTACTTGATATCCGGCATGTCGCGCACCCGGTCCTCGATCTGGTTCAGGACGCGCGTGGTGGCCGCCAGCGATG
>JAUJOK010000004.1:0-120665 GCA_030447685.1 Armatimonadaceae bacterium
GGGAGGAAGAAAAGAGCCAGAGCCGCCATTGTCGGATCAAATAGTCAAAGTGCATCATGGGGCTTTTCTTCCTGAAACAGCCCGTTCCTTCAGGGACGGGGTCAATGGACGGGGCGCGGAGTATCGGTTGTCGTAACCCGCCGGTGTGGGTTACACTGGCTTCATGAATCAAACCGACAACGCCGCCGAGGCGGCGACCGAGCATCTGGTCACGCTGCCTTATGATTTCGTGCCGGGAGGAGCGATCTTCGACTGTGACGGCACGCTGGCCGACACGATGCCGCTGCACTTCCGGGCCTGGTCGGAGACGCTCGCGCCCACCGGCTGCCCTTTTCCCGAAGAACTTTTTTACGCCTGGGGCGGCGTCACCGCCCGCGAGATTGCGGTGCGGCTGAATGAAAAGTACGGCTGCGCGCTGGACCCGGATGCCATCGCCCATGCCAAAGAAGAAACGTACCGTTTACTGATTCCGCAGGTCGGCCCCATCGCCGCCATTGTCGCCGAGGTGCACCGTCTGCACGAGCGGCGCTGCCCCCTGGCCGTGGCGTCGGGGGGGATGGGCCTGGTGGTCGAGGAGACTTTACGGATACTGAACCTGCGCGCCTTTTTTGAAACGGTGGTCGCCGCCGAAGACTACGAACAGGGCAAGCCCGCGCCGGATATTTTTCTGCTGGCGGCCCGGCGTCTGGGCGTGCCGGCGGAAAGCTGCATCGTGTATGAGGACTCGCCCGCCGGTCTGCTCGCCGCCCATCGCGCCGGGATGCGCGCCGTGGACGTGCGTCCCTATTATGATGCCGGGCAGGAACCGGCGGTATCTTCGGCGAAGTGACCGAGCGGAGATAGTTGTGGGGAAGGCTCGCCCCCCGCGACATCGGGAAGGACAGGATTGTGGAAATAACACGCCGCCGCCTTCTTAAAATGACAGGAGAAGCAGCCGCAGCGGCGGGGCTTCTTGGCCGGAACAATGCATGGCCGCAGGAAGCGCCGCGTGCGCAGGATTCCAGAAAGGGACGTGCCGTGGGGGAAAACGATAAAATTGTCGTAGGCATAATTGGTGTCGGGAGTCGTGGTTACAACACCCATATAGATTGGTTCGGCAAGCACCCCGATGTCGAGATCGGAGCGGTCTGCGATGTGCACGCGCCCTATGTCGAGCGCGCTGTCGCCAAGACCGGGGGCAAGGCCAGAGGCTACCACGATTTCCGCGACCTGCTGGCGCAGAAGGACATCGATGCCGTCGTTGTCTGCACGCCGCCGCAGTGGCACGCGATCATCTCCATCCTTGCCTGCCAGGCGGGGAAGGATGTCTACTGCGAGAAGCCGATGTCCCGCTTCCCCGCCGAGGCGCGGGCGATGGCTGAGGCCGCGAAGAAACACGGGCGGATTACCCAGGTGGGAACCCAGATTCACGCCACGGAAAACTATCATAAGTGCGTCGATGTCGTCCGCTCCGGCGCGCTCGGTCAGATTACCGCCGTCCGTAATTTCTGCTCCATGAACGATGATTCGGAAGGGTTGGGCATGCCGCCGGACACCGCCCCGCCGGAAGGTCTGGACTGGAACATGTGGCTCGGTCCCGCTCCCCAGGTGCCGTTCAATATCGGGCGGTTCCGCGATGGAATGCACCGCTATTTCAAAGACTATGTGGATAGCTGGCTGCACGAACTGGGGCCGCACATCGTCGATCTGCCGTTCTGGGCGCTCGACCTGCCGCAGCCGACCGCCGTTTCCGCGTCCGGCGGGCGTTTCGCCACGAACAGCATCGCCGACGTGCCGGACACGATGGACGTGATCTGGGAGTGGCCGGATAAAATCATGACCTGGAGCCTGATGCAGGCGAGCAGTTTCCCGTTCGGGGTCGGCGGGCCGGGCAGCGGGCGCAAGCTGGGAATCGTCTTCCATGGCAAGGACGCCACCCTGCTCGCCAACTACGGCCTGTGTCAGGTGCTGGACAAGCAAGGCAAGCCGGTGGAAGATAAAGCATATCCGGTCGCCGCGCCGCCCTCGCCGGGCCACGAGCGGGAGTTTCTGGATGCGGTCAAGTCGCGCAAACAGCCGTCCTGTTCGTTTGAGGCGCATCTGCCGCTTCATGTCGCGCTGAATCTGGCGCATACCGCTTTGCAAACCGGGCGCAAACTGCACTGGGATGCGGAGAAGTTCGAAGTGGTCGGGGACAAAGAAGCCAATCGCCTGATCACGCCGCAGTACCGCGCGCCGTGGAAACTGCCCACATAGAACCGCGCAGGAAGCAATCCACCATGAACCGGCTTATCCGTGTTATTTATGTTCTGCTGGCGGCAGCGGTGGTTAACAGCCGCATGAGCTTCGCCCAGGCGCCGTCCCCCCGCGCCGCGCCGCCCGAACCACAGCAGCAGAGACCCCGCTGGATGGTGACCGATCCCGCGCTTCAGGCCATCGTCACTGTCGAGGCCAAGGGCCGCCCCCTGCGGGTCATTCTTGCCGCTGTTTCCCGGCAGTGCGGCGCGGATCTGCGCGCTGCTCCGGAACTGGGCGAGTTCCGGGTTTCGCTCCACACTGGCGCGCAGCCGCTGGGAACCTTCATGGCGCGCCTTCAGGACCTTTTCGGCCACGGGCGGCTGCCGGGAAGCAGCAGCGTCTGGGAACGTCTTCAGGAAAAGAACCGCGCGCCACGCTACATCCTGCGTCCGACTCCCGCCGGGGTCCACGAAGAAGAGGCTCTGCGAAGCTATCCCCTGACCGCCGCTGCCCGCTGGCTTCGCGAACTGCGCGACTACGCCAACCTTCCCCCCCAGCGGCGCGCGGAGTTTCGAAGCAGCAACCCGCTCGTTCATGAGTACCTGGCGCAGAACGAAAGCCTGACCGAGGGCATTCTGGGGCCGGTCGGCGAGGCGGTCGCGTCTCTGACGGATGAGCAATTGACGGCGCTGGTGACGAAGGGCCGCGTGGAACTGCCGAACTTCTCCCCGTCGCCTGCCGCCGTCGCCCGGATGCGGCAGGCCACCCAGGAGCAGCCAGGAAAGGTATCCTTGCCCGAAAGCCGCGACAGCGCTGCCCTGCCCACCGGCGCGGTCCTGCGCTTCGGCTCCGATACCACCGAAGAGGGCGGCTATCGCGTCACCCTTTCCTTCCGATCCGGCTTCCCCCGCTCCTATCCCCATGGTATCGCGCTGGACACGCTGGATGTGCTGTCGCGCCCGTGGGACGAGGACGCTCTGGAAGAGGCGCAGCAGCGGGAAGACCGACCGCCGATTGATCTCGACCGGACGCTGACTGCCCGCTCGGTTTCGCTGCCGGAAGCCCTGAACCTGCTTGCCCGCCAGGCCGGGATACCGATTTACGCCGAGATATTTCCGGAAAAGCCGCGCGCCCTGCGCTTCACGCGCGGCAAGCCCGAATACCTGCTTTCCCGCCTGTGCCAGGATTTCGGCTATGACTGGCGTCGGGTCGGCGGGGACTATCTGGTATGGAGCAAGCGGTGGGCAGAGGCGCGGGCCGCCGACGTGCCCCAGCCGCTGCTGGACCGGTGGACGAACGCCCGCAGAGTACGCGGGCGCTTCGCGCTTTCCGACCTGCTGGAAATGGTGCGCCTTTCCGACCGGCAGCTTTCCACGGTACAGACGGTTCTGGGCATCAGCGGGCCACTGGCCCCGTTCAATGCCAATCCCCTGCGCCTGATCGGCACGCTCCCGCCCGCGCAGCGTCAGGCGGCTCTGACGCCCGCCGGGGCCAAACTCACAGTGGCCAATGACCAGCAGATGCAGCTTCTTCGCCGGGTATTCCGCCGTGATCAGATCGTCCTGCCGGTTCAGGTGCGGCTTCAGACCCTGCCCGAAGGCGTCGAAATACGTCTGGTGGACAAACGCGGGGCCGCCCCGCCCGGTTGGGCCTATCTCGGCGCAGAACCAAGCCAGGCGGAACGGCGGCGGACTTCGGCCAGGTAGCGCGTTTCTTTACGCTAAATATCCCGTCAAGGAAAAAGACTGTTATGCCCGAACCAGATACCACACTGCCGATTACCCTGGATGCCGCGCACCTGGCGCCCAATGTGACGCCGGAGATGGTGGCCGCGCAGACCGCGCGCCTGGCCGGAGCGCAGGAAACGCTGCGGAATGGCACGGGGGCCGGAGCCGATTTTCGCGGATGGCTCGACCCGACGGCGATGGTAGACGAGAAGACGCTCACCGACATCGAGGATATTGCCGCCGACCTGCGCGAAAACTCTGATACTCTGGTCGTCATCGGTATCGGCGGGTCGTATCTGGGCGCGCGCGCGGTTATCGAGGCGCTGCAAACGGCACAAGGTGCGCCGCCGGTACTTTACGCCGGGCAGAACCTTTCCGCGCGCTACCATGCGGATCTGCTTCAGTCGTTGGAGGGGAAGCGGGTCGCGCTGAACGTCGTCTCCAAATCGGGCACGACCACGGAACCGGCAGTGGCTTTCCGCCTTCTTCGCGCGCTGGTGGAGCGGCAGACAGTGGGCGCGGAAGAAGCAAAAAAGCGGATTGTCGCCACCACAGATGCGAAGAAAGGGGCGCTGCGGACGTTCGCGGGCGAGCGCGGATATCGAACATTGCCTATCGCCGATGATGTGGGGGGACGCTATTCGGTGCTGTCGCCGGTGGGTCTGCTGCCTATAGCCTACGCGGGAATAGATATCCGCGCCCTGCGCGCCGGGGCGGCGGCCTGCGCGGAAGCGGCAGCGGAGCCGGACCCGCGACGTAATCCGATCCTGTTTTACGCCGCTGCGCGCAACCTGCTGTACAGCCAGGGCTTTGCGGTGGAGATTCTGGCGTCGTTCGAGCCGCGCCTGCACTACCTGCTGGAGTGGTGGAAGCAGTTGTTCGGCGAATCCGAGGGCAAGGATCACATGGCCCTGTATCCCTCGTCCGCCGAATATACCACCGACCTGCATTCGCTGGGCCAGTACGTGCAGCAGGGCCGCCGTCATCTCGCGGAGACGTTTCTATGGGTGGAGGGCGCGGACGAGCCGCCGCTGCCCCTGCCGGAAGGCGACAATGCGGACGAATTGGGCTACTTGGCGGGCCGCCCGCTGACCGAGATCAACCAGGCGGCGTATCAGGCGACCGCGCTCGCCCACCGTGAAGGCGGCGTCCCGAACCTGACACTGCGGCTGCCGCGCCTGGATGCCTTTACGCTGGGGTTCCTGCTGTACTTCTTCGAGCGCGCCTGCCCGATTTCCGGCTATCTGATGGGGGTGAACCCGTTCGACCAGCCCGGCGTCGAGGCGTACAAGAAGAATATGTTCGCGCTGCTGGAAAAGCCGGGCAATGCAAACGAAACGGCGCGCCTGCGGGAGGCCGTGAACCGGGTTCCCGCAGGCGCGCTCATCCGTTTCCCGTAGCGCCACTTACGGCGCTGGCAGTTCCACCCAATCGACCACGCTGGGATTGCCGACGTATCTGCCCATGCTGCTCGGGTAGCTCAAGGTAAAGCCGCCCCGGAGCGTGACGGTCGCGCCGGCCCCGCCCGCTTTCAACTGTCCGCTTACGGTAGCGCCTCCATAGCAGTCCATGCCGCCGTTGACCGCGTACAGCGTGGAGAAGGCGTTGCATTGCGCCTTTGCCGATATGCTGATTGCCGAAGTAAGATTCGTTGACAATACCATCAGCGAGGCCCGACTTCCGGTATCACTGCCGGAGGTAGAGCTGCCGGAGGCTAAACTTGCATCGGAAGCGCTGGCCATAGTGAACGTACCGGCAACCACCAGAGTAACATCTGGGGAGATCACCAGTTTACCTCGTATCAAGACATTTCCGGTCACGTAGACCGTCCCGCTGCCGGTAATGGTCAGGGTTTCGCTGGGCTTGAGAGCAATGTCGCCGCTGATATACTCGGGCGCGGTAATCGTCCGGGTGGTTTCGATGAGGCCAGTAGTTGTTCCGCCTGCCGTGGCCTCGGAAATCCACTGCGTCTTCCAGGCGTTGATCTCGGTCTGCGTGGGGAACGGGATCGGGGCGGCATTTGCCTGCCCCTTGGGAAACAGCGGATCCGAGCACTTGACATTGGAAACGCTATCCACAGCGGACACGCGCCCATCCACGAAGTTATCCGGTGCCATCGTGACATCGTCATTAGCGCGCACATGGGCGTAGCCGCCACCTTCCGGAGAGGTCTTTACCCGGGCCGCACTTGCCATGCTAACGTCGCCGTTGGAAAGGATGGCCGCGCGCGGGTCACCGGTGATATGGACGCGGGCATAGACCTTAGAAGTCTGGCCGATGGGCGCGGTTCCCGGCGTCTGCCCGTCCGAAAAAATGTCCACCTCGTTGGGCGGGTAGTGTTTCGTGGTAACGGTAAAGGTGCCCGCCGTAGTTCCGTCGGCATTGGTAACGGTCGTCACTGCGCCCGTGACGTTGTAGGCGCTGTTGGCCCGCAGACGGTCCACCGTATCGTCCACGCCTGCCTCGGCCAGCGACAGCGCGGACGCCCGTTCGCGGTTGGGAACCGACATGCGCGCGGCGGTGACGGAAAAGTTCGTCAGCGCCATCAGGGCCACCGCCACCACCAGCATCAGCACAAGCACGCTGGCGAGCGTCATCCCACCGTTGCGGCGCAAGCGTCTCTTCGGCGTCGTCATCAGTTCTTCTCTTCCCTTCTCCACGATAAATCGCCTGCTCAGTCCGGCCAATTGCGTACCCGTCCGCTGCCGGTCAGCGTCACCGTCCGTGTCGCCAGCCCGGCCATATCGGAAAAGGTCAGCGTTACGTCCACGCGGCTGACCATGCCCAGCCACGCGCCGCCGCTCTGGTTATGGCTGACCGTGTAGACGCACTGCACGTCTACGCCGCTGGGGGGAGCCGGGCTGATGGAGACGGTTCCGGTCGGCGAGCTGGGAATATAGGTCACGGTCGCGGGTGCGCCATTCACATACGCCTTTACCGCCGACGTATCCGAAGGGCGCGCGTTGAGCACAAAGGTAGCTGTCCCGGTGCCCTCAAACCTGTCCCGCACATAATAAGTGAAGACGACGTCTTCCACATTTTTGGCGAGGACGAAGTCCTTGCGCACCGGGCGCTTCGAGCCGACGCCCACGACGGTAGTTTGAACCAGGGTTCTATTTGCGGAGTCATGCTCCAAGTTCACCAGGTCGAAGACGCCCGGCAGCAGTACCCGCGTACTGGCCGGATCGAAGCCGGGGGCGTGGATCGTGATCTGGTCGTCAGTGGTCTTAAACTTGTTTGCGCCGATGTCAATTCCGGCGATGATCTCGTCGCCGGAGCGTACCTCGCGCAGCACCTCGTCCATTGCCGTGCGCGCCTGAATACCCAGGTTGTTTTCCGTATTGCGCCGGTCGGTGGTGCGAGACGTCGCGCTCGTCAGCCCAAGCATCATCGTCGAAACCAGGCCCAGCACGAACAGACCGGCCAGCATATCGATCAGGGTGGCCCCGCAACGCGCCCTGTGGCGTGGGAAGGAACGGAGGTTTCTCATTTCGTCACTCCTCCCGGAGCCATCAATGTCGTAACCGTCATGGTGCGCGGCTGCCGGTTCTGCCCGGCACGCCAGTTTATCGTTACCGAAACCCGCTTTACCGTATCGCGATAGGTCTGCACGGTCAGGGTTCCCGCGCCGCCGTTAAGCTGGGCAAGCTCCGGCAGCGTCAGCGCCTGGTTCGTCACGTTCGCCATCTGAGCGCCGCGCAGCGAGCGCATGTTTTCGATCTGCTGGCGCGCGATATTGTAGGCGATAGTTGACTGTTTCGCCCCGTCGGACACCGAGGAGGCGCTGACCATCAGCGATAAGCCGGACACGGTAATAAACGAAGCGACCATCATCCCGAGCATCGCTTCGAGAAGAACGCCGCCGCGCCGCGCCCTGCGTCGCCGCGTAAAAGGATTGGGATGTACCGCACGGAACCACGGATTACGAAACATTAATCTTCCCCTCGCATCGCAACTTCGGCAACCCGGCTGCCCTACAAGAAAGGGTCTCGTCCCTTTCCTGCTTAGGCCCGTGGCTTTGCGTCTCACCCTTTCGCGATGGTTTGCCCGGTCGATTGCAAAGGATTCTTCGGGTCACACGGGTTAAATTTCGGGTGCCCGCCTGCCGTTCTTTAGGTAAAAACGCGTAAAAGCGGCAGCCTATCCGGCCCGACGAGGGGGAGCGAGGAGAAAGATGCGCCCGAAGCGGCGTGTTTGCGTCTTATTCCTCGTCGCCCTTTCGGCAGCCCGGCTGTCTTGGAGGCAGTTGAGGGTTGAGGGATGAGGGTTGAGCGTAAAGAAGTTTCGTTCTTCACTCTCAACTCTCAACGTTCAACTCTCAACCGCTCCAAAACCCGTCGGCTTTGCGCCCCTGCCGTGAAGCAGGTTTACCTTTGTCGGGGGCGGATGAAGGAAGGGAATGCAGGAACTGTGCCAGGGAAAGCAGGCGAGCAGGCGAGCAGGCGGGCGGTCAGCGCGCGAAGAGCGAGCGGTCGACAAGGCGCAGGATCGCCTGGGCCAGTTTGTCGGGGTCGTGCCGGACAACGGCGCTTTCGGAGATGAACGAACCGACGATGGCTTTATAGCCGAGTGCGGCGATCTTATCCGTGTCCGCCGTCACCAGTTCCGCCCCGGTTTTGCGGTAGCGGGCCATCAGGTCTTCTGATGGCGTGGCCTTGTTCACCAGCACATAGTCGAAGACGCGCCGCCCGGCATGACGCTCCACCGCGCGCAGATGGTCGGAGGCGGCGTAGCCGTCGGTTTCGCCGGGCTGGGTCATCACATTGCAGACATAGACCTTGACCGCCTTTGCGGCGGCGACCGCCGTGCTGATCTCGTGTACCAGCAGGTTCGGGATAACCGAGGTGAAGACACTGCCCGGCCCCATAACGATAACGTCGGCCTCGCGGATCGCCTCCAGAACCTCGGGCAGCGGTTTCGGGCTGTCCGGGCAAAGCTTGATACGCTGGATGCGGTCGGAAGCATGGGCGATGTTGGTCTCGCCGGTGATCTCCCCCCCGTCCTCCATCTCGCCCACCAGAACGACATTTTCGACCGTGGAAGGCAGCACCCGCCCACGTATCGCCAGAATGTTCGATGTCTCCTCGACCGCGCGCTCGAAATCGCCGGTAATGTCGGCCATCGCGGCGATAAGCAGGTTCCCGAATGAATGGCCGGAAAGGCCGTCTTTGTTGTCTTTAGTGGTGAAACGGTATTGGAACAACTCCTGCATCAGCGGTTCGGCATCGGCCAGGGCCACCAGACAGTTGCGAATATCGCCGGGGGGCAGCATTCCGCCCAACTGCCGCTGCAATAAGCCCGACGAGCCGCCGTCGTCGGTCATCGTCACCACCGCCGTCAGGTTGGACGAGTGCTTTTTCAGACCGCGCAGCATGGTGGATAGCCCCGTACCGCCCCCGATGACAACAATGCGCGCCCCACGCCCCAGCGAGATATTGCGGTGAAGCACATCGGGCAGCTCGTCCAGATGTTCCGGCGAAATCACACTGAGAATCGAGCGGTTGAGACCGATCATGGCGGCAGCGATGACGGCAAGACCGGAGAATAGCAGAAGCAGACCCAGCGGGATGAACACCAGGGGAATATCCAGCGGCATGTTCAAAAGGCGCTGCACGACGGCGGCCAGCCGCTCATAGATAGTCTCCATCATCTTCCACTGGGCCAGCACCATGACGCCCAGGATACCCAGAGACAGGCCCACGGGAATGAGCAGGAGCCATCGCTTGACACGCATGCCGGGGTACAGCCACTTCAGGCCGCGCGGCATGCGGGGCGCGGGCGGCGGCGACGGCGCTGCTTCCATGGCAGAGAGCGTCAGCGGGGGGGCGTGGGGCTTGCGGGAACGCGGCTGGATCGCCATAGGTTCAAAATCTCCCGATGTCGCGATGCTGCATGATTACCGGGTAACCGCGATTTTGCAGAAAACGAACCAGTTTTTCGGTGATAACGACGGAGCGGTGCTTGCCGCCCGTGCAGCCGATACCGACGGTCAGATACGCCTTCCCTTCATCGACATACTGCGGCAGGGACCAGCCCACCATGTCGTACAGCCGTTCCAGAAAGCAGCCTGTTCGGTCATCGTCCATCACATACCGCTGCACCGCCTCGTCCCGCCCGTCGCAGGGGCGCAGTGCGTCCACATAGTGCGGGTTGCGCAAAAAACGAACGTCGAAAATCAGGTCGGCATCCAGCGGCAGGCCATGCTTGAAGCCGAACGAGGTGACGGTAACGGTAAGCGGATGTCGCCGCTGCTCCGGCTGGCCCCAAAGCTCCAGAATCTGCGTCCGCAGATCGCTGGGAGCAAGATCGCTGGTATCTATTACCTTATCCGCCCGCGCCTTGACGGATACCAGAGTCTCCCGCTCGGCGCTCAGCGCGGGAAGAATGCCGCCGTGGGCAAGGAACAGCGGGTGCGTCCGGCGCGTCTCCTTGAATCGCTGCACCAGCGCCTCATCGGTAGCATCCAGAAATACCAGCACGGCAGGCATATCGCGGTCGCGCAGCGTATCGAGCGCCGGGAGCAAGCCCGCAAAGTCCTTCCCTGCCCGCACATCCGCAATCACGCACAGGCGCGGGGGAACGGAAGGACTCTGGTCTCCTATTTCGCGGCACGCGGCCAGTTCTCCCATCGCCAGGTCCGGCAGCAGACGCGGCGGCAGGTTGTCTATGACGCGCCAACCCATATCCTCGAAGAACCGGGCGGCAAGCTGCTTGCCCGCGCCGCTCATGCCGGTCAAAACGATTAACTGTCCACTGCCTTCCACGCTATCGCCTCGCCTCGCCGCGTTCCACAATGGCCGTGTTCAGGATACCGGAGATAACGCTGAGTACGACCGACCCGAACAGCGCTGCCCAGAACCCATCCACTTTCAGACCCAGGTTCAGACTGCCGACCAGCCAGAACATCAATGCATTGACGATAAAACCGAAAAGCCCCAGTGTCAGACAGTTCAGCGGCAGTGTCACCAGCTTGAGCACGGGCCGAATAAAGGCGTTGACGAGCGTGAGCAAGAGCACGGCAAGGAACGCCCCGCCGACATCCGTGATCGCCATCTTCAGGCCCAGTTGCTGTCCCAACAGCACGGTAACATACAGCGCCGCCGCACCGATGGCCCATCGCAGTAATACGCGCACGTTGTCAACCCCTCCGGTTCATTATAGCACGGCGCGCAAAAAGCTCGGCTCAGGCATTAACCCGGTGCTGCCTTCTGCCGGCCTCTTTCCGCTCCGGGGAAGACTGTATCGGGCGCAGTTCCTCCCGGTGATCGCGCAGGTAGCGCAGCAGTGTCGTCCGCTTTTCCGCACCGCGCCCTCCCCCCGGCGCGGCGTCCGGCAGCAGGCCGGGGTCCACTTCCGCGACCCGCGCGAAGATACCGAGCCACCGCTTCTTCAGGGCGCTGGGCGTTACCTCAAGAAGCGGAGCGATCTCCTCATCCGTCGCGCCCATCAACGCCCGCAGAAGCAGGTCCTGCTCGTGCGGCTTGAAAAAGAAGCGCGGCGGCGTATAAGCGAACACATGGCTGGCGAAACTTCCTTCGTCTGCCAGCGCCTCCTCGCGCGTGAGGCCCAGCAGGCAGGGACGCTTATCCTGCGGCACTGAAGTAGGGTTGTCGTGAAAAAAGGCGGCATAATCGTTGCGAACGCGAAAACCTGTGTTCAGCGCCCGCCGCCGTGCAACCTCTCCATTTGCTTCCAGGAGGATTTCTTTGAAGTTATAGCCCTGGCGATAGGTCACAAATTGTCGGCTGAGATACTCGCGGACACGATGTTCATCTTCGGGGAGCAGGGAATGGGTCGTTTCCCAGCGGGTGACGAGAACATTGACGCCGTCCTGAGCGTTCGCCTTCCCTACGCCTTCCAGTCCGAGGAGGGGCCATGAACTGTCGGGCAGCGGTCGGGCGGCATGTGCATTGGCCCACGGCGCGGGAGTCGTCTTCACCCACTGAACGAACCACTCCGTAATGAACACCACCTGAGCGATCCCGACCATCTGATCGAGCGGCGCACGCTTTGTATCCTCGACCACCATTGAGAGCGTTGCCGCGTTGTTCATGACCACCTGCCATTCGTGCTCGATTATAGACCGAAATACGTTGTCGAACCGGCGGTCGTGGAAACGCGCTGGAGCAGGAAAAGCGCCGGGGAGTTGCGCGGCAGTTCAATGCGGTTCATTCGCGACACCTGGACACGAACACCAGCTTATTGTAACCTGCCGGCCAGCCCGATAATCCGCTTGGTCTTAGCCGAACTGCTTTTCATGGAACACACGAGGGCTGCCACGCTCACGCGCCCTTTGCCGCCGTCATAGAAGCGGATCGACAGATCACCGTAGCCGTTCGGGCGACCCGTACCGGCTTTCCGTCAGCCATCGAACGGCACAACGCTTCACCCCGTACATCATCGCGAAGTCGTTCGGGTCCCGGGACGGCACGCTCTCTTTTCCTATAATTTCGATGACCAGGCCTACGGCGGTACGGTTCCACTGGGCCTTTTTGGGTAGTGCGCTCGAAGCCCCGTTCGTGCTCAACCGACAGAATACGTCCACGCATCACGGGACATTCGGCTTGTCATACGCAGCAATGCGCGCTCAGCAGATTATCCGCTGCGCGCCGACGCCGCCGACGGAAAGCGCGCCCCTGGGGGTGTTCTCGGTGCCTTGTCCAGGCGGAGGTCTACGACGACCGACTTGCGCCTTGATCTGGCCGAGCGCGCCGGGCGTTGGTCGCCCCATCTCGATAAGGCGCTTCACTTCGCCCTGCTTCGAGGCCAAAGTGGCGGAACGCAAGCAGCCCCTTTTTCGGATGCGTTCGTGCAGATACTCAAGCAGTTTACCCAGGATCTCCATCTCTCCGCCCCTGCTGCCCCTTGCTTGCTCCTCTTGCGACGGCACGAAGGCCTGTGCCGCGCTGGTAATACTGCCAGACCGAGGCCAATCAGCTTCCCCTGCGCCGCAGTCGCCTCTTCCAAACCGTTTCCGCCCCCGCCGCCCTTCTAAGAGAAAATTCTGACCGAACCGAGCCGAGATTCTGCCTGCTGGCCTCAAGAACATCCTGGACGCCATCGCCCAGCGGCTTCGTCATTGACAACCGCAATCACAAAAAACTGTATGCCCTGGGTGTCAAAAACCGCACCGAGGCCGGGCAGTGGGCCACGACTCGTGCGCCCCGCGTTGATAAACTACCCGTTCGGGTAGCGCGCACCTTGCCGGGTAGTGGCAAGCAGGCGGTCGCTTGTTATAATGGGTGCAGCCTACGGGAGCCAATATTTCCGGGGCAAGTAATAGGAGTAGAGCCATGTCCGATCTTGCTACTCTGCCAGCGCCAGAAAAGCACCATCCAGAACTATGCCGTGCCCGTGACCACCATGCCATCCTGCGCCATGGATTCTGGCCGGAGGCAGTCCGGCTTACGCGCTATGCGGCCCATGTGGTGGCTATTCAGACAGGGCTTCTGGTTTTCCGCGCTGGTTTGGCAAAAACGAACCAGGTTGACGAAAGGACGACCGGTCGCCGCGCGGAAGCGTCAACCTCGGCGATGTGGCTTCTTCAGACGCATCCACTGTCATCGCTATGAAGGATAAACCACTGTGACGAAACAGTTCAAAAACCGAGTTGCCGAGGGCGAAGAGCCTGTGAAACTCCGTGACCTACTCCTCCCGACGGCAAGCGCTGGAACTCGCTACACAAGACCCTTCTTGGTGGTGCTGTTGCGCTGGTAGGCACGTTCGGCGCTCAGGCTGTGGTGCGGGTAGCAGGGCAACCGGAGGTGACGATAGCTTGTCACCTGACCAAGCCCGTTCACTCGCCCTCAATAAGGCGAACCGTCAAGCTCGGAAGTTGGTTGCTGAAGTCAATCCACTCCATACTTCAGCCAGGGGGTACGTTGGCCCTGAAGCCCTCAGCTACACGCGCGGCGAGTGAGTACAGAAGCCAAAGAATTCGCCGAGTCAGTATTGGCGAAAACGAACTCTTTGGTCGAAGCAGGTGAGGCGCGCTTCGACGAAAACTTCAACGTAGTCCTGACAGGGCAAACCCGGGCTAACTACACGCGCTGGTCGGGCTGGCGTTGGTGGGGCGGTGTGTTCAGCATGAGTACCAATTCCATCAACGCTCTCGACTTCGCGATAAAGGGAGCCGGCGTTTCTGGGGCGGTGAAGTTCTTCATGCAGGCTTCTGTAGCCGCTTCTTGGGCTACCTTTGTATCCTCTCATAGTAGGCGCATGGATGTGGACCATTCCTTGCCGCACGGGTGGTTACGCTCACCCCAACGAACTTGGGCAGGGGTCATTGTCGTGACGCCACATAAGATTCAGCAAGGCGTCAAGACGTTGTCAATGCCGCAAGACTTGGCCCTTGTGGGCAGTTTTCGCAAGAACCAAAAAGTGTTTCACACATGTCTCTACTGGATAAGAAGCGCGAGCGGTCTAACCATCGTTTGCACCGAACGTGAACGTAACCGGTTCCGTCGTCGGGCTTCGCCAGCGTCTACCTGCGCTACAGCCGGGATGCTCGCGCCGGTGAAGCGAGGCGCTCTGCCGAAAACATAAAACCGCAACACAGCATCAATATAACGGCATCAAGAATGCACGTCGTTTAGCCGACGTTTCGTGCGGCGACGAGACGAGTAAAAGGTTTCGTATGCCCATCTGCGGGTATTTCATTTATGGTAAAAATTCGCACGAAGGAGGTACTTCCGTTATGAGTGTGAACGATGACCAGGTGAAGGGTAAGGTGAAGCAGGCCGAGGGCGCGGTTCGGGACGCCAAGGGCGACCTGACCGATGATCCCAGCGATGACCTGGCGGGCAAGGCCAAGAAGGTGGAAGGCAAGGCCCAGGAAACCTTCGGTGACGTAAAAAAGCGGTACACGACGCGACAAAGTAGTAGCTGCATCGGCGTATTTCAAGGGCCGCCTGCTGAGCAGGCGGCCCTTCTGATTTTATGCTTTTGACGGAGTTCCGGCAGTGGCGCCAGAGGCGCGCAGGTAATCGTGCAGTTCCTGAGCGACCTTGCTGTTCATGCCGGGCGCTTTGGCGAGGTCGGCGGCGGATGCCTGGCGCATCTTTTCCACGGAGCCGAAGAACTTCAGCAGGGCGCGGCGGCGCGTGGGACCGATGCCGGGTATCTCGTCCAGCACCGACATCTGCGCGGCGCGGCCCCGCACGGCGCGATGGTAGGTGATGGCGAAGCGGTGTACCTCGTCGCGGACGCGCTGGAGCAGGAAAAGCGCCGGGGAGTTGCGCGGCAGTTCAATGGGTTCATCACGGCCCGGCACGAACACCAGCTCAAACTGCTTCGCCAGCCCGATCATCGGAAAGTCGTAGCCGAACTGCTTCATGGCGTCCTGCGCCACGTTCAATTGCCCTTTGCCGCCGTCAATCAGAATCAGGTCAGGCTCGGGCGTGAACTTCGGGTTTCCGTCAGCCATCTGACTGAAGCGGCGCGTCAGCACCTCGTACATCATCGCGAAGTCGTTCGGGTCGCCGGACGGGTTCTCGATCTTGAAGCGGCGGTATTCGGCCTTTTTGGGCTTGCCGCGCTCGAAGACGATCATGCCGCCGACAGCGTGCCGCCCCTGGACATTGGAGATGTCATACGCTTCGATGCGCGTCAGCAGATTATCGGGCATATCCAGCGCCTCGGAAAGCTGCCGCAGCGCCGTGTCGGCCCGGTCCTGCTCCGCCGCCGACTGCGCCTTGATCTGGTCGAGCGCAAGCCGGGCGTTGGTCGCGGCCATTTCGATAAGCCGTTTCTTTTCGCCCTGCTTCGGGGCCTGTATCGTCACCTTCGCCCCTTTTTTCTGACGCAGCCAGGATTCCATGATCTCCATCTCTTCGACATGCGCGGGCAGCAGAATCTCGGACGGCACGAAGGAAGCATCCTGGTAATACTGCTTGACGAACTCCGAAGTCGCCTCTTCCAAACCGTCCTCGCCGCCTTCTAAGAGAAAATGCTCCTGACCGATGAGCTTGCCGCCGCGAATAAAGAACATCTGGACGCACGCCCCGGCCTCGTCATTGACAACCGCAATCACATCCTGGTCGCCCTGCGTCGTATTGACCACCTTTTGCCGCTCGGCGACCGTGCGCAGCGAGTTGATCTGGTCGCGCAGCTTGGCGGCCCGCTCGAACTGCAAATCCTCGGCGGCGGCCTCCATCTGCCGCTCCATATCTTTAATAAGCTTGTCCTGTCTGCCCGACAGAAAAAGCTCTACATCCTTGACCGCCTGCCCGTAGCGCCCCTTATCGGCCAGATTCGCGCAGGGGGCTTCGGGGCAGCGGCCCATGTGGTGGTACAGACAGGGCTTCTGATTTTCCGTATTCGTCCAGTATTTGCGGCAGGTGACGAGCGGAAACAGCCGGTACACCATGCGCGATGTTTCATAGACGGCATGCGAGTTGGTGAAGGGGCCGAAGTATTTGTTGCCGTCGCCCTGCTTGACGCGGCGCGTGATCAGCAGGCGCGGGAACGGCTCGCTGGTAGTGAGCTGAAGATACGGGTAGTGCTTGTCGTCGCGCAGGCGGATGTTGTATTTGGGCCGGTGTTTTTTTATGAGATTGCACTCTAAGATCAGCGCCTCAAGCTCGGTGTCGGTGACGATCCATTCCATGTCGGCGATCTGGGCGACAAGGCGCTTGGTTTTGGGCGAGTGATCGGCGGACTTGTGGAAATAAGAGCGGACCCGGTTGCGCAGGTTCACCGCCTTGCCGACGTAAATAATCGTCCCCTCTTTATCCTTGTACAGATAGCAGCCGGGGTTCGTCGGCAGATTCTCCAGCTTCTGCGAAAGCGTCATGGCGATGGATGAAGCGGCGGGGGCGTGCGGCGTGGACATAACAATGTTATTGTATCACTGGAAGGAGTGGTTCCTTGCCGCGTCGCTCACCCCAACGAAGGGAAAGATAGGATGCTCGACAATAACGATTTACTTTCTTCCGAGACGGTTGTCAATGCCGCCATGAACCGTGGGCGTGGCCTGTCAGGCGTCAACTCCTATGAGCGGGAACTGCGAATGTCTATTTTGCCAATGCTGGAAGAACGGGTGCGAAGAACCGGTCAGGCCGTTTGGTATGATGCCTGCTGCGGCGAAGGCCGCGCCCTGCGGGAAGCGAGCGAACAGCTTGCGGCAACGGCTTCCAGGCGAAATATCCGCCTTGTCGGTGCGGACCTATGGGATGCGTTCCCGCCCGCTGCCGGTGAAAATCTGCGCTTTGTCGCTGCGGATGTAGTGAACTTTGATCCTGGCGTCCCTGTTGACCTGATTACCTGTGTTCATGGGCTGCACTACCTGGGCGATAAGCTTGGCTTTCTTGAAACAGCGTACGCACGGCTCGCGCCGGGCGGCATCTTTGTCGGGCATCTGGACACGACTAATCTGCGTGCCAAAGACGACGCGAGTATCTGGCCTGCGCTGATGCGCCGCATTCGCGTCCAGGGCATACTCGTCCGCTACAGCAGTCACCTGCTCCGGCTGGAACGAAACGACGCGGTGTTGGATTTCGGAGTGGCCTATCAGGGCGCGACGGTGTCCGCGCAGGCGAACTATTCAGGAATGATCGGGGTCGATTCCTGGTATGCTCTGACACGTTGATGGCCTACTGTCTTCGCAATAATAGGCAACCTGGGTAATAATAAAGCGTTTGATGCCGGACTACCGGCAAATTCAAAACAGGAAAAGGACAATCCCGATGAAAAACGGATTTCCGTGGGGCGCTCTGGCCGTGACCGCCACAGTCGGCGCGGGCGCGCTGCTTATCGGTTGCACGCAGCAGGCAGCGGAGACGCCCCCGACCCAGACGCAGTCGTCCACAGCGGCGGCGAATCTGAAGACTGTCGTATTGAATGTCGAGGGCATGACCTGAGGAAGCTGTGTGGCCTCCGTGAAAGAGGTCCTCGCAAAAGTGGACGGCGTTTCCGAAGTCGCTACCGACATTCCGACAAAAGAGGCGAGAATCTCGTTTGATCCCGCCAAAACGGAACCGGAGAAACTGGCGAAGATACTGACAGACCATGAGGGCGAACATGATTTCACGGCCACCGTGAAAGAGGCCCCCTCAGCCTCCTAATAGGCCCGCATGAATCCACCCCTTCCCCCTTATCACGGGGGAAGGGCAAGTGCGTTATGTATACGGTTTGCCTATGCTGCCTCCCTACCCATTACATGTTCCTTCAGCGCTTGATAAAAAGCGGTAGGATCAGCACGCTCAGGCAGTCCTGCGACCTGACCATCGCCGAGTTCTACGATTATCCACTCCCCGCTTCGCCGCTGGGCTACATCCATCGTAAAGAAGCGACTGCGGACAGATTTCATGACGGTGCGAAAATCGTCATTTGAGGGGGCAGCGTCATCATAACTTCCTTCTTCCCAATAGGCAGTAGTGCTGATAGGCTCGCCGTCTAAGATAAACAAGCGGTACTCTTTAGCGAGTGGTATCCCGCTCCGAGAATGGGCTGTTAATTGCTCGAACTCGATAAATTCCCGGAACACCAAACCTCCGTTCAAATCATCCCCCTGCAATTCCATAAACCGACCTACGACACGCTCAACAGCCTCTCTATTCGAAGCCGAAGGAATGAAACACGCTTCGTTCCATTCGTGCTTTCTGGATTTAACGAAATCTTTGACAATAACCGGCTGCGAACCAAAAGGACGAAGTAACTCCATGAGAGAGTCTGTGGAAACATCGCCGCTGGCAGAGAGCCAAACAGACCGGGGTGTATGCTGCTCTATCACAGCATACGATTCTGGTAGATAGTGACAATGTTGATAAGCGTCCGGGGAGTTGATAAGTTCAATCCCGCGCTCAGCCAGCGCCTCGTAAAGATGCCGGTATCTATGCGGAGTCAGCATCCAGCCCCGGAAAACACCCATACAGGGATGATCCGGTGGAGCTACCCTTTGAATCGCTTTCCCCGCGTCTTCGTCATAGACAAGAGCTTCAAAGTTAATCAGGGAAATGTCTATGCCAAGCTCCCTTGCAGCGGCAGCTTCTACTTCATAAGCGGAATCCGTCCTGCGCACATCCAGGGGGTCGGAGCAGAATAACAGACGCATGGGCCTCTCTCTAACCTCGCTTCCGTTTTACTTGAGCAATCTTTTTATATTTTAGATAGGAACCAGTGCATTGTAGACGTTAACCGTTCTTCGTTGAGAGTTACTTCCGCCGAACTCTTATTGTGCGACAAAGCAATGTCATTTCTGCCGCGCAGGTGGTGAAGAAAAGCGGGCACGAAATCCTCATCGAAGCCGAGGTAGCTGACCGTGGCGGCGCGTTTAACGGCGGGCAGAAAGCGGGCGGCGGCGCGGGCGTACAGCGCCGCTTCGCCGCCGGTCGCTTTGACTACGACGACACGCGCGGCGGGATTGGCGGCGGCGATACGGCCCAGGCGCTTTACCTCGATCTGGCCGCAGTCAATCCACAAAACCACCTGCGCGGTTTCCGGGTCGGTCGCCACCAGGTCCGGCTTGTGCCGCTGCCCCACCCCCTGCTCGATCCGAAGCGGCAGGCCGTTTGTCTCGTTTCGGAACAGCAGATAGCTAAGTATTTTAAGCGCGATATGCCGGTTCGACTCGCCCGCGCGGCTTTCGAGGATGATCTTGCCGTCATCTTCGATGCTGAAGGTGTATTTCACGGGACTGCTGCGGCGGCGCCTGTCTCGCGCGGCGCGGTGCTGCCCTCTCCCATCTGAAGCTCGTACATTGCCGCATACAGGCCGCCGGATGTCAGCAGTTCGGCATGACTGCCCTGCTGGACAAGCCGCCCTTCCTCGAAGACCAGAATCGTATCCGCGCCGCGCACGAGCGACAGCCGGTGGCTGGTGACGAACGTCGTGCGGCCCCGCATCAGGCGCTCCAGGGACTGCTGCACGATCCACTCGGATTCCGGCTCGACCGAGGAGGTCGGTTCATCCAGAATGAGAATCGCCGGGTCGGCCAGAAAGGCGCGGGCAATGGCGATTCGCTGGCGCTGCCCGCCGGACAGCTTGACGCCTCGCTCCCCGATCTCGGTGTCGTAGCCGCCGGGCAGTTCCGCGATAAAATCATGGGCGTTGGCGGCGCGGGCGGCAGCTTCCACATCGGCCATCGGCGCGTCGGGATTGCCGTAGCGGATATTGTCCAGCACCGTCCCGTTGAACAGGAACGGCTCCTGCGGCACCATCGCCATGCGGCTGCGCAGGCTGCGCTGTGTCACTTTGGTAATGTCCTGACCATCGATACGGATCGCGCCGCTGTTCGGCTCGTAAAAGCGCAGCAGCAGGTTCAGCACCGTGGTCTTGCCCGCGCCCGACGGCCCCACCAGCGCGACCATCCGCCCCGGCTCCACGGCGAACGAGACGTTTTGCAGCACCGTCTTGCGATCCGTGTAGGCGAAGGAGACGTTTTCAAAGGCGACACGCCCCTCGGTCAGGTGCAGTTCCGAGGCGTCGGGGGCGTCGGCGATGACTTCGGGAGCATCCAGCACCTCGAAAACGCGCGACCCCGCCGCCTGCGCTCGCTGAAGCATCTCATTCACGGCGGCAAGCTGGTTGATCGGCGCGAAAAGGGGCCACCAGTAGCCGCGATAGGCGACCAGACCGCCGACCGTGAACTGCCCCTGAAGCACCAGCCATGCACCGTAGCCGATAGACAGGATGTTGCTGAAAAAGCCGACGAACTGCACGGACGGAAAGAAAACCGTCCGTGCGTTGATTGCCCGGAACTGAAGCGCCCGGTGCACGTCGGTCGCTTTGCGAAAGCGTCCGCTCTCATAGTCTTCACGGGCAAAGGCTTTGATAAGCGGCAGGCCCGTCAAATTCTCCTGAAGGCGCGCGCCCACATCGCCGAGCCGGTCGCGCGACTCCCGGTACAGCGTCTTTACCTTCGTATTGAAATACTTGGTCAGCACGAAGACCAGGAAGATCGGCAGCAGCGTCGCGATTCCCAGCTTGACGTTCAGCACCAGCAGCACCCCGGCCACATAAAGGAAGCTCAGGCCGTTCGCGATGACCGAATCCGTCCCCTGAACAGCCACTTCCTGTAACTGGTCGATGTCGCCCATCGTGCGCGCCTGAAGATCGCCGGTGCGGTTCTCGTGGTGATAGGAAAGGGACTGGCGCTGAAGTTTGTTGTAGACCTCGTTGCGCAGGTCATAGACCAGACGCTGGCCGACCTTTTCCAGCAAGTTGGAGCGCCACGCCCCCAGCACGGAGCCGACCGCCTGCACCGCAAACATCAGCCCGACCCAGGGCAGCAGTATCTCCGCACGCCTCTGCCCGATAACCTCGTCCACAATCACTTTCCAGGCGATGGGATGGAAGTTCTGCGCGGGAATGGAGATAAGGAGAAGGAACAGGCCGAAGCCGATGGCGCGCCCGTGCGGTCTCAGGTAGGGCAGCAGCCGCCAGAACACTGCCCGGCCCGCTCCCGGCGTAACCGCGACACTCCGGCTGTCTCCCGCATCGGAGAAGGAACGTCGGTACATAATTCTTTTATTGTACCCGCCGGTATGGACACGAACTTTGCGTGGGCCGCGTCGTTTAACCGGGTGAGCGAGCGAAGATGATGGACAACGAAACGCCCGATGAGGCGCTGATGCAGCGAGTGACGCGCGGCGACACCGAGGCGTTCGATCTGCTTTTCCAGCGCCACCAGCGTTCCGTGTACTATTTCATTCTGCGAATGACCGGCGGCGATGCCTCGTTAACCGAAGACATCGCCCAGGAGTGCTTCCTGCGGCTCTGGCGGGCGCGACAAACGTATCGGCCCACATCGGCGGCGCTGCGGACGTATTTATTCACCATCGCGCGGCGGCTGGTTCTGGACGTAACCAAGCAGCAGCAGCGGCGCGCAGCCGTCATGACCTGCGGGGAAACCGGTGAAGCAGTGGCGACGGAACAGCCGGGCCGCGCCGACCCACAGACGATGCTGATGGGCCGCGAACTGGAGCGGGTTCTCCTTGCCGCTCTGGACGCGCTGCCCCCGACACTGCGCGAAGTCGTGCTGCTGCGCGACATGGAGGGGCTGCGCTATGAAGAGATCGCGGCGATCACCGGCTGCCCACTCGGAACTGTAAAATCGCGGCTTTCCTCCGCCCGCCAGCGGCTCAAAACAGCGGCCCAGCACTGGCTGCGGGAAGAGAAAGAATGATGCCTCGCGATAACGAAGAGACGGAAAACGACGACGCGCTTCATCAGGTGATAACGGCCCTGCGGCAGATGCCGCGCCCTGCCCCGCCCGAAAGTCTGCGGCGTCGGGTGATGGCCCAGGTGTGGTCGGAAGGCGAAACCCCGGCAAGACACATAGATGTACTTATTACGCGCACGGAGGAGATCAGGGGGCAGGAGCACGTCTTCTGGGAGCGGCGCGACGTTCAGGAGCATTCACCCCCGGCGGCACGCACCGCCGCCGAACACCGCTGGACGCCCGTCCCCCGCGATGCTTTTCACGCAACACAGATAGATTAAAGGAGCCAGAAACGGTATGAGCCAGGATCTACAAGATCAGATAGACGCCCTGCGGCGCGATGTGGACGCATTGAAAGCCGTGATTGCGGGCAAACAGGACTCGAAGTCGCAGGAAGGCAGCTTCGCGGACCGCTTCGGAAACGAACTGAAAAACAATCTGATGCAGGAACTTGCCGAGAAGAACAAGGCGGCGGGCATCGCGGCGGGCTTTGTGATTGCGCATACGAACGCGGATGGGCAGGGAAGCAGTTCCGTCCGGTACAGTCTGGTCACGAAGCTGGAGGCGGCAGACTTACCCTCGGACGAGCAGATCACGACCATGATCAAGCGCCTGACACCGCTCGTCACCAGTCCGCTGGCGCTGCGGGCGCTGCGGGAACTGGCACGACCGCGCTTCGAGCGTGGGGCGATGCGAAAAACCGGAATGGAGCTGGCAGCGGCGCTGGGTGTTGCCGAGGCCCTGGTGGAACAGGCGCTGCGTCCGCTGGTGGGTGACGGCACGCTGCGGCAGGTTAAAACGGGAGAAGCGGAGTTCTATGAGTGGGACGGAAGCAATTTAGCGATGGTGCTGCTGATTCACGGTTAATGGCGGCGCAGCGGCACCGAGTCTGTTTCGCCTGCGGGCGCAGCGGCGGCGGCGCTGCTGCGCCGCTGCTCGCGCTCCAGTTGTTCCAGACGCGCTTCCATGCGGTCGATGGCATTGTCGAAGGTCACGTCGCATCTGGTGGTGGTTTCCCGCAGCGCCGCGATTTCCTGGCGCAGGGCGGCCACCTCCTCCGCAAGTGTCGGCGCGGCCCCCTGATGATATTTCATCGCGATCATCTTCTCGCGGTGCTTCAGAATCAGGCGCACGATCATCACCGGCGACAAAACGGTCAGCGCGACGCTGGCGGCGACGGAAAGCGGGATGATGACATCAGGGTCCATGATTAGATTTTGCGGCCCACGGAGACAGTGGCCGAATCGGAAGAAGAAGCGCTGGCACTGCTTTGCCGCTCCTCGACACGCTCCATGCGATCTTCCAGGCGGGACAGCGACGCATCGAACGACATATCGAACTTGGTGCTCGTTTCCCGAAGCTCCTGCACTTCGCGGCGAAGCTCCTGAAGCGTTTGCAGCGTGTTATCGTCGCCGGCGCGCCGGTGCAGCTTGAGTTCTTCCAGCCGTATCTTGTGCTTGAAGAAGACGGCAATAGGAATCCAGCCGAATAAACCAATGGCCCCGATGAGACCGACGATATCGTCCACGGTTGCGTCCTTTCTATTTACGCGACAGCACCTGGGCTTCCGCAGTTCCGGTCGTCGAATTTGCCGCCGCCGCGCTGTTCGTTCGCTCCTCGACGCGCTCCATGCGGCTTTCCAGACGGTCGAGAGCGGCATCGAAGCTCATGTCGAACTGCGTGGACGTATCCCGAAGGGCGGTCATCTCTTCCTGGAGCCGGTCGAGCCGCGAAACGATGTCGCGATTGGCTCCGCCGCCCGCCCCACCGGCGCGCCCGCTGCTTTCCCGCAGTTCGGCCATCTCGGCCCGCAGGGCCTTTAGCTCCTCCAGAATCCGCTTCGCGTCTTTCCCGGAACCTGCCTGTCCCATACGCTTCACATACTCATGGAGCGAAACGCCGCCGGAAAAGACCGCGATCATAATGGATATTCCGATGAAAACTTCCACGCTGTTGCCTTTCCGTCGTTTCTTACGCCGCCGTCGTGGCCGCGAGCCGCAGGGCGTCCGCGAGGGTCAGCGCGCCCGCGTACAGCGCCTTGCCTACTATGACCCCTTCCACACCGGATGGTTGCAAGGGCACTAGAGCGGTAATATCGCCCGGCCCGGCGACGCCGCCCGACGCAATGACCGGGACGCCCACGGCTTCGGCGAAGGCGCGCGTCGCCTCGATGTTAACGCCTTCCAGCATGCCGTCGCGGGCGATGTCGGTAAATAAAAACCGGCGCGCGCCCATCTGCACCAGCCGTTTGCCGAATGCCTCCACGGCCTCATCGGTGCGCTGCATCCAGCCCTGTACGGCCACAAAACCATCCCGCGCATCCGCCCCGATAACCACCTTTTCGCCGAACCGGGCCAGAATCTCGCCCGCGTTCTCGGCATCAATCGCCGCCGAGGTGCCGACAATTACGCGATCCGCGCCCAGATCCACCACCCGCTCCACCAGTTCCGCCGTCCGCAGTCCCCCACCGACCTGCACGGGAATGGATACCTGGCGCAGTATCTGGCGAATGACGGGCACGTTCTGGGGCGACCCCATACGCGCGCCGTCCAGGTCTACGACGTGCAGCCTTGTCGCCCCCTCGTCCTGAAACTTTCTGGCGACTTTAACCGGGTCTTCCGCGACGCGCGCTTCGGTTTCAAAAGCGCCACGCTGAAGCCGCACCGCTTTGCCGCCCCGCAGGTCAATAGCCGGAATGATTTCAAAGGGCATTTTTATATCCGCGCGAAGTTGTCGAGAATATGCAGGCCGACAGCGCCGCTTTTTTCCGGGTGAAACTGGACGCCGTAGATGTTTTCCCGCGCCACCGCCGAGCAGTAGGGCGCGATGAACTCGGTTTCGGCGGCCACAGCCATGGAAGCGTCGGGGCGGCAGTAGTAGGAGTGGACGAAATAGACCATCGCCTCGTTTTCCAGCCCGGCAAAAAGCGGCGTGGGCGTGGGAAAGCGAAGCGCGTTCCAGCCGATCTGCGGCACCTTTACCCCCGCGCCGCCGGTCCCAGATTCCGCTCATCGAAGCGCAGCACGCGGCCCGGAATGAGGTTCAGGCCGCGATGACAGCCCATCTCCTCGCTTTGCGAAAACAAAAGCTGCATGCCGACGCAGATACCCAGAAAAGGCCGCCCGGAGTGCGCCGCCTCCAGCGTCACCCTTTCCAGCCCCGACGCCCGCAGCGTGTCAATCGCCGCCCCGAACGCGCCGACACCGGGCAGCACCACCTTTTTCGGCGTCCCGTATTCGCGCCGGGTCGCTGGTCACCTGGGCGTCGTGCCCCCGGCGGCAAACGCCTTCTGCACCGAGCGCAGATTGCCGACGCCATAGTCGATAATCGCTATCGACATCTCACAGAACTCCCTTGGTGGAGGGTACGCCGCCGACACGCGGATCAAGGCGCGTGGCCGCATCGAGCGCGCGCCCGAACGCCTTGAATGCCGCCTCGGCGATATGGTGGGCGTTGCGCCCGGCGATCTGGCGCAGGTGCAGCGTGATTCCGGCATTCGCGGCGACGGCCCGGAAAACTCCTCGACCAGTTCGGTGGCGAACGTGCCGATGCGGTAGTCGGTGAACTGGAAGTCGGCGTATAGCCCGCCGCGCCCTGAAAAATCCAGCGCGCACAGCACCAGCGCCTCGTCCATCGGGATCGTCGCCGCACCGTAGCGCACCATGCCCGCCTTATCGCCCACTACCTCCGCCAGCGCCTGCCCCAGCACGATACCCACATCCTCGACCGTATGGTGATCGTCCACCCAAATCGCCGGTGCAGCGCACGTTCAGCGCGAGCAGGCCGTGCCGGGCGATATGGGTGAGCATGTGGTCGAAAACCCCGACGCCGGTAACGAGGTCGGAGGAGCCGTCACCGTCCAGATCGAGGCGCAGAGTGATGTCGGTTTCGGCAGTCCGACGGATAATCTCGACGGTGCGATGGGTTGCAATGGCGCAGCTTCCATAGGCTGAAGTATAGCCCGGAAGCGGGCCAGGCGTCAAATCGCGCGCTCTTCTTCGTCGCCGAAGCGGTAACGCTGCTCTTTCCACGGGTCGCCAAGCATGTGATAGCCACCGCGCTCCCAAAAGCCGGGGGTATCCTCGGCGCGGAACTCGACGCCTTTGACCCACTTGGCCGATTTCCACGCGTACAAACGTGGGATCACCAGGCGCAGCGGCCCGCCGTGCTCAAGACTTATCGGCTCGCCGTCGTGCGTATCGGCAAACAGCGCGTCCTCGGCCAGAAACTGCTCCAGCGGCAGGTTCGTTGTCCAATCGGTCGCGCCGCCTCGAAAGGAAAATCCCTTGTCGTATGCCGAGATGAGCACGAACTTCGCCTCCGGCTTGACAGAAAGATGCTTGACGACCTCGCGCGTGCTGACCCCCTCCCACACATTGCCCAGCCGCGACCAGCGTGTGACGCAGTGCATATCGGCATTCCAGCTAATGTGGACGTCATAGTGCTCGCATTAGCCCCTCAGTCTGTCTTCCATCCCCTTTGTGCTACACTTCTGTGCAGCTAAAACCCATAGAGTTTGATAAATATAAGAGTCTTGTATTCTTATCCGAGGAGAGCATATGAGCACACGAAAACCTAAACGATCACAACCTGTTCCCGAACCCAAATCTTCGCCGCCAGCACCGCGTGAGCAGGAAGAGTTGGATGACACGACCTTCACCGAAATTGGCGGCTCTCCCGTGCCCGGCTCACCCTGCGCCACGTCTTGCGCGGGCATACCGGTCATATAGGCCGCATTGCGTGGTCGCCGGATGGCTCATACCTCGCCTCCGCCTTCTGTTGATGGGACTATTCGGATCTGGGACGTGAGCAAGGGGATATGTGTACACATCTTACAGGGGCATTCTATGAGGGTCAACAGCGTGGCTTGGTCACCGGATTGTCAGTACCTAGCCTCGGCTTCGAGTGACCAAGCCATCCGCCTCTGGGACGCGGCCAGCGGCAAGCATTTGCAGACATTGAGGGGCATCACATAGGTGTCGTAAGTGTAGTGTGGTCGCCAGACGGTCAAAACCTCGCTTCGGCTTCTGCTGACGAAACCGTGCGCCTGTGGGAAACCACTAGTCCTCAGTTAAGCTGGTCTTGAAATAACGAGCTTGTGACGGTATCCTGGCGGCATGAGCCAGAAACTGTACGTCCGACTTTCGCAAGAAGAGCGCGCCGCTCTGGAAAAGATGACCCGCAGCGGCATCGGCAAAAGCCCGTGAGATAACCCGCGCCCGCATCCTGCTGCTGGCGGATCGGAACCAGCCGGATTGGAAGACGCAGGCGCAGATTGCCGAGGCGGTGGGCGTCTGGCCCGTCACCGTGTCGCGCACCTGCCGTCGTTTCGTTCTGGAAGGGAAGTCGGCGCTGCGAGAAAGACCAAGGCCAGGGCAGGTTCCCAAGATAACTGGTGATGTCGAAGCAAATCTGCTCTTGCTGGCTTGCTCCGAACCGCCTACCGGTAAGGCGCGCTGGACGATGCGGATGCTGCGCGACGAGTTGATTCGGCTGGAGGTGGTGGAGGACATCTCGCATGTGGCGGTCCACCAGGCGCTGAAAAAAACGAAGTCAAGCCGTGGCGCGTAAAGAGCTGGTGCGTTCCCAAAGCCAGTGCTCGCTTTGTTGCCAAGATGGAGGACGTGCTGGATGTCTATGCCAGGCCCTATGACCCGCTGCGCCCGGTGGTCTGTTTGGACGAGAAGAGCAAGGAACTGCATGGGCAGCTTCGTCATCCGTTGCTTACCGAGCCGGGACAAGTGCGCCGGAGGATAGCGAGTACGTCAGAAACGGCACGGCCAATCTGTTTCTGTGGGTCGAGCCACTGGCGGGAAGGCGCGGCGTCTGTGTCACCGACCGGCGCTGCGCCACTGACTTTGCAGAAATGCTGCGGCACCTTTCGGATAATGTCTACGCCGCTGTGGAGAAGATCATTCTTGTGGTGGACAACCTGAACACGCACGGCCCGCAGAGCCTGTACGAGACATTCATTCCTGAGCAGGCACATCGTCTTGCCCGCCGGTTCGAATGGCACTATACGCCGGAGCACGGAAGCTGGCTCAACATCGCTGAGTGTGAACTGTCGGTGCTGGAGCGGCAATGTCTGAATCGGCGTATTGCGGACAGGCAGACGCTGGAGCGGGAAGTTGCTGCCTGGGAAGAGGCGCGCAATGGCGCTGCCACCGTGGTTCGCTGGCAGTTCACCACGGCAGACGCTCGAATCAAGTTGCGCCGACTGTATCCACAGATTCATAAAGATTCAGCTTAACTAAGGACTAGCAATACTGCTGGTGAGTCAACACTTCCTTGCTTCTCGGTTCATTCAGGATGATGAATTGCCGCGTCTGCTGCAACGCCGCCAAGAGCAAGGGTTGCGTGTTGTGCCAGTTATCGTTCGACCTTGCACGTGGCAAAGCGAACCAGTGCTAAAAGACCTTCAAGCCTTGCCCAAAGATGGCAAAGCGGTGATTACATTCCCGCAAGCGACCGGCGAGCGGGATCAAGCATGGACTGATATTGCCACTGTCATTGAGAAACGCGCGAAAGCGAAGCTAACGCCATAATGACTACACACTGTCAATTTTCGCATGTAGCCTCAAACGCGGCTGTGTTCCTTCTCCGTCAGCCACCTGCACTCGCACTTCGCCGTTAACTGTACAGTGCATATCCGCAAACACTTTCACTCGCGGCAGCGCCTGAAACTGTTCCCATGTCCATTCGACCGGCTCCTCCACCAGCCCGGTCAGCGTGAAGCGCCATTCTTCCAGCGGGATATGGCCCGGCGGCCCTCCGGCGTCCAGAACCGGCCACTTTTTGGTGCGCGACTGATTGCTCGGTATACGGTTCTCGCGGTGCGTGTCCGGTGAGATGATAACGTCCGGGGCTTGCTTTTCGGGAACGGGCGCAATATCCCCTTGCAGTTTCGTGTCTTTGGTGCCGAACAGCATCATTACCTCCCAGGAAAATACGCACAGAAAACATCACTCAGGCAAACAGCCGACGTGATATCAGACGTGCCATGAACTGGTCGTAAGCCAGGCTCAGACCATTTTCCATAATCGGGTCGCTGCCGCCGCGCGCCGCCACCTCCTGCGCGCGCCAATCGCTCAGCCGCCGCGCCAGGTCATCGCGCACGTCGGGAAACTGCCCGCTCACATCGCTGCGCTCATCGGGATCGTTTTCCAGATCAAAAAGCAGCAGCGCCGGGTCGCGCGGCTTTCCATAGATGTCGGGAAGCGGCTCGCCGCGCGCGTCCCGAACAATCGGCTGAATCAGTTTCCAGCGGTCCGTCCGCAGACAAAGCGATGCCTGGCGCGTCGATTCGACACCGATGATAGAATCGCGCGTGGGCGTCGGCTCGCCCCGCAGCGCCCCGGCGAAGCTCTGGCCGGTTAAGGGGTAACCCGGCGCGCGCCATCCGCACCGCTCGATCAGCGTCGGCATCAGATCTTCCGTGGAGATCATTACCCGGGAGCGTCCCGGCGCGGTATCCGGCGCGCGCCAGAGCAGGGGCACGCGCATTACCGCATCATACAGGCCGTGATGGTCAAAATAGATGTCCCCCTCACCGAAACATTCACCATGATCACCGAGCACGACGACAATAGTATTGTCCCAGAGGCCGCTTTGCTTCAAATGCGCCAGGATGCGGCCAATCTGCGCGTCCACATACGAGATTTCACCGTCATACTGCGCCACCACGTAGGCGTAATCATCGGGGCGGCTTAGCTTCATCTCGTCCAGAAACGCTTCGTAATACTCCGGCGAAAGCGCCTTGACCTCGGCCAGGCTCGGGTCGCCCGAAGAAGATGCCGCCTGCGGTTCGTAGTGCAGGGTATCGTAAGGCGGCGGCGGGCCATAGGGCGTATGTGGGTCCCATAGGTGCATGAAAAGCAGAAACGGGCGGTCCCGGTAGGTATCGACAAAGCGCAGCGCGCGGTTCATTAGCTGCTCGGTCTGGTTGCTGAACGGCTTGTATAAAAAACCGGAATAGAAATCGTAGCCGCGCGCGAACCAGGAACCGCGCCCGTTGCCCTGCACGACCAGATTGTCTATGCCGATGGTGACGTAGCCGCTTTCGCGGGCAATCTGCGGCAGCAGGATGACGCTTTCGCTGACCTGCTGGTCGCTGCTGTGCGCGGTGATGCCGTGACGATACGGATGCAGACCGGAAAGAAGCGTCGTGAACGACGGCATGGTAGGAATGCCGGGCGCGAACGCACGGTCAAACACGACGCTTTCGGCGGCCAGGGCATCCATGCACGGCGAGGTCGGCTTAGGATAACCGTAGCAGCCCAGATGATCGGCGCGCAGCGTATCGACCCCGATAATAACCACGTTGGGACGAGACATAATGAGAAGCGCTAAGCCGGGACAGTTGCCCGCGCGCTTTCAGGCTCCTTTCGTATCGACGTAGCCGTGCAGCGGAGTTCCGGTATTCTCGTCAACGTCCACGTTGGTCTGCGCCTCGCCGCTGTCCGCTATTTCAGGCGCGGCAGGCGGAGGCGCGTTCAGTGCATCGGGGGCGGGAATGGTGGCGGCCTCTTTGGGCGCGCGCAGATGCAGCGGCGTCGCGCCCGCACCGATGGTTTCGCCCTCCAGCGGCTTTCCGATCCGCGTCCCGCACCTCCCCTGCTCGGCTGCCGGATCGACACTGCGCCCCGTCTCCTCCAGACGCCGCGCGAGCCAGGCGTCCAGACGGCCCTTCAAGTCCTGTACGATCTCCGGGCGCTGCTCAGCCAGATTGGTCTGCTCGGTCGGATCGCTTTCCAGATCGAACAGCTCCTGCATCGGGCGGCCATGCGGGTCCGGTTCGATGGACTGGATAAATTTCCATTGCCGGTTCACCAGGCCCCGCTTCACTTCCCAGGTGGCCTCGCTCAAATACACCTCGTCATAGTTGCCGTCGCGCTCACCATGAATGCAGGGCAGCAGGCTGCGCCCTTCGGTGTTTTCCGTATCCGGCAGCCCGGCCATTTCGAGAAAAGTCGGCACGAAATCCACATTCTGCACGAACCCCGGTACACGCTTACCGGCAGGGAGAGCGCCCGGCCAATAACAGATGAGCGGAACGTGAACGTCGCCCTCGTACAGACCGTGGTGGTCGTAAAAGCCCAACTGCTCATCTAAGATCTCACCGTGATCGGCAGTCAGAACGACGAGCGTCTCCTCTTTAATTGGCTCCAATGCGGCAAAAACGCGCCGCAACTGCCAGTCCATGTAGGCGGTTTCGGCATCGTACAAAGCGTTAACATACGTGCTGTCGGTGACGCCGGGAATCCATTCATGGAAATACCAGCGGAACATCTCGTCGTTCCAGGCCGGGTCCATCGAGTGGTTGTTCGGATCATACGGGTCTCGGTCCGGCGGGTAGAACATCGTGCGGAACTCTGCCGGGGGCAGATACGGCGTGTGCGGGTCCCAGTAGTGCAAGAAAAGAAAAAAGGGCTGGTCGCCGCTCCGGAGTGTCTCAATCAGAGGCAGCGCGGCGTCGGTGATATGCTCGGCGCGGCGCAGGGTCAGCGGGTCGCTGCGGTCCCATTGCGGCGAAATATACGTCTCGAAGCCGCGCGAGAAATGGCGTCCCATCGTATCGACCGCGCCGGTGCGCCAGCCGTTCTCCTGCAAAATCTCCGGAAGCAGGCGCACGCCCGGCTTAATGGGTACACCGCCGCCGATATTGATGATGTCGTGCGTGATCGCTTCTTTACCTGTCAGCATCGTGGTAAAGGACGGGTGCGTCGGGATGTTCGGCGCGTAGCAGCGCTCGAAGACGACGCCGCGCGCGGCAATCGAATCAATAAACGGCGAGGTGTTTTTCGCGTAGCCGTAGCAGCCGAGATGGTCGCGCGCGCTGCGTATCGAGCGCAATCAGGACGATATTCATAGAGTTCCTTTTTACGGATTAAGATGGCCCCCTCCGCGGCGGAGGGGGCCGCTTCCTTTAAACAGCCGCAATGCTTCCGTCGTCTATCCGCACCCGCCGCCCCTCGCGGCTCGAAACATAGCAGGCAAGGGTCATCCGCAGCGACGTTCTGCCCTCTTCTGCTGTGGCGATGGGTGGACGGCGACCCTGCAAAAACTCGGCCAGCGGCGCGACCAGCCCGGCGATGCGCTCCCCGTGCCCGGCAGGGCTGGCGATGTCGCTGCACGTCCACTGCCCGCTTTCAGCGGTATACCACTTGAGGCCGCACGCCCCTTCCGGGCGCGGCACATTGGCACTGGGCGCATCGCCGTAGTTCTGGATGATCGTGCCGCGCTCGGCGATAATTTCGGTCGTGTTTTCGGCAGCCGGGCAGGTGAACGAGCAGACGACTTCCACGAGCGGCCCGCCGTTCGGGTAGCGGAACAGGGCGACCCCGTTATCGTTGGGTATACGCGGGTCGTGCAGCGTCGCCATCTCCGCCGTCACCGTTTCCGGCACACCTAACAGATAGTGGATAAAATCAATCGCGTGCGAGGCATCGTCGGCCCAGATGTCACGGTTTAGCGCGGGATTCACGTGCCAGGTATCGGCAAACCCCGGCCACAGGTGCACGGACAGTCCGTGCCGACGGCGCACCGTGAACACCCTGCCCAGCGTCCCGCCGCGAATCATCTCCCGCATCTCGACATTCTGCGGATCGACGCGCATCTGCCAGGCAAGGGTAAACGGCACACCCGCCCGCTCCACGGCGGACACGATACGATCCGCCTCACCGAGCGTCAGCGCCATCGGCTTCTGGAGCACAATGGCCTTGCCCACCGCCGCCGCGCGCTCCACCAGTTCCGCATGGCGCGCGGTTTCCGCCGCTATGATTACGGCCTGAATGTCCGCATTCGCCAGAAGCGCGTCCACATCGTCGTAAGCCCGAAGACCGAAGCCGCCCGCCGCCTTTTCCAGGCGGCCCGGCTCATGATCCCACCCGGCCACGACGCGAATACCCAGTTCCGGTTTATCACGCCATTGGGTGCAGTACGAGTTGACGTGCCCATGCGCGAAACCGAGGATGCCCACTCCGACAGTCATAACGTCTCCTACCGTGCGCCGCAGGCTTGCAGACACGCCTGCATATGGCCGCGCGATTCTGCCGCGATCATGCCGCACCGCACCAGATCGTACTCTTTCGCCCCGATAATCTCCAGGTCCAGCGGTCCGTTATACCCGTTCTCATGCAGCACACGGATATAGCCGACCAGATCAATATCGCCGCGCCCGTTCGCCTGCTCCTCCGGCTTGCCCGGATTCTGCTGGCGTCCCTTGCAATCGCGGATATGCACATGCTTGACACGCGAAATAACAGCGGCGATGGCCTCGACCGGGTTTTCCCCCGCGCGGTGGATATGCGACGGGTCCATATCGATACCAAAGGCCGGGGACGTGATCGCCTCCATCAGTTGCAGCGTCGTCGGCGTATTATAGATACTCGCGCCCACATGCGCCTTGGCGCACAGGGTCACGCCATATTTTTCGGCCTTCGCCGCCAGGCCGCCCAGCGTATCGATAGACTGCTGCAAGCTGGCCTCGTCCCCGCTTTTGCCGCCTGGCCCACAGTTGATAATCGGGATACCGATCTCCACCGCCGCCTGGAACGCCTTTTCCATTTTCGCCGCGTCCTGCGACGGCTGCTCCATCGCCAGCAGTTCCAGATCGTATTCCGTCGCCAGCCGCTTGATCTCCGGGGCGACCTCCTGCCAGCGATCCAGCACCAGATGCTCGCTCATCCCGTCAATCGCCGAAAGCTCGATACCGTCGTACCCCGCCCGCGCCATCTGCTCAAACGCGGTCTTCATATCGAACCCGCCGAACAACACCGAATTCGCACTAAGCTTCATTTTGTCCTCTCTGACCTGCTATCGATATTAGCGTATTCCAAAATACGATCATTCTCACGGAAGCGCAGTGGCCGGGTATCCAGAGAACAGGCTGTTCCAGTCGCCCAGGTCCACCACCGCAACTTCCACACGCACAAACCAGGGGCCGCTCCGTGGAATCAGGCCACGCATTCGGGTCGTCGCATGGAGCTTGAGCGCGCTGTCAAAGCGGGGGGATTCCAACAGAATAATGTAGACAATGTCTTTGACAGGGTGCTGATCGGTCAAAGCCAAAAAGGCGCTCGTGCCGATGAACTTGGCGCGCAACTCTCCTGCAAAAAATGCATTGCTCTTCATTTTGCTGAGGAACGACCACCGCTGCCCGCCACGGCGGCGTGGCGGCAACGCGGCTGGTTCCCAGTTTTTGACCTCCAGCCAAATCCAGCGTGCGGGTTCTTCGACAAGGAAATCGACGCCGGGCCATACATGATTCACCGCGTCGTGCTTGGAACAGGACACGGCATTCGAGAAGTCAAACTCGATGCCGCTTTCCCGTTCGATTCTCATCCCTGTCCTCTTGTGCCGATGGCGCGCGACAATTCTAAATCGTACAGACGGTCGAATTGCGCGGAAATCGGGTTGGGGTGCAACAGGGCGTAGTCGTCAGCGGCATGAATAGTCGTACCGTCTTTGGTGCGCGCGAACGCAAAATAACGCACGGCTGCCTCTACACCAACGGCTTGGGACTGCAAATCCAGTTCCTTCAGAATAACGAAACTGTGGGTGGCGAGAAAAACCTGGACCCCGCTTTGAGCTAGGGTAAGCAGCGCGCCCACCACTTCGTCCATCAGAACCGGGTTCAAGTTTACCTCTGGTTCGTCCCAGAAAAGAACGCTGCCGGGCCGAAGCCAGCCGTTCCGCAGCAGTTGGTGCAATGTCGCTATCTTCCGCAACCCCTCAGCGACAAGCGGCATCGGCTGCCGCCCCTTTGGGGTTAGTAAGTAGAAGCGCTGATTTTCCTCCTCAATACTGCCGCCCAATATCGCCATAAGCGTTTCCGACAACCCTCCGCTATTATTTTCCGTACGGCGCTTCTCAGGAGAAAGCAGGAGCGATACGATGTCTCGATGCGTTTGGTCAAAGTCGATTTCGTACTCATCAAATGTGGAAACAAAGCGGCGGGTGTGTCCCATCATATCGATGGCAGGGATGAAGACGGGACGCGGCATTTTAATTCTACGACTGACGCCTTTATCTCCAAGGTTATGGTTTTTGTCGCTGTGCTGTATGACGAATACCCAATCCATCTTGTGCCATTCGCCGCCCACTTCAGCGACCACACCCTGCGGAGCAGCATCACGAATGAGCAGGCCAAGGTCCTTGCTCTGGAAAACGCTTTGCATCGCCTCCTCCAACTTGCGATCACGGGAGCGGCTGAACTGGAGGGCGTACAGTGCCTTCAGGACGTGGGTTTTGCCCGTGCCGTTTTCGCCGACAAAGACGTTGATGCCACGCGTGAAGGTAAACTCAGCGTCGTCGAAAACTGTGAAGTTCGTCAAACGCAGTCTTTGGTGGAAGGGGAAATCTGTCATCGTTCTTGTTTACTTATGCGACCTGTACGACCGCGCCGGTTTCGAGCGATTCGATGGCGGCCTGTAAGACCTTCTGTGCGGCGAGGCCGTCCGCGCCGGAGCCGTCTATCTCCTCTGGGGCGACGCCCTCGCTGACCTGCTCCAGAAAGCGGTGGATGCGGTCACGGAACGTGTCCTCAAAATCGCGGAAGCCGCCGAAAAGCGGGTTCGTGTAGACCGTCTTTTCCAGATTGCCCGCCGGATACAGCGTCACCTCCCGGTACATATCGTCGATAATGAAACGCCCGCCGGTGCCCGCCACCTCGCAGCGCTCCATCGGGTGGCCGCGCTCGATGTCATAGGAGCCGGTCAGCCCGCCGACCACGCCGTTCTTGAAGCGCATGGAGAAATGGGCAGTCGTCCAGATCGTGCGGCCCGGCGCTTTCGTGGCGAAGCACTGCACGGCCTCCACATCACCGCAGAAGTGGCGCATGATGTCCACGGTGTGCGGGTGGAGCGCCTTGATCTGGAAATAGGGCGAGCTTTCCGCCGGGTTCTTGATCCACATGCTCATGTTGACAAACAGCAGGTGCCCCAACCGTCCCTCGTTCTGCCATTTCTTGGCGAGACGGGCGGCAGGCGTGAAGCGGTGGTTCAGGTTGATGCCGTAGCAGACGCCTTTTTCGCACGCTAAAGCGACCATCTCCTCCGCTTTGCTGATCTCGTTCGAGATAGGTTTTTCACCCAGCACATGGCAGCCCGCCTGGAGTGCCTGCATCGTCGGCTCGTAGTGGTCGCTGCCGTACTCGTAGCCGCCGGTTGTGATGCTGCACACGTCGGGCCGCAGCGTTTCCAGCATCTTCCCTACATCGGTGAAGGCGGGAACACCGAGGCGACCGGCGGCGGCGTCCGCCCGGTCCTGGCGGATGTCGCAGATTCCCACCAACTCGCTTAGCCCATCGACGCGGTACATATCGGCGTGGCGGTTGCCGATTGGCCCCATGCCGATCACGCAGACGCGCAGCATTACAGTGTCACCACGTTCCCGGTCTCCCAGGATTCGATGACGGCTTCGATGATGCGCTGGACGTGCAGGGCGGCGGCACCCGAAGCGTCAATTTCGTCGGGCGACACCTTGGCGATGTTCTGCTCCACCCATTTACTGATGCGGCTGTTGAAGGTCTCGTTGAAGCCCATCATCCCGCCCAGATAGTCATACGTTTCGGTCTGACGGGAGAAGCGCGGATAGAAGGTCAGGTGCTCGCAGGCGTCTAAGAGCACGAAACGACCCTCGGAGCCGACCACTTCCAGCGTCTCCAGACCGTAGCTGCCCCCGGCATCGTAGCTGCCGGTCAGATGGCCGATGATGCCGTTTTTAAAAAGCAGATTGACCTGCACGTTCGACCAGCAGACGCGGCGGCCATCGGGGCCGTCCTTGCGTGGGCCGCGCTTGAAGAACGCCTGCACCTTTTCCACATCGCCGCCGTAGTAGCGCATGACATCGAGCGAATGCGGGTGGAGGGCGCGGATGTGGAACCACGGGGACGATTCATTGGGGTTATTGATCCACATGGTCATGTTGATGATGTTGATCTCGCCCAGCCGCCCGGCTTCGACCCACTCTTTGGCGCGCAGCGCAGCGGGGGTGAAGCGGTGGTTGAGGTTGATGCCGTAGCGCAGGTTTTTCTCGCGGGCGAGCGCCACCATCTCCTCAGCATGACCGATATTGTTGGAAATAGGCTTTTCACCGAGCACAGGAAGACCCGCCGCCAGAAGCTCCATCGTCGGCTCGTAGTGGTCACCGCCGTTTTCCGTACCGGCGGTAGCGACGCTCACGGCGTCTATCTTGATGCCGCTCGCCAGCATCTCCTTCACTGACGTAAAGCCGGGGCAATTATAGCGCGTGGCGGCCTTGTCCGCCTTTTCTTTGATGATGTCACAGACCGCGACAATAGTGCAGTCCGGGCGCTTCTCGTACACGCCTCCGTGTATGTTACCGATATTTCCCACACCGACGATTGCGACGTTCAAACTCATTTTAATCTCACTTTCTGGATTCGGCTTGCAGTTTCGCGGCCTGATTCGGGTCGCCGATATGGAGCGTGTCATAGGCCTGCTGCGAACTCTGGAACGGGCCGATGCCCTTATGGCCGTGCCAGTCGCCCTGATGATAGATGGGGTTAGGCAGTCCGGTCTCCTGCTCCCGCTTATTGATAAAGGCATCCATGCGGCCTTTCAGCAGCGTTACCACGTCCCCATGGGTATCGGCCAGATTGTTGTTTTCGCCGGGGTCCTCGATCAGGTTGTACAGTTCGACCATCGGCTTGAAATGGAAGTCCGGCTCCAGAGCGACGATCAGCTTCCATTCCGGCGTGCGCCAGCCATGCTTACGCATCCAGGTGCATTCGGTGATATAGAATTCACTCGTATGCGACGCCGCTTCACCGCGCGCCATGTCCATTACGCTCGCGCCGTCGAACGCAATGTCGGTTTCGACCTCGGCCAGTTCCAGCAGGGTCGGCACCAGGTCTTTGTGCTGGTTATAGCCACGCACCCGCTTGCCCGCCGCCACTTTGGGCGGGTAGCGCAGGATCAGGGGCACATGAAGGGTCTGGTCGTAAATGCCGTGGTGGTCGAACCAGCACTCGTGGTCGTACAGCGTTTCGCCATGGTCGGCGTTGAAGGCGACAATGGTCTCGTCGAGAATGCCGCGCGCATTCAGTGCCGTGAAAAGGGTCTGGATGCAGGCATCCATATAGGCAATGGCCCCGTCGTACTGCGCGATGACATAGTCCTTGTCGGTGATTCCCGGCGGCATCCAGCTTACGAAAAAGTCGCGGAAGGGCTTGAAGTCCATCACCGGCTTCATGGATCTGTTTTTGGGGTCGCACTCGTTCCCGCCGTAGAACATTCGCTCATACGGTTCGGGCGGCAGATAAGGCGCGTGCGGGTCCATGTGACGCAGAAAGAGAAAGAAGGGCTTCTTCCCCGATGCCAGCCGGTCCAGCTCCGGAATCGCCTTTTCGTTCAGGTTCTGCGCCTTGGGGCTGCGGCCCGTGTTCCAGCTTCCCCAGCCCGCATAGTCCAGATAGGTGTCGAAGCCGCGCGAACTCGGGTTGCCGGTAAACCCGACGCAGGACGTGTCGTACCCGGCTTCGCGCAGGATTTCGGGCAGCGTCTGCACCTCCGGGCGCAGCGGCCCTTTATGACGCAGGGCGACTACCTGCGTGGAAAATACATCCATTCCGGTCAGCATCGAGCCGTAGGCGCTGGTGGTGGGAATGTGGGCGCTGTAGGTGTTCTCGAACAGCGTGCCTTCCTGCGCGAAGCGATCCAGATGCGGGGTAGTCAGCCTGGGGTAGCCATAGCAGCTCATGTGGTCAGCGCGCAGCGAGTCCACGCCCAGCAGCACGATATTAGGTCTCTTTTTTCGACGCACTTAATATTCTCCTGAAAGCGACAGGGGGAGAGGTGAGCCTCAGATTTATCCGCCAGCGCGCTTTACCTTCCACCCGTGGCGGGCAAGTTCCTGCGCCAGTGAATCGGCATGGTCGCCCTGTATCTCGATGACGCCGTCCTTGACCGTTCCCCCGGAGCCGCACTTCTTTTTAAGCTGCGCGCAAAGTTCGGCCAATTGCGCGGAGGGCAGCGGAACGCCCGTGACCAGAGTCACTCCTTTGCCTTTGCGGCCTTTGGTTTCGCGACCGACACGAACGGTACCGTCCGCAGTTGCGGCGGCGACGGCAGTGGCGGCAGCAGGCCCGCTTTGAGGACAGGCGCAGTGGGTCAGGGGCCGCTCACAGGCGGGGCACATCCGGCCCTGCTCCGTGGAGTAGACAAGCCCGCCGCTGTTCGTTCCCGCTCGTCTCTGCTTGTTCATGATTTCAGCGCGCGGCGGCGGAGCGGGTTCTGCTTCCGCCACCGATAAGCGTTACTACCGAGCGCGGCGGCAGGGTGATGGTCAGCCGCCCGGCCCGGTCTACACGCTCCCGGACGGCCATCGGCTTGCGCGGCGCGACCGCATAGCGGCGCACGACGGAAACCGCTGCGCCGGGCGGCAGGCCCGAAATAATCGCCTTGCCCGCGCCGACCGGGTTGACCAGCAGCACGGAAAAACGCCCCGGCTGCGGGCCGACCGAAGCCAGCGCGCGCAGATCATCGTTATCGGAGACCGCCGATGCGATTTTCGCTCCCGGAGGCAGCGCATCTTCCATCTGCTCGATGGTGAAGAAGACGGGGTACGGGCTGGTTCCCTCGCGATTGACCAGTGGATAGTTGTTCTGGTAGGTCCAGTAGTGCATCAGGGACGCGCCGCTCAGCCGCAGCGTCTTCTCGTAAGCCAGCGCCGTCCGCAGCGCGTTTTCCCACGAGGCCCAGGGGTCGGGGGCCTGCCAGAGCTGGGCGTCATGCCCCGCCTCAGTGCACCAGACCGGCTTTTTGTACTTGCGGCCCATCGCCGCGATTTCGGCATAGCGGGCGTCCGGCACGCCCAATGCGTCCCAGGAATGAAAGGCAAGCGGGCCAAGGTAGGGCGCGAGCGACCTGTCCTCAAGCTGCGGGCGGGCATACGCGGCAAAGGCCGCCCCGTTCGCCGTATCGCCGACCAGAAACTTGGTTTTCAGGCCCAGCGCCCTAAAGCGCGGCCCCGCCTGCCGGATAAAGGCCGCCATCTCCGCCGGGCTGAATTTGAAGTTGACGCCGATGTCCGGCTCGTTGAAAGAGAAATAGTCCACGGTGACGCCGTATTTGTCGCGCGCGCGGTGACGAGAAATTGCGCGACAGCCTCGATACAATCGTTGTACCTTTCCGGCGGCAGCCTGCGGCCCATCTCCTCCGGCTTCCCGCCGATCATCCAGGCCGGACCTTCCCACACCGCTGCGGCAATCGGTATCTTGCGCCGCGCCATCTGCTGCATCTGGAGAAGGGCCGCATGCGCCTGCGCCTCGTCCCGATACACGCCTTTTTCCGGTGTCCACCGATCCAGCGGTATGGCGACGCGGGCATGAACGACACGCAGATGCTTCAGGTTGTACGTTCCGACGGCATCCATCGGATCGGTCGCGCCGTAGCGGGGCTGGGCAAAGTTGCCGCCGAAGCCCTCCAGCGTCTGCCGGGTGTCCTTCAAACGCACCGTCACCCGCGCCGCGCCGAGCGGGTTCTGCTGCGCCGCCAGCGCGATCAGTTCATCCGCCGTTTTAGTCTTGCCGAAGCTGACCACGGACAGGCCGCCGACTTCCACCGTCTGCGGGCCGAAGGCGAAACGCAGCGACACCATCGCCTCGCCGGGCTGATAGGCTTCGACTGCCGTGAACGGAACCAGAACCCGTTTTCCAGGTTCCCGCGTTTTCGCGCCGACCACGCCCTGTGTCGCCGACTTCGTCCACGGGTTCTGAGTGCGCTCGAAAGGAACCCGTCCGTGCCGCGCCCTTACCCCTGCCGCCGCGCCGCATACGTAGAACGATGCTAACAGCGCATCTCCCTTTGCCACGGGCATTGTGATGGGCATAGTCAGTTGTGTCGCGTTGGTTTCCGGGGCATTGGCGCGGACGACCACACGCAGCGCCTTCGAGAAGGGCTGCCCCGTCACCGGCACGACCTGCGCCGTTGCCCGTGTCCTTTCCAGCCCCGACAGCAGTTGTCAGCAGCGCCTCGGCGGGCAGCACTTTCTTCCCGCCGCCCGGCATATTGTTCTGCGCCCGGCACGGCGCGAGCGCAATCGCAGCCATCAAGATCAGGGCAAAAAGCGACAGGAAAATATTTCGGGGAACGCACGAAACAGCCGTCATAACGTCTCCTCAATCCGCAGTTCGTCGGGGATGGGGAAAGCAGGCGATTCGCCCGCCAGGGTATTCTTATTGTACCCGCGCCCGCCGACGCAGGATACCTGTTTTCGCCGGAGAACCGCAGTCTCCGCAGGCTTGGGAGTACCTAACTTAGCGGTGGTAGAAACTCCATGAGCGTTGGCTTGAGCTTGGGGTGGCGCTACAACCGCAATCGTCTGCGGTTGTAGCAGTAGACAAAGAGCCAAAACGCTTGACGCAGCGACTCGACTTTGCGGCAGAAGCAGCGGCTCCTTCGGGCAAGACGGGCCAGGTAATGGCGGATGTCCGCATTGACCGCCTCCACGCTGTAGGTCTGGCGCTTGTCTTCATGCGCTTCGTGCTTGCCGTTGTAGTAGAGCAGCGTGGGATACGTGTTCAAGCCGTCACTATAGAACTGCTGACAGGTGCGCGGCACCTGATCCACTACGGGTTGCAGGGTATCGAAGGTGCGTTCTTCGACTACTGCCCAGCCCACGATGCAGCGCGTGAGGCGATCCACAGCAGTGGCTATGTAGACCCAGCGTTTTTTTCGCCCTTTCTGGCACCGACAAAGACGTGCAACTCATCGAGTTCTACCGTCTGGCATGCGCCCAGCCCAGGATCATCTGTCGGCAAAGTAGCCTGAGCTGTCCGCTCCAGCGCGTTCTGGTGAGCGGCCAGCCAGTTCGCTACGGACTGCGCGTTGACCGACAGCAGTCGCGCGATGCGCCGCAGCGACAGTCCCTCCACATGCAGAGCGACTGCCTGCTGCCGCACCGACAGTGGATAGCCATGCACCATCGGCTCGGGGGTGTAGACCTTATGACAGTCCTGGCAGCGATAGCGCTGGCTGCCACAGCGGTTTTTGCCCCACTTGGCCTGGCGCTTGTCACTGCCACACTGCAGACAGGAGGCGGTAAGCATGCCTAAAGTATACCACTGCTATGTTAGGTACTCCCCAGGCTTCTGTTTCCGCAATGGCCCGTTTTCCGCAAGTAATGAAATGGAGGTTTTCACTATGCAGTGTACGATCACGATTGAAGGCAAACAGTTCGAACGCGGGCGCGCTCTGTTTCCGGCCTGGCAGATGCCGCTGCTGCCGGAGCAAGAACCGTCCGAGGGACGCCTGCCCCTGCGCGCTCTTATCACGCACATCGTTCATGAAGAGGTCGCCGCCTTTCGTGAGCGGCAGGAACGGCGTTTGACGGTCGAGGCGCTGACGCAGACGCAGATCGGGGCAGGCGCAGCGAAGGGCAAAATCGCTATGGGCGGAAGCGACGCCGCCGTTCCGGAGGTGGATACGCAGGCCGCCGTGGACGCCGCGCTGCTCGCCTTCGAAGATGGGCTGTACTATGTGTTCGTGGACGATGCCCAGCAGCAGAGCTTGGACGATGAGGTTCACCTGCGCCCGGACAGCCGCGTGACGTTCCTGCGCCTGGCACTGGCGGGAGGTTAAAGCGATGTTGAACCCCGAACGCGCGCAGGTGCGGCTGAAAGGAATTTGCGGTCAAGGACAGCCTGGGCCGACGGCTGGAGCGGATCAAGACGCTGCCGGATGCTGGTCGGAACATCGCCTTTGCAATGCACGACCGCGATGAAACCGGCAAGCCTCTGGGCAATAATTTCGGATACGAACAGCGTAACGAGATCAAGGCACAGTCGCCTGAAGCTCGATATGCTGGACGAAGCGGAACGAGGACTGCTTTTTGCGGCCCTGTTCCCGGCTATCGCCCCCACCGTGGAACAGGCATGGCAGCTTATGAAGCGGCTGCCCTACCAGATCGGGTATCAGCGCAAAGCGTTCCGTGCACCCTCCGCGCCGGAAGCGAGCGTCACGGCGCGCGCACAATGGCTGGAATCGCTGCTATCTTTAGTGGGCAGCTACGAGGAGCAGGACATCGCCTGGCTGGCCGCCTGGGCCGCCTATCTGGGCTGGAACGCCGATACCCTGGGTATCCTCTTCGCCGCCACTATTGAGGCGGGCGGGCCGGAGGAGAGACCGTCCGGGAAATGCTGCTTGCCTCGGCGCGTGGGGAGCACGAGATCGGCGCGATGGGCCGCCATGTCGTGCGCGGCCTGCTGCTCCCGTCCCGGCCCGACGGCTGGGAGTTCGTGGAAAAGCTGCTGCTGGCGGCTCAGCGTCAGGAGGGACTGCGCCAGTATATTCTGGAGACTATCGACGAGTGCCACCCGGACGCTTTCCGCAGGATGCTGCGTCTACTGGTGGAGCACGACCTGACTCGCTTCAGCGCCACCATCCGTGCTATAGATACCTGGTTTGGTTTCGGCTACGAGGCCCTGAATGCGCGCGAATGCAACCAGACGATCACGCACACCCTGCGCTTTCTGGCAGACCCGGCGGCGCGTCAGGAGGCGATAGCGGGCGCGGACGCGCAGGCCGTCTATCTGGCGCTGTGGGCGAGCGCGTTCGAGGACGCCCCGGCAACAATTCCTTGCGCCCAGGCCCTGCTAACGGACGCACTTGCCGAGCGGCGCTTCGCCGGGGCGCATCTGCTGGCGCAGATCGGGCTGCCGGAGGCGAAGCAGGCCCTCCTTCCCGCGCTGGAGGACGCCGACCTGCGCGTGGTGGCGCGGGCTTTCCTGGGATCGCAGGGAGTGGACGAGAGGCTCACGGACAGCGACCTGTTCGAGCGCCTGGAACGCGCGCTGCCCCGCTTCCCGCGCAAGGAGCAGACGCTCAGCGCCATCGTCTGGCCCTGGATGACGCTGTCTGTCAGTCAATCCGACATCGCGGATACTCTGGGACATCGTCTCGGCGCGCGTTCTCCCCAGCGACTTATCCCCTACCTGCCCCTGATGACCTCCTACGCGCGCGGCAGCGTCGTGGAGATGCTGGCGAAGACGACCGAGTGGGATACGCAGACGCGCGACACGCTTTTCGCCCTGGTCGGCGATACGACCGAATGGGTGCGCGAAAAAGCGGTCCAGGCCATTTCCCGCTGCGCCATCACCGAAACGGAAGCCGCAAACATGGAGCGTCTTCTTACCCGCAAGGCGGGCGACCTGCGCCGCAGTGTCATTTCGCTTCTACTGAACCAGACGGACGAGGCCGCCTTGACCAGCGCCGCGCGCCTGCTGGACGATAAGAACCCGCTGCCGCGCCAGGCCGGGCTGGAAATCCTCGCGCAGATGAGCAAAGCGGAGCGCGCGCCCGACGCCTGCCGCGACCGCGCGCGCTCCTACCGGCAGAAACGGCCCGAAGCTGCCGAGACGGAAGCCAATCTTCTGGACGCGATTCTTGATGCGGAGCGCGCGGTCCCGACGCTGGACAACGCGCTGGGTCTGCTGGACCCGGCGCGGCGTACCCCGCCGACGCCGCCCCGCCGGATCGAGGGCCTGGCGCTTGTCACCGAAGCCGCCGCCGCCTGTGTGAAGGCGCTGGACGAGTTGATCCACAGCCATCGGGAAACGCCCGTCGATGTGAAAAGCTGGAACGGCGCCACCGAAGAAGTCCTGTTGGGCAATATGAAGTATAGCTGGCTGTTTCCCTCGCCGAACCACGCTGCGCCGCTGGAGGAGGACATTGCCCGCCTGCCGCTGCGCGAGGTCTGGGAAACCTGGTGGAACGAGCGCCCGCCCGCCCTGCGCGACGCCGACGGCTTCGAGCTGCTGCGCGCCTCGGTCAACCATGCCAGCGTTCACGGCAAAGATATGCGCTACAAGGATATTCTGGAACGGATATTTCCGTGGCTGCTCCGCCTCCATCCTCCGAAGAACGCCGCCTGATTTCTTATAGACGCCATCGAGGAGATACTTGCGACCACGCCGCAGGACCTGCTGGAGCGCGCGCCCAAACCCGATGCCTACTACGATGGCGGCTGGCGCAGCAATCATAAGCGGCTCGCCTGGCTGGACCTTGCCCGGCAGTACCGCGCGCTGTATCCGGCGGAATGGACGGACACCGATCATGTTCGCCTGTACGGCCTGCTGCGCTGGATGGACGAGCCGGGAACCAAAATCCCCCGCTACCGCGCGCAGCTTGAGGAGGTTCTTCTGGCGTACGCGGCGGGCGGCGCGACCGAGGCCGACCTGTATGACCAGCTACTCGGTCCGCGCTTCGGGCGTTATTCGGGCTTCGAGGAGCTGCGGACGCTGTCCGGGCGCAAAGGCTCGCCGCTTTTAGAGAAGCACCCGGCCCTGAAAGAGATCGTGCAGCGCTGCCGGGAGCGCATCATCGCCGTCGAATTGGAGCGGGGCGACCTGCCCACGGCGGCCTCGGAACCGGCGCGCAGTCTGCGCTACGCGGGCGGGCTGGATACGGTCGTGCGGCTGATGCAGGCGCTGGGTCAAGCGCGCTTGTGCGCGGCTGGAACTACGACGGCCAGGGGAAGGCGGCCACCTTCAGCCACCTTACCCGTGTCACTTTCCCCGCCCCGTCCGACACCCCCGAAGCCTTTGCCGAGCGTGTGCGGGCGGCGAAGATATCCGAAAAACGGCTTTTGGAACTGGCCTTTACGCGCCGCAGTGGACGCCACATCGAGCACACGCTGGGCTGGCCGGAGTTTGCGGAGGCGGTCGCAATTGGATTCACGCGCACACCAAAGACCAGCAGTGGAGCGTCGAGCCGGAGATTCGGGAAACGTGGACGGCGCAGGTGAGCGAGCGGACGCCGCTTTCCGGCGAGGATCTGGTGGACGGCGCGGTGGATGTGGCCTGGTTCCATCGGGTTCACGCGGCACTGGGCGCGGACTGCTGGCCGAAGCTGGATGAGGCGGCCAAATACGCCTCCGGCGGAGGCGGGCACAAACGCGCCCAGCTTTTCGCCGATGCCATGCTGGGACGTGTCGGCAAAGTGGAACTATTGGCGCGCATCACGGAGAAACGTCATCAGGACGCCGTCCGCGCTCTGGGTCTGCTTCCCCTGACCTCCTCCTCCCCTGCCGGGGGAGGGGGCCGGGGGGAGGGGTCAGACGAGATTCTGGAACGCTACCGGATCATCGCCGAGTTCGTGCGGACCAGCCGCCAGTTCGGGTCGCAGCGTCAGGAAAGCGAAAAGCTGGCCGCGCGCATCGGGATGGAAAATCTGGCGCGCACGGCGGGCTATCCCGACCCGGCGCGGCTGGAATGGGCGATGGAGGCGCGCGCCGTCGCCGATCTGGCCGAAGGCCCGGTGCACGCTGCCGTCGGCGAGGTGACGGTGACGCTCCGAATCAATGCACTGGGCGAGCCGGACCTATCCGTAGCCAAAAACGGCAAGGCGCTGAAGGCGATTCCGCCCGCCACCAAAAAAGATGCCGCCGTCGCCGCGCTGGTTGTCCGCAAGCGCGATATTGAGCGGCAGGCGGCGCGCATGCGCCTTTCCCTGGAAAACGCCATGTGCCGGGGCGACCTGTTTGCCGGTGCGGAGCTGCGCACTCTCTTTACCCATCCCGTGCTCGCGCCCCTGCTCCGCAACCTGGTTTTCATTGGCTCGGAGGGGCTGGCAGGCTATCCGACGGCGGACGGGCAAGATATAGAAGATCACACCGGAACCCGAACCGCCGTCCTGGACGACGCCACGCTGCGTGTGGCGCATCCGCACGACCTGCTGCAAACTGGTCAGTGGCATCTGTGGCAGCGCGACTGCTTTTTGCGCGAGCGGGTGCAGCCGTTCAAGCAGGTCTTTCGTGAACTCTATATATTGACGGACATGGAAACCGGCGACGGTACGCTCGCGCGCCGCTACGCGGGGCATCAGGTGAACCCGAAGCAGGCGCTGGTACTGCTGGGCAAACGTGGCTGGGTCAGCAACCCTGAAGAGGGCGATGTCCGACGCACATTCCACGATGCACACCTCACCGCCTGGCTCACCTTCGATTATGGTTGGACCACGCCCGGCGAGGTCGAGGGGCTGACGGTGGACGAAATCCGGTTTACCCGGCGCGGCGACTGGAAACCGCTGCCGCTTCGGGAGATTCCGCCGCGCCTTTTCAGCGAGGCGATGCGCGATCTGGACATGGTGGTCAGCGTGGCGCATCAGGGCGGGGTAGACCCGGAAGCCAGCGCCTCCACTGTGGAGATGCGAGCCTCCCTTCTGCGGGAAGCCTGCGGCCTGCTGCGCCTATCCAACGTCCGGTTCCAGGGCGCGCACGCGCTCATTGACGGCGAACTCGGAACCTACAGCGTCCATCTGGGCAGCGCTGTCGTCCACCGTCAGCCGGGCGGGCATCTGTGCATCGTTCCCGTCCATTCGCAGCACCGGGGCCGCCTATTCCTGCCGTTCGCAGACGACGATCCCCGAACCGCCGAGGTCGTTTCTAAAGTCCTGCTGCTCGCCAAAGACACAGAAATCAAAGACCCGACCATTCTGGAACAGATTCTGGTGGCTCGCTGACGGCGAATTTCGTCACCAGAGCAGCGTATCGGCACGCCATCGAGAAAGATGGAACGACGGCCAGCTTTGCTGCGAAGCCGCGCGTTCCCTCTGCTCCCGGCGCTGCCTCAGATGCGCGCCAAGCGCAAGCGCGGCAGCGCCCGGAAGCGTTTTTGCGGCGGGCACGAGCACGGGCGCAGCATCATCGGATAGGCTGCTCAGGTACATCGCATCCAGCTTTCCCGTGGCCGCATAGCGCGCCAGGTTCCGGCGAGCGATAAAGGCGTCCGGGTTGATCAGATTCAGCGTCGCGAGAAAGCCAAAGGCGACAGCGAATCCTCCCAGCGCATACCGATTCGCGCGCAGCCACAACGCAAGGACCATCCCCACCAGCGCGACCGCCAGCCAGCCCATGAAGACATGGACGTACAGTCGGATTTCGGTGAAGCCATAGGCGTTTTCATACAGCAGCAGCCGCTGGAACGCCGAAACCAGCAGAACGAGCGTCAGCGCGACCAGATGGCTGGCGAGGCTGTTGAAGCGATAGGCCGCCGCTTCCGTTTCGCGGCGCGTACTGCGGTGCAGACCCAGTATCAGTGCGAGCGTCAGAACGGCCACCGCCACCAGTTCGAAAAAGCCGCGCCGGGCGTATTCGGCATAGGTGAAACCGGCTTCGGCGGCGACGTTCGCCTGTCCCCCGAACAGGTACGTAAACTGAATCGCGATGAACGCCCCGAACAGGACATTGACCGAGATCAAAACTGTCGCGCATTCGACCATCCCCAGCCAGCCCCGGGAAGGAGCGGCCTGGCTCGGCTCCGCATCCTTCGCACCGGAGCGCTGCACGGCATAGGCCAGTCCCCCGGCGATAACCCAGGCCGCCCCAATAACAACAACGGCTCGTTCCCAGAAGGTTTCCCAGCCGGGAGGCAACTCCAGACGCAACAGGCGGTCCAGGTACCGGGCGAACACCAAGTCGGCGGAGGCCAGCAGCGCGCCGAAGACGATCAGAATCGGAAGCGCCAGAAGCAGACCGCGCAAAACGGGCATCAGGTTCCGTCCCCCGCGCTCTTTAACCCGCGTCACACTCACCACGGCAGGAATGAGCGGCGCGGCCCGCACCAGCGCGTTCGCCGCCGTCCGCAGGGGAATGAACAGGAAGCCGCCCAGGCCCAGCGCCTCCACCCGCCCCGCCGCGTAAAAATGGGTAATCAATCCCAGCAGCAGGAGGCACGCCCCGATATTCAGGAACGTGAGAAAGGGGTTCGCCCGCACCGCCACCATTGCCGCGAAAAAGAGCAGCGGCGCGAAGAGCCACAGCGTGCCGCGCATGGGGCGAATGCCCTCGTGCCGCGCCAAAAGCAGCAGCGTCCCCATGAGAAGCAGCGTGAACAGTGGGACGTTTATGCCCAATGGCGTATAGTGGAAAAGCAGATCGATGCTGCCCCCGAGGGCCAGAGCAGCGATCAGCAGCCGGGCCGGGCCGCGCAGACGTAGCGCAGCAGGGTCTGGTTTCGGTATCACAGCGGGCACATCCAGCCCCAGATCATAGGACGCAGCCATAGTTTCCTCCAAAGAGAACTTTGTTAAACAAAGTATACATGCCTATGAGTGGCGTGTCAACCCGAAGGTCGCAAATCGGACCATAGCCTGTCAATCAGAATATCCGATGCTTGACCCCCCGTGTCCTATCGGCTACAATGCGGACAATAAACGCTCCCATTCTACATTCCCGAGGTGGTTCATATGGCCGCACCGACGACTACGACTCAAGAAGAACAGGCTTCCCCGCCGCAGGAGCCGAAGCCCTATACCGTAACGCTCATACCGGGCGACGGTATCGGGCCGGAAGTGGTTGACGCCACCGTACAGGTGCTGGAAGCCACCGGCCTTCTTTTTGAATGGGAAACACAGGAGGCGGGGGCGGAGGTTGTCGGCAAATACGGCACGGCGCTTCCCGATCAGGTTGTCACCTCTATCCTCAAGAACCGCATCGCGCTGAAGGGGCCGGTCGCGACGCCCATCGGCACCGGGTTTGCGTCGGTGAATGTCACGCTGCGCAAGCGACTCGGCCTGTACGCCAACGTGCGCCCCGCCCGCTGCCTGCCGGGAATCAAGACCCCCTTCCCTAACGTGGACCTGATCGTCGTCCGGGAGAACAGCGAAGACCTGTATTCGGGAATCGAGCATGTGGTCGTGCCGGGCGTTGTCGAATCGCTCAAAATCATCACTGAGGTCGCCTCCACGCGCATCGCGCGGCACGCTTTCGACTACGCCCGCACGAACGGACGAAAAAAAGTGACCGCCGTCCACAAGGCCAACATCATGAAGCTTTCCGACGGCCTTTTTCTGGACTGCTGCAAACGAGTTTCCCGTGAATATACCGACATTGATTATGAGGAGATGATCGTCGATAACTGCTGTATGCAGCTTGTCACGCGCCCGCAGCAGTTTGACGTGATGGTGATGGAGAACCTGTACGGCGACATCGTCTCCGATCTTGCCTCCGGCCTTGTCGGCGGCCTGGGCGTCACCGGCTCGGCTAATATCGGCCCGGATGCCACGGTCTACGAGGCCGTGCATGGCTCCGCGCCGGACATCGCCGGGAAAGGACTGGCGAACCCCACCGCCGTCCTTATGTCTTCCGTCATGATGCTGCGCGACCTGAACGAGACCGCCACCGCCGACCGCGTCGAGAAAGCCATCCTGTCCGTCTTCTCGAAGGGCAAGTATCTCACCCGCGACCTGGGCGGCACCGCCACCACCGCCGAGTACGTCAGCGCCGTTATCGGCGCAATGGGAGCCTGACCCGATGAGCCAGCTACTGGAACTGCCCGACGAAGTCTATGAAGCCGTGAAGCGGGCCGCCGACGCCAGCGGAACGAGCATGGCAGACCTGATCCGCCAACGTTTCGGCACGGGTAACGGACACACGGCTAACAAAATACAGGACAGCCGCACGGAAGAAGAAAAACAGGCCGCCCGCGAACGGTTCGAAAGCTATTTCGGTTCGTATGATAGCGGCGACCCGGATTCCTGCAACAACGACCGTATCGATGCAGACTTAGCCCGTGAGTACGGTGACAACCATGAACCTACCGATAGATGAGATGCCATGCCTGTTTTTCCATTAGTTCTTCAAAAAACGTACTACGAGCAGGGTTTCTTCAACGTTACCGTTGATTTCGACCAATACGTTCGCCAAAGTGACGGCTCTATCAGCTTGGTTATTGGTGAAGCAGGACAACGTATTCAAGGAAAAATCAACCGCCGCGCCAACATGAATGGTACCGCGCGCATCATGGGTGGACGGGAGTTGCGTGACTGGTTCAAGAGCAACTTTTCGGTGCTGGACAGAGTAGACGTTGATCTCGGTTCATCCGACGCAATTCATCTCTCCAAACCCAAACACTAAATGATTCTGCCTACCACGAATCGCTTCGCCCGGCGGCTCCGATAACCGTAATCATGGACAACAACGACCCGTTTCTGGCCCGGCTTTACGACCGGCTCCACGACAGCCTCAACCAGCAGAAGTTCCGCCACCTTGCCCCCATGCCCATCGGGGTCGTCTTTCTGCAATGGCCGGAGATGACCGAGGAGGACATTCGCGGCCACTTCCGGCTGATGAAGCAGCTTGGCTTCAACGCCCTGAAGCAGATCATGACCTGCCCCGGCACCACCATCGCCCGGATTCAGCACATGGCGCTGGACGAAGGCATTATCCCCTGGTGGTACGGCGAAGGCGGCTGGGAAGCGATTACAAACGAACTGCTGGACAAGCTGGACATCCCGCAGGATACGCCCATCAGCGACATTCGGCGGCACCCGCGCATGGTGGAATACCAGACCCGGCTTCTGCGCGAGCGTATCGACGGTAAGCCCGTTCCGCCCGTCGGTCAATCCCCTATCGAACCCTACGACACGGTTCCGCACACGGTCGGGGTGGAGCTGGAAGCGCGGTATCATGCGCGGTTCGTGGAATGGCTGAAACAGACGTATGGAACGGTCGAGACGCTGAACGACGCCTGGAACCTGCGCCATGTCGGTATCGCCAAAGGAGGCGCACCCTGGACGACCTGGAACGAGGTGGCCGAGAACTGGGCGAAGCTGGGAACCAATGAATACCGCCACCTGCGCGATATTCTGCGCTTCAAGGCCGATGAGTATCTGCGGGCCGTGCGTTTGAGAACCGATCAGGCCCTGACCCACGACCGCAACGAGCCGGTACGCGCGGGCGGCGAGATGGGGCTGTTTTTGCCGTTCGCGGCGCGCGCCACGGACATGGAGGGCATCGCCGAGGAGATGGCGCGCGGCGGCTCGTTTTATCCGTCTATCCACCTGGCCTGGCATTTCGAAGAAGTGGATTTTGAGATGGCGCGCACCGTCTACATGCAGGCATCCATCGCCGCCGACTGGTTCAAGGGCGGTTGGTCGGCGACGTGGGAATCGACGGGCGGACCACAGCAGTTATCGGGCGGCAAGGCGTGGGACCGGGAATCGGCGCTGAAGACGGCGGGCTTTACGGTGGACGCCGGAACGATCACGCAGCTTCTGCTCAGTTATGTTGCCGGGGGATTTCGCGGCGTGGGCATGTGGTGCTGGAATCCGCGCTCGGCGGGCTGGGAGGCGGGCGAGTATTCGCTGCTTGACCGAAACATGGAGCCGACGCCGCGGGCCATTCGCGCCGGGCAGATCGGGCAGGCGATGGTGCGGCTGCGTGACGAGCTATGGCAGGCGCGCAAGGAGCCGCTGGTCGGCGTTTTTCAGGACTGGGATAACGAGGCGATCTGGGCCTGTATCTCCGTGCCCAACCGCGACAAGTACAAGCACGTCCCCATCCATGCGCGCATCGGCGCGAGCCGCGCGCTGATCAACAGCAACGTCCCCTGGGAGCACGTGACGGCGAGCGACCTGCGAAACGGCCTGGCCGGACGTTACCGGGTTATCTACCTGCCTGCCGTCATGGGGCTTTCGGCAGACCTGCTGCCCCTGCTGCGCGGCTATGTCGAAAGCGGTGGGCGCGTGGTCCTGGATATGCCGGGCGCGTGGTATGACACCTTTGGCCGCCTGCTGCCCACCGGCAAAGGCTCCGACTTCGAGGCGCTTTTCGGCGCGACATTGGACGACTTTCAATACGCTTCCAACGTCCCGCGCAGCATCGACGGTATGGCCGCGCGCGGCTTCGTCTCCTTCGTCACGCCGACCTCAGCCCGCGCCGTGGCGACGTTCGACGATGGCCGCCGCCCCGCTGTCACCGAGCACGTCCTGGGCAGCGGCACCGCCGTCCTCCTTGCCTATGAAGCATCCCTGATGTGCTTCCGCCCCGGCGATCAGGCCGCCGAGACACTGCTGCTTCGTCACACGCTCGGTCAGTACGGCTCCCCCTATGCCTGCGCGGACGCCGTCGTCTACCGGCTGGCTGCCCCCGCCGCCGACCATTACTTTTTTATTAACAACGGCCCGGCCCGCGCCGTCACGCTCAACACCAAAAGCTTCCACTACCGCGCCGCCGCCGATCCGGTGACGGAAGAAACGCTTGACTTAAACGCGCCTATTGCTCTCGAAGCCTATAGTGGGCGCTGGCTGCGCTGCGAAAAATGAAGATCGTCATTCTGGACTCCCACCCGATGGACGCGGGCGACCTGGACTGGACGCCGCTGCGCACTCTGAGCGGCGACCTGGTTCTGCACGCACAGACCGCGCCCGAGCAGACAGCGGAGCGCATCGCGGGCGCGTCCGTCGTCTGCACGAACAAAGCGCCGCTGCCCCGCGCCGTTTTCGCCGCCGCCTCTGCTTCCGGCCTGAAGCTGGTGAGCGTGCTTGCCACCGGTTATAACATCGTGGACGTTGCCGCCGCGCGGGAACATGGCGTCACCGTCTGCAACGTCCCCGGCTATAGCACACCCAGCGTCGCGCAGATAACTATCGCCCTGCTGCTGGAACTCACGCACCGGGTCGGGGCGCACGCGGCTTCCGTGCGGGCGGGCGCGTGGACGCAGGCGGGCGTGTGGAGCTTCTGGGATGGGCCTCTGGTGGAGCTATCGGGCAAGACGCTGACTGTTGTGGGGTTGGGCGCGATAGGCAGCCAGGTCGCCCGCATTGGAGCCGCGCTGGGGATGCAGGTAGTCGCGGCGCAGTTGCCGGGGCGTTCCACCGCCGACAGCCCCTATCCCCGCCTGCCGCTCGATGAGGCGTTTTCGGTGGCCGATGTCGTCACGCTTCATTGCCCTCTGACGCCGCAAACGCAGGAACTGGTAAACGCGGAACGTCTCGCCCAGACGAAGCCGACGGCCTTCCTGCTGAACACATCACGCGGGCCGCTGGTGGATGAGGCCGCGCTTGCCGCCGCGCTGCACGCGGGCCGAATCGCCGGGTATGCCGCCGATGTGCTGACCACCGAGCCGCCCCCGCCGGACAATCCCCTGCTCCGCGCCCCGAACTGCCTTATCACGCCGCACCTCGCCTGGGCTTCGCGCGAATCCCGCCAGCGACTCTTAGACGCCACGGCGGAAAATATACGGGCCTTCCTCGACGGCAGCCCACGCAACATAGTTTGACAAATTTTCCAGCAGGCGCGGCAGAGTCAGTTATTGTCTAAGGAGCCTATCTTGCGGCCATCTCGTTCGTAGTATACGCGTACCTGGGCACCTCCGGGCGAGGTGTAACGTACTATATAATAACCAGGATGTTCTTTCTGGAACGGAGAACGGGTGTCCAATCCTTGCCGTCCCCTTTGATGTATTGTTTTCTCCACCCGCGTAGTAGCGCATCCACTTCGTGTTCGTGTTTGTTCCGCAGTTTCTCCACCTGCTTATTCGTCCGGTACGATACCTCATCAGCGTGTATACAAGGCACGAAAACAAACATCACGCCAAGGCACCCTCCCCAAACCGGAAGGGCTGTCGTTAGACCGACGATGAGCCACCAGGGTGCAAACCGAGAAGCTTTATCTACGGTATGCGTTCAGCAGGTAAATCAGGTCTATCCATCTCGTAATCTCCTAATCCTTAAAAGACAACCCCTTCTCAGCGGCGGGCGGTCAGGATGGCGTTATAGAAACGGGGCAGGAACAGGGACAGTACGGTGACTTCGCCGCTGCCGGGTGCGGCATGGATAAAACGCCCCTTGCCCAGATAGATGCCGGTGTGGTTGATGCGCCCGGTGCCTTCCAGATCGAAGTACAGCCGGTCGCCCGCCTCCAGGTTCTGCCATTTCACCGGGATGCCTACCGCCGCCTGCTCGCGCGCGTAGCGCGGCAGCGAAATGCCCTGGGCGGCGAATACCCGCCGAACGAACAGCGAGGCGTCCAGATTAGCGTTTTGCGCGCGGCTGCCCGTCAGCGGTTCCCGGTAGGCGAGCGCGCGGCGCAGAAGCGCCTGGGTTCTCGCATCCAGCCCTTTCGGCACAAGCGCCTCGCTTGTGGCGGTGGCTGCTTGTTTGCGCGTTTTAGTGGGCACGGCAGCGGTCCGCGTCGGCGGCTTTGGAGTGGCAGCAGTGCGGCGCGGCGGGGGCTTGGCGGCAGGCGGCGGTGAAGCGGAAGGTTTCCGGGGTGGCGCGGAAGGCTTGGCGGGCGGCGTTCCGCCGGGGCTGCTCATCGCCATCTGATACGGGATCATCCGCACCTGGGAGCGATGCACCCAGCCGGTGGTGCGGTTTATCATCAGCACGCCGTAGTATTCGCCCTGCTGCCGGGTAATAGCCAGGTAAGTGTTCCGGGGCACGATGGAAAGCGCCCGCGCCTGAGTCTCCGGCCTCGCCCGCAGTGTCGCCTCCCGTGCGGAAACCATCGCCAGTTTGCCCAGCACGCGCGGTGCTGCTGCTCGTGCCCGTGGCGCGGTTTTCGCTCGAGGCTTTGGCGGCCTTGCCGCTGCCGCCGTTATTGTCAGGAGGAAAAGGCTGACGGCCAAAATCATTGTGGCTCCGAAACGCTGCCTTACCACAAACAACTCCCTTCCATGAAAAGCGCGGCGCAGACTACACCGGAGGACGCCGCGAGCCTCAGCCGGGCTTGTAGGCGGGGGCGGGATCATTGGCATCCACAAGAAGAACCGGCTCGCGCTCCAGAAAGGCGGCGATGCGCTCGGAAATCCCGTTCATCGCTTCGCGGTCCCAGCCGATGAGCTTTTTCTGCACCAGACCGTCGCTTCCGGTCAGATACAGGGTGGGAACGGTGACGATGCCGTAGGTCATTGAGTGGTACAATTCCCGGTCGAGGAGCAGGGGGAACTGGATGCCGTATTTCTGAGCAAAGGCTTCCGTGGCGTCCTCGTCATCCTGCGAAACGCCCCAGACGGTGAGCTTTTTGGATTCGGCGTAGGCATCAGACAGCTTTTGCAGGTAGGGAAAGGTAAGCTGGCAGGTGGGGCAGGTGGTCTTGAAAAATGCCAGCACAAGCATACCGCCCTTGCGCGCCTGCGCGGTGGCGCGCGGCTCCCCCTTCGTGTCGAACAGAAGCAGGTCGCGTATGGTTTCCTGGGCATTGACGGTGTTATCGCCCCAGCGCTGCTGGGACTGGCCGCCATAGGCAAAGGGCATAGTCGTTGTATTCTTTCCGCGGCAGCGGGTTCAAAGCTGCCGCACAATGATTCTCTTCTGCGTTTTTGCCGCCACGCGTCCCCGGTCGTCTTCCACCACGGCGGTCAGCCGGTGCGGGCCGGAACCGCGCAGGTGAAGATCAGCCTCAAACGCGCCCGGAGCCGAGGAGCGGAATACCTCCCGGCCATCCAGCAGGTAGCGCACCGTGGGGCGTGGGGAATAAGAGCGCACCCACGCCGACACACGAAGCATACCCTGCGCCGCGCGAAAGTTGTCCCCCAGGGGCACAATGGGCACGGGCGGCGGCAGCGGCGGCAGCGGCACAGCAGCAGCGTCCGCCGCCTGGCCCGCGCCCGCTATATCCGTCAGAAAGTAATCCCCGGCAACGGCGGCGGCGTAGCCGTCCCGCACCACCGGCGAGTCCGTTACCGAATAGTTGTTGAGAGCACGGCGCGGCCCCGCATATTGTAGGTTATCGTTATTGAAGATGTCAACCAGCTTGACGCGCGGGTACAGGCGCGGCAGCGACGCATACAACTGGGCGATTTTTTCCGCCGCCCACGCCGAGCGGTCGCGGTGATCCACGGCGGAGCGGTGGGACGCGCCGAATTCGCAGACCATGATAGGCTTTTTCGCGGCGTACAGACGGTACACGGTTCGCAGCATGTCGGCGGGGTTCTCGTGCAGACCGGGACGCGCCGCATTATTGTCATGGAAGGGAACGCTGTAAAAGTTGACGCCCACCCAGTCTACGTAGTTGTCGCCGGGGTAGTAGAGCGGAATCGGGGGTTCGGGGATATGATTGACGCACCAGACCATCGCGACATTGGGCGCGCGCACAGCCATTACGCGATGCACCGTGCCCCATGCCTGTTTATAGCGCAGCGGATTGCCGCCGTAGCGGGTCCAGTCGCCGTTCATCTCGGAGGCGAAGCGCAGAAAGACGGGACAGTCGGCGCGAGCCGCATCGTCGGCAAAGCGGCGCAGATAATCGTCATCCCGGACCATCTCCAGACCCGCGTTCGGCTCCCAGGCGATATGCGGCGCGACGCCCCGCGCCTTCAGCCAGCGAACCCAGCGGAGCGGAAACGGCCTGCCATAACTCAGATAGCAAAACACCGACGCTAACTTCTTCCCGGTCAGCCGCGCGAACGCCGCCGGGTCACGATGCGCCTGCCAGTTCTCGTCCAGGAACCGCTCCCCCAGCCGCTCGTCCCGATCCAGAAACGCGCCCAGATAACAGCCATAGGGCGGCTCCCATTTGGCAAGGCGGGCAGGGGCAGCGGTGGGCGAGGAGCCGGGAAGATGGGCGAAGAGGCGGATTTCCGACGACCATCGATCCGCCTTCCCCTCTTCGACCTTCGCGCCGTTCAAGTCCCCTTCCCGGCGGCGGATAGCGGCTTCGCGCCGGTAGGCATCGGCGGCCTCGGCGTATCGGCCTTGCTTTACATACTGCTCGGCGCGGCGACGCCAGACAAAGGCGGATTGCAAGAAAACGTGTCTCCGGTTTCTCAGTTTTCTACCGTGGGTAACTACGGTTTATACGGCAGCGGGAAGCGTTTTGTGGCAAAAAACAAAGCGCCCTGCCGCGTGGCAGGGCGCTTTTGCGAGAGCAGAAAGAGAAAGGCTTAACGGCGCGCACCGACCAGCGACCGGTAGTAGTTGGGCTTCAGGAGGGAATCAACACCGACTTTTTTCTGGTTCGAGGAGGCATGGATAAAGTAGCCGTTGCCCAGGTAGATACCGGTGTGGCTGACGCGCTTGCCGCCGCCCATCGCAAAGTACAGCCGGTCGCCCGCCTGGAGATTTTCCCAGGCTACAGGCTGGCCCACTCTGGCCTGGTCGCCGGAATGGCGCGGAAGACGAACTCCCTGAGTCGCGAAGACCTGCTTGACAAAGCCGGAGCAGTCGATTCCCGAGCGGGTGTTGCCTGCCCAGACATAGGGTACGCCCAGATAGGTGAAGGCTTCGCGCAAAAGCGCCTCGGTGGGAACGTCCAGCCCTTCCGGCAAGCCCTCCGGTGCATTGGTGGACGGCTGCGGATTGGACTGCCTCATGGCGCTGGGATCGCCGACCGCTACCTGATAATCGATCATCCGCACCTGGGAGCGATGCACCCAGCCGGTCGTCTTATCGATCATCAGCACACCGTAGTAATCCCGATCTTCGGCGACTATCGCCAGATAGGTGTTCTGCGGGATGCTGGAAAGGATGCGCGCGCTGCTGTCACGGTCGCGGCGAATCACCGCGTTGTCCACCGAAACGACGGCCAGCTTGCCCAGCACCTGCGGTTCCTTAGCGGCGCGGCGGGACCGGGTGCGTCCGCGTGACATAGTCGCCCGGCGGCCTCCGCTGCGGAAATTGGCTTTGCGAGACGGCGCGGAGTTGGTCTTTGCGCTGGTGTTCAGTGTCAGGTCAAGGGTGGAAGCGCCACTCTGCGCCCAGGCAGCAGGGGCAGCGTAGAGTGTGGGAACGAGAACCACAAATGCGGCAGTAAGGGATCGAAGCGTCAGCACGCGCGATAGATCCTCCTGTTTTATTTTGCCTGGACAGAAGCGCCCCCAATGCGCCGTTGCATTGCGACCACTTCTGCCCGACATCCTTCATTATCGGCGCAAGCGCCGCTTTTTGTACCCCTGCCCGGTTTAAAATCAGACAGAAGTGGATATGTCTTAGCGCTTGGAGAACTGGAAGCCGCGCCGCGCCCGCTTGCGCCCGTACTTTTTGCTTTCCTTGACACGCGGGTCGCGTGTCAGGAAGCCCAGCCTTCTCAGTGTCGGTCGCAGTTCCGGGTCGGCTTCGATCAGGGCCTTGGAGATGCCGTGGCGCAGCGCGCCCGCCTGCCCCGAGATGCCGCCGCTGAACGCGGTTGCCAGCACGGAAAAGCGGCCCAGGGTGTTGGTGGCATCAAACGGCTGCTGAACCAGAGCTTCCAGGCTGGGCCGCCCGAAATACGCGCCGGGAGTCTTGCCGTTTACCGTGATCGTGCCGTCGCCGGGCATGAGCCAGACCTTGCAGATCGCGTTCTTGCGCTTGCCGGTACCGTAAAATTTTACTGAGTCTGCCATATCGGTTATTCCGTCGCCTTCCCTGCCGCTGCTGCTGCCGCGCGGGCTGCCTGGGCGCCCTTGATCTGCGCCTCATGCGGATGCGTGCTGCCCCGGTAGACACGCAGTTTCTTCAGCATCTTCGCGCCCAGGGAGTTGTGCGGGAGCATTCCCTTCACGGTGCGAAGTATAGCGTAGTCGGGCCTGCTTGTCAACAGTTCTCCACGCGGAATCTGCCTGATGCCGCCCGGATACAGGGTGTGCCGATAGATCGGCTCCTCCGCCTTGTTGTTGCCGGTATAGATGGCCCGCTCCGCATTGATGATAATCACATGATCCCCGGTATCCATATGCGGGGTGAATATCGGCTTATGCTTGCCGCGCAGTATCTTGGCGACCTCCACAGCGAGCCGCCCCACGGGCTGTCCCGCCGCATCGATCACCACCCAGTCACGGACAATATCCGCCGGTTTGGCCGAATAAGTTTTCATAGTCAGCTATCCTCGGTTCCCTCACCGGTGAGAAGTTCGCCCCACCGGTGTCTTGTTCCGTCATATTCCACGCGCACCAGGCACAGACCCTGCGCGGGGGCCACGAGCGGGCACAGGACCCGGTCGCGGCTTTCACGTATCGTCGTCACGTCGTCCGGCGACAGCGCGCCGTTTCCTACCGTCAGCAGTGTCCCCACGAACGCCCGCACCATCTGGCGCAGAAAAGCATTTCCGCACACGGTAATCAGCACGCAGTCCCGCCAGGTACGCACCTCCACCCGGCGCATTTGCCGCACGGTGATTTTGCTTCGCCCGCTGGGCCGCCCGAAGGCGGCAAAGTCATGCGTTCCCACCAGATGCCGGGCCGCCGCCTGCATCGCCGCCACGTTCAGCGTCTTTTTGACATGAAGCGCATAGCGCCCCAGCAGCGCGGACGGCGCGGCGCGGTTCAGAATAACGTACCGGTAGGTTCGCGCTGTGGCCGAATACCGGGCATGGAATCCTGGCTCTGCGATCCGGGCCGCGCGCACCACTATATCTCGTGGCAGCACCCCGTTCAGCGCCGCCGCCAGGGTTTCCCCCGGAACCTGCCAGGCGCTTTCAAAATGGGCTACCTGTCCCAGAGCATGCACTCCGGCATCGGTTCGTCCGGCCCCATGCACGCGGGACACCGTCCCCGACAGCCGCTCGATAGCCGCTTCGAGCGTCCCCTGTACCGTACGCTCCCCCTGGCCCTGAAGCTGGAACCCCGCAAAGTCGGTTCCGTCGTATTCCAGCACAAGGCGAAACGTCCGCTGATCAGTCGTCGGCAAGTTCCAGGATTGCCATCGGTGCGCCATCGCCGCGACGTATGCCCAGTTTGGCCATACGCGTGTAACCGCCGGGCCGATCCCGGAAGCGCGGCGCAATGTTGTCGAACAGTTCTTTGATGACCGATTCGTCGTCCACGTACTGACGGCAGATGCGGCGCGCGTGCAGCGTGTCCTGCTTGGCGCGCGTGACCATCTTTTCCGCAATGGAGCGAACGTCTTTCGCGCGTGTCTCGGTCGTTTCGATCTTTTTATGTATCAGCAGCGAGCGCACCAGCCCCTTTAGGAGCGCGCGCCGCTGGTCGGAAGGCAGTCCGAACTGCCGTCCGCCGATGCGGTGTCGCATTTTCCGTTCTCCTTAACCGGGCTTCTTACTCGTCGCCCTCGTCCTCGTCTTCGTCGTCGTCATCTCCGCCAATCGGCACGCTGCCCGGCTCGGAATCCTTCAAAGCCAGCCCAAGCTGCGACAGCTTTTCCTTGACCTCATTCAGTGACTTCTTGCCGAAGTTGCGAATGTTCATCAGGTCGTTCTCGGAAATCTGCGCCAATTCGCCGATAGTCAGAACGCTGGCCTTTTTCAGACAGTTATAGGTGCGGACGGAAAAGTCCAGCTCCTCGATACGGGCGTCCTGCGCGGTGCTGCCCTGAACTCCGCCCTCGAACCCGAAGGTGGACAGCGCGCGGCCACTGGGTCCGGGGAACTCCACGAACCGCTGGAAGTAGTCCGTCAGCGTCTGCGCCGCCTCGCTCAGCGCTTCGGCGGGCATGATGGTTCCATTGGTTGTGATCTCGATGAGCAGCCGCTCGTAATCCGTCCGGTTGCCCACACGCGTCGGATCAACCGTGTAGTTCACTTTACGAACCGGCGTAAAGGCAGCCGGAACCGGAATATCGCCGATAATATCGGAGCGCGTGCCGCCCTTTTCCGGCAGCACATAGCCGCGTCCGCGCTCAACGCGCATCTCCATGTGCAGGTGCGCCGCTTCCTCGGAAAGCGTTGCGATATACACTTCCGGGTTGGCGATCTCAACGTCCGGCGGACAGATGACGTCCGCACCGGTAATGCGCCCCTGCCCCTGGGCCTCGATGCGGACCATGTGCGCCTCGGACGGTCGCTCCGAATCGTCGGCCCCGTTCCCGTTAGAGCCGTTGTCGTACACCTTGACGAATAACTCCTTCAGGTTCAGGAGCAGTTCGGTGGCGTCTTCCTTCAGGCCGGGAATCGTCTGGAACTCGTGCTGGACACCGTCGATACGAACCGACGTGATGGCTGCGCCTTCGATAGACGAGAGCATAACCCGCCTCAGCGAGTTACCGAGCGTCACCCCGTATCCCGGTTCCAGCGGCTCCACCACAAATTTTCCGTGCGTATCCGACTGCTCCAGCGTCTCAATTCGCGGAGTCACTGCTTCCATATCTCTCTTATACTCCTTGGAAACCAATCCGGCAAAGGGCGCGGCAAACAACGAGCGCCCCCCACCGATGCCGGCCCAGGCTTTCCTTGCCGGGACGCCGCTTGCCGCGTGCGTCCCGGTCAAATCGACGTTACCGGGAGTAGAACTCGATGATGATCTGCTCCTGCACGTCCGAGTCGATCTCTTCGCGGCGCGGCGCGGCGACAATGTGCCCCTCGAAAGCGGCGGCGTTCAGCGACAGCCATGCCGGGATACGGTTCCCGACACTCGCCAGGGACGCCTGGATGTTGTCCTGCTTGCGGGACTCTTCGTTGACACGAACCACATCGCCGGGACGGGTCTGATACGAAGGGATGTCTACACGGCGACCGTTGACCTCGATATGGCCGTGGTTGACGGTCTGCCGGGCCTGCGCCCGCGACGCGGCAAAGCCGAGGCGGTACACCACGTTGTCCAGACGCATTTCCAGAAGCTGGAGGAGATTCTCACCGGATACGCCGCGACGGCGCTGGGCCTCCCCAACATAGCTCCGGAAAGGGCCTTCCAGCACGCGGTACATCTGGCGCATCTTCTGCTTCTCGCGAAGCTGAAGCCCAAAATCGGTGATCTTGGCGGGGCGACCGGAGTTGCCGTGCTGGCCCGGCGGGAAGTTGCGGCGCTCAATGGCGCACTTCTTGGTATAGCAGCGCGAGCCTTTGAGGAAAAGCTTTTCCCCGGCCCGGCGGCACTGGCGGCAACGGGCGTCGCCGCTCACACTATTAGCGGATTTAGACATGCTTCTCTCTTCCTCTGTTCGCTGTCTTTCGCGTGAACAGGTTTACAAGGTTAATTTTGCCCCCTCCCCCTGCCCCTCCCCCACGCTGTGGGGAGGGGTGGAAGAAAGAGGCTTTACAGACAGCTTTTCATATTCCCACCCTGGTATCCCCACACCCACTGGGTGGGGGAGGGGCAGGGGGAGGGGGCTTAAACGCGGCGGCGCTTGGGCGGACGGCAGCCGTTGTGCGGCAGCGGCGTCACGTCTCGAATCAGATTGACTTCCAGGCCGACGGCGGAAAGCGCGCGGATTGCCGTTTCCCGACCGGAGCCGGGTCCCTTGACGAACACATCGACGCGCCGCAGACCATGCTCCTGCGCCCGGCGCGCGGCGGCTTCGGCGGCAAGCTGCGCGGCAAAGGGAGTGCCCTTTTTCGTCCCCTTGAAACCGACGGTACCCGCCGACCCCCAGGAGATGACTTCCCCTTTGACGTCGGTCAGCGTGATGATGGTGTTGTTGAACGTGCTTTGAATGTGCGCAACACCGATCATGATGTTTTTGCGCGCCTTGGGCTTGTTGCGCGCCGCCTGCGCAGGCGTGGGTTTACGTGCCATATCTCTCTTCCTTTTCCCCCATTATTGGGGGCCAGGGGGCTTACTTCTTCTTCTTCTTCGCGCCGACCGTGCGCTTCGGCCCCTTGCGGGTGCGCGCGTTTGTGGATGTTCGCTGGCCCCGCACCGGCAGACCCGCCCGATGCCGCCGCCCCCGGTAAGAGCCAATCTCCTGGAGCCGCCGGATGTTGAGCTGGATCTGACGCTTCAGGTCGCCTTCCACGCGGTATTCCCGCTCAATAATGTCGCGCAAACGGGCGATTTCGGCCTCGGTCAGGTCGTTTACCCGCGTCCCGGCTGCAACGTTTGCCTGCGCCAGGATGATGCGCCCATTCGAGAGACCAATGCCGAAAATCTCCGGCAGCGCATATTCTACACTCTTGTCGCGCGGCAGATCCACGCCTGCTATACGTGCCACGTTTCTCTTCTCCTACCCCTGCCGCTGCTTGTGCTTGGGGTTCTTGCAAATGACCCGCACGACACCCTCGCGCTTGATCACTTTGCACTTCTCGCAGATTTTTTTAACGGATGCTCGAACTTTCATAATAATCCTCTTCCCGTGCCGCTGCTCCTGAGCCAGGCGCGCGGCGGCGCAGATTATTTGTACCGGTAAAGGATACGACCGCGCGTCAGGTCATACGGCGATAATTCTACCAGCACCCGGTCGCCCGGCAATATCTTGATAAAGTGCATCCGAATCTTACCGGAGATATGGGCGAGCACCTGATGCCCGCTTTCCAGTTCCACGCGGAACATGGCATTCGGAAGGGTTTCACTGATAGTCCCCTGCACTTCGATGCCCTGCTCTTTTTCTCCGCCCTGCGGCTCTTCGGTCTTCGGGGCAGTGTTTCGTCCCCCACCGCCGCGACCTCCGCCGCCGCCCGGACGCCCACCGCCCGGACGCCCGCCACCGGGCCGCCCACCGCCGGGCCGGTATCCGCCGCCGCCGGGCCGGTAGCCTCCGCCTCCTGGTCGTCCTGCCATGGTTTCCCTTTCTCGCGACTAAACGCCGACCCCTAAAGGGGCGGCGGGAACGGTTCCGGCGGAATGCGCCGAAACGCCGTTATTCTCGGACACGGGCGCGGGCAGTGTCAAAATATCCGGTCCGCGCCGTGTGATGGCTACCGTATGCTCGAAATGCGCCGCCAGCTTTCCATCCGCCGTAACGATGGTCCACTTATCGGGCAGCGACTCGACATCGTAGCTTCCCTGATTGATCATCGGCTCGATGGCAAGGGTCATCCCCTCCATCAGCCGCTCGCCGCGTCCCGGCTTGCCGAAGTTCGCCACCTGCGGCTCTTCGTGCATTGCTTTGCCGATACCGTGGCCTACCAGATCACGCACCACGCCGAACCCGGCGCGCTCGGCATGCCGCTGGATAGCGGACGCAACATCGCCCAGGCGGCCACCGGCCTTTGCCTGGGCGATCCCTTTATACAAACATTCGCGGGTAACGGTCATCAGGCGGCGCGCTTCCGGGGAAACCTCTCCCACCGGAACCGTCACCGCTGCATCCGCGAAATAGCCGTCGAGCGAACAGGCAAAATCCAGCGAAACAACGTCGCCCGTCTGCAAAACCCGTTCACCCGGAATGCCATGTACCACGGCTTCGTTGACCGAGATACAGATGCTTGCCGGATAGCCGCGATACCCCAGAAACGCGGGAACCGCGCCGTGCCGCCGCGCAATCTCAACCGCCAGCCGATCCAGATCAATCGTGCGTGTGACGCCGGGCACAATGGCATCCGTCATCGCCTGAAGCACCTCGGCGACGATCCGGCCCGCGCTCCGCATCTTTTCGATTTCTGCGGCTGTCTTGCGTAAAATCATACCATTATACCAAAGTCTCGCTATGCCCGCCACCAGGCACAGTGTCCCGTTCCGGCGCGTCCGGTTCCACCGCGTCCCGCACCGCCGCAAAGACGGTGTCCTCAGCGCCTGAACCGTCCACGGTTCGCAGCAGGCCCCGCTCACGGTAGAAAGCGATCAGCGGCTCGGTTTTCTGATGATACAGCGCGAGCCGTGTTCGCACGCGCTCCGGCTGATCATCGTCACGCACCACCAGCGCCGCGCCGCATTTATCGCAGACACCCTCTTTTAGCGGCGGCGCGCTTCGCACATGATAGCTTTCGCCACACCGAGGGCAGGTCAGCCGCCCCATCAGGCGGGCAACCAGCGCCTGCTCCTCGATCAGCAGCGCCACTACTGCGTCCAGGGTCCAGGCTTTTTGCCGGAGATAATCTTCCAGCGCCTCCGCCTGGGCCACATCGCGCGGGTAGCCGTCCAGCACGAAGCCGCCCGCCGCCTCCGGCCTGTCCAGTTCCCGAAACACCAAGGCGTTTGCCACCGCGTCGGGAATAAAATTCCCCTGCTTTATCGTCTGGGCCGTGCGCGCCAGCTCCGTGTCCTTGTCGTCGGCCAGCGCACGCCGCAGTATCTCGCCGGACGCTACATGGGGAACGCCCCACCTTTCGGACAGGAGCGTTCCCTGGGTTCCCTTTCCCGCGCCGGGCGGCCCCAGCAGTACGATACGATGCACGATGAAAGGCTGCTTCTTCTTACCGAGCGCCTACCAGCACGCCGCCTGCGCCGGGAGCGCCGCCGCCGCTCTTGATAAAGCCTTCGTAGTTTCGCATCGCCATCTGCGCTTCGATAGCCTGCATCGTCTCCAAAGCGACACCAACCACGATCAGAAGCGAGGTTCCACCGATCAGACCAAACGACTGCACCCCCGTCCAGACCGGTGCCCAGTATTGAATCAGCGCCACGGCGGACAGGAACAGCGCCGCCGCCAGCGTGATGCGCGTCAGCACCCGGTTGAAGTATTCGGACGTATCCTTGCCGGGGCGCACGCCGGGAATGAACGAGCCGTACTTTTTCAGGTTATCGGCCATATCGTCGGTATCGTACTGAATCGCGGTGTAGAAGTAGGTGAAAAAGAAGATCAGACCGGCGAACAGCAGCGAGGCAATCGCGCTTTCCCCCGGCTGGAGCCATTGCGTGGCTCCATGAATCCACTCACCCACCCGCGCGCCTCCCAGCCGGTATTCCACAGGAACGAACTGTGCGAACGTCGCCGGGAAAAGCTGAATCTGCAGCGCGAAGATGATCGGGATGACGCCCGCCGTATTCACCTTCAGCGGCAAAAACGACGACCCACCCTGGCTCATCCGATTTCCGACGATGCGCTTAACATGATGAATCGGGATCTTACGCACCGCCTGCGTCATGTAGATGATGCCGACGATGGTTGCCAGAAACAGCGCCAGCACCGCGAACACGCCCAGCAGCGATACCGCTCCCACCCGAAGCTCCTCGACCATGGCTCCAAGCTGTGTCGGGATCGAGACCATGATTCCAACGAAGATCATCAGCGAAACGCCGTTGCCGATACCTTTTTCCGTGATCTGCTCACCCAGCCACAGCAAGAACATGGTTCCCGCCGTCAGGGTGACCATGACCGTAAACATCGTCAGGATACCCGGCTCGATTGCATTGCCCCGAACAAACAGCGCATGCAGACCCAGCGCCTGCACGATGGCAAGCGCGATGGTGGCGTAGCGCGTGTACTTGGAAATCTGCTTGCGCCCCGATTCGCCTTCTTTGGACAGCGCGCGAAGCTGCGGGATAGCCACCGTCAAAAGCTGCATGATAATCGAGGCGCTGATGTAAGGCATGATCCCCATCGCGATGATGGAGAACTTTTTCAGCGCCCCCCGGAGAACACATCAATCGCCCCGAACAGCGTCCCCGACTGCAGGAGCCGATCCACCGCCTCCTGATTCACACCGGTGGCGGGAATGTGGAGGGCGAGCACGTATATGGCGAAGATCAGGAAGACGAATTGAATTCGCTTCCTGAGTTCGGGAACCGCCATGGCCGCAATCAGCTTTTCCAGCATCTTCGTTCTCGCTTTCGCCGACGGGAGCAGTCGTTAAAGCTGCTCCGCCGTGCCGCCCAGGGCTGCAATCTTTTCCTGAGCGCTTTTGCTGAAGTGGTGAGCGTGCACGGTAAGCTGCTTGGACAGCGCGCCGTCGCCCAGTATCTTTACGCCATCTCGCACGTCATTTATCACCCGCGCCGCAAGCAAAGTTTCCGGCGTGACTACCGTTCCGGCGTCGAAACGCTCCAGGTCACGCAGGTTGACCAGCGCGAACTCTTTGCGGCGGATCGGCTTGTGCCCGACGCGCCCGCCCTGGCCCGGCTCGCCGCGCTGCTTGGGCTGGCGGCGGTGGAACGGAGTCTGCCCGCCTTCGAAGCCCAGCTTGCTCGAACCGCGCGACTTGTCGCCCTTGTGGCCGCGCCCGGACGTTTTGCCGTGGCCGGAGCCGGGGCCGCGCCCGATCTGCTTTCTGCGGTGCGTGGAGCCTTCAGCGGGCTTCAGGTCATCCAGTTTCATTGTGATTCGCTCTCCGCAGCCATCTCTTCCACCTGAACAAGATGGCTGATCTTGAATACCATGCCGCGAACGGCGGGGTTGTCGGGCCGTACTACGGTCTGGCGCAGCTTACGCAGTCCCAGCGCCTCGGCGGTCGCCCGCTGATCGCGCTCGTAGCCCGTGGGGCTTTTCTTTAAAGTAATTTTAAGCTGAGGCATCGTCCGTCACCCCCTGCACAGTGGCTGCCGTTGCCATCGCATTGCTTGCCGCCGCCGCATCACCGGCATGGTTGTTCCCATTGCCCGCCCCGTTGGCAGCGGCGTTCAGAGTCGGCGAGACAGAGCCACGGCGCATCTCCTCGACCGTCTTGCCGCGCAGCCGCGCCACGTCCTCGACGGTCTTCAGACCCTTCAGAGCGTTCATGGTTGCCCAGGCAGCGTTTACCGGATTGCTGGCCCCCAGCGATTTCGCCAGTACGTCACGCACTCCGGCGACTTCCAGCAGGATACGAACCGCCCCGCCCGCAACAACTCCGGTACCGGGTGCCGCCGGGCGCAGCATGATTTCGGAAGCGCCGTGATGGGCGAAAATCTCATGCGGGAGGGTTCCTTCCACCATCGGGACGCGGATGATGTTCTTCTTCGCCTCTTCGACGCCTTTACGAATCGCGTCAGGGATGGCGCGCGCCTTGCCGATTCCCGCACCGACATGGCCGTTGCCGTCGCCGACCACGACCAGGGTGCTCCAGGACATGGTGCGCCCGCCTTTGTGCGTCTTCTGCACCTTGTTGGTGCGCACGACGCGCTCTTCCAGATTCAGCGTATCCGCATTAATTCGTGCCATTTTTGTTTTAAAACTCCAGGCCGCCCTCGCGGGCCGCGTCAGCGAGCGCCTGAATACGCCCGTGGTAAAGATAGCCGCCCCGGTCGAAGACGACGCGGGAAACGCCCGCTTCCTTGGCCCGCTCGGCAACCAGCCTGCCGACGGCCTTGGCTCCTTCGACGTTGCCCCCGAAGTTCTTGTCCTTCAAAGAGCCGTCCAGCGACGAAGCCGAGGCGAGCGTATGCCCCCTGGCATCGTCGATTACCTGCGCGTAAATATGGTTCAGCGACCGATATACATTCAACCGGGGCCGCTCGGGGCTGCCCGTAACGTGCTTGCGGACGCGCTGATGTCGCTTCTGGCGCGACTCGTTCTTGTTCATCAACATGTTAATGTTCCCCTATAGCAGCCGATTTCCGACCGGCCACCGGTGTGGGTCAGAGGTTACTTCTTACCCTTCGCGCCGCCCTTGCCGCCGGCCTTGCCGGACTTGCCCGCTTTGCGGCGGATCACTTCATCGCTGTATTTGATGCCTTTGCCCTTGTAGGGTTCCGGCGGGCGGACCTTGCGGATCTCGGCGGCCTGCTGGCCGACCACTTCCTTGTCCACGCCGCTTACCGTCACCTCGGGCGAACGGGTCGCCGGGTTGATGGCGGCGGCAAAAGTGATGCCTTCACGCGGCGTCACCTCCACCGAATGCGAATAACCGACGTTGAGCGTCAGGGTGTTGTTTGCGACGGTGGCGCGGAAGCCGACGCCGTTGACATGGAGCACCTTCTGATAGCCCTGAGAAACGCCCGTGACCATATTGCTCACCAGTGTGCGGGTCAGGCCATGCAGGGCGCGATGCCGGTCCGAATCGGTCGGGCGCGTGACGACGATATGGCCGTTCTCCCGAACAATGCTCATGTCCGGCGAAAGACGCTTGGCAAGCTCGCCTTTCGGCCCCTTCACCGTGACAAGGCCGTCCGGTTCGGCGGTAATGGTGACCCCGGCAGGCACCGGGATCGGCTGTTTTCCGATACGAGACATTGGTTTTACTCCCCCTGCTCAGCTCCCTCCCCCGTCCCCTCCCCCACGCTGTGGGAGAGGGGTGAAGGAAGCGACTGGCGGGTCACGATCACCAAAACGGCCATGCCGCCTCTACAGGCGGCATGGCCGTCAAATCAATAGATGTAGGCGAGAATTTCGCCGCCGATACCCATGCGCCGGGCCTGTCGGCCCGTCATTACGCCCTGGGAAGTGGTGACGATAGAGATGCCCAGGCCACGCCGGACATTGGGAATCTCGTCCGCACCGGCATAAACACGAAGGCCCGGCTTGGAGACGCGCTTCAGTTCGGTGATAGCCGATTCGCGGCGCTGCCCCTGCCCCTGGCTGTATCGGAGCGCCACCTTGATCCGATTCTGCGGGGCGTCCGGAATCACCTCATAGGACTTGATAAAGCCCTCCGCCTGTAGGATACGCAGGACTTCGCGCTTGATCTTCGAATCAGGAAGCTCCAGCGTGTCGTGGTTGGCGCGGGACGCATTGCGAATACGCGTCAGCAGATCGCCGATAGGATCGGAAATAATCATGGTGTTTCTCCTCCTACCAGCTCGACTTCGTGACGCCGGGGATTAAGCCGCCGTGGGCCATCTCGCGGAAGCAGACGCGGCACAGGCCGAACTTCCGGATGTAGCCGCGGGGACGGCCACAGATGCTGCAGCGGTTATACGCACGCACCTTGAATTTAGGCGTGCGTTTAGCCTTCTCGATGAGAGCTTGTTTTGCCAAACTTTTTCCTCCAGGTTCCCGCCGCCCGCGCTCGAAAGCGCGCGACGGGACTTTGGCGCGGGGGCGTTGTCCGTGCCCCGCCATTTCAGGATCGCCCGCCCCGCATTCGCGGAAAGGGCAGACAACATAAAGTCGGCGGGCCTTTGCGGCTGCCGCCGACCGTCAACTTTTCGATTATACCACAGATTTTCGCGGGTGCTACCTTTGCAATTGGCGGATCATGCCAGAGACACCGTCTGATACTCGTTTCGGCAGGGTGGGCCGTCGGTAAGACGGAGCGTTCTCGTGTGCAGGTCCATGAGGACGGACGTTACCGTGATATAGTGCTGTTCCGGCGGGTCGTCCGGGTTTTCATGACGGCACACGGAAGAGGGATGCTCCTGGTGGTCCCGCAGATAGGCAGTGATGTCTTCTTCCGTGATGGGCGAATGCGACAGCAGCAGTTCGCGCAGGCGGTCGAGCCGATGGCAGGAGTGCGGGCGTCGCGGGTTCGGCGGCTCCTCGATTCCTGTGCCCACCGGGTCCAGGAAATGGTTGGTATGCACCAGGCAGCCGTCTTCGCAGCCTATCAGGTTCGCCTTGTCCGGCGCGGCCTCGATGTCCGTTACCTTATCCGGGGTCTGCGCAATAAGAAAGTTCGTGGAGCAGGCGCGCGCCTCGCCAATGATAACCTGAACCGCTTCCTCGAACGTGCGCGCACGCAGCACTTCGTAACAGCGGACATGGACAGGCCGGGCAAGGCGCGACCAGTCATCGTCGGTCGTGGTCATGCCGTTGATGCACAGGCCGATGCCCGCCCGGTTCAGCCCGATCTTCGCGCCGACAATTCCCGCCTCGGTAAAGCCGAGGGTTTCGAAGCCGTCCCCATCGGACGTATGCAGCACCGCACCCTGAACCTGCGGAATCCAGTCCCAATTCTGCCCCAGAAGCAGATGCCCCCCGGCGGACGCTTCGGGCAGAACCGCAAATGCGGTGCAGCCGTCCACATCCACGCTGTCCTGAAGCGCGTTCTTGCCGAACTGGTAATAGAGGATTTCATAACGGACGTTCAGCGCGGCTATCTCCTCGAAGGAGAAGCCCGACCCGTCCGCGACACCACGCATAGCCGTAAAGTAATCGGTGTTCTGCGCTTCGATAGCGGCGGCGTAGCGGCGTGCCCACGAAAGCGCCTCCGGGGGCGACAGCCGGACCTCGCGCTCGAAACGCTCGAAGTAGACGCGCAGGTTATGGCCGATGCGCCCCTTCAGAACCTCACCGTGCTGAAGCCCCTGTTCATAGGGTGTTCCGGTCAAATGGACGACGGGCAGACTCATGAATTCTCCAGTGGCTCGTCTTTAATCTTCTTGACGACGAGGAGCCACGCGGGCTGCTTGACAAAGCCCAGCGCCTCGTTGATGGAAAGCATGGCCCGGTTGTTGGTCTCGTTTTCCGTGCGAATAGTCGGATGGCCGTGTTCTCGGGCATACGCCACGGCGCGCAGCTTCAGCGCCAGCGCGATTCCCCGGCGGCGGTGCGAGCGGCGCACGCCGGTCAGCCCCGTATCCAGGTCGTTATCAGCCTGACGCTTCCACAGCGAGCTAACCCCGACATAGTCGCCGGACTCGGTGACGGCGACGAACAACGCATCGGGCAGATGGTTGGGCGATTCGAGCACGTTTTGAACCCAGTGCTCGAAGCCGACCGGTGTGTGCTTGTCCGGGCTGGGCACGTCGGCAAGGAGTTCCTCGTCCAGTTCGTACAGCTTGCGGTCACGGTCCGGATCGGCGGCAAGCTCACGCACGGTCTTGATGGTGACACCCGTCGCTGCCCGCACGCGCTCTTCGGCACCTGCGAACGGAGCGGGGTCGAACGCGGCCACATCCAGACGCGATTCCCACTCGCGCATATCCTCCACATAGCCCCGTTTCGCCGCGAAGCGCACGGCGCGGGTCATGTCCTCGCGCAGATAGCCGCGCAGCGCAATCGGGTCGAAGGGCGCGAGGGCGTCCACCACCCGGTCATACAGCGCCGCGCCGATTCCCCGGCACTGCTGCTCAGGATGGACAGCCACGAAGACGCTGAAGCGGCGGGGGTGATAGGCCCAGGGGGATTGATCGTACATACCCACACCCACCACCTGCCCGTTCTGCTCAGCCACCCACCGCTCCCGTTTGCACTTGGGGTCGCGGCGGGCATCCCAGGCTTTTACCTCTTCCACGGTGCGCGGATATTCCGGCGTCGCGGCATTGGTGACGGCGACAGTGGCCGGGTAATCCTCCGGCGTAAAGGGTCTAATAGTCGGCTGCATTCTCATTCTCCAGGCCACCTTAAGGCAGCCCCAGGAACGGTATCGCCTGACCGCTTTCCTTGCTAAAGCCCGGCCCGCCTGCAAATGAGGGAAGGCGTCATGGCGTTTCCTTTCCCCTTGTCTCTTTCGCCGATGCCACTACGATAAGGCCCAGCGCCCGCGTCGTTTCCGGGTCGAGAACCGGTCTGCCGTTTCGGCTCTCCGCCATGCCGAAGCCGCCGCTCCATTCCCACATCGCCCAGCCGATATTGTTCTTTTCCAAGGCGATTCGCATGTCGCGCAAATAGCGGTTCCGGGAATCGGCGGGCGCGGGCCGGTACACGCCGAACTCGTTGCAGGTCAGGCGGACACGGTTCTTTTTCGCCCACGCCGCGCCGCGCCGGGCCAGAGCGTCCAGCTTCGCGGCGTTCCAGCGGGCCTCGCCGTAGCGGAGCACGATGTCACGGGCGACCGGGGCGGTCTTCGCGGCCACGGGCTGGACATTTACCGGCGTGGACGGATACGGCAGGTCGCGAATGTGCCTGGTCATATCCCAGCCCCAGGTCGCGGTCTGGTGCGTGAACTCCATCGGGGCGTAGGTGTGAAAGTTGTAGACGATGTTGCGGTCGGCGGCGACGGGCCGCATCAGTTCCAGCGCCCGCACCGAATCCCACTCGTTTGCGGTGACACGCTGGTTGGCGGAAGCGATCAGCGTGTGCCGGGGCGCGCCCTGCCGCATCGCCTTCATGATCCGCGGATATACCTGGTTCCACCGCTCCGCCGTTTCCGCCGAAGGCTCGTTCAGGCTTTCCAGAAAGACGCGCTCCGGGTCGCGGCGGCTCAGATGCTTCGCCAGCACGCGCCAGAAGCGCGCGAACTTCGCCGCGTAGGCGTCGTCGTTCCATAACCGGCTGTCGGCGTCATGTAGCTGTACGATCACGGCCAGGTCATGCGCGAGTATCCGGTCCAGCAGGCTGTCCAGCTTTTTCACATTGTCGGCGAGCGGCGTCTCCGGCTTCTCTTCGTTGAACAGGTTCACCGCGCCGACCGACAGGCGCACATGGCGAATCCCGGCCTGCTTCATCAGCTTCAAATCGTCGTCCGAACGCGGCTCGAACTTTCCCCGGAACCAGGCGATATTGACGCCGCGCGTCAGCCGCCGGAACCGGGCCTCCGGCACGCCCGGCGCCGCCGTTTTCGGCGGGGCCACTGCCGCTGCTGCGGGCATAGCTGAAAGCCATGCCAGCCCCAGCGCCAGTGCCGCGCCCCATAAAACAACCCATCCTCGCTGCTTTGCTCGGTGGGCAAAGAACAGCTTCGCTATCGCAGGCACTTCTTCTTGGTTTCCTATCTTTACTTGCTTTTCGCGCAGCCTGCCTTACTCGTTACTGCTGAACCATTTGTTGTACAGCTCGTCATACGCGCCATTCTCCTTCAGCGTCAGCAGGGCATTGTTGACCCGCTTACGGTAGGGGCTGCCCGGCGGAAACGCGATGCCGTAGCTTTCCTTGTGGAATACCGGGCCGACGACCTCCACCTTCCCCTGCCCTTCGTGCGCCGAATAGTAGAGAAGCACCGGCGCATCGAAGACCACCGCCTCCACCTGCCCTTTCTGGAGCGCCGCATACGCCTGCTCTATCTGTTTAAACTCGGAAACGCGGGCGCGCTGTTCCCGCAAATAAGCGGCTGCCGTGCTGCCGGTGGTCGTGGCGACTTTTTTACCCGGCAGATCATCCGGCCCCTGGATGTTTCCCTGAAGCTGGCGCACGGTAAGCGAAGTGGTGACGGCGGCGGTGAAGTAGGCGACGAAGACGATGCTGCCGAACATCCAGATAAGCGCGATAACGCGCCCGAGGGCGCTGCGCGGCATTTCGTCCGCCTGCGCGCCCAGCGTGCCCGCCGCCCACCAGAAGGCTTTGAAGATTCCGGGAAAATAGGCCGGTGTCTCGATTATGCCGGATTCGTGACGCCGCTCGACCAGCCAGACCAGATGCGCGAAGACCAGAATGATACCCAGGCTCAGTCCCAGAAGCTGAAACAGCGCCGGCGATAAGATAACCGCTATCAGGCTGGGCACCGAGCCGTTCCCGCCCGATTTATCCCGCACCAGAATATGCAGTCCCGCATCGAACATCGGGTGGGAAAAGTCCAGTGTCCGGTCACGCTCGGCGGTGACGGAGATAGCGGCGATCCCCAGATCGGCTTTGCGCTCCTGAACCGTGCTCAACAGGGCTTTCACATTGGGGGTGACGAACAGCGCGGACGACTGCGGCACCCCCATCTGCTCCTCGATGGCCCGCCATAAATCCATGCTGAACCCGGCCAGCCGCCCCTTTTCCTCGAACACGAACGGGGCAATAAGCCGCGTCGCCACCTTCAAAGGCCGCTGCTGCTGCTGCTCGGCCTGCCGGGCGCGCACAGCGGGCTGAATCAGGAGCAGCAGCGCGAAGGCGACCCATCGCCACCCACTATCTCTCTTACAAAACCACCCGCTTTCAGACCTTTGCTGCCCGCCGCCCGTCCGCCCCCCTGAATTCATGCCCTGCGATAAACCCTTTCCTGCGGATTCGCTCCGCGCCGGGATTATCTTCGCCGCCGCTTCGCGTCCCTCCTGCGCCGGGATACTGCGGCAGGGTCATTCCGGCGTTTTCACGGAGACTGCGACGCCACCCATTCGTCGCGCAGCACCTCGCCCAGCCACATATCGTGCCAGTGCCCGTGCCGGAACTCCTCACGCCGGGCGAGACCGCACTGGGTATAGCCCGCCTTTTCTAAGGCGCGGCGGCTGCCGGTATTTTCGGCGAAAACCCCCGTGGTCAGCTTCTCCAGGCCCAGTTCGACGAAGGCGAAACGGGTTCGCAGGCGCACCGCCTCACCGGCGTAGCCCTTGCGCCACTCGCTTTTTTCGCCGATCATCGTGCCGGTGATAGCGTTGCGGTTCGGCCAATCGATGCGATGGATACCGAGCGTGCCGATAGGACGATCTTCCACGAAAATGACCCAGTGGATGTCGTCCGGGCTGCGCGCGATCCGGTCGAACCACTCCGCTTCCATCTTCGGCGACGGCGGAAAGCGCAGCGTCAGGTAGCGCGTCACCTCCGTGTCCGTAAACCAGCGGCAGAAGGTCGGAAGCATGCTTTCGTCCGCCGGTCCCAGCCGCACGCGCTCCCCCTCGATAATCGGTCCCAGCACAGTAACCCCTCCCATAAAACGGATTACCTCTTTGTCGCACGGAAGACACAGGTCATTAAAGGCCTGCCTGACATTGACCGTCCGGCACCGATGCGTTATAATCTCTCGTCAACGGAAGGGTGGCTAGGGTTCCGCGCATTTGTGATGCGGCCTGGACCGAGCGCCACAGAAAGCGGACGCATCCGCCCCGCACCTCAGGGAGCAAAAAACCAGAGGGGGTACGTTGACGCGCTTGTGCGCGTCTGCCCGATTTTTTGCTCGGAGGTGCCTGACCATGTCTGATAAACCCGCTTCGTCTTTGCGTCTTGCCGCCGTTCTACAGGCGCTGTTCGTCACCTTTCTCTGGTCCACGTCCTGGGTGCTCATCAAGATCGGCCTTCAGGGAATCCCTGCTCTCACCTTCGCCGGGCTGCGCTACGGCCTGGCGTTCCTGTGTCTGCTTCCGCTCGTTCTGCTGCACCGGCAGCGCCGCGCAGCCCTGCGCAGCCTTTCTCGTGCGGACTGGCTGCGCCTGACCCTGCTTGGCGTCGTGTTTTATGCCGTCACCCAGGGGGCGCAGTTTCTCAGTTTGAGCTATCTGCCTGCTGCGACGGTCAGTTTACTGCTGAATCTGACCACGGTGGTTGTCGCGCTGATGGGCGTTCTATGGGGAATGGAGCGTCCCGAACGGCGGCAATGGGGCGGCATCGCCCTGTCCTGCGTCGGGGTCGCCGTCTACTTCGCCTCGGCAGCGGCGCTCGGTGGAGGGCAAAGTATTGGTCTGATAATCGCCGTGACCGGGGTGCTGGCGAACGCCGCGTCATCGGTGCTGGGCCGGAGCGTCAATTCGCAGGGCCTGCCGCCGCTGGTGGTGACGCTGGTGAGCATGGGTATCGGAGCGGCGCTCCTGGTGGGTGTCGGCGGCGCGGCGCAGGGATTTCCGGCGCTGGCGGCACGGCAATGGGGAATCATCGCCTGGCTGGCCGTGGTCAATACGGCCTTTGCCTTTACGCTCTGGAACCATACGCTGCGGACACTGTCGGCGGTGGAGTCCAGCATCCTCAACAGCACCATGCTGATCCAGATCGCCGTGCTGGCCTGGCTGTTTCTGGGCGAGCCGCTGACAGGACAAAAGATCGTGGGAATGGCGCTGACGGGAACGGGCGCACTGATCGTGCAGCTTCGGCGGCGATAAAAATTCCGATTCGGGCGTCATTGCCCCCCTCAGAGATGCTTTTCCAGAAAAGCGAACGCGCCGACGCCGTGGAATTGATGCTCGCCGTTGAATACTTCGGCGTCGAACTTTTCTTTTGCGCCGAAGGCGGCGTAGATTTCCCGTGCCCGCGCCACGGCCTGCTCAAAGGCGGGTAATGGAAAAATGGGGTCGCGGCTGCCGCTTTCGGCGAACAGCGCGCGCGGCGCAACCAACCCGGTCAGGTCGGGCATCTCGACGACGTTCAGCAGGCCCGGCACATAGTTGTCCACGCAGTGATCCATTGCCAGTATCGAAGAAGTGAACGTGTTCAGGTAGCCGCTGACCACGGCGGCGCGGATGCGCGTGTCGAGGCAGGCGGTGAAGAGCGCGGTCAGGCCGCCGCCGGAGATACCCATGACGGCAAGACGATTCGGGTCCGCCTCGGGTCGCGTTTGCAGATAGTCGAGGGCGCGCATGGCATCCCGGACGCGCCATCCGGTCATCGTCTCGCCCAGCATCAGGGCGGCCATACTGTCGCGAACACACGAGGACGCGCCCCCACCCGCTTTTGCCGCCTGAGCGTCGCGCCGGTGCCCGAAGGAAATCTGCTCGATAGCCAGCGTCGGATAGCCGTGCGTGACGCATTGGAGCGCGAAATCGGACTGGTACTCATTGGGCTGCCCCAGGGGGCGCTGACTGCCGTCCTCGGCGATACCGACGATGCTGTCCACGCCGCGCCCATGCCCCGGCAGACACAGAACCGCCGGTTGGCGTGGCGGGCAATCGTCCGGTACCAGAAAATAGCCGAGAACCTCCAGCCCCGGACGGCTTTCAAAGCGCACCGTTTCACGCCGGTAGCCGTCCAGAGCCTGAGTCCGCGTCACCTTGGAGCGGGGCGGAGTGTGGTCGTCAGGCAGTCCGCCCAATAAGCGGCGCAGCCGGGCGCGCAGCCGTTTTTGCCACGCGCGCATCGCCGCCGCCGACCCCGACTGCCAGGCCATCTCAGGCCGCGTCCCTTCAATCCACTGCCGCGTATATGCCCGAGGGTCCAGCAGTCCCTGGTCGCTCATGCCTGTCCCTTTCCCGAAGCCCGTGGCTGCACGTCGGCGATGGAGATATAATCGCGTGGGATGACAATACCCTCGCCGCGCCGCGTCATTTCCACGATGGGCGTGATATGTCCGCCCCGGTACTCCTGGATAGGAACGTAGGAGTTGACGAGGGCCTGGCTGACTTCGTGACCCGTGCGGCAGTCGTAGCCCAGGCCCAGAACCGTGTGGCCCCGGCGGGCAAGGTGCTTGCATTCGAAGCCGTGGGCGCAGTCGGCGACATACAGCCCCGGAAAATCGGACGGCACGGTGATACGCAGCAGCAGCCCGCCGACATAATCGTTTACCATCTCCCCACCCAGATCGCTGAAATAAGGGCACTGGTGGAACCAGCGGGGCAGCGGTTCGAGCAGTCCCTGCACGGTATGACAGCCCGTAAGCTCCGGGACGAGCCGCTTTGAACCGACCACGAGCAAGCGCGCCCACAGCCCGCTGCCATCGGCAAGTATCTGGTCCAATCGCTCAGGCCGGGTGTAGTGGTAGAAGACGATGCCGCCGCCATCAGGGGTTCTTTCTACCTGCCCCGGGTCCGGCGTATACCCGTTCTCGCCCAGCAGTATCCCCCGATTCTCCAGGTACAGATCACAGGGGCGCGCCGTCACGTTCCCCGTCACCTCTTCCGCCATCGCCTTATCCTTCCGCGCCTGCGCCGCTGGCCGGGCTGCGTTTCAGTGCGCGTATCGCAGCAACGCCCCGAAGCATCAAAACGATCAGCAGCAGGCGCAGGGCGAACCCGCCCAGAGGAATGGAACTACCGTCGCCACCACTGCCCTGTCGTACCGCTTCGATGACGCTCCAGATGCCTTCTCCAGTCAGCACCGCCACAGCAATCATAATCGCAAGCGCAGACTGCCGCCAGATGAAAATAGCCAGTATCAGAAACAGTGCTCCTGCGAAGCTCTCGTAGCGGATATCTAAGGCGCGCTCAGCCTCCGTTGTCGTGAGCAGGACAGCCATCACCACCATCAGCTTGAACCCGGCCACAAACAACACAACTCCCGTAGCGATCTTCAGCCATCGCAGCGCCCGCAGAGCGTTGGGCATTGTTTCTTCCGTCTTCTGCATGGTTCGTTCTTCCGCCTGCGCGGGAAATTTTCCTGCGTCCGCGCCCCTTGCCTTTCCTGCGCTCGCCTGGTTTGCCGGTATTTTATACAGGGAACGAAGAAGCCGAGGCGCGGCAACGCACCGCGACGTTTGTTGTTTTAGAAAGGTAACTTTATGCAGCTCAATACATTGGAAGACCTGTTTATCCATGAACTGAAAGATCTGTACAACGCCGAGAACCAGATTACCAAGGCACTGCCCAAGATGGCAAAGGCGGCTACTTCGCCCGAACTCAAGGCTGCCTTTGAGGAGCATCTGCAAGAGACGCAGGGGCAGATTCAGCGGCTGGATCAGGTGTTCGAAAAGCTCGGCAGAGCCTCCAGCGGCGTCGTGTGCAAAGCGATGCAGGGCCTGGTCGCCGAGGGGGAAGAGATGGTCAGCGAGGAAGCCGACCCGGAAGTCAAGGATGCGGGCCTGATCGCCGCCGCCCAGCGTGTCGAGCATTATGAAATGGCCGGTTACGGCACCGTGCGCACGTTCGCCCAGCAGTTAGGGCATACGGAGTTGGCTGACCTTCTTCAGCAGACATTGGACGAAGAGGGAGCAGCCGACAAGAAGCTGCCCAAGCTTGCCGAAAGCCGAATCAACAAAGCCGCCGTATAGCGACAAAGTTACCGTTAAGCACCGGGTGGTGTTCACGCCGCCCGGCCTTCGCCGGGGAGACGGCCATGAGCAGCAGCCTGGATACGGGAATCACTTCGGTCGGAGATGACCGGGCGCAGGAACCGGAGTTTGCAGACCCGCAAAGCCGAAAATATCCGCTGAATACGGAAAAGCAGGAGGAGAACCCACTCGACCCCCTCCGAAAGCCTGACAAGGAGGCCGCCGCTGGCGCGTTCGCCGACGGACAACAGCCATGAGCCACGAAAAGCAGGAGCAGCGCACGCGGCAGATTCCCGGCCTGTCGCCCGAAGAAAGCGAAGACCGAATGCAGACCGGTCAATCCGACGATATATCCGAAGCGATAACCGTTTCCGAAAAGCACCTCGATGACCAGCCCGACCCGGTAAAGCCGGAGAAGCCTGCCCCTTCCGATAATCCTCCCGGCGACAGCTCCCCCCGCACTGATAAAACCGTCTTTTGACACCGGAGCAGCAAGCAATCAGGGAACGATGTCGAAAGCGTGCTTATTAACCATTCGATAAGCACGGAAGTGGCTGTCGAGAGTAAATACCCGGCGCAGATTCAATGCTTCGGCAGCGGCAACCAGGGAGGCGTCAGCAAGGTCCATCGGCGTATCTCGGTACTGTGCCATCAGCGCCCGCATTCGCTCCCACTCCATTTCATCCGGCGCGTGCAGACGCAGCGCGCCCCGAACCAGGTACTGCCATAGCACGTCCTGTGAACGATAGCCATCGGCTTTCCCTAGAAGATGCATCGCTTCGGTCATGCACGGCCATGTTGTGACCAATACCCTCGTAAAGCAGGCACGGCAGCCATACAGCGAGCATGACCGGGATCGTCGCTATCAATCAGGGCGACCAGCGGGCCGGTATCACAGAGCGTCATAAATGACCTCTCCTGCGTTTCTCCACCAGGTAATCTGCGAACTGTTCACCACAGTTCTCGGATAACCGCAGGTTCCCACCGCTTTTGACCACGCCGGTTAAACCCTCCAGCAATTCACTCAACGGGCGCTCCGCTGAATCTGCCGCTTCGTCGATGTCCTGCTCAACGAGCGCGGCGACATAGGCAGCGGCATCTTTCCTTGCCGGGCGGCCTTTTTCGCGCAAAGCCGCCTCTTTTTCCGGCGTCAGTTCAATGGTGATTGTCATCGGCGTCCCTCCCGTTACCATCATACCGCGAAAGGGCGAGGCAACCTTTTCGCCACCGGCTGCAACTATAAGAGTGATATGTCAGCGGCGGGAACCGATCATCAGGACGCTTTCTGGGTGGAGCGGGCCAGGCGCGGCGACGCAGCGGCTTTCGGGCTGCTGATGCGAAAGCACGCGCCGCTGGTGCGCCGTGTGCTGACGAACCGCCTGGGAAAAACGGACGCACTGGACGATCTGGCGCAGGAAACCTGGCTGCACGTTTATACCGGCCTGCCGGGGCTGCGCGAAACGGGGCGGTTCGCGGCCTGGCTCCAGGGCATTGTGCTCAACGTGGCACGGCTCTGGCTGCGTGAACAGCGCGCCCACGCCCGGCTGAGCGAGGCGTTGACCCGCGAGGGGGCTGAGCGGGCGCGCGTTCCGTCGTCCACAGCGGCGTTCTGCTCATCGGTCGAGGCGATGGTGACGGCGCGCGAGGAACAAAACGCGCTTTTCGCCGCGATGGAAACCCTGCCCCGGCGGCGCGTGAGGCGGCACGACTCCGCTACCGGCACGGGCTGTCGTACCCGGAGATCGCGGAGCGGCTGGGCGTACCGGTAAAGACGGTCAAGAGCCGACAAGGCGCGGCAGCAGCTTCTGGCGCGTCTCGGCCCGGTGTTCGACTTCGCCCCGCCCGCTGCAACACAACCCGGAACCGACGCAAGGAGTCAGCGAAAGGGAGAAAGAAGAGATGGTACCGGCAGAGATTTACGAAGTATACAATGTCGAGGTAGCTTACGCAAAGACCCTGTTTTCCATACCGTCGTATTTCTGAAAGCGCGCGCGATGCGGAGCGATATCTGCCCATCTTCATCGGCCCGCACGAAGCGTTTCATATCGCCGCACATCTGCGCGGTGCTGCCTTTGAACGCCCTTTCACCTATGACCTGTTCGCGCGGCTGATCGATGCGCTGGGCGCACAGATAACGCGTATCCAGATCCGGCGCGCTGCGGGACATGACCTATTATGCGACGCTGTATGCGGGCAGCAAAGACGGCACGCCTGTCACGCAGGTAGACTGCCGCCCCAGCGACGCGCTCGCGCTTGCCCTGCGTACCGGCGCGGCTATCGAGATCGCGTCCGAAGTATTGGAGCAGGCCGGTCAGGACAGCGGCACATTCACCGACTCTATTCCGACTGGAGAGAAACTGCTTTCGCTCCAGCCGATGGAGATCGGTATTCCCTTTCAGGAGTTTCTATCTCGCACCGCCGCCGCCGCCGCCTCTGAATGAGGCCCCGGTTTCTCACGCAGCCAGCGCGCCGCGAAATCCACGGCGGCGCGCTGCGGGAACAGGCGCGCTTCGGCGGAACCGACACGACCCACGCGCACCGGACCGCCCTCTTCGAACTCCGCCCCGATAGAAGGAGAACAGATCGCCTCCTAGGTCAAGGTCGGTAAAGGTTGTCCAGACACGCTCTCCGGTCTCCAGAATCGGTGCGCCGCGCGGGATGCGGGCGGCATCGGGCAAACCCCGGTACTCGGCCAGGTGAAACGACGTATTGCGTTCGTAGCGGACGCCAAGCAGCAGCACCCGCCCTTCCAGGTCGTAGATGCGGGCGAGGGGGGAATGGTCTCCCAGGCTGTCATCCAATGTGTGGCCGGAGGTGATAAATGCAGCGTGCGGGCCGAGGGCGGCGAAGGAGACCTGCGGATGCGCGCTTCGCCGCGCGCCGGGCCAGGTTCGGAAGCATTCGGCAATCGCGCCCATCTGGCGCGTCGGCGTCCGGTGCGGGTCGAAGGCGGGCATGGAGGCGCGTATGATCGGTTTCCAGTTCTCCGGCACGGACGGGTTCTGCCAGCGTTCCGGGTCTCCATAGTCGCCGGAATGGGCGGGCAACACCAGTGTCCCCTCCGGCCCCAGCACGTCTTCCAGCGCCTGTATAACAGCGACGGGGCCGCCGCAGACCCAGCCCAACGCACTGAGCGAGGAATGGACAAGGACAATCTGTCCTGTCTCCACGCCGAGCCGCCGCAAATCTTCGGCCAAACTGTCTCGCGTACGCGGTGCATCCCCTGCCCGCGCTATTGCGTCCGCTTCGTTCACGGTTGACACTCCTCATCCCGCAGAAATCCGGTTCAGCAGAAAACCCAGCAGACCACCGCCGAGGACGAGCCAGGCTGAGTTGACGCCCCGAATGCCCAGCAGCGCGGCGGCGGCAAGGATAACCCAGGCGGGCCAATCCGTCAGCGTGGTGACGGCAAGCCGCGCGGCGACGGCGGCCATCAGCGCAAGGGAGGCGACATTCACGGCATCGAGAAAGGCGGCCATCCCCGGCAGGCGGCGCAGACGCGGCAGAAGCGGAGCGAGTGCCGCCACAAAGCAGAACGAGGGCAGAAAAATGCCCGCCGTGGCAACCAGCGCGCCGGATAGACCGCCGATTTGATAGCCGACGAAGGTCGCCGTCGAAAACAGCGGGCCGGGCGTGAACTGCCCGGCGGCGACTGCGTCTAAAAGCTGCTGCTGTGTCAGCCAGCCGTGCTCCGCCACCAGACCGCCTTCCAGAAATGCCACCAGCACATAACCGCTGCCGTACAACAGCGATCCCACCTTAAGGAAGAACAGGCCCAGCGGCCACAGCCCCACGGCTCCCCCGGCTGCCGCCGCGCCCCCCGCCGCCTGCGCTGCCCCGCCCGCTCCGAGCGTGAGCAGAGCCGCCGTTCCCGCGCCCCGTTTCCCCCGGCGCAGCGCGAGCATCCCCAATATCCCGCCGCCGAAAAGCGCCGCCAGCTCATTCAGCCCGACCAGCGATGCCGCCAGCACCGCCGCGCCGACCACGGCCAGTGTCCCGTTCTTGACAGCGGTTCTGCCCAGACGCCAGACGACCGCCACCAGAACGGCGAGCACGACGGGCTGAACTCCACGCAGGAACGGAGCCGCCTGCGGCAGCGCACCGTACCGGACGTACAGAAACGCCATCAGCAGGGTGAGCAGGGCGGCGGGTAGGATGAAGCAGATTCCGGCGATCAGCAGACCCGGAAGACCGGCGCGCAGATAGCCGATATGTATGGCGACTTCGGTAGAATTGGGGCCGGGGATGACGTTGGTTGCGCCTACCAGGTCCAAAAATTCCTGACGCTCCAGCCATTTGCGCCGCGTGACGAACTCTTCCTCCATCAGAGCAATGTGGACAGCCGGACCGCCGAAGCTCGTCGCGCCGAGCCGCAGAAAAACCAATGCAAGTTCGCGCAGGGCGGAAGTCCGTGTCATGCTTTGCGGGCATCGGCAAAAAGGCAGGAAGCTTGCGCTTCCCGAAGCGTGCTGTTATGCCGGGTCTGCTGCTGTATTGTCAATGCGGCCTCCTTCTGCCGACCGTGCTCAGTGTACCCCAGAGCCGACAAAGGCGGCCAAAAGAGGGATTCAGGGCGTGGCCCGCCAATTAAGGAGGCATCACAGGAGGCTTCATGTCCGAAACAAGCGCAACTTCCCCGCACGAAGGCATTGGTGGTTCGACCGGAAACGGCTGGCAGCGCACGCCGCTGTATGTTCGCATCCTCATCGCTATGGTGATCGGGACAATAATCGGCCTGATTCTCCACAACCAGGGCTATATCAAATCGCCCGAGCAGGCCACAAACATCAAGCTTCCGGCGACACTGATTCTGCGTCTTCTTCAGGCGCTCGCGACGCCCCTGGTGCTGTTCGCCATCCTGAACGCCTTTGCGACCACCGAGATCAAAGGCCGCGAGGGCGGGCGGCTCTTTGTGATTCTGATTACCAATACCATCGCCGCTATTGTTATCGGCATGCTGATTACCAGTATCGTCCAGCCGGGCCGATATTTCACGTCCCTGCGGGAGATGATCGGCCAGACCACCAGCACGATAAAGCAGCCGACCCAGGAAGAGATAGTCAACAAGTTCCTGCCCCGGAGCATCCTCCAGCCCCTGGTCGAGAACGAAATCCTTCAGCTTTTGTGGATCGCGCTCGCCTTCGGTATTGCGTTTCGTCAGTTCAAGAACCGGCAGGTGGCCGAAGGGAAGGAGGATTATCTGCTTATCGAAAAGCCCATCGGCATCATCCTGGGCCTTTTGATGACGATCCTGATGTGGGTAATCGCACTTATTCCCTTCGCGGTTCTGAGCGTGGTCATCGCCGTCGTCGGGCAGCAGGGTATCAACGCCCTCCAGTCGCTGCTGGGCTTCATCCTGGTGGTGGTAGCGGCCCTGGTTTGCCAGCTTCTTTTTTACATGGTACGCATTGCGCTTCAGGCGCGACGGTCGCCCTTCGCGGTCATAAGCGGAGTTTCGGACGCTCTGGTAACGGCCTTTTCCACGGCCTCGTCCACCGTGACCATGCCGATAACGTTCCGCGCTCTCCTGGATAAAGTGGGCCTGCGGCCCAAGTCCGCCTCGATGGGTGCGCTGGTCGGCGCGAATTTCAACAACGACGGCACGGCGCTGTACGAGGCGGTGGCCGCGCTCTTCATGGCGCAGGCGCTCGGTATGAATCTGGACATCGGCCAGCAGCTTCTCGTTGTCCTGACCTCCATCCTTGCTTCGGTGGGCGCGGCGGGCATCCCCGAAGCGGGCCTGGTCACGATGACGCTGGTGTTCCGCTCGGTAGGCCTGCCGATAAGCGCCATCGCCCTGCTTATCTCAGTGGACTGGTTTCTGGATCGCTGCCGCACCGCTATCAATGTGATGGGCGACGTGACCACGGCAACGATTCTGGACGCGCAGGAGCGCCGTGAGGAGGGTTCCGCCACAGCCGCAGCGCCTCCGCTGGCAGCCTCTCCCCCCGGCCCCCTCTCCTAAAAGAAAAGGACCGGGGAGAGGCCGACGTTTGCATGCCAAGTTCACACGGGAAAACACCACCGTGCCCGTTGTTCCCTTTAACTGACGGCGCACCTTACGAAAGGGAGTAACTTCCCATGGCTGAGTATGAGCACTCGCTTTCCGTCCAGGCGTCCCCGGATGCCGTCTTCCGCTTCGTTTCCGACATTCGCAATCTGCCCCGCTACCTGCCAACCACGCATCAGGCAGAGGCACAGGGCGAAGGCCGCGTGCGGGTGCGCGGCGAGGCCGGAGGCCACGCCTACGATTCCGACGGCTATTTCCGTGCGGACGCCACCAAACACCGTCTGGAATGGGGGTCCGACGGCGAAAACAACTATTCCGGCTGGCTGCAAATCGAGGAAGGGCGGGACGGCGGCGCTTCCAACGTGACCGTGCATCTGTCCTTTGCACCACGCCCCGATCTGGCACAGCGCATGGACGAGCAGACTGGCGACCACGACCGGACTATCCAGCAAGGGCTGGAAGCGGCTCTGCTTTCTATCCAGAATCAGGTGGAAGGGCGCGGCGGCAAGGTGGAGCCGGAAGCCGCGACGTAGGGGCATACGGCTTTTTGGACGGACAAACGCCCCCGCAGGACGCCTGGGCTTTTTCCTGCCGGGGCATTTATCCTGCTATAAAGGCGCGCCCAGAACGTCTAAGTGTGTCCAGAGGATGGACTTGCGCTCGCGGATACAGGGATACCCGCGTGCATGCTGCCAACCCCAGTTCCGGGCCTGCGCCAGCCAACCCACCATGCCGCTGTCCGCCGGGAAAAGCTGCGCGTCCGGCCCGTATACTATGTCCAGATCGCGGTGATCCAGAGCATAGGCTTCCAGAATATCGAAAAGTTCGAGGCATTTCTCCCCGTCGTAGCCGGAAGCGACGCACAGGTCGAGGGCGTAGCTGTCTGCCGCAAGCTCCCGCTCCGGCCCCATCAGCCATCGTCCCGCCCCGTGAAGCAGGGCTGCCGCCACCAGGCTGCTGGGCAGGTGGCGCAGTCGGGAAAGCCAGCCGTGGAAAATGCGCGTATGGCCGAGATCATGGTGCGCCATTTCATGGGCCACCACGAACGCCACCGGCTCATCGGAGGCCGCCCGCTGCAAAAGCTCGCGCGTAACATATAGATAACCGCCGGGCGCGGTAAAGGCGCTCATGGTCTGCATCCACAAAATCTCCGACTGCAAGCGTCGGCCCGCCGTTCGCAGCACATGAAGCCGCTCGGTGACACGGTTCACGCGCTCGCGCGCCCATTCCTCGGTTTCAAGTCCAAAGGCCGCCGTCAGTTCGCCGTGCAGCCATTCGCCCAGTGACTCCTCATCCACCACCTCCGCCGGTATCTCTTCCATGCGCTTGTCTCCTCTATATCGGTCACGCAAAAGCGCGGGAAAGTTGCGGCGGGGTTCGAGAAGGAACGTGAGAGACACTACTTTCCCCGCAGCGACGCTTCGAAGGAATCCAACTGCGTCCGAAGCTCCTCGATACGGCGGAGCAGGTCGGGCTGGGTGGTATCGGCGTGACGCTCCTCGGCCTTGACCGTCTCCAGATTGTTCAGCACGACTGCGATAAACAGATTGATGACGATGAACACGCCGATAATCACGAAGCTGCCGAAATACAGCCAGGCCCACGGGTAGTGCGGCAGCAGCGCGCCCTGCATCTCCACCCAGCCTTCCAGCGTCAATAGCTGGAACACGCTGAGCAGCGACGTTCCGAGCGTTCCCCAATGCGCGGCGTCCTGCGTGTGAAACAGATAGTAGCCGGTGATGGCGTACACGTAGATGAGCACACCGAGCAGCAGTGCGACATTTCCCATCGACGGGATAGAGCGCAGCATAGTCTCGATAATAAGGCGCAGTTCGGCGGACACGGACACCAGGCGCACGACGCGAAACAGCCGGGCGAGCCGGGAAACCGTCGCAAACGGCCCCGCCACCGGCAGCAGCGACAGAGCCACGACGCAGAAGTCGAAGACGTTCCAGCCGTCGCGGAAGAACGAAAACAGCCGGGGCCAGTGGGCGAGCAGCCGAATCGTGATCTCGAAAATAAAGATCGCCTGCACCAGCAGGTTCAGGCCCGCCAGCAGCGGCCCGTAGGCCCGCATCAGGGGCTTCGAGGTCTCCACACCCATCAGGACCGCATTGAACACGATCACGCCCAGAATGAACATCTGAAAGCGCCTATCTTCGGCAATCTGCCGGCATCGCTCCGCCATTGTCACCTCACTTTTCGTTTTCGTCTAATTATAGACAAAAAATTCGTGATTCGAGGAACCTATTTCCTGATTCTGCGTTATAATAGATACGAAGGGGAGTAGCCATCCCAGTCCTTCCAGCGGATCGGTAGGTCGTCAATACGGGGCGTTCGCCCCCGGCCTGTCGTGAAACGTGCGAGACCTTCGATTGTGCCCGGTTTTCTGGCCGGGGCATGTCGAGGGTTTTTTATTGCCATCGCCGCCCCCAATTTCGCCTGCCGGGCGAAGAAAGCGAGGGAAATGCTGCACGTACCCTATCCGAAGGCTTCCGTTCCGCGACGCTCCGCAGGAACAGTCCCACCCACCACCTATTCGGCACCGTCCCCGGCAATGCTCCGTATTATCCCTAATGGGACCGCCGCTGCTGCATTGTCCGGCGGTTCCGTCATTCCATTTGGAGGTTCTTAAACCATGCTTTCGGAAACCGCGTTTCGCAACAACCTGGCGATGACCTGCCCGGTCTGCCATGTCGCGCTGCAAATGACCAGCCGTCAGGGGGTCGAGATCGATTTCTGCCCCCAATGTCGCGGCATCTGGCTCGACCGGGGCGAATTAGACAAGATTCTGGACAAAGAGGCGTCGTACCGCCCGGAGAACGACCGCGACCGGGACGTGCGCGGCTACGCGCCCCGCTATGACCGGGACGACGATGACGACGATTATCGCCGTGACGGCTACGGCAAGCGCCGCAAGCGTGGCGGGCTGCTGGGCGAGCTGTTCGACTTCGACTGATAACGGTTCCCGCTGGCGAGGCGTATCCCGCGCCTCGCCAGCGGCTGTCATGTAAGCGCAGAACAAATTCAGGAGGCATTGGTGACGGACAACATCTCTATCTGGTTCTGGATCGGCTTTAACGCCTTTGTACTGGCAATGCTCGCGCTCGATCTGGGCGTGTTTCACCGCAAGTCCCATGAGGTCAAGTTTAAGGAGGCTATCGGCTGGAGCGTCTTCTGGATTGCGCTCGCCGGTATCTTCAACGTCGGCATCTACCTTTATTGGAACTCTATCGCGCCGAACAGCAGCTACACCAACAGCGAGGCGGCGCTGGCGTTTCTGACCGGATATCTGATCGAAAAGTCGCTCAGCGTGGACAACCTGTTCGTCATCCTGCTGATCTTCTCGTACTTCGCCGTGCCGTCGCTGTACCAGCACAAGGTGCTGTTCTGGGGAATCCTGGGCGCGTTGTTTTTCCGGGCGTTCTTTATCTTCGCCGGGGTCGCGCTGATCAACCGGTTTTCGTGGATGGTGATCGTCTTCGGCGGGTTCCTGATTCTAACCGGTATCAAGATGGCGTTCCAGAAGGACAAGAAGCTGGAGCCGGAAAAGAACCCGGTGCTGCGCCTGTTCAAGCAGTTCGTGCCGGTGACGCCGGAATATCACGGCGGCAAGTTCTTCACGCGCATCGACAACCGCGTTTGGGCGACGCCCCTGTTTGTCGCGCTCCTGTTCGTGGAGCTGACCGACATTGTCTTCGCCGTAGACTCGATCCCGGCGATTATCGCGGTAACACGCGAGCCGTTCCTGGTCTACACAGCCAACGTCTTCGCGATACTGGGTCTGCGCTCGCTGTACTTCGCGCTGGCGGGCATCATGAAAATGTTCCACTACCTGCACTACGGCCTGTCGGTGATTCTGGTGTTTGTCGGCGGCAAGATGCTCTACACCCACTTCACCGGCGATAAGTTACCGACCAGCATCTCGCTGGGCGTAATCGCCGGAACCATTGCAGCCTCCATCATCGCATCGCTGCTGTGGCCGAAAAAGGAGGCGGCGGTTCTGCCCGATCCCGCCCCTGCTGTTCCCTCCGTATAAGCGACACCACACGGGTCGGGGGTTTGCTGTCTGCGCCCTCGGCCCGCACAGCTTTTCCCGCCCGTCCTGGCGCTATTCATTGCTTCGCCGCCGCCTTGGTGTGTATAATCGCGGCAGAAGGGACTATTATGGAGCGTGATGAGCAGCGGAAGCACCGGACAGCAGGCGGGGAGCATCTGTGGACGTTTCTGACCAACCATTCGCATGTGCTGGTCTGCCTGGCGCAGGACCCGCTTCTGCGCCTGCGGGATGTGGCCGAGCGGGTAGGCATCACCGAGCGCGCGGTGCAGCGTATCGTGTCGGAACTGGAGAATGAGGGTGTGCTGACGCGCATCCGGGACGGGCGGCGCAACCGCTATCAGATTCACCCGGAGCGCCCCCTGCGCCACCCCGTCGAATCGCACCGCACCGTCGGCGATCTGCTGTCGCTGGTCCTCACCTCACGCTGAGCGCGCTTATGCCTCGCCTGCTGCCGCGTCCTCAAGTTCTTCCGTTAGGTCGTCATCGTCCGGGAGGATGGCATCCGGGGCGAGGCCGAAGCGGGCGGCGATGTCGGGGGCATAGCGGGGCAGGTCGCGGCGCAGACGCAGCAGGGCCAGGTCTTTGGCCTTGGCTTCCAGCATCACGTCGAAAGCGGGGAGGCCGTTGGTTTCGCGCAGAAAGGTGATGAACTCGAAGGGGTTCACATAGTCGGCGTGGCCGGTCCAGACGGGCGGCAAAAGCGCGGTCTCCATTTTATTCGTTGTCCGATTTTTACGCTTTATCTCGCGCAGGTTGGTGTTGGGCGACGAGTAGTGGATTTTAGGGCGCACAGCCGACGGCCAGGAGCGCAAAAAACGCTCCACGGTGGGGCGCAGCGGCAGGCTTTCCGGGTTGTTGCACCAGTAGTGCTGGTAATCGAAGATAAGCGGGACGCCGGTGCGCTCGTGAATGTCGAGAACATCGGCGGCGCTGAAGCGGATGTCGTCGTTTTCCAGAACCAGGCGGCGGCGGACGGGTTCCGGCAGGCGCTGCCGCCACGTTTCCACCCAGCGGTCACAGCCCGATTTGTGATCGCCGTAGGCCCCGCCCACATGGATCACCAGAACGGCTTCCGGCCCCATCTCCATCGTGTCCAGAAGCTCGGCGGCGGCGGTCAGGTCGCGAATGCTTTTTCCCACCAGCGCGGCGTCAGGGCTGTTCAGCACGATGAACTGTGACGGGTGCATCGAAAGGCGCAGGTTCTGCGCGCGGGCTTCATCACCGAGTGCGCGCAACTCTTCCGCGCATTCGACGATCTGCCCGTGAAATTGCGGCATGTCCGGGTGAGTGACATACGGCGCGATGTCCGATGACATGCGGTACAGGGTGATGTCCTGCTTGCGCAGATACGCAAAGATTTCCCGCAGATAGCCGATAGAGACGCGCAGGTGCGGCTCGGACTGCCAGCGGCGCGTGTCATTGCTTTTCAGCCCCTCCTGCCCCAGCACCTTTACCGCGAATCCGAAGCGCATCGGGCCGCCGCTGTCGCCTGCGGAAATCATGTCTGATTTGTCGTCTTGCATTGTTTTTCGGCGCGGTGGTGACAGTTATCGCCCTGCCTGCCCACGTCCTCCACCGGTTCCAACACCTCCCCCGGATATTGGTTTCAGATTTCCCCCGCAATGGTAACAGTAATGTCGGAAAGCCTGCTTTCCATTAGAAATGGAGACTTTATCTGTGAAAAATCGAAGTCTATGTACGCTGGCAGCGGCAGCAGCGTCGGTTCTGGCTCTTGCGGCAGGCCACGTGTCCGCTCAAGGCCCTTCGCCGGGCGGTACGCCGTCCACGCCCGGTACGGCCACCACCAGTCCGCCCGGCCCTTCGGGCAGCCCTGGCACGCCCTCGACAACGCCGCGTGATCCCGCAGGCACGGGCACAACGTCCACGCCGGGCACGGTGATAGAGGCGCAGCCTACCACTCCCGCATCCCCGCCCGTTATCGTGGATTCGGAGCCGGTCACGGCTCCGGCGGAGGAGAACGCGCTGATGCGGTATCTGCCGTGGATCGCGGCGGCAGCAGCCGTTCTGGCGGTTCTGGCTTTTCTGGCGATGCGCAACAAAGGCGGGCAGGTAATCGCCGCCGGCAGCAATGTCGCCGCGCCCAAAAGCGATGATACGAAGAACAGGTGATAACGGAAAGGGAAGAGTTCAGCGGCATGGAAAACAATAACACGGCAGACAAAATGGCCGAGGCGCGGGAATATCGCAAAGGACGCAATACCGGCAAGCAGTTGATAGGAATGCCAGTCATCTCTATTGAGATCGGGGAAGAGGTCGGCAAGGTTCACGACATCATCTACAATGCCGAGCAGGGCCGATTAATCGGCTTTTTCGTCCAGCACGGCGGCGGCGTGTTCAGCAGCGGCGAGACCTTTTATCTGGCCGCCGAGGACCTGCATGCGCTGGGAGAAAACGCGGTGACAGTGGATACGGCGCAGGTGCTGATGCTGCATGCGCTGGGAGAAAACGCGGTGACAGTGGATACGGCGCAGGTGCTGATGTCGCTCCAGGGCGTTTCCAAATCTCCGGCGGAGGAAGCGGGCCAGCCGGTTCTGGGCAAGCGCCTGATGACCGAAGGCGGCAAGTTCCTGGGCAACGTGGACGACGTTCTGATCGAGCGCGAAACGCGCCGCGTGGTGGCCTACGAGGTGTCGGGCGGCGTGTGGCAGGACATGATGCGCGGCCAGTCGGACGTGCCGGTAAGCCGAGTGACCACTATCGGCAAGGACGTTGTCATCGTCCCCGATATTGTGGAGCATCAGGTGATGGAGCCGACCGGCGGCCTGATCGCCACGGCGGAAAGCGCCAAGGAGAAGGCGGCGGCGGTATATGAGACGGCGGCGGAAAAGGTCGAGCAGGCGCGCACCGATGTTTCCACCAGCATAGAAGACAAGGAGGCGAAATACGCGCTGGGCAAGACAGCGGGACGCGAAGTAAAAGACGACGCCGACACTATCCTGGTACGCGAGGGTGAGGTCATTACGGACGAGCATATCCGGCTTGCCACGGCGGCGGGTAAGATGCACGCACTCGCCGTTGCGGCGGGGCAGGCGCAGGCCGTAGAGGCTGCCGGTAACGTCAAGGAAAAAGTGGCCGAAGGGACCGCCGCCGCGCGGGAAAAGGCCGCCGACCTGACCGAGGCTGCCAAAGAAAAAGCCGCCGATGTCAAGGAGCACGTTCAGAACCGGCAGACAGAAGGGCTTGTAGGAAAAGCGACCACGCGCGCCGTGCTGATGGAAAACGGGATGCCGCTGGTGCCCGCTGCGCATGTTGTTACCGAGGCCGATATTGCGGCGGCGCGCTCCGCCGGAAAGCTGGATGACCTGGCGGCGGCGCTGGAAACTCCCGCCCCGGCAGCCGCCCCTGTCGCCGACGGCACGAGCGCAGCAGCGGTCACCCCGCAGCCTACCGTAATAATTCAGCAGCCGCAGGAAGTGGTGGTTCAAACATCGCCTGCTGCGGACACTGCCGAGGTGCGGCTTCGGGAGGCAACCGAGGACGAGGACGCGCTTATCGCGCCGCCCCCGGCTTCGGCAGCTTCCAAGAGCGGCAGTTCGCTGCCGTAGACAACCGGATGAGAAAAAACATGATCCGACGATGGAACAACGGCTGGCCGCTGTGCGCGCTTTTGCTGGCGCTTTTTGCGCTCGGAGGCGGCGGCATGGCGGCGCACGCTCAAATCACCGACTTCGGCACCGGCGGCCCGCAGGTCACGCCGCACGAAAGCGGCCCCTCTCCCGCGCCGAGCGCAAGCGGCGGCGCGGGGGTGACATCGGGAACCGGCAGCGTGCCCGGCGGTGGCGGCGGAGAAATGTCCGGCACCGCTCAGGGTTCGACCGGGCCTGGGGCGGGAAACGAGCGCGGCATGTTGTACACGCTCCTTCCCTGGCTGTTTGTGATGGTCGTGTTCACCGGTCTCTTTTCGTGGCTGGCAAAGGCACGCGGTCGCAAAGGCCAGGAACAGGTTCCCGTAGCCGAGGGCGGCGCGGGCAGCGGTTCTGCGAAAAAACACTGAGGCTTTCCTGTCGCCTGCTTCCGCTGCGGTATAATAAAGCGTGGGGAACCAGACAGCAGCAGCAGCAAATCAAAACGACGCGACCACCGCCGTGACGCACCCGGCGATGAATCGCGTCGTTTTTGTTGTTTCGGTGGTCGGCCTGGTGATAGCCGGTTATCTGTGGTCGGCGCACGCGCGCGGCGCTGACATCCCCTGCGGCGGCAGCGGTGGATGCGACAAAGTGGCGAGCAGTCCCTACGCCCAATTTCCGGTGGGAAGCGGCGTTCCGGTCGCGGCTTACGGAGCGATAGGCTATCTGCTTCTGGCGGTGCTCGCCTTCGCACGTACTCTGGGTGGAAGTTTCGCCCGTGATCGGAAGCTGCTGGGTCTGATCGTCCTGGGCGCGGCGGGCGGCATGCTGTTCTCGCTGTATCTCACCTACATCGAGTTATTCCTTATCAAGGCGATCTGCCGCTGGTGCATAGCTTCCCAGGTCATGATGGTCATCCTTTTTATCGCGGCGCTGCGGGACTGGCTGCGTGGCCGCCGCCACGCGCCCACTCGCTCCGCAGAATCTTCTTCCGTGGAAACTTTATCTTCGTCATGAAACTCAATAGTGAAACAAAACTGCTCCTCGGGCTGGGAATCTTTGTGCTGCTGGGCGCGGGCGCGCTTTTCGGACTGAACCGGGCGCAAAACCCGCCTTCGAAGACACAGGAAGCGCAGAAGCCACCTGCTTTTAACCAGCAGGCATTCGATGATCTGTTACAGGGCGCTCGCCACGAAAAAGGCAAGCCGGATGCCCCGATAACCATTGTGGAATTCGGCGATTTCGAGTGCGCCCCCTGTCGGCGCGCCTATGCAAATGTCACCTCGAAGGTGGAGAAACTACCTAACGTCCGCTTTGTCTACCGCCACCTTCCTTTACCGATGCATTCCACAGCGGTTCCCGCCGCAATTGCCTCCGAAGCGGCGGCGCGGCAGGGAAAGTTCTGGGAAATGTACGCCCTTTTGTTCGGCAAATCTGCGCCCACCGAACTGGACGATGAATATCTGCGTAAAAGCGCTCGCAGGATCGGTCTTGACATGGCCCGCTTTGAGCAGGACATTAAAGACCCGGCGGTTAAGGCGATTGTAGACGCCGATCAGGCGCTTGCCGACCGGTATAAGATCGTCAGCACACCGACCTTTATTATCAAGGATGAGACAGGCGCGGTGTCCTTTGCCGACCGCAGCGACGATCTGATAGCCTTTCTGGAACAAAAGCAGCTTCTGCCGCCCGGCAGCGCGCCAGGCGGCGGCGGCAGTCCCGTCGCCAACGACGCACCGCCCGGATGACCCGCCGCCGGTTCTCAAAGCGGTTAAAACTGCGCTTTGGGTGGGAAACTTAACCGTGCGTGACGGCACGCACCGGGAGGCAGAACGAATGAAGCGAATTTTGGGCGCGGCGCTGGGCGTGGGCGCATTGGCTTTAGTGGCGGCGGTCTTGAAGGGCAGAAGCGGCGGGGACGTGGCAGCAGGGGGTACCAGGGACACCGCTGCGGACCCACAGACCGATTCCTTCCCTTTGGCGACGGGCCGGGACGATACGCACGATCCGCTGGGAACGGCGCACACGATGCCCTCGCACGAGGCCAAATACGTTCGCGCGGCGGCACGACAGGTGAAGGGGAAAAACACCAGTGTCGAGCGTGAGCATATGTACGACGACGCGGACGAGGCAGTCGAATCCGGTTCCATGGCCCATCCCACGGGGCAGGAAGACCGCAACCCTATCGGGCCGCATAAATAGCGCGCCCTTTCCCGGCGACGGCAGGGAAGACCCGCCGATGCGGTGAAAGAAGAAGCCGTCATGGGAATTACGCTGCTGCTTGTTCGTCACGGCCAGACCGTTTATAACGCCGAGGGTCGTTACCAGGGGCAGCGTGATATTCCCTTATCCTCTCATGGCCGCTGGCAGGCGCAGCGTCTGGGAGAGCGGCTGGCGGCAGCTTATCGGCAAACCACGGCGGCCCCGGCGGGCACCGGCCATTCTCAGCCGCTGCCCGGCCCTCCTGTCACTGCGTACGCTTCCGATCTGGGCCGGGCCGCGGAAACTGCCGCATTGATCGCCGACACCCTTACCCGCCGAACAGACGGCAGCAGCGCGGCTGCACTGCCCGTTATTTCCTTGCCGCTCCTGCGTGAACGCTCGTTTGGGGCGTGGGAGGGGTTATCTATCCAGGAGATAAAGGAGCGGTTCCCGGAACACCAGGAGCCGGAAGGCGGCGAAACCTGGCCCGAGGTGTGGACGCGCATGGACGCCGCTTTCCACACGATCTGGCAGCAGCACACGTCACGCCCAGAGCCTTCCGTTATTCTGGTGGTCGGCCACGGCGGGTCGCTGCGCGCTTTTCTTTGCCGTGCGCTCGGCGTCGGGCACAGCCATGTCCGCCGCTTCCGGCTCGACAATGCCAGCCTTTCCATCGCCGAGTTCTGGGGCGGTGATCCCGATACAGTCGAAGGCCGTGTCGCTCTGCTGAACGACACGGCCCACCTGCACTCGATTTCCGGTGAATCGGGCTGATCCCTAATCATCGATTGGCAGCATGCGGTCGATCCCGGTAATACGCAGTACACGCCGGGGGCTGCCGCTCGCCATAAGGCGCAGTTCCTTACCCATACCTTTCGCTTCACGGCATAGGGACAGCAAAGCCGCCAGTCCTGCCGAATCCAGAAACGGAACCTGCCTCAGGTCCAGGCGAGGATTTTCGGCAGAGTGGATGTGCTCCAGCGCCCGCTGCCGAAAAACGGGAGCGACATACAGATCGATGTCGCCCTGCACCTGAAAGATGTCGCCCTGAGCCTCCATTGTCAGGCCGTTGCGGCAGCATTCCTCTTCCGCTGCTTCACCGGCAGGCGCTGCCTCCCTGGTCGAAGCGCCGTTCCCGTTTGTGTGGAAGGTGTTAACCTGGTTTTCGTGCCCGTGCAGTTCTCCCAGCTTCGGGGACGTTTGTGCGGCATTTGCCGCCCATTTCGCCCATATATGATCGTTTTTCATTGTCGTCGTGTCCGTAAGCATGGGTCGGACTACCTTGCCCACGCCGGTCGTATGCCGCGCTCGCCGCTCGCGGCTTTAGATGACTGATTCAGGAGTACCCACATCTTTGCAAGGGTTAATCCCGCAGAAAATCTCATGCCGACGATGACTTTGTCGAACTTGACAGATGCGATGCTGCGTGGCATCTTTATTTTTATGCGCCGCACCAATGTATTCGCCACGTTTTTTGCCGCTTTTTCGCTGCTTGCCGCCGCGCCCGTCGGGGCCACGGACAGGGATTTGCCTAACTTTGCCGCCGTCGCGCCGGGGATATTCCGGGGGGCAGCGCCGACGGAGGCGGGTCTGCGCCGCTTAAAGGCAATGGGCGTGCGGACGATTATCGATCTGCGTATTGAACAGCGAGGGCAGAAAGCGGAGGCGGAGACGGCCAGGCGGCTGGGAATGGAGCGGCTGCGCCTGCGGATGGGCCGCGAGGCCCCGACCGCAAAACAGGTCTCCCTTTTCCTGAACACCCTGGCCGACCCGGCGAAGCGTCCGGTCTTTATCCACTGCCAGCACGGGGCCGACCGCACCGGCGCAATGATCGGTATCTACCGCATCACCCGGCAGGGCTGGAATTTTCCGCGCGCCTGGGCGGAAATGCGGCGCTACGGCTTCAAACCCTGGCTGGGAGAGCTAAAGCAGGCCGTATCTTCCCGCGCGCGGTAGGCCACGTACGCGGCCCGGCGGAAGAATTTCAGGCGCTTCGAAGACGTGACACCAGGCCGCCGATTACCAGGAGCGCAGCGCCAAGCACGACTATAGTAGCCGCCGAAGGCAAGTCCCATACGAACGACAGGTACAGCCCCACCGGAACGGGCGTCAAACCCACCGCCACGGACGCCGCCAGCGCCGTGCTCATGCGCCTCGTCAGGAGAAGCGCAGTGATTGCCGGGATTACCAGCGAGGCGAATGTCAGCAACACGCCCGCAGTATGGATAGCGAAGGCGATAGTCAGGCCGATGGTCACATACAAAAGCCCTTCCCAGAGCCGCGTGCGGTAGCCGGTCGCCGCCGCCGTATCCGGGTCGAAGGTGACGAACAGCATCTCCTTACCGACCAGCGCATGGACAAGCAGCACGCCGCCCAGCGCGAACGCCGTCGCCAGCACGTCCCCCGGCGTCACCAGCAGGATGTTGCCGAAAAGAAGGTTCAACAGATGACCTTCACCCTGCGGGCTTTTCGCCAGCAGAATTATAGCCATCGCGGACGCCACCACGTAGCCTGCCCCGGTAAACGCATCCTGCCGTACTTTGCGCGGCGCCCACGGTATGGAAAGCAGCACCACACCGAACAGCATCAGCCCCGCCGATCCGAGCAGGGGCGCGATTCCTGCCAGCAGAGAAAGCGCCACTCCCGCCGATGACATCTGGGCCAGCGCCACGCCCACAAAAACGATGCGCCGCAGCACCACATACACCCCCAGATAGGCGCACACTCCGCACACAATCAGCCCCGCTAACAGCGCCCGCCGCATGAAGTCGATGCCAAAGACCTCCGCCGGTGTGGCGCGGGAGGCGTCCGTGGGAAGGGTCGCACCGTGGTATTCGTGCTCCTTTTGCGGTCTTGGGGCCGGAGGATGGTCGTCGTGCCGTCGATGTCCGGTTTGCGATTCGTTCGGCGTTTGGGTTCCGGCAGGCGCGGCTGCCTTCGGCGGCTCCACCGCCTCGTCAGGCGCGGTTGTGGGAGCCGGGGCGGCCTCGACCGGCGGGGGCGGAGGCGGCGGAACGTCCTGCGCCCGAACGATGGCCGACGCAAATATCAGGAAGAGGAAAAGACCTACCCCCCGTGGACACCTTCGGTGTCTGTGCCCCCTCCCTTTAGGGAGGGGGGTAGGTCTTCTTCTCATAACACCATCCGCCTGCCGCCGAACTGCACCACTTCGAGCGGCATTCCATACAGCCTTTCCAAAGTTTCCGGGCGGACCACGGTGTCCACCGGCCCCATCTCCAGGCGGCCTTCGCCCAGAATCGCGACCTGACCCACATGATTGAGCAGGGAGTTGAGCGCATGCGAAACAATCAAAACCAACAGGCCACGCTCCGCATGGAGGCTGTCTACCAATTCCATCGTCGCGTGCTCGGCGGCCACGTCCATACCCGTTGTCGGCTCGTCCATCACCAGCGCGTCCGGCTCCGACACAAGCGCGCGCGCCACCAGAACGCGCTGCTTTTGTCCGCCGGACATCTCCCGGAACAGCCGCCCGTGCAGGTCGGGGATGCCTACCTGATCGAGCGCAAGCCGCGCGCGCTCCCAGTCGGCCCGGCCCGGACGGCGCAGCAGACCGGCGCTGCGATAGCGGCCCATCAGGACAATATCGAGCGCGGTGAGGGGAAAGTGGTCGTCCATCGTCTGCGCCTGCGGCACATAGCCGAACAGGATCGGCTTTTTATGCGCGATGATCGTTCCCGCGTGTGGCCGTACCGCGCCCAGGATGGCGCGCAGCAGCGTTGTCTTGCCCGCCCCGTTCGGCCCGACAATGCCGACATAGTCGCCGCTTCGCAGGGTGAAGCTCAGCCCGCTGAGCACGCTGCGGCGTCCATATCCCAGAGTAACGTCGGCGAACGTTATCAGCGCCCTCTGTTCGGACACTCTATGTTCCACGTCCGCCGCCGAGCCGGTACCCGCTGTTTGGATTTTGTTGGCTGTCACAGTTCTTTACGTCTTATCGCTCCGCGCGGGGCGGCGGTATAGCAGCCCCCTCCGCCCCCGCAGGCGACGCTCGCCCCAAGCTGGGGAGAGGAGGAGTCGGACACCAAAGGTGTCCACGAAGGGGTGCGGGCAGCCCTACGAAAGCGCCCTGCGGAAACCTTCTACTATGGCGTCCAGATAGTCGAAGTACGTGCGCGTGCCGCGCGCACCGATAGAATACGGCACCACCGCGACCTCGCCACCGGTCGCCTTCGCCACCAGATTTTCATCCGCTGAATCAGGCTGTTCACATGCCCCCCGGACGGCGGAACGCCCGGCTTGAAGCTCCAGGTAACCGAAGTCACGCAGGCCGAATCGGTCAAGGAAATATACCCATTCCTCATGGTAGCCCACCACGCCCTTGCCTTTGTAGGGGGCCAGCGCCCGCCGGTACCGCTCCATCCGCTGATCGATCTGCTCGGTGAACCGAGTATAGTTGGCGTTGTATGCGCCGCCGTTTTGGGGTCCACCGCGCGCAGCGCCAGCAGAATCTGGTAGGCGATCACCTTGCCGTTGGCCGGGTCAACCCAGTAGTGCGGGTTGCCGCCCGGATGCTTGTCCCCGGAAGCTCCACTGATGCGCCCGGTGGGGATGTCTTTTTTGCGAATCATACGCGAGGCATCCACATAGCCGGCCCCACCGGGCTGCACCTTAGAGTTGCGCGCCGCTCCCAGCGTGGCGTCCGCCCACATATCCAGGCCCATGCCCACATGCACGAACACATCGGCGCGGGCCACCTTCACCACGTCGGTCGGCTTGGCCTCGACACGGTGATAATCCTGCTCCGGCCTGGCAAGCGACATGACATTTGTCAAACGCCCGCCCACCTCGCGGGCGATAGCGGCCAGCTCCGGCGTCGAAGTCACCACGTCCACCGCCGCTGCCGCTGCGGGCCGCGCCGATGACACCGCTGCCGCCGTACCCAGCAGGGCCAGCAAAAGTTTTATATGTTTCAAGGGTCTTGCTCCTTATGTCTCTATTCCAGACTATGCGTGTGCGGCCCCATGCCGAAAACGACCTGGAACCACACTTCGGTAAAGCTCTTTTTACCGGGCCGCTGGCCGTTTATTAGCTGCACACGCGCGTAGCTCTGCTCGGTAAACCGACGCGTCGCGATCAGGGATACGGCGGACTCATGCAGGCCGGGCGCATTCGGAAACTCGCTCCAGTCGTAGCGCGCGCCCAGCGAATCACGCGCATTGAACAGTTGATCGGCGAAAACATAATAGCCGTCCGACTTTTCGCTGAACGAGCCGTCCTTTTGCCGGTGGTGGACATACTCGCCGCGCAGCAGCAGGCGCGAGGCTCCCCGCCCCGCGCGCCGATAGCTCAGGTCGAAACTGGAAAGGTCGATGGTGGGCTGAACCAGGAGTCCCCCGACCTGCCGCCCTCGCAGCCGGGATGCCGACAGCGTATTCGCCTCGCCGTTCCCGTTTCCGTCGCCGAGCAGCGTCAGCTCCTCACCTTTGCCGCGTGCATACGAGCCGCCCACCTCCAGATCGCCGCCGCCCAGGGGAAAGGCCGTCCACAGACGCGCGGTAAAAAATTTGTTCTCAAAACCCGCGCCTTCCCCGCGCACGATGCCGTCCTCCGCTTCTTCCTCACCCTCCTCCTCTTCGTGGCCGTGACCGCCGCCGTTGTTCCACAGGCCCAGGTCAAGCTGTGCGAAAAAGCGCGTCGGGAACAGGTAGGACAGATAGCCGCCGTCGCCCGTAAGCGCCTCCTCAGCGACCAGATTGGTCAGCGCGTTGGGGCGCACGACGTACGGGTAGGAGTGCGGGTGCAGTTGATTGACCCGTCCAAACGGCACAAAGCGCCGCCCGAGGGTCGCAGACAGCGGCAGCCCGCGTATGCCCAGGTTCTGCGCGGTCAGGAACGCCTCCTCGACAACGGCCTCCTCCCCGGCGAAAACGAAGAACACGTCGGCGCGCACACCAGGATAGACGAAACTTTGAAAGGCAAGTTCTACCTCGTCCACGCTGAAGGAATCACGCTCCGGGTCGCGCTTGTCATTGGACACCAGGCCGTTAAAAATACCGATCAGCGAGATGTCCGGCAGCAGCAGTTGCCGTCCGCCCGGAGGTGCCGGGCGCGTTCTGGGAAGGTTCAAATCGGGCGTTTGGGTCGCTTCGCCGGGGGGCGCAGGCTCGGCGGTCTCCGGCGGCGGGGGCGGCGGAGGCTCCGTCTGCCCCTGAGCTGGGCGCGACAGCAGGCTCATACTGACTATAAACGAAACAGCAACGAGCAGCGATAGGAGTGAGGAAATTTTCAGGGTCACAATTGCTCCTTAGATAAGGGATGGTGCAGCAGCAGGCGCGTAGCCAGTCCAGATAAGGGAACTCAGGCGCGACATAGCTATACACATGCGGCGGAAAACGCCTGTACAGGCGCTCCAGCACGGCAAAAGCAGCGAAGAAGCGATGCCGACGCTTGCTTGCCGTTTAGGCAGCAGCGGCGGCGATGTGGGTGAAGAAAGCAGGTGGGCCGCGTGGGCAGCGACGGGGAAGGGGCAAGGCGCACCGCGCCAGAACGCGCGGGGCATAATAGGCAAAGGAGCAGGCTGCCAGAATGAGTGATAAGAAAAAGACGCTCGCCGGAAGCGCAGGCAGTGTCAGCCAATCACACAACGCACAGGACGGCGCAGCGACCGCGACCGCCTCTGACAGACCCGGCGTTTTGTCAACACAGGCCGAGCCGGAGCGGGCGTGATTATGCGGCGCGGCAGCTACCAGCGTGAATGCCGCGAAGAAGAACGCCAGGAATGCCGCGCCGACAGCGCGGCTTTTTAGAGAACCAAACAGATTCGGCATCACTCTTTTATCGGTCGGAAAGCAACTGATTTGCAGTTTAACAGTGGCGTTGCGCCTTTGTCAAGCGTCTTCATCGCCACGGACGGGATACGAGAAGTCACCCGGCGTTTGAGAATTCCGAGAAGCCCGTGCTACGGTTCGTCACTTCGGTAAAGCAGCGTCCGGTCTACAACACGGCGCGGAAATGTCACTGACGGAGGCCGCTTTTAAGACCAACAGCACCGACAATCGGAAGAAACACGATTTGTATTTTCTTCTGAACAAGTAGGGTACAACAGCAACCTATGAAGCCATCGATTCTCACTCGCCAACGCGCGCTGCTCCAACTGATGCTGCTGCTGGTCAGCGCGTTTCCCCTTTTGCTGCTTGGCGCGAGCACAGCGCAGGCAAGCGGCGTACCGCGCGCCGAATGCTTCCCCATCGAGCGTCTCGCTCCCGCGCTGCGCCCGAAAGCGGAGGAGATGCTGCTCAAGATGCTCGACTCCGAAGCGCTGTATACCGTTGTCGGCGGCTTGAAGCCGATGAGCAGCAGGTTCGCCACCTATCTCATTCCTGTCAAGACCCCGGATACGGCGACGCTGGAAGAAGCCCGGCAAATTCTGGCCGTGTTTCGCTGTGGAGACGCTTTTCATGCCGACATCTTACCGTTCCACCGGCTTCAAAACGACCGGCGCTACCTGGAGGCCGTTATCTTTTATCGCCCGGCTCTGGAGCGTATGATCGAAGGTTATCACTCCTTCTTCGCCCCGTACGGTATCACCCCGCGCACCCACCCGATGGTGGTCGCCCTCGCTATCGAGCACGATCCCGATACGTCACGCAACCGGGGCCTGGGCTACCTGTATGGCTACCCCAAATATGCCGTTGATTTTTTCGTCGAATCCGCCGATAAACAGAAGGAGACGAAGACGCTGGTGCCACGGGATTTTATCAATATCCCGACGTTCTCGCATGCAACGAACCGCTTTACGTATGCGGTTCCGAAGGGGCACCGGGAAAATGAGGATGACCGGCGGCTGCGCGCGCAGGCGGCGCGTATTTTGAGCGCGTACCGGGAGCGCCGCGCTCGCTATATCGGCGAAAATAAGCCCGGTGTGGTGGCGCTGCTGCGGGACTGGTTTGACGACGGCACCGGCTTCTGCGCGCCGGAAAACGCCCGCTTTTACGATGCCGCGCCCGCCGCCAGGTAGTGCAGCGGGCGACGCTGACGCGCCCGAAGACATTAAAGGAAGCAGACGAGAACGCTGCACGAAGCAATGCAGAAGACACGAAACAGAAACGAGGAGCGTGCCGAACACTGGCTCCGGCTATGGAGCGAGCGGCTGGATATTCGCTGCCCCGTTCGTATGGAGCGCACGAGCATCTGGCAGGTAGCGACGACGGACGGGCGGCGGGGCTGCTCGCTGGTGGGGGTCGTGCTGCATGAGGAAGAGGCGTGTATCTACCACACGCGGCGGCTGACCGAGGAAGACATCGTGCATGAACTCCTACATGTCGCCCACCCCGCCTGGTCCGAGGCGGAAGTCGTATTTCATACGGCGCGGATTTTGAGCGCGCGCCGCCCACTTCGGCGACAGGCGGCGCACGCCGCTGTCCTGATGCGCCGCCTGATATAGACTCTAACAGGCTGCCTGCGGGCTGCCAGGTGAATATTGACAGGCTCTGTGGCCTGCGTTATAATGGTCGGTGCAGGGAGTGATGTCCGAGTTGGTCGAAGGAGCACGACTGGAAATCGTGTAGGCGGTTTAAACCCGTCTCGTGGGTTCGAATCCCACTCACTCCGTTTCTCCCCTTTTCCTGACCTGTCGCGGCCCGTCGTATCGCCGCAAAAGGAGCTTTTGCCGTTGCGACGTTGGGCATCGTACCGCTATTCGGCGGCCCTGGGACTCCTCGCTGCAGCGCCTTTCCCCGTGGGAATACGGTGGAAGCGCCTCGCATTTATAACCGCTCTTTTTCCGTTTGTGCTTGCCGGAGGCGCTTCCGGCGGATACTACCTGCGCCTGCACCATACCTCTTCCGCGTTGACGCTGACCGGCCTGCCCCTTGCGCCGGAACCGGCGCAAGGCCGCCGTATCCTGGTTCTTTCGCCGCACTGTGATGATGAGACACTGGGCGTGGGCGGCATGATCGCCGATGCCCGCCGGGCCGGTGTGCCGGTGACGGTCGCCTTCCTTACCAACGGGGACGGCTTTCCTTTCGCCGCAGGCCGCGCGCTGGGCGAGGTACGACTGTCACCGAACGATTATGTTCGCTTCGCCGAAAAGCGGCAGACGGAGTCGGTAGCCGCATTGCAGGAACTGGGCGTACCGGAGAAAAACGTCCTGTTCCTGGGCTATCCGGATCGGGGACTGTCCGCGCTCTGGGGGGAGAACTGGGAGCCGTCCCGCCCTTTTCGCTCTTCCTACACCCGGCACACTCGCTCGCCCTATAAGCGCAGCTACACGCCGCGCGCCGTTCACTGTGGTCGCTCCCTTTTGAACGATCTCGTCCGCCTGATGGAAGCGACGCAGCCGACCGATATTTACGTAACGCATCCCGCCGACGACCACCCCGACCACACGACGGGAGCCGCCTTCGCGCAGGCCGCGCTGATGGCCGCGCGTGACCGGGACCAGCCGTGGGCGGGTCGCGCGCGACTGCGGTACTACCTGATTCACCGGGGAGATTGGCCGCTGCCGCAGGGCATGCGCCCGGAAAAGCCGCTGCTGCCCCCGGCGGGCCTGCGCGGACTGGATACCCGCTGGGAAGTCTATCCGCTGCCCCCGGAAACGCGAGACCGCAAGGCGCGGGCGCTCGCACACTATCATTCACAGATGTCGGTGCCGACCGTTCCACGATTCCTGGGTTCGTTCGTGCGTGAGAACGAACTTTTCGGTGAGCTGCCGGAAGCACAGGCACCTCTGGTTCCCGCCGGAAAAGCGCTCTGGAGCCGGATACCTTCCGCGCCGGATGCCGTGCGCGATGATCTCGTGCGCTACGCCGACGCCGCCGCTGACCTGCGAAGCCTTTCCGTGTGCCGGGAAAAAGACGCTCTGCGAGTACGCCTGACGACACGCGGCCCGGTGTCGCGACGCGTGCGCTACACGCTGCGGCTGCGTGTCCAGACCAGCGGCGGCGACAACGCGCAGGGGACAACGCAATACCGGACACTGAACCTGCCTGCACGCGTGAACACCGAAGAAACAAGCAAAGGAACTTGGTTTGCGACGCGCGGCAACACGCTTGAGGCACGACTATTGCTGGAAGAACTGGCACCACCGGATTCCCCGCCGCACCGGGTCTGGGTTTCCGTGGAAACGCACCGGGCACGGGTGCCGGTAGACCGTATGGGCTTTCGTCCGTTCTCCCTGGACAACAGCAGTCAAGCAGCCCGTTTGTAAACGACGCCGTGCAGCCGGATTAAGAGGAGCTTTTCGTGGCAAGCAATATAACCAACATGGCATCAGCAGCGGCAGGGACCGTGGGTGAGATGGAGGCGCAGGAGCGGCGACAGAACCGTCTCCGGCTGTATTTCAAGGGGCCGCTGCGTATCCGGCGGACGGCGGAGCGCGAAACGCTCATCCTGGCAATGATCAATGCGCTGGATATGTATACCACCGTATACTGGGTCGCTACGGGCGATGCCGTGGAAGCGAACCCTCTGCTTGCCCCCACCTTCGAAAGTCATCCGCTCACCTTCGTGCTGACCAAGTCACTCTTCTGCCTGCCCGCTCTGTATATGGCTCCGCGCCTTGCCCAGCGCCATCCGCGCTTCACGGTCTGGCTTCTGCGCGCCATCATCGTCGCCTATATCGGCATCTACCTCGCCGCCGTCCGATAAGCAGCACGGTCGGGAACGGAGCAAAGAACGTCACACGTTGGAAAGAGATTTCTGAAACCAGGGGGAACGGGAATCAGGTAATCGAGGAGATTCTGGTGGGCGGTACAGGATTTGAACCTGTGACCTCTTCCGTGTCAAGGAAGCACCCCCACTGAGCGTGAAATCACGCATTTCAGGCTCAGTGGGGGTGCTTGGCCGTCCCTTTTTCTAAAAGTAAGTGCTCAGTGTTCTGAACCTCTCTCTAAGAGTATACCTTCTACCCGCTATCAACGAAAATCCACCCCGTCTGTCAGGTCTACTTCTGTCCGTCTTAGGAGTTACGTCCCATTGCGTGTGCGACACGCAACGGTTCGGGCGCGTGTAGAGCGCGCGGAGCACTATTGGTGCACCATGCCAATAAACAATGGTAGCCGCGATCCCCTCTTGCCAGAACCCACCCCAGAAGGAGTGGAAAGTTTGCCAACTTGTACGCGGCCCGCTTCGGCGTAGAATTGAGCCAGCAGGAGGCGCTTGATCTTGCCACGCGATACCTGCATCTGTTCAGCCTCGGTGTCACCCCGCCGCCGGCGGCCATTCCACCTCTCACTCAAACACCATGCGCTACGGACTCTATGCCCGAAAATCCACCGAAGAAGACAAACGCCAGGCGCAGTCCATCGGCGACCAGAAGCGCCTCGGTCTTGAGCTTGCCCGACGAAACGCGCTGAAGGTTGTCTGCACCTTCGAGGAATACCCGCTCCGCCAAGGAAGAGGGGCGACCCGAATTCTGCCGCATGCTCCAGATGGTAGACAACGGCGAGCTGGACGGCATCCTCGCCTGGCATCCGGACCGCCTGTCGCGTAACGAGATGGACGCAGCAGCCATCGCCATGCGAGCGCGCAAGGGCATCCTCAAAGACCTTCAGTTCGTCAACTATTACTTCCACAACTTTCCCAAGGGCATCATGATGCTCCAGATCGCCCTGTCGCAGAACCAGTACTACTCCTCCAAGCTCTCCGGTGATGTCAAACGCGGGATGCAGAGCAAGATCGACAAGGTCTGGTGGCCGCACCGGGCGCTGCCGGGGTATGTCAATGACAAAGACAAACCCAAGGGCGAGAAAACGATCAGCCCCGATCCCGTGCGCTTCCCCCTGATTCGCCGCCTCTTCGACTGCTTTCGAAGTCAGGATGATGGCATTCACGAGCCGCGCCTCGGTGGTGACGGGCGCGATGTCCCCATAGCCGACTGTCGTGGGAGACGACCGTGAAGTAGAGAACGTCGGCGAAGCGCAGGGGGCGTTCCGGGTGGGCGTTATCCCGCAGACCGTCTCGGTCGAACCAGAGAAACACGGCGACCAGGAGGATGATGCCGACGGCAAGCCCGATGCGCTGAAGCAGTCCCGGCCAGGGCGAGCGTTCTGGCAGGCCCAGAATGCCCAGCGTCAGAGAGTTGCGTCGCCTCGCCAGCATGAAGGTATCGTACCCAGCGCCCGCTGGTCGTTTATTCCTAAGACGAGCGCTGTAGCAGGTGTGAAGTAAAATAGAGATAGACACCGGCTACGAAGAAAGGGAACGGAGCATGGTACGCATCTGCCTTTACGTGCGCGCGACGAAACAGGACGACCAGTGGATCCAATATTTTGTCCTCCTGCCCCGGATTCCCATCGTCGGTGACCAACTTGCAGAAGAGGAAGACTCCCCGTGGTACCTGGTCGAGTCCGTACTGCGCCTTCCGCGGGAGGATGAAGGCGACGAGGAGGGTTGGGAAGCCATAGTCTATGCGCTCAAGGCCACCCCGACACCAGCCCAAAGTAAGGGAGATTTAGTGTTCCAGGCTGCACCCCGTAAAATGGAACAAATCGAACCTGCGCCTGTTGGTGGCTCGGAGAAGGTGTGGGCGAGACCGCACCCGTGGAAAAGGTACTTCATTGCCCTCGTTGCCGTCGGCCTTGCTTTGGCCACCAACCTGGTGGTGCGTCACACGCTGGAATCAAACGCCCTCTTTATCCTGTTTATTCTTTCCGTCGTTGTCGCTTCCGCCTCAGGAGGGGTAGGCTCCGGACTCTTTGCCACGCTGCTTGCCTCGGGCGCGATGCTCTTCTTCTTTGTTGAACCATTCTACTCGCTCTCGATTGCCCAGAGCTACGATACCTTCCGGCTTTTCGGATTTACTGTTTCGGCGCTGGCAGCCATTGCCGCAGCACACTGGGCTAAGGGATTCTGCCCCAATAAAACTCTGTGCTAAAGAATCTGCTGGCGGCCTCAAAGGCAAGCCCGTGTATTGTAGTGGACTGTGATCTTGGTTTTCTAACTCTATACGGGTTGTTAGCAAGCAAGCCGGGGCAAGGAATAGAAGAGAGAAACTCCTTCTTATGCTTCCTCGCTATAATAGTTGAAAAGCCAGTTCCACCGGGTAGAAGACGCCGCCGAAGGGAAGTGTGGTAACGACCAGACCGTCCTTGCCGACCACCGCCTCGCTGAACACCGACCAGGCTGCCGCACCGACAATACGCGTCTGCTGCATCACCCCGCCCACCGTCCCGACCAGGCCCGCCTTGCCGCCGCGCGGGGAAAAGGCGACACGTACTTTCCTGCCGGGTGGTGCGCTGACCTTGAAGGAGTAGACCAGCCCGTACGTGCCGTCGAGGCGTTTGCTCATGCCCGGCTCCGGCACTCCGATGCGGAAGTACTGCCGCTGAGAGTTGGAGGAAAGGGCAACCGTGTAGTCGCGCCGGGGCGCATCGATGGCGACAACATGCATGCCAGGCACCACACGCTTGTTATTGCGGAAATAGATGCGCAGCCGCGTGTCCCGGTCGGCGCGCACCGTCAGAACGCCCGAAGCAACCTCCAGCCGTTTCAAGGTCAGCGGAAAGCGTACACCCCCTCTTCCCACGTAACGCTTTTGCGGCGCTTTCAGAAACCGCGCCATCGCCTGACGGCCCGCCTCGGACGGGTCCGTCTGCGGGTCCGCTATGCCCTTGCGCACCGCGAGCGTCAATGGCTTGCCCACAGAACCCTGGAAGGCGACGACCAGCGGACCGCTTGCGGCGGTGCCATTGCGGTAGTGGAGAAAGATACGGTAGGTTCGGTTCGCCGTTATATGCGCATCGGCGTGCGCGCCGCTGCGCAGGATTCTTTCCGGCTGATTACAAAACAGCAGTTTCTCCGCCGCCTGCGCCGGGCGCGGCGCAAAGGCAGCAGCCGCCCCTGCGGCGATCAGTGTGGTTATGTAAACGCTATGAGGTAAGCGTCGTTTCTGAAGGAGAGTTAACATCATCATTGATGCCTTTCTGACTATTGGCCGGACATTTCCGGCACAAAAAAACCATGCCGCACCGTCGGTAGAGCATGGTTTTCTGACCCGGTCACACAGGCGCGTGCAGACGCGCCTGAAGCAGCCGGGGCCATTGCTCCTGCCGTGCCTGCGAGGTTAGCTGACGGGTTCGGGAAGGAAGCTTCCCTACGGGCCACGCCCGATACACCCCTGCCGGGTGCACTCACTGAGGCATCCGGCCAAACTGGTTCCCCCGCTCCCGCACCCATAGGGTGTTTTCGATGCGTGGTGCGAAGCACCTTTAGTATGCCCCTGCGGGGCCGCCGCAGCCGGGATTCGGCACCTTGCTCTATATCTATAGACGCGGCAGAACGACTTCCTGTTCACGATCTACCTATGTTTTTATACCTGTTTATTAATCAGATTTATTACCTGCTGCTGTGCCCCGGGAAGGGAGCCACAGGGAGGTTCCTGACACGGGATACCGGCAATGAAGACGCAGATATGGATGTGCCTACCGGCCTCTGTCACTGCTGCTGTTGCTGCTGATGCTGAACGTTGCCGATGGTTTATAATAAATGCTCTATGGCTAAAATGCTTGGGACAAGAAAAATTACCCTGACCCTTGACAGCGGAAGACGCCAAAGCCAGTGCGAGCGTTTCGGGAAGTTACTCATGCCCGGAAGACCTGGCGGCGTGTGAGGCGGTGCCCGTCATGCCGCTCGCCTCTTCCTCGTCCGACTTGAGAGAAGAATCGTATGGCAAGGCTCAGGGTCAGGAATTGCCACGGGGCCAATCCAGGGAGAGCGCGATATCCAGCAGCATCATGACCAATACCGTTATTCCAAAATCAGCATCCGCCGTGCCGCCGATCTACCGGCTCATCCGCCCGTTCCAGGAGTTCGCCCGCATCCAGGCCGCCAGCGGCATCCTGCTGCTGGTCTGTACCGTGCTCGCGCTCCTGTGGGCTAACTCCCCCTGGGCCGACAGCTACACCCGGCTCTTCGCCACCAAAGTCACCGTGGGCGTCGGTGGCTTCATAATCTCCAAGCCGCTGCTCCTGTGGATCAACGACTTCCTGATGGCCATTTTCTTCTTTGTCGTGGGCCTGGAGATAAAGCGCGAGATTCTGGTGGGCGAGCTGTCTTCGCTCAAGCAGGCAGCGCTCCCCATCGCGGCGGCGCTGGGCGGCATGATCGCCCCGGCACTCATCTACCTCACCCTGAACGCGGGCGCGCCCAGCAGAACCGGCTGGGGCATTCCTATGGCGACCGACATTGCCTTTGCGCTGGGCGTGCTCGCTCTTTTAGGCAGCCGCGCCCCCACGGCGCTCAAGGTGTTCCTGGCTGCCTTCGCCATCGCCGATGATATCGGTGCCGTTCTCGTGATCGCCTTCTTCTACACGGCTGAGATCTCCGGGAGCGCACTGGGGCTGGGTTTCCTCTTCCTGTTCCTGGCGGCGCTCGCCAACTGGTCGGGGGTGCGCCGTCCGCTGGTCTACACGCTGCTGGGCATGGGCATGTGGGTGGCCTTCCTCAAATCCGGCGTCCACGCCACCGTGGCGGGTGTGCTGCTGGCGATGACTATTCCGGCAAGCCCGCTGATCGATGTCCCGACTTTCGTATCCAAGGCGCGCGGCCTTCTTAACCGGCTGGAGCACAGCGATCAAGAGGAGAGAAGCGTTGCTGCGGATACAGAGCGCCAGGCGGCCCTGCACACATTGGAGCACGATGCCGAGCAGGTGCAGACGCCGCTGCTGCGCATGGAGCACGCGCTGCACCCGTGGGTGACGTTCTTCATCATGCCGGTCTTCGCGCTCGCCAACGCCGGGGTCGTTCTTACAGGGGGTGGCGGCAGTGGCATCACCGGGCCGGTGCCGCTGGGCATCATCTTAGGGCTGGTTCTGGGCAAGCCGCTGGGGGTAACGCTGTTTGCCTGGCTTGCCGTGCGCAGCGGGCTTGCGGCAAAACCCGAGGGCGTCACCTGGCGGCACATCCACGGCGCGGGCTGGCTGGGGGGCATCGGCTTTACAATGGCCCTGTTCATTGGAGGACTTGCCTTTGCCGACCCGGGGCAGCTTGCCGCGGCAAAGCTGGGCATCCTTTGCGCTTCCCTGGTGGCAGGTGTCGTCGGTTTCCTTATTCTGCGGGGCTGTACCGAACAGACGGAGAGTACGCTCGATGCATAGTCGGAAGACCCCCAGGAGAGACATTCGATGCTGGCCATGATTTATGACGAGGTATCCCAGATAACGCAAGCGGTTCTGGACGGGGTCAAAGCCTTTGCCGGTGGAAAGTTCAAACACGAGGCGTGCGTGCTCGTCGCCTGCCGACGATGAAACTGTTGCGTTGTCGCGCCAGCAGGGTCTTTTCGCATAACGGAGGAAGCGGAGTCCATCCTGCGCTCACGGCATAATATCTCGGTTCGAGAGCGAATGGATCTCGGTGTGCAGGGCTTCTATCTGCCGGCTCATTGCTTCTATTTGCTCGCGCAGCGCTTCCACCGCCTGAGCGCCAGCCAGCTCGGCGTCGTTGTTTTCCGCGTCCCGACCGATGAAAAACGTGGCAAGCGTCGCTGTGACATAGCCGAAGACTGCGAAGGCGTAGACAGCCAGAAAAAGACAGAGCACGCGACCTTCCACCGTCCTGGGCCAGTACTCAGAACCCATTGTTGTCATCAGCATCGTCGTCCACCAGAGTGCCGCGCCGTAGTTGCCGAGGCCGCCGGACACATCACCTTCGAAAGCATACATGCCTGCCGCCCCGGCCAGGATAACCACGGCTGTGAGCGCAGCCACATAGCCGAAACCGCGCCGGCCCAGCGCCGCTCGGAGCGCCCGCATACCGCGATTGAGCGAGGAAACGATCCGAAAGAGCCGCAGCCCGCGCGCCGCCCGCGCCACGCGCAGCAGACGCACCACGCGCACGATCCGAATTACGCGCAGTGCGGGCAAAAGGAGCGCCAGAGCCGTTAGCCAGTTACCTTTCAGGTAGGCGAGTTTGTGCGGTGCCAGGGTGAACTTAATTCCGAAATCAAGGATGAAAACGCCCCAGATGACGGTGCTGATTCCTTCCAACAGCGGCGAAAGGCCCCAGACCAAATCAATGACCAGCAGAGCCAGCCAGATAAAACCAAGCGCCAGCATCGGCGTCTCCAGCCAGTCTTCCAACTGCTCCAAAAGCTCGCGCCGCTGGCTGTCAAGGGCCTGCTCTTCAGGATGGGGATGTTTCTGCATAGGTGAAACTCTTGGTATACAAAAAAGGCATTACAACCGCCTGAGGTGTCCGCCCTCAACGCGCATCACGACCCTCTGCATGAAGGCAGCGCTCCGACAAATGGCGACCCCTGTGTTTTCGGCCCCGCTCGATCAGCGGTTACGCCTGCCGCTCTCCCCTGCTCCGTTCCATCCGGCAGTGCGCCCCGTGATGACGAAGCAGGGATGAGTTGTTCCGCGCGTGGAAGTTGATCCGGTGCTTTGCGGCTAAGCATCGCCTCTATCCGCGCCTCCTTCTTTTCGTCCCTGGGCTGCCGCGCCAGATAGAACTCTTCGCAGAAGGCTTTGATGAAGCCAGTCACCGGCGTTGCAATCAGCGCCCCCAGAAGCCCGAAGGCGCTCCCCAAAGCTAAAACTGCAAAGATGATACTGACCGGATGAATGTCCATCTGCTTTGCGCGAACAGTAGGCGCGATAAAACTGCCGGTGAGTTCCTGAATCGCCACATAAAAGACAAGCACCCAGAGAGCGGTCATCGGGTCGACAGCGAGGGCCACCAGCACCGGGGGGATGGTCATCAGGTACGGCCCGACTTTGGGAACCAGTTCGGCGAAGAACGTCATCACTCCCCACACCAAAGCCCCCGGCACGTTCATTACGGAAAGGAATATGGCGGCGGCTATGCCTTCTATGCCCCCTATGATGATGTTGCTGTAGAGCCAGCCAATCACCGCCTGTGAGCCTTTGGCAAAGGCATTGGTCGCCGGGTCCTTCAGGCGGGGCGGGAAAACCGAAAGATAGCCTTCCAGAAGCGGACGCGGGCGAAGGAGCATATAAATAATCGTGCTGATAAGCAGAATGCCAAAGATGAGGAGCGTGATGGCGGTGAGCGAGTAGCGCCCGACACGGGCGAGTCCGGCTTGAACAGAAGGTAGTAGACGCTCAACAAAAGTGCTCTGGCTGCCGCGAAGCCTCTCCTGCACCTGTGGGTACTCCGCCAGGAAACCGGTTGCCCGCTCGGAGAGTTGGGAAGCGTACTCGGGGATGTTTTCCGAGAGTGCTGCCGCCTCCTTTACGAGCCGGGGAACGACGAGCCAGCCAAGGAGTGCAAACACGGCGGTGATCAGGAGGCACACAACAAGTGTTGCCGCCCAGCGCGGAAGATTACGCTTTTCGAGCCACAGGACCGGCGCGTTCAGGGCGATGGCAAATATCATCGCCAGCAGAAAAAAGAGGATGGCGACGGTTGCGGCATCAAGGAACCAGAGGAGGAGAAAGACTCCTGCCGAGAGCCACACCACCTTGGAAAGAACCCGGTAAAGATCGTGCCTACCCGTTTGCTCCGCTGTTTCTTCGTTCCTGTTCATGTGTTTTCACCGTCTCCTCCCTTTTCCAGTGCCGCCCGCCAGTTCTCCGGACGGCGCGGCATGAGCACGCGCACGTCTGGGCCAGGAAGGCTGATACCTACATCTTTCAACGTCACGACAAGCGAAGTCTGAACGGAGGATATCGGTACCTTCTCATTGTGTACTTTTGCCGTTTTCCGTTTCGCCGAGCACCTGCATCACCTTTCGATACTGCTCTTCCGTAGCTGCCTGCTCCTCCCTCCCGGGAATGTCTTCATCACCCGCCTGCAGCGTCCATACGGCATGGCGGCGCAGGACATCACGTTGCTCCTGGGTGCGGGCGCAGGAGATGACATCGCCAATGACATCCAGCAGGTGCTTGATGACCACGGGATGGTCGCGGCCATAATGACGGATCGGATTGAAGGCGGCATCAGCGATTGCGCTGTAGGTGACGGATTCGGTAATGACGCGCAACGTACCCCGCTCATCGCAACGCAGCGGCGACGGAATGTTTCGTTGCGCCAGATGACACAGGCTGGCCCCCAGGCGATCCAGACACCGCGTTGCCGTAAACGGGTCGTTGATACCCGGCGACAGGGCTCGCGCGGCTACCTCGACAAGCTGATCGACCGCGAACTCCGCGTCCTGCGTGAGCGTGCGCTGATCGCCCAGCGAGAATGCCTCATTAAGTTGAGCGAGAGTGTTATCGTCGGCCCTGTCCGGCGGCCAGATCAGGGCAAGCGCGCTGCCCCGGGTAACGAACTGACCGGGACGCCGCCGCAGTCGCATCCGCAGATCCTTTTCCACCGCGAGGCCGAGCAGCGCGTCACCGTCTACGGCCTGCACATAACCATTATCTGTCGCCGCGACCAGCACGGCTTCCTTTTCCCACGGCTCTGCCATGGTCGTCGCTGCCGGCGGGCTTCCTGCCTCTCCAAGAGATTCCGGAAACAGTCGATCTATCGCTTCTTCCAGATCCGCCGCAACGGCGGCGATGATCTGATCCGCCTGAATCGAGACACTGACATGGTGGATAAAGAAGACGAGGACGCAGACGCTGGCGACAGCCAGAACAACGCCGCCGGTGACGGCGATATGCGGCACAAATCGAACCTCCTCGACGCCGCGCACGGTACGCAGCACGAGAAGGCAGTACAAAAAGGTGCCCAGGAACGTTCCGAGCACCATCTGATTGCCCGTGTCGCGCATGAAGCCGCGCAGAAGACGCGGCCCGAACTGCGACGATGTCAGTGACAGCACGGCGATGGTGATGGAAAAGGTAACGCCCGCGACCGTCATCACCGACCCGGCGACGGTGGAGAGGAGCTGGCGCGCGCCGTCCTCTCCGCCCGTATATACCCACCACATTCCCTGCAAGGAGTCATTTTCGATGCGTTGATCCAGCGCGATCAAGGCGAAGGCGAGTACAGCGGCCAGAAGGAGCATCAGCGCTGGCAGGAACCAGTAGGACGAATGAATACGGTCCCACAGAAGCAGCAGACGCGCCTTCATGAGGCGGTATCGGCAGCGCGCTCCTCGGATGCTGCCGGGCGGTCGCCGTTGTTGTCCCTGGTCGCTGCGGAGAGACGGCGCAGCGACCAGGCAATCGAGCGTGGTTTCGGGACTTCTTCGCGGCGGCCTGCGGGCCATCCTTCGCGCTGGCGTCTGCGGTCGCCGTCCGTCTCCTCGGTCTGGTCGTGGAACAGGATCTGCTGCGTCGGGAAGGGCATATCTATCCCGTTTTCCGTCAGACGGTCTTTGATGGCCGTCAGCACCGCATCCTGAGCCGACAGCATATCCATTTGGCGCGGCGGCTTGATCCACCAGCGCAGGCGCAGGTTTACCGTCGAGTCAGCAAGCTTCACCAGAAGCACTTCCGGCGGCGGGTCTTTAAGACGCTGTCTATGCCGTCCACCGTTTCCCGCATCAGCCGCTTTGCCTCGGCGATGTCGTCGCCGTAGCCGATGCCGAAGTCATACTCCAGGCGGCGTGTCTCAAAGGCAGTATTGACGAGGACGGAGTCGGTGAACAGCTCGCTGTTGGGGATGACCACGCGCCGCCCGTCATAGGTCTTGATGAAGGTGGCCCGCGTCTGTATCTCCTCCACCGTTCCCTCGTAGCCCCCGACGATGATCTGGTCGCCGATACGGAACGGCTCGGTCAAAAGCAGCAGGATACCCGCGAGGAAGTTCTGCAGGATATCGCGGAAGGCGAAGCCGATGGCGACACTGCTGATTCCCAGCAGGCTGACAAGCTGGCCCGGCTGGAACGAGGGCAGGGCGATCACCAGAGCCCATAGAAGCCCGACGAGAATGATGATTCCCTGCGCCAGACGGCCCATGACCAGCCCGACGTTGCGGTGACGCCGGTAGCGGTCGTTGAGACGGCGCACCAGAGCGCGCACTCCTTTGGCCGCGAAATAGAACAGCAGGAAGACGATGAGAGCCAGGACAAGGTGGGGCAGCAGCCGGAAGAAGCTGTTGCCCATGGCCTGGAGCGTCTTCAGCGCCTGTGATGTATCGATGTTCATAAGCAGCGGTTTCCGTCTTCCTTCGCCAGAATAAGGTAAGAGGGGACTACGCTGGCCGGACGACGGCGGGCGCAGCCCCCGATAGCTCTGTCAGAGCGACGCATCACAGGGCAGGCAGAGTCAGCGCCACCGTCCGGGTGAACGGGTCGTAATGTGCCGTGCCGCCCAGGCTTTGAGTCACAAAGCGCAGCGGCACCATCGTCCGCCCGTTCCGGATACGCAGCGGCGTGTGGGACCGGACGGTTTTCCCGTTCAGAAGATGCTCCCTCCGCCCCGCTCGCAGTTGCAGGTCTCTCTCTCCTCGCCGGATGTGTGCGGTGCGTGTCTGCCGGTCCCAGTCCACCTGCGCGCCCAGCGCCTCGGTGACGAAGCGGATCGGCACCATGATCTGGACGTTGGAGAGGGTGAACTGTGACTGGTAGTAGACCGGGCGCTGGTCGGCGGCGATCTCTTTTCCATTGACGGTGATGCGCGCGGGCGGCGTCGCCGGACGCAAGCCGCGCCGACGGCGCAAGGGCTGCCCCCGCGCCACCACCCGGATGCCCGCCAGAGCCTCGCTGGGATAGCGCTGCACCGCATCGCCATAGGCCGAGCCGACATAGATCGAGTAGGTTCCGGGGCGGGTAAAGCGTATCGGATAGCTTACCCGCCGGATCTCCCCCAGCTTCATGTCGCCGCCCAGACCCCAGAGCCAGATCCACTCGTGCCCTTTGGGGCCGGAGTAGGTCATGACGATGCTGTAACGGCCTTCCCGCGGAGCGTACCCTTTGTCCCGGTAAGTCTGGTTCTGTGCGTAGACGGTGCGCGGCGACGGGCCGTAGGAGCGGGCGACCAGCGGCCCCTGGTTACGCAGTTGCAGCGAAACGCGCACGATGTCGCCCACGCGCACCGTCCGCCGGGAAAGCAGCATATCGTGGATGAGGATGTCCGTGGGTTTCTGGGCGTGCGCGCCCGAAGCGAGCGCAGTCCCGAGCAGCGTCAGCAGAGCCAAGCGTATGAATCTATCTTTCATCTCATTTTCCTTTCGCCAATTGTTGCTCTCGTCATCTATCACCTGGTCTCCCGAACATCGACATGATGTGCGGAGGGTACGCAGCGTCGTAATAAGTCTCCCCCTGTTGTTCGCTCACTCTGTCTGCGCTTGTGTTTCAGATGTCTTGATCTTCTTACCCCTGGTGATTCGCTCAGGCCCGGCGGGCGCGAAAATCAACCTAAAGATGGAGCAAAGGCTCATGCTATAGGTTGACCGTCATTTGCGCTGCTTTCCCGCCTTTTTCACGAGTTTCGGCGTGTGGCGTTCATATCTCTCCCCTCTTCATGCAACGCGCTGCTATCCGGCGCTAAGCGCCCCTTGAAGACCCGAAACAGGTAATACAACGAGGGGAGCAGAATAAGCGACCCGGCTGCCGTCACGCCGACTTTCGGTGCTCGGTTCGTCTTTACATGGGCCACCGAGCCTCCGTCTCCACGTTCCACTTTCGGGCCAGGCCACTGCACTTTTAGTTAGCATTGCCTGTCTTGTTCTGGGGGGGAGATGGCGACACCAACCAGGGCCGAAGAAGGGCCGTCGCCTGCCTCTCGCAATACGGTGAAACTCCCATCCGTTTCCAGCACCACCGCCTCTACCTCATTGAGAGTTCCTATCTTCTGCGCTCGTACCGCCGCTCGCACTTCATCCTGCGTTACCCGCTCCCGTTTCATGGCCTGCTCTAAAAACCGTCCGTGGTGCAGCAGGAGCGCCGGTTCGGATTTGACGAGGTTGTGAACCATCTTCGACCGAACCGACAGCCAGGTGACGATGAACTGAAGGAAGATCAGCATCGCGAAGGCGACGATTCCCTCGGCAAGCGCCACATCCTTCGAGAGAAGAATGGTCGCCAGAGTCGATCCGAGCGCCACCGTCGCGACCAGATCGAAAGCGTTCATCTTGGACAGTGTGCGCTTCCCTGATATCCGCAGCATCAGAATCAGTCCTGTATAGGCAAGAACGCCCACCAGTGCAACCCGTCCTAACTCGAACCAGCTATCAAAGAACATCTTTTTCCCATTCCCGTTAAGTCGCGGCAGGTCTGTCACGGCGGACGTGCCGGGCAAGTCCCATCTCTATTGCAGGTGTCTGCTTTCAACCCAGTAGGTGCGGCCAAAGTGCCTGCCGTTCATCACCCGCACTGGCGTCAGGGGCGCGATGCCCGGCGGCGGCTGGTACCAGATGGGCGTGCCATTGGACAGGGTTATCACCTTCCCCTGCCGCTGCATCCGATCCATCGTCAGCCGGTCGCCCATGCGAACGCTCTGCATCCACGCCGCGATCGTCACGTTGCCGTCCCATTTTCCCGGCGGCATGCCCTGCGCTTGCAGCATCTTCTCGACAGCACGGCGCGCTTCGGGAGGCAAGGGCGGCTGCTGAACCCTCGTGAAGGTGCCCAGAGCGAGCATTGCTCCGGCAGCAAATAACGCGACCGCTCCAATGGTAACGCACGGATAGACAATCCAGCGCATCCGGCTATCTGCGGCGCGACGCTCTTGATGAGCTATATAATGGTTCTCCCGCATGATCCCTGCCGCCGATCCCCAAAGGCGGTGCGCTGCAGTGAGTGAACGCCGATAGGACGCCGAAGGACTGCTTCCTGCACAAAAGCATAGCGCATCGTGCCGTTGTGGTTGTGATGCAGAGCAATCAGGTGACTATCCCGACTCCAAGGATAACCAGGACGAACAGGATAAGGGCGACAGCCAGGAAGAGGCCAAAGAGCACTTTGGCGACGGTGGCGGCTCCCTTGGCCACGCCGGTAAAGCCAAGCGCTCCGGCGATGAGTGAAACGACCAGAGCGATAACAGCCCAACTCAACATAATATATCCTCGGCTTTCACCGTGAATCCCACGGTGAAAAGCCGCCGACGTAAGACCGGAACGGAACAAGGCTATGGAACCGGGAGCGCCAGCTCCGTGTCAAAGCCTTCTCAACGAGGCTGCTCAAAAAGCGCATAGCACAGCACGAGTATCCCCCCGATGACTAAGGCCACGAGGAGGAAAATACGGGAATACTGTCTTTTTTCGACCTGGTTCATCTGATCTGCTCCTTCCGTGGATGCCGCATGGTGAATGGACAGGGCGAGAATATCGCAGACGACGTATTAGAGTCCTCCTCCGAGCACGCCTGCCTCCGGATTGCCCGGCCCTCCCCGAGTATTTACGAAGACGGTGCGGGTACGCGGGTCATACATTGCGCGGCCACCGGTGAAAAGAGCGACTGCGCGCAGCGGAACCAGTGTGCGCCCCTCGTGGACCACCGGCGGCACGGCCAGAACGCGGGGCAGCCCGTTCACCCGAGCCACCGTTGATCCCACGATCAGGGTTATGTCATCGGTGCCCTGGAGCAGCCGCACGACGCGCGTCTGCGGGTTCCAGGTCACCATCGCCCCCAGCTCCTGGGCGACGAAGCGTATGGGTACCATCATTCGCCCCGCAATCATCCGTGGCTCCACGTCCGGCCTCGCCGGCCTTCCGTTCACCATCAGGTTATGAACGGCACCGACGTTGGGACTGTCCACCCGTGGCCGCTCAGGATATTGCCCGTGTACGGGAGAGGTCGCCAGCGCCCCCCATGCGAGTGCAATCACTGCTGCCGTTGCTGCTTTATGTTTCATCATCTTCTCCTTCCGCAGGACCACGGCGGCGGGATGGATGCCTGCAGCCGTGGCCCGCTTGCTATCTCGTCGGCTTACGCCGCGCCTTGCCTATTGCCCTTGCTGTCGCTTAATCGTCAGGGGTCCCTGCCGATCACCGTTTCGTTGATGATATTCACGGGAACCGTTGGAGTGATCACGCCTGCGGCCACCTCGGTCACATAGCGCCGGTCGGCAGCCGTGGGCACTTCTCCGGTGATAACGACGGTCCTTTTGTCGGGCAAGGTGTCGGCATCGAGCGCCCAGGCATTAATCCGTGGGTCCGCCACGAACGCCGCCTTGATCTTGCTCGACCAGATTGCCGCCTGGGCCACGTCCTGCGTCGCCTCTGCCGCGGCAGTAGCCGCATTATTGACGGCCCGCGTGGCGCTGGCTGCCGCGTCCCCGGTTGTCTCGATAGCACCGGCTGCCGCGTCTCCGGTCGCTTCCCCTGCGCGCGTGACGGCCCGCTCGGTGGCCGCCGCCGCCTCAGCGGTGTCTTCCTGCACCTCCCGTGGGCTGCATCC
>JAUJOK010000004.1:120765-140834 GCA_030447685.1 Armatimonadaceae bacterium
CGGTGGCCGCCGCCGCCTCAGCGGTGTCTTCCTGCACCTCCCGTGGGCTGCATCCGACCGCAAAGAACAGGGCCATAAGCCCGATCACGGGGAACAGCAATCCGGGTTGTTTCATCGGTTGCCTCCTCAGGGTTTCTCGCCAGTTTGACGGAGCGTCGTTTGCTGCGGCGGCTTGACCGACATCTTAGGCAGCGTGTCCCGCAGATTCTCTGCCCATACTCGGGCCAGAGCCGTGGGCGTCGTGTTATTGGCGCGCGCCAGCGGCTCTCCCACGGTGACCAGCAGGTGGTTTCGCACCCAGATTGTGGCGTACTGCTCGTTTCTCGGTGACCGGACATTGACATCATTCGGATGCAGGCGGTTGATCGACAGGATCGGAATCAGGCGCTGATTGATAATATACGCCCGCTGTTCCGGCGTATAACTGCCTGCGCCTTCTCGCATCCGCATCACGACGGTTCCCGCGATAGCGATGTCAAGCTTTTCCTGCCCCGGCATTTCCTGGGCCTTTACCGGCGTCGCCGCAGTGCTCAGCAGCGCGATGGCCGCGAGCCAGAATGTAGATCGTTTCATCATTTATAACTCCTTCCGAGTTAATTTGAGAGTTAGGCGAAGCGGCGACGGCAGACGACAAAGGCCACCGCTTCGCCCCTCCGGTTCACCCGCGCCCTTGCGGCTGAACCGAAGTCTTTTACGCGATTCCCGCGCGCTTTCGGACGCGGACTTCACTACAGGTCAATGCCGGACGGGAACGTCGGGAATATCACTGTCCGCTTCTTCATCGATCTCCACGTCGGTATGGCGAACTGTGTCACGCACTGTCTCGGTGCGCTCCCGCACCTCCTTGCCCACGCGCACTTCCTCGACCACGCGGGCCTCCTTGGAAACCACGGGCACCTCTTCTCGTGCCGTTACCTCGATCACGCCCTCGACCAGAGCATCCCTGTCCGCTTCCGTCAGCGCCCGGTCCACCGCCTGGCGGTCAACGGTGACACGCTCCTCGCGCAGTTGGACGCTCTCCTCGACCGGCTTTTCCATTACCCGGCTGGTGATGCGCACACCGTGCTCGATCTGCCGCTTTCCGACATGCAGTTCTTCCTCGATGACAGGAATGACGGCTTCCTCACCGGAAGCTGTCGCCGCACCGGCAGACGGCTGGCTGGAACCGAGACCGCTCCAGTAGATGAAGTGCCGGTCGTAGTCGGCATCGTCTTCGTGCCACTCCGGCCCGCTTTCGAAGTGCGCTTTGGTGAAAGCGCAGTAGGCTTCTCCGTCCCGAATGCTGATGCTTTGCATGGGAACCAGGAACCGCCGGTTGGAAAACCATCCGCCCGTATTCACGACTGCGAAGTGCGCGCGCTGCGTGGTCGGACTGGCGAGCAGGTTCTCTATCGAGCCGATGCTCTCCTGGCCGAGGCCGATCAGGTTATATCCCCTCGGATCGTTCTCGCCTTCCGCAATCTGCCAGTCGTCCATCTCTTCGAGGAAAGCGAGGTCGCCGGGGATGAAGCCGGAGTCCTGCTGCGGACGGTTCAGAGTGTTTGCATACGTCATTTGTCTTGACCTTTCTTTTCTTTGTGTCATTACCGGCGCGGCAGCACCTCGCGGGCTGCCGTACCCGTGATTTCGTTGACTCTCGGTGAACCAGGGCTTGGTCGCTGTGTGATCTGCAACCGGCTCCTGGCTGCTCGTTGTACTGCCGGCTCTATCGGCTTACAATCTTGACGTCCGTAACGCGCAGGAAGGCTTTTACGCCTGCCAGGAGGTTCCGGGTTTCCGCCGTTACTGCCTTGAGTTCCGGTACGTCGCTCGCCCGTGAGGCGTCGTAGACCGTCGCGGTGAAGCGCAGGGTCTGTCCCGTATTGATGTCCGTCTTCGGGTCGGGCGTGTCCAGATTCCTGGCCAGAATCGCGAAGAGGCGTTGCCCGCCGGCGTCGATCCAGAACCCTCGGTCGGAGTCGGCCTCGATGACCTTTGCCGTTGCCGAAACGTTCTGCCCGAAGTAAGAGGCCGGGTTTGCCACGATGGCGCCTAAGTCCGCCCCGTCAGCCGCCCCGCCCGTAGCGCCTGCGGCACCGGCAGCTTCGTCGGCACCGCCCAGCCGGTCCAGAATCTGGATGCTTTTGACGTGGATGAACGCTGGCTCGTTTTGCAGGCTCTGGCGCGCATCCGCCGCAAGCTGCTTGACCGGCATCTGGTCGAGCTGGTCCGGGCTATGGGCCGTGCCCTGTATCCGCACGGTCTGGCCTGCATTGACGTCGGGGGATGTTTCAGGAATCGAGTCATCCAGGACGGCGAAGATGCGCTCGGTCCCGTCTTCGCCTCGCAGCCAGAAGCCCCGATCCGACACGACCTCGGCGACTGTCGCCGTGCCCGACACCGGCTTGCCGATGTAGTCAGTGGGAGTCGTCCGGATGAGGAGCACTGGAATCAGCGTCCCGACCTCTGTATCTGCCGCTGTCGCGTTTGTTGCCGGCGTATCGGTCGCTGCCGGCACGGATGTGGCCGTATCCGTATCCCGCTCTCGCCCGGCTGTCATCCACCAGAGGGTGAAGCCAATGGCCAGTATGAGCAGCAGCCACGCCCACCAGGGCACGCCGCCTTCTTTGCGTTCTATCTGTACTTCTGCCATCTCATTCTCCTTGTCGCTTGCGCAACGGTCATTTCCGTGTCCAGGGCGGCGCGGCGCGTCGGAGCTGCCCGCGCGCCCTGCACGGGCTGTTACTTGTTCACATTCACGATGACGAATCGGCTTTCGCCCTGGCGGTTAACGTAGAGGGCGATACTCTTGTCCTCACCCGACTGGCGGCTCAGGATCTTGTCCACCGCTGCCTTCACCTCCTGAGGCGTCGAAACCGCCGTCTGACCCACTCGCAGGATAACATCCCCCTCCCGCAGGCCGGTTGCCATCGCGGGGGAGCCTTCTACTATCCCAACGATAACCACGCCGCTGTTCAGTTTGATGTTGTAGCGCCTGGTCATCTCCGGCGTCAGCGGCGTCAGGCGCAGGCCGAGCGCGGTCGGTGGGCCGACGCCTGGCTCTGCGGGACCGCCGCCCGGCAATGGGCCACTGGTACCGTCCTTCAGCTCTTCCAGGCGCGCCGTGACGGTCATCGTCTTACCGCCTCGCCGGATCGTCAAAGTGGCGTTCGTACCTATCGGTGAGCGGGCAACCTGGCGCTGGAACTCACTGCTGCTGGTTACCGGCTTACCGTTGAACGCGGTAATCACATCCCCCGGCTGCAAACCGGCGCGCGCTCCCGGCCCGTTCGCTTCGACGGTCTCGATCAGCACGCCTTCCGTCTTGGGATCGAGACCGAAGGCGGCGGCCCGGTCTTCGATGTTGGTGATGCCGATACCGAGACGGGCGCGCCGGACGCGGCCTTCCTTGACCAGGATGTCCGCGATTTCGCGGGCCGTGTTGATCGGGATGGCGAAGCCGATGCCCATGTTGCCGCCGCTGCGGCTGTAGATGGCGTTGTTGACCCCTATGACACGGCCATAGATGTTCAGCAGCGGTCCGCCGCTGTTGCCGGGGTTGATGGAGGCATCGGTCTGGAGATAATCACCGGGACTGGCGACACTGAGAGGAACCTCGCGCGCCTTCGCCGAGATCACCCCCACTGTCAGTGTCTTCTCCAGCCCGAACGGGTTGCCCACGGCGATGGCCCAGTCGCCCACACGTACCTCCGAGGAGTTGCCCAACGGCAGGGGATTCAGTCCGGCAGCGGGTATCTTGACGACGGCGACATCCGTCCGCTCATCCACCCCGATAACTTTGGCGTTCTTGAACTCCCGATCATCCGCCAGCTTTACCGTTACGGATTCGGCGTCCCGCACCACATGAGCGTTGGTGAGGATAAGGCCGTCCGCGCTGTAGATCAATCCCGAGCCGATCCCGCCGCCACCACCGCCTCCCTGCAGTGGGAGGAAGCTGCTCCGTCCCTTCTGTCCCGACTCCCACCGGCCCGGCTCAAAGCCGAACTCGCGGAAACGACGGAAAAAATCCTCGAACGGGTCCTCGCCGCCGAACGGCTCTCTGCCCGGTGGGCCGCCGCCGAAGGGTTGTGGGCCACCCCGCTCCTGGACGAACCGCGGCCTGCGGACCTGAGTTGTAATGGTCACGACGGAGGGCGCGGCCACCTTAGCCACTTCGGCAAAGGCGTTCTGGAGTGTCGCCGCGTCGCGTGTGGCCGGTGTCTGTATAACCGGCTCCTGAGTTGCGGGCGCAGCGGTCGTCTCCGATATGTCCGCCACGTTACGGGAAGTTTCCCGACTTGCTTGCGCCGCAGGATTTCGGTCGCCGCACCCCGCGCTCAGCAGCGGTACTGCCAGAATGACCATTGGGAAAAGGCTGCGCATCCTTATATTCCGCGAATTGTTCATTGTCGTTTCCTCATATCTTGATCTGTCTTCGCAAACGATTCCAAGTGTCCTATCAGGTCGAATGCTCTTTGTCTTGCTTTGGTATCAATCACACTACTTGCGTACATGACTGCGTTTTGTGTCTTCGTTTGGTCAGGCCAATAACTTCCGAGTCAGGGGGCACCCGGCTCATGGGCGCCCCCAGCTTCCTTTAGTAGTAGGGGTAAGGCGGGTAAGCGTAGCCCCGGCCCCAATAGGGGCCATAGCCGTAGTAGCCGTAATAGGCTCCCCAATCCGGTTCCTCAACCATCTCCGGGTCATAGCGCGGCGCGCCCGCCACCTTCTCCCGCGTCTGGTTGACGTGGACATGGTCCTGGTCCACACGCATTACGGCGTCCACCGGAATCAGGAACTTTGTCGCGCCGATGCCGAGAAAGCCGCCGGAGGCCACCTGGAGGAAGCGCACCTTGTTTTCCTTGTCGTCGATCAGCAGGTCGTCCACCTCGCCGATCTCCTCGCCCGCTGCATCCAGGACCTTACGGCCACGGACATCCTCGCTCGGGTCGGCCACCGTAAGCGTTGTGTCATTCAGCCGGTGCAGTGTGCCCGGCTTTTCCGTGGTGAGCGTGCTGCCCGAAGCGGCAGCTCTGTCTGTCGATGTGTTCATTGTCTCTTTCCTCCAATCGGAAATATTTTGGCTGCCGGCATACCAGCAAGCCTTTGACCGGATAACGGGTCGTGTGGTCTTCACGGCCAGATAAAGACCTCCCGAAAACAGCAGCGGGAAGCGCTGCCACAATGGTTAATAGCGCACGTTTTCACCGGCTGGTGATGCTTCCCCGGCGTCCTTTCGGCGGGCAAGGAGAAGACATGCGTCGTCACGGAGCGACCCACCGGTAAAGGTGCGCGCGCCGTTCAGGATTGCCTGACCGATCTCGCGGAGCCTGGGCGATTCGGCAGAAGCCTGCTCGAACAGGCGGACCAGACCGGCGCTGTCCAGAAACTCGGGGCCACGCCGGGCCTCCGTGATACCGTCCGTCGCCAGCAGCAGCGTGTCGCCCGGCTCCAGACGCAGGGTTATCGCCCCGTAGGTTTCCCCGGCTTCGATTCCCAGCGGCAGGTTTGCCCTCGTAGAGATTGTCTTTATCTCGCCGCTGCTTTTTCGAAGCAGCGGCGGCTCCGCGCCCGCCAGGGCCAGAACCATCTCCCCGGACGCCGGGTCAACAACACCCAATGTCAGGACGGTAAATGTTTCCTCGCCCCGCCCATCAAGGCGCTGGGTGTCGCAAACGAAGCGGTTCAGACGGGTAAGGGCCTGAGTCGGGTACGGTGACTCCCGCAGATAGGCCCGCACCGCGTACTTCAAATGGTCAGCGTAGATTGCCGCCTCCAATCCTCTTCCGCAGACGTCACCCACCAGCAGCGCCACCTTGCCCGCGTTGAGCGCAAAGGCGTCACAGAAGTCGCCGCCGACGTTCGGCCCCGCCAGAGCAGGCTCACAGAGCGTCGCCACTTCCAGCGTGGAAAAGACTACCTCCGCTGCCGGTACAAGCGAGCGCTGGAACAGATGCGCGATATATCGCTCCTGCTCCTGGGACTGAACCGAAGATTCCTGCGCCTGCCTGCCTGCGGAAACGTCGTCTATAACCGCGACCACGCCCTGTACCGCTCCTTTCGGATCGCGCAGCGGCGCTGCCGAAACCAGAACTCGGATACAGGAGCCATCCTTCTTCCGCGCGCAGACGCGGGCTCCCGTGAACGTTGCTCCGTTCAGCACTATCTGGCGCAGCGACCGATAATCCGCCTGTTTTTCCGGGGGAATGAGCGGCGAGGGACGACCCAGCACCTCGGATTCCTTCCAGCCGAATAGTCGCTCTGCCGCCGGACTCCACATCGTGATGTTGCCCTGGGTATTGACGGCCACCACAGGCATTCGCGAAGCGTAAATCACGGCCTGTAACAGCGCCTTCCGCTCATCCGGTTCCTCTCGTGTCGTTTTCACGTAAGTCCCTTCTCCAGTCCAAATTTACCCGGCAGCGAATTCGGCACCGTCATCATCGCGATGGACTTTCAGGTAAAGAAAAAGGCTGACCAGACGGTCAGCCTTTAGATGGCTCTCTGCCTCAAACTCAGGGTGGAGAACGTCCTCAGTTACGCATTAATGTTACTCCAGATGCACGATGCCTCGCTTGAGCGCCGTCGTCACTGCCTGGGTACGGTCGCTGACGCCCAGCTTGGCAAGGATGTTGTTGACATGCGTTTTAACGGTAGCCTCACTGATGAACAGGGCGCTCGCGATCTCTTGATTGCTCTTTCCCGCCGCCATCACGTTCAGCACTTCCCGCTCCCGCGTGCTAAGCTCCCGTCGCATCACCCGCAGGGCCAACTTGGACGCCACATCGGGGGAGATGTGCGTTCGACCCGCATGCACGTTCCGGATTGCCCCCAGCAAATCCTGGCGCTCAGCGTCCTTCAGAAGATACCCCTGAGCGCCGGCATGAAGACCGCCGTAGATATCCTCGTCGCCATCATAGGTGGTCAGCACGATGATCCGCGCTGCGGGAAACGCCGCTCGAATTTCGGTGATCGCATCCACGCCGTCCATCTGCGGCATGCGCAAATCCATCAGCGTGATGTCGGGCCGTAGCGCGGGGAACTTGTCCACCGCCTCCTGCCCGTTGCTGGCCTCACCGACGACCGTCATATCGTCTTCCTGCTCCAGAATCGCCACCAATCCCTCGCGTACCACCGTATGGTCATCGGCAACCAGAATACGGATGCTGTTCGGCGGGTTCATAACGTATCTTCCTCCGTTTTTACCGGTGTTGCAGGCGCCACCAGCACAATTTCGGTTCCCTGTCCCGGCTGACTGGAAATCGTTAACTGTCCCTGGAGACGTTCGGCTCGTTCGCGCATGCCCGTCAGGCCGAAACCGCCGCCGCTCGCAGACGGAGCCTGGGGATCGAATCCCCTGCCGTTGTCCTGCACCGATAAGCGAACCTGACCGAGGTCAAAGGACAGCTCGATACGAACCAGACTGGGCCGGGCATGTTTGAGGGCATTGGTCAGCGCCTCCAGGCCGATACGCAGCACGTTATGCTCAACCTCGGCAGACAGGGAACGCGGCCTGCCATGCACATGCAGTTCGGATTGTATGGGCGTCCCGGCAGTCATCTGCTCCACATGGCGCGTGAAGGCGTCCGGCAATTCGCTGTGTTCCAGGGTTCGCGGATGGAGCGCCCAGACGGAGCGGCGGGCCTCAGCCAGGCTCTCCCGCGCCAAATCACGCGCCCGGACAAGGTGCGCCTGCGCTTTCTCCGGAGCCTTCGCGAGTTCGTGCTCCGCCGCCGTGAGCTGAAGCACGACGCCGGTGAAGCCCTGGGCCAGCGTGTCGTGGATTTCTCGGGCCATGCGGTTACGCTCCTCCAGCACCGCCGCGCTCCGCCCCTGTTTCTCCAGGCGCGTCATTTGCAGCGCCAGCATCGCCTGCTGAGCCAGCGCCTGAGCCAGGTCGATCTCTCCCGGCTCCCAGCGGCGCGTATCGGCGCGGCAAATTGTGAGCGCGCCGAGGACTTCCTTATCCAGGAGCATCGGTACCAGAACCAGGGCCTGCACGCCTCGGGACAGCAGCCACTCCCGGTTTGTTATATGGGGATGCTCGGCGACGTTCTCAACAATCACGGGTCGGCGCGTACGGATCATCTCCTGCCATAAGGGCACCTCTTCGGACAATTGGGAATCCGCTGCGGTACTGCAGCCGATATGCTCTTCCCTGAGAATCTGCCCGTTGTCGAAGGTGATTTCCAGCGACCACAGGTTTTGCTCTTTTTGATTCAGCCAGAGCGAAACCGAACGCGATTGCAGTAGGTCGGCGACTGTCGCGAGCACCTTATCCAGAAAGTTCCCGAGTTCAGGCTGCGTCATCAGGGCGTGCAGCATCGACGTGAGCACCGCGTTACGGCCTTGGAGCACATGCTCCAGGCGCTTTCGCTCCGTTATATCCTGGAGAACTTTGGCGAAGCCGCGCAGATTACCGTACGTATCACGCAGCGGATGAACAACGCCGGTGGCGAAGAAACGGGTGCCGTCCTTGCGGACGTGCCATCGTTCGTCGGAAGCCCGATCTTTCCTCGCTGCGTCATTTAACTCCTGCTCGGAAGCGCCCTGCGCTATGTCTTCGGGCGTGAAAATACAGGAAAAAGGCTGCCCGATGATCTCCGCTTCGCTATAACCCAGCAGGCGCTCCACGCCGGGATTCCAGCTGATGATTTGCCCCTGGACATCGGTCATGAAAAGCGCATAGTCATGGACGCCTTCCACCAGTAAACGAAACCGCTCCTCGGTCGTCTCGCTGCGAAGCCTTGCCGCATGCAGCATCTCCATGATCCAGGTGACGAGCAGACCAACAATAAAGAACAGGATCAGTCGAATCGCATCCGGAAACTGAATAAGGCGGAGTGTGCCGTTGCCTTGAGTGACAAAGACAACCGCAAGCACGCTCAGCACGAGGGTAAGGAGGCCCGGCCCCCGACCCCCATACCGGGTCGCGAGCATCACACCGACAATGAAGACCATAAGGGGGATGTCGGTGCCCAGAACCGCAGCAAGGAGAAGCCAGAGAAGCAGTGACAGGGCTGTCGCCAGGACGCCTATCAGGTAGCGGCACAGCGGCGAAGAGAGTTTGAACGCTTTGTGTACAGGATGCATGGCTCGAAAATGAAGTAGACGGATACGGTCGTGGGACGATTGCCGCAACCACCAGTTGAGACCATCGTTGATTTGAGCACTAAGATTGGTCGTGACCGGGAGTATCCGCTTTTTCTACAGTCCTCTTGCTTAGCATACCTTTTTCCAGGCACTCGTTCTCCAATGCCTTTATGCCATTTCCCCTGCCTCGGAGCGCGGCTGGCAGCAACGCCCCTGGTCGTCCTGGAGGCGGGTACGCTCCGTTTGGCCCTGCTTCGCATCTGGTTCCCGGATTCGCACGGGCAAGTGGGTATACCGGCAAAGTAAACGGCGGCTTGCGACTCCGTTGCTTCGCAACTACGCCGCTGCGCACGCCGGCTCTGCAGGCGGGGCATTAACCCCGCCCTTAGCCAAAGGAAGCCCTCTGGACTCCCCGATAACCGGTTCCCACGCCGCAAGCGGCGGGGCATAGACTTCGTCGTAACCGGGGAAGCTTCCTGGTAAGGCAGCCTTGGATCATCGGCAGAGGAAACGGACGAAAAATGCGGGATGAGATAAAGGACGAGGGGTATTTCCTCCTGTTACCCAGTGCTTCACCGGTGAAACCCTGGATTGAGCGACTGGCGCGCTTTGGCTTTGCGGCCAAGGGCTTTGTCTATATCCTGATCGGCGTGCTGGCGGTGCAGGTGGCGCTGGGGCTTAGGGACAAGCCTGCCGGAGCGCGGGGGGCACTGGCAGTCATCGTGGAGCAGCCGTCCGGGCGGCTCCTGCTGGGCGTGGTGGCCATCGGATTGGCGGGGTATGTGCTCTGGCGTTTCGTTCAGGCCATCCTGGACCCGGGAAACAAAGGGTCGAACGCCAAAGGGATAGCGAAGCGGACCGGCTACGCGCTGAGCGGCGCGGCGTATGCCCTGCTGGCCTATACCGCCATCCGCCTGACGCTGGGCGCGGCGACCGGAGGAAACGACCACCGGGCGCGCGACTGGACGGCGCGCTTCCTCGACTGGCCGTTAGGCCCGTGGCTTGTGGGAGTGGCAGGCATGACTGTTTTGGGATTGGGTGTCAACGCTTTGTACGTCGCTTACGGTGCCCGGTTTCACGAAAAGCTCCAGCCGGAGGCGCTGAGTGGAAAAACAGGGGGATGGGTGACATGGGCAGGCCGGGTCGGTCTTGCCGCGCGGGGAACCGTCTTCGGGCTTATCGGCGTCTTCCTGATTCGTGCCGCTGTGGAATCCAATCCGCGAAGGGTGCGCGATCTGGACGGTGCGCTGCAGGTTCTGGCGCGGCAGCCCTACGGCACCGGGATGCTTTTCATCGTGGCGGCCGGGCTGGCTGCCTATGGCGCTTACCTGTTCGTGGAGGCGCGCTTTCGGCGCATTCCGTGACGGGTACGGTGCAGCAGCCACGGCGCGATGTGCAGCAGCAGGCTTCCCATAATGATGCCGATGCTGGCGCCCACGATGACATCCAGAGGATAGTGCATGCCGCAGTACAGGCGCGAGTAGCAGACAAGCAGCGCAAAGAGCGTCAAAGGAAGAAATAGACGCCGCCAATGAGCGCCCAGAACCACCGCGACAAGCCAGGCGCTCTGGGCATGGCCGGAAGGGAACGAATTTCCGCTTAGGGCAAGTCCTAACTGCCGAACCTGCGGGAAAACCTCATAGGGCCGTTCGCGCGGGAAAAAGAACCGGAGCGGCAGAATCACGAAGACAGACGCAACAAGCATCGCCAGGCCCAGATGCACGGCTACCCTTTTGTGCTCCGGCCTTCCCCAAAAGAACAGAGCGGCGAGGAGCGCAATCCAGCAAATTCCCCACTCACCTATAAAGGAGATAGGTACCAAGATGCTGTCGAGCAGTGGATGATGATGCCCGTTGATCCAGGTCAGCGCCAGCTTTTCCCAGGACAGCATCCAGACTTCTGACAAGGGCGTCCCTGCTTCCAGCATGTCGATAATACCGGTTCCTTTCTCCCTATGCCGAAGACGAATCCACGATCCTGCTATCCTGCTGTGGTGGCAGGATCGTGGATTTTAGTGGCCGCCGGAGGTTCAGGCGGTAGCTGTCTGGCCTCGCCCCTATGAGGAGACGATCTTTATCTCTTTCACCACAAGGAACATCGGCTGGTTCTGGATGATCTTCTTTGTCTGAGGCGTCACTTTTCCCAGACCGGCGCGGTTCCACTGCGCGGAATCATAGACGATCCCGGAAAGCTGCACCTTCTGCCCCGCATTGACATTCACGTTGTCTTCGTGGATCGATTTGTCCAGCACGGCGAACATGCGCTGCCCGTTCGCCTCAATCCAGAAGCCGCGATCCGTGGGTACCTCAGGAACCATGACGGTTCCCGCCACGGGCTTACCGAGGTAGCCCTTCGGATTAGCCCGAATCTTCTCCACGGGGATCAAAACAAGCACGGTGGGTGGCGTCGGCGGCGCGACGCGTATTCTTGTTTGCACCGGGACTACCTCGGGCAGGAGCACCTCATCCACAAGATAGATCACGCCGTTCGTACCGATGATGTCCGGTCGCTCCACCCGTGTCTTGCCGACCAGGACGCCGTTGTCGTTGCGAATGGGGAGCCAGCCGCCGCCCAGGGTCCGCAGCATCGTGCGTTCTCCCATCACGGTTATCTCCCGCGAGCTGATACGTGCCGGGACAATGTGGTTCTTGAGAATCGCGGTCAGCCTGACCTTGTTCTCCGACTCCAGCAGGTCATCGGCCTTTTCCTTGCCCAATTTGTCAAAGGCGGCATCGGTAGGCGCGAAGATGGTATAGGGGCCGGTCTTCTCCAGCGTCTCCTCCAGGCCGGTTAATTCGACCATCTGCACGAACTTGCTGAGCGTCGGCGTTCGCTCCGCAATATCCATGATATTGTTGTCCTGCGCCCGCGCTCCCGCAGTGATCAGCGAGAGCGTGAGAACCGCAACAAGGGGCGAAAAAAGTGTCTTTACCCGGTTCATAGCATCGTTCCTTTCCTGAGGTTATTTGTCTTAGTTCTATGGTTCATCGTCGGCGCAATGGTTTCAGTGGCCGCCGGAATATTATTGTGGCGACAGGGCCTAACCCCGTCACTGTTCAGGTTTACCCGGCAGGAAATGCGGCTCCGTCATCATTGCGATGGAGTTTCATCTGGATAAACCGGCTGAAAAGGGGGTCAGCCGCGGGATGGAGCGGCTGCTACAACTTTAGGGGGAGCGGCCATGGCCCGCACCTGCGGAAACGATACTTGGGCGGTTGTGATGCAGGGGGTTCTTCTGCTCATCTTATGCGCTTCCGGAAGTGATCCTGAAGCCAACTCCCCTCCTGACGCACCGCCTTGAGCAGCTCGATAGCGACGGCAAGAATCGGAGAACGGTCACCGGTGAAGGCCGCCGCAATGGCGTACAGGCTGTGGGGTGAGAAGCGTGGCTCATTCGAGATGGCGAAGATAGGCTCCCAGCGGTGTGGATGGAACTTCGACTTGAAGGCGTCCAGACCGCCGAAGTTATAGAATCGGCGGCCATGCGCACGCACCCACACCCAGTACGCGCAACAGAGTCAGCATCGCTTCGTAAAGATCGTGCAGGGCGCATGGAGCAGGGCAGTGGTCTGCAGGCTCGCCGCCCTTCCGTTCAGCCTATGGTAATCTACGTCGTCTCAGAGAAGGTTCAGAGGGGTCGCGGTGTGTTCAGGTATACTGCGTCCGGTAAGATCTGGAAGTAACTATCGCCGCAGCAATGACGCCGCCCGATCATCACTATCCCCTGCACAGGTCCCTACCACGGAACAAGGTACTCTATGAACGGTGAGATATTTAGAGCCCTGGGCATCGCGCTGGGATTGGGGCTGCTGGTAGGTTTGCAGCGCCAGCGAGCAGATTCGCGTATGGCCGGCATCCGTACGTTCCCGTTGATCACGCTGCTGGGTACTATCTGCGCCCTGCTTGCCTCCTCCTTCGGCGGCTGGGTCGTTGCCGCCGGGTTTGTGTCCGTGGCTACCCTGATCGTGGTGTCCAACCTGGCGAAACTGCAGGACAATCAGGAGCCGGAACCGGGGCAAACAACGGAGGCCGCCGCCCTGCTGATGTACGGCATTGGGGCTTATCTGGCCGTCGGCAGCCAGGCGGCGGCTATCGTCGCCGGCGGGGTAGTCGCGGTGCTGCTGCACTTCCGCGAGCCGCTGCACCAGTTGGTGGAAAAGATGGGAGACCACGATGCCCGGGCGCTGATGCAGTTCGTCCTCATTGCGCTGGTCATCCTGCCGGTGCTGCCGGACCGCACCTACGGCCCGTACGGCGTGCTCAACCCTTACGACATCTGGCGCATGGTGGTGCTGATCGTCGGGATCGGGATCGGCGGCTATGTCGCCTACAAGCTGTTCGGGCAGCGCGCGGGCACGCTGCTGGGCGGCATCTTAGGCGGCCTGATCTCCAGCACAGCGACCACTGTCTCCTACGCCCGCCGCAGTAAGAGCGCGCCCGAGGCGGCCACACTCGCCGCGCTCGTGATCCTGATTGCCTCTACCATTGCGTTCGCACGCGTGATTATCGAAGTGGCTGTTGTCGCGCCCGGCGCGCTGGGGCGTATTGCGCCGCCGCTGGGCGCGATGCTCGTGCTGATGACGCTGCTCTCAGCGGGAATGTACTTCCTGAACCGGGATGATGCTGAAAAGATGCCCGAACAGGAGAACCCGGCGGAACTCAAAAGCGCCCTCTGGTTCGGTGCCCTGTACGCGCTGGTAATCTTCGGCGTCGCCGCCGTCAAGGATTACTTCGGCAACGCCGGCCTGTACGCTCTTGCCGTGCTGTCGGGCCTGACCGACGTAGACGCGATCACCCTCTCGACCGCAAACCTGGTTAAATCCGACCGGGTCGCCGCCGAAACCGGCTGGCGGCTCATCCTGATCGCTTCCCTATCGAACCTCGCGTTCAAGGCGGGTCTTGTTGCGACACTGGGCCACCGGCGTTTGCTGGCGCGAATCGCCCTGCTGTTCAGCATCGCATTGGTGGGAGGAGCGCTTGTTCTCTGGCTGTGGCCGAAGGGGTGGGCATTAGCTTCATAACAATGAGACGGAAGCTACCGGCAGGCGGTAGAACTGGAGGCGCTGATGACGCCAGCCAAGCGACGAAGATTACGGGGTCGAGCAGTACGGGTAAAAGAGCCAGATAGGCGAATATTCTGATTGGGATGTTCGTAATGCACCCAGGAAAGCCTGGGACGGCTTAACGCGGAGTGCTGTAGCGAGCTACCACCGCCACTCCCGCCGCTGGCCCCGAGCTTGTTCAAGAAGCGCCCCTTCCCACCGCGCGCGGGTGTGCCTGAGCCTCAGATTCAGCCCATGCCGGATGTGCTGAAGGAAGTCAGAAACAACGTCACTGAAAAGCATAAGTGCCTCCTGCTAAGCGATTTGAGCCGCTCAGGAGAAGGCATTAAATCCGGCGGTGCTTACCTCATAGGCTTCAACCCATGGTTTAACACCCTGAAATGGGCGGTACAGGATTTGAACCTGTGACCTCTTCCGTGTCAAGGAAGCGCTCTACCCCTGAGCCAACCGCCCACAGAGGAACCGACGTATTGTACGGCGAATCCTGCCTGGCGTCAAGCCTTGTTACCAGGGAAAAGGAAAGCCATTCGTGCGGGCGAAAATTTTCGGGTTCGCGGCTGCTGCTGCGGAATCCTTTTGGCTGTGGCTCCGTTATTGCTTGTGGCCGGTATTTTTCTCTGGCAGCCACTGGCCGCGTCTTGCACGGCCTGCGTTCAGTTTCTGACGGGATGGCTGCGTTAATCCGCCTCGCCCTGCTTTAGGCGGTCCGCCTGATCCGTGGTGACCAGAGCGTCGATGACGTGCTGGATGTCGCCGTCCAGAAGCTGCCCCATCCCGTGCGTGGTCAGGCCGATACGGTGGTCGGTGACGCGGTCCTGCGGGAAGTTGTACGTGCGGATTTTGTCGGAACGGTCGCCGCTCCCGACCTGGAGGCGGCGCGCACTGGCCTCGCTTTTCTGCTGCGCTTCCATCTCCATCTCGTACAGGCGGGCGCGCAGAACGCGCATCGCCTGCTCGCGGTTCTGCAACTGGGAGCGCTGGTCCTGGCAGGCGACGACAATGCCGGTCGGCTTGTGTGTGATGCGGACTGCCGTCTCGTTCTTCTGGACGTTCTGCCCGCCCGCGCCGCCGGAAAGATACGTGTCGAACTTTAAGTCGTTGGGGTCGATGTGAACCTCGACCTCCTCGACTTCGGGCATCACGGCGACCGTGGCGGTGGAGGTGTGGATGCGCCCCCCGGACTCGGTGGCCGGGACGCGCTGAACGCGGTGGACTCCCCCCTCGAATTTTAGCTGCGAGTACGCTCCCTGGCCGTGAATGGATAGGGAAGCGTCCTTGATACCGCCGATCCCGGTCTCCTGGGCGTTCATCAGTTCGGGACGCCAGCCGCGCCGCTCGGCGTAGCGCATGTACATACGCAGCAGTTCCCCGGTGAAAAGCTCCGCCTCGCTGCCGCCGGTGCCGGGACGAAACTCCATGATAACGTCTTTTTCATCGGCGGGGTCTTTAGGCAGCAGCATGACCCGAAGCTGCGCCTCCAGATCGCCGACCTGCGGCTTCAGGTCATCCAGTTCGGCCTGCGCCAGATCGCGCATGTCGGCGTCCAGCGGCCCGCCCAGCATCTCCTCGGCATCCGCAATTCCCTGGCGGACACGCTTGTATTCGCGGAACTTCTCCACCAGCGGGGTCAGCGAGGCGTGCTCCTTCGCGACCTTGCGATACGTATCCGGGTCCCTGCCGACCGTCGGGTCGGCAAGCTGCGCGGTCAGCGCATCGTAGCGTTTTTCTACTTCCAGTAACTTTTCGAACATAACAAACCTTGATTCTTAAGCGACGGCGGCGGCCTGCCGCTCGGCGGCATCCGTGGGCGCTGCGGCGTCCGCTTTTTCGGCATCCATGACGGCCTGGAGCGATGCCAGAGCGACCTCAAGCTGTGAATCGTCCGGCTCGCGCGTCGTCAGCAACTGCGTCCACATCCCCGGACGGCTCAGCGCGGCGGCGACCCGATTATGGCGGTAGCGTCCGGCCAGGCGCAGCAGTTCAAAGGCAATTCCCGCCACCGGAAACAGCAGCAGCAGGCCCGCCGGAATACGAATCCAGAGCGGCTGCGCGTACAGCGGGGACGCCGCCAGAACCGATAAAAGAAGGACGATAACCGCGAACGACGTACCGCAGCGCGGATGCAGACGACTTGCCCCGCGCGCCGCCTCTACGGTCATCCCCGCGCCGGCCTCCAGAGCGTTGATTACCTTGTGCTCCGCTCCATGGTACTGGAATACCCGCCGGACATGCTGCATGCGGGAGATGGCAAGAATGTAGCCGAAGAAGATAGCCAGGCGCACCGCCACATCCGACAATCCCAGCAAAAGCGGCCTTTGCACGCCCGCCGCCTTCACCGCCTCCAGCACGAACTGCGGAATGATTTTAATCAGAACGACGGCGAACAGCAATCCGAACACCATCGCCCCGCCGATGGCCACATCGGTGACACGCGAGGAGCGATTCCCGGCGGGTTCCGGGGCAGCAGCTGCCGTTCCCAGAGCGGGGCCGACAGTCTCCCCGGCCACGCGCGCCTCGTCCTTTGCGCCCGCAGTGGGAATATCGCTTTCAGCGACTTTCGCCGCCCAGAACAGCGACTTCGTTCCCAGGGCCATCGCATCCACCAGGGCGAACCCGCCGCGCAGGAAGGGGAACTTCTGCCAGCCCGGACGCAGCACCTTGGGCACCGGCTCGGAGGTCAGGGCGATTTCGCCGGAGGCGCGGCGGCAGGCGACGGCAAAGTGATGGGGGCCGCGCATCATCACCCCTTCGATGACCGCCTGCCCCCCGTAGGTGGTGGTTGAGGGTTGAGGGTTGAGGGTTGAGCGAGCAGACTCATTATTACCCGCCCCGGCCTTCTCGGCCCTCACGCCCTCTCTCTCAACGCTCAACCTTCAACCCTCAACTATTTCTTGCCGCCGGTCTTCATGCCGTACTTCTGCATGAACTTTTCGACGCGGCCTTCGGTATCTACGATCTTCTGCTTACCCGTGAAGAACGGGTGGCATTCGGAGCAGATTTCCACATGGATGTCGGACTTCGTGGAGCGGGTGGTGTAGCTGTTGCCGCACGCGCACGAAACTTTGGCATCCACATATTTCGGGTGAATTCCCTCACGCATTTTGGATAACTCCCTTCACAAACAAAATCCCGGCGATGACCGACCGCCGGGCGACACGCTCCCACTGAAGGGAACATTTCATTATACCATATCGCAGGCGAGACATTAGATTGCTACAGGGCGCGTCCACAGCGGGCGCAGACTCCGCGTGTCGAGTCGCCCCAGGTGCTCTTTCTGCCGCCACAGCCATCGCAAAGCGTATCGCCCCACGGCGTCTTCGCCTTTTCCACCAGTTGCTGCCGATACCGGACTTCCTGTTCCTCCGCCCAGGCTATTCGCTCCTCTTTGCGGAGTGCAGGTCTCGGTTCGCCCAGAAACCAGACCTTCGTGCCCACAGGCACATCACTGCTGCTCAGGGGCGGAGGCAAGACAATGGGCTTGCACTTTAGCCCTTCAAAATGCGGGCCATGCTCCGGCCACATAAAGCTCGCCACCTCGGTGCGGAGGCAGCTTCCGTCAGGGCGACGTAACTCAATGGGGTCGCCTTTTCCTATTCTTGGGTCGTCAACAGGCACGCCACGAGCGAGAACCAAGCCGAGCGGCGGCAGATCAACAGCTAATTGAACGACAAATAGGAATTCGCCATCGTCGCATGGTTCGCCTGGCATTGATGGCTCCGCTTCCGGTACGCAGGTTAAACGTCACGGCCATTGATGGACAGGCCGAAGCGGCAGCCCAGAACTTCGGCGGCTTTCCGGCACATGACCATACGCATGATGAAGATTTCGAAATACTCCATGACCGAGGCGGCTTCCGTATCAATCTCCAGTTCCAGCCGGATGCGCTTGGCTTCAGGTTCCACGCGCAGAAACGACTTGCGAACGGCGGCGTTGACCTTGTCGTGAATATCGTACTGCGCCGGGTCCGGGTTCTGGACGCGCGAAAAGTGGACATCCGATTTGTCGGCGATGATGACGGCGGCGGCGACCGGATTGATCGGCAGCCCGTGCGGCTCCTCATGGTTGCCGATAGCCCCGACGATGTCGGCAATCTCCGACGGCTCCACCTTTAGATCGGACAGGATATGAAAGGCCATAATTGCGCCCGCCTCGACATGGCCCGCGCGATTGACCACGCAGCCCATGTCATGCAGATACCCGGCGATGGCGGCCAGTTCCGCCGTGCGCGCCGGATATTCCAATAAATTCAAAATGGAGCGGGCTATTGTGGAGACGATACCGGCGTGGCGGTGGCCGTGCTCGGTGTAGCCGATAGCGGCCATCTGCTCGTTGGCTTTGGTGATATAGGTCTTGACACGCGGTTCGCGCCGTATCTCCTTCAGTGTCAGCAAATTCGCAGTCGCAGCCGCGCCATTAGTGGACACGGGCGCTTCCGCCGGGACGGTGACGGGCGGCGCAGGCGGCGGAACGGTTACTTTGGTGTCCAGCGCGTGCTCCAGCACCTGTTCTATCGTGTTGACATCCAGGTCGGTTTTCTTATGCAGCATGTTCTTTCCAGACAGGTTAACGCCGGGTGTTCTTCTCATCCGGGTCGGAGAAGCCCGAGCGTTTCCAGAGTTTTTCCAGTTCACGACGCTGTTTGCGGTCGTTCCACCAGCGCCCCAGGCTGAAGCCTTTCTTGACCGGCGGATCGCGGTCGAAGTCGTGGAATCGCAGCGCCGGGCCACCGGGACGCTGCGCGGTGCGGGTCGGGCCGCCGCCGCCGCCGCCGCTTCCTGTCCGCCCATAGCCCCGATACAGGTAGCGGCCATGCCGGGCATACCAGTAGGCTGCCGCGCAGCCGGACAGGGCGAAGGCTCCCAGCATAGGGTGCCCTCCCCCGACACTGATCTGGAACCAGGTCAGCGCCACCGTCAGCCAGGCCAGAATCGGGGCGGGAACGGGAATCACGGCGTACAGACGAATCACTTCGCGGGCATTGAGCACGCACCAGGCAATGGTCGGCGGGGCGGTAGCCAGCCACAGCCCACTCGCCGTTACGGGAGTGTGCAGGATTTTGCCGCCCAGCCACAACGTCAGCGCCGTGAGCGCAGAAGTCGCGATCAGGAAGATCAGAAAAGGACGCGTGCCCCAGGAACGCTCCAAACTGCCGCCGATCCAGTACGCCCAGAGCGCCCCGAACAGCAGCCCGATAAGGTCGATGGGCGAAACCAGCGGCCAGGTGATCAGTGTCCAGAAATACTGCGGCCAATCACCACGAATAGCCAGTGGAGCATCCTTGAATACCAGCCACCAGAAGGGGCCATCCTGTGGGCCGCGGATCCCGGAAAAGAAGTTCACCAGGAAGGTGACGACATTAGCCGCGATAAGCACCATCGTGGCCGGGATGCCTGCCTTGAAAAAGAAATCCGCCGCGCGTCTTTGAGAAGTTCCGTACATACATTCCGCTCCCGGTGCGCCTGCCTGTGCGCCGTCGATTCGGCGTCGTTCCCCCACCGTTTCATAATACCCGTTTACCCAGCGGCGCGTTACCGGGGCCAGCGCACCAGGGTCAGCATCTGGAGCAGGCTCGGCGCTTTGGTCGGCGCGGCGTCGTTGTCATAAACCAGGGCGAACTGCCCCACGCTGTAGCGCCCGACGTTTTCCGTTCCCAGCAGGCACAAGCCTTCCGCCTTGATGCCTACCCCGAACACCCATATTTTTTGCGGCGCTGAGGAGCGCGCGCCCTTTAGCTCACTGTTGGGCAGGAACCAGAGCGTATTGCCGTGGTACTTGTTGTCGTTGTCTTCGCTGGACGTGGTAACCAGAAAGCCGTTCCAGGCGGGGACATAGTCGAGCGAGGAGAGCTGCGAGCGGACGGATTCGCGCATGCCCGCCGGGAAGGTGAACAGCCGACGCAGCGCAAGCCGCACCGGGGTAGACCCCGTCATAACC
>JAUJOK010000068.1 GCA_030447685.1 Armatimonadaceae bacterium
GGCGAGGGGGGAGTAGTAGCTGCGATCCGGGAGCCGCTCGTACTGCGCGCCGAAGTAGCGGTTCAGCAGCAGGCGGAACAGGTTGACGGGGCTTATTTCGTCGTACAAAACCTGCGAAGCCGCAGCAGTGTCCCCGTCCGGCAGGGCGGTGGCGCTGAGGTTGCCGAACGGCTCGCTCAGGTCGGTTTTGCGGATGTCTTTCCAGTCCAGAAGCATGCGGGGGCCGTGGTCGCCCTGGACGATGATGATCGGCCTGCGGCGGGAGCGGGCATGTATATCGTCGATGGCCGTGAGGATGCGCCGGTTGGCGTATTGAAGCTGATCGACGTAAAGCTGCCGGTATTCTTCCGGTGTCGCGCGCCACATATAGCCGGAGCCGTCCACCAGACCGAAGGGGCGTTCGGGAGTGCGGGGCTGGCCGCCCGGCCCCAGAACAAACGGCGGGTGCGGCATGAGGATGTGGGCGAAGACGAACTTGGGAGAGGACGCAAGACGCGGCACGTCGGAAAGATGGTCGAAAGCGGATAACAGGCTCTCGCGGTGCTGATCGTAAAGGGAGCGCCCGGCGCGCGGGAAGACGGTCAGCGGCGTGGTATCCAGAAGCAGCCCTTCGAACTGCGTCATTCGCGGCGGCCCCGGCTGATCGCGGTGGCCCAGGGTAAGGTCGGCGCTGGGGGTGGCGGTGAGCGGGTAGCCGGTGGGAAGGGAAACATAGCGGTAGCCACGGGCCTTTAAAAACGCCGCGACCGCATTTTTATCTATCAGGCGGCTGGCGGGTGACAGGTCGAACGACTCCGGCCCGACACGGCGGGCCACGGTGTCCAGATAGTCCATATTCAGCGCGGCGGCCAGCGCCAGCACCGTCTGCACATAGTTGGCGCGGGCCTTGCGGGCGACAAAGAAGCCGCGCTTTTCCATCTCCCGCAGAAACGGCTCGTTGTCATAGCCGTAGATGCGCTTCAGCGTATCCTGGCGTCCGTACCCATCCAGAACGATGAAATAGATGTCGGGGAGGTTGTTCGTGTTTTTAGAAAGGGCATCGCCGGACGCTGCGGGGGCGGCAGCGGCGGCGTCGCTGACGGGGGGCATCGGCGCGGCGGGCGCGGCGGCGCGTCGGGGCCGCTGGACGATACGCGAGGCGTTCCGGGCGATGGTGACGGACGGCCCAATTACCAGGGCCGCGCCGGAAACGGTCAGCAGCATGGTGAGAAAGGCGAAATTGCGCCGCGACCGGAGGCAGGCGACAAGGGCGGCCATTAGAAAAAAGCACCACAACGGGAGAAGATAGGCGTTCGGGTTGATCTGCCCGGCGGCGGCGGGCGAAAGATAGATCAGAATATTTGTCTGGATAAACGACTGCCACGTAGAAAGGTAGCCGTACGAAAAGAAGAGGAAAAGCAGAATGGTCAGGGCCGCCGCCGCTTTCTGCCGGTCGCGCACGATCCGCGAAAGCGCCAGGCCCAGCAGCAGCGTCGCGGTCAGGACGAGGGCGAGCGGGCGCAGCAGGTCGGTCCAGACCACCTGATCGAGATTGACGGCGTACAGCGACAGCAGCGGGAAAAGCGCGAAGCACAGCGGGTGCAGGCGGGCCGTCCATCGGGAGTCTTGCGCCGCTGCCTTCGCCTGTTCCGGCGGGTCATGCGCGCGCATCAGGCATCTTCTCTTTGCTGCATCCGGTACAGAATCCGCTGCGTTCCCGGTATCGTTTCGCGCTGCCGCACGGCGAAACCGGCGGAGGCGAAGGCGTCCTCAAATCCCGCCGGGGTATAGTCGGGAAAAATATCCTTCCGGCGCGAAAGAAGCCTTTGCGTCTGCGAGTCCTCCTTGGGGACGAATTCAATGATCAGGGTGGGTGCGATCCGGCGCATAAAATCCGCGATGCGCGCCAGGGGCACGTTGTTGGAGAGGGCCAGGTGATGCACCAGGGCCAGGGCCAGGGCGACATCGGCGGGGCCGTTTTCGCCGCAGCGCGCGAGAAAGGATCGCCGCTCTTCGTGCGCCCAGCCGAGAGCCGGGCTGGGGTTGACGAGGTCCTGCACGAGCGGCAGCAGGCTGCGCTCGCCCAGGTCCCGGCAGACGCGGTAGCTCTTTTCCACCGCCGCCGGGTCCACATCGAAAGCGAACGTGGGGATGCCCCGCTCACTGGCGGCGACGCGGCTGAAGACGCCGGTATTGGCCCCCAGGTCGTAGACGCCGCGTGGTTCAGGCATTATTTCGGAAAGAAAGCGGGCGACCATCCGTTTCTTGGTCTGGAACGCTTCGGCATCGTAGTTGGTGTTCTCGTAGTAGTCCGACCATTCCGTGCCGCGCGGCTGCCAGGCGAGCCGCCGGATTCCCCCTTCCAGGCTGTCTATCAGGCCGCGCAGGGCGTTCCGGCTCATTCGCCCGGCGGGGCGCTGCGGCGCGTCAGAAGAAGAAGAAGCGGGGGTTTCCTGAAACCGCTGCTGGGCCGCGCTGTGCAGATAGATATGCGGCAGCAGCGCCGGGTCGATCCTATCGCGCAGCGGCAGGAGCCGGGCCGCCAGGTCGAGCGGAATGCCGTCCATTTCCGTTTGCAGGAGCCGCCCGAACCGGATGTCGGTGTGGGCCATGAGCGCGAGCGGGGCCAGAAAGTGTCGGCAGAACTGCCGGTAGGCGGCCCACGGCTCGCCTTCGTCGTACCGCTCGAAAGACAGCGTATCGATAAAGACGGGGCGGGACCCGTTCCAAAACTGGACGTTGTACGCGCTGGCGTCCTTCAGCGACATCCCGAATTCGAGCGCCTCTTTTTGCAGGCGCAGCGTCAGAAGCGCGGCATCCTTGAGCTGGCTGAAGCACCATTCATACGGGTAGGAGACGAACGGAATCCTTTCCGGCTGGATGATCACGCCGTCGCTGTCGCTGCGGGAGCCGACCGCTTCTTCATGGGGAATAAGCAGGTCGGCCTGGACGAGCGCCGCGTACAGCCCGGATTCCATCAGATGCCGATAGGCGTCCTGTCCGCTGGGGTTGATCCGGCGGTACAGAACGCCATTCTGCCAGAAGACGACGCCGTCGGGGTCGCGAAAGGAAGATGGCTCGGTAAGACCAGCAGAGGTCATGACCGGCTCAGGAAGGGGTGCTGCTGTTGGTCTGCGACGCCGCCGCTGCCGCTGCTGCCGGTTTGCGCGCGGGCACACCGGCGATCCGGCGGATCGCTGCCACGATATTGCTCCAGAACATCTTCACCGAGAACAGCGCCCCGAAGACACCGGCAATGGTTACCTGAAGCGCGTAGCTGCCGGTTCCCGGATCGAGATAGGCGTGCGCGGGGCGCGAATCGGCAAGGAGCACGCCGGTCAGCACGACGGCGCTTTCCAGAAGAAGGGTGATCGATTTTTTCATGGTTATAAGGGCTTTCTAAGCGGGCGCTGAAACGGACATGGTCGCCTGCTCAAACGATTGCATTTGGAAAACAGCTCCGTCATTGCGGCAGCGGCTTGTGTTATCTTTATTTTAGCGGCTAAATATGAAAAAAGAATGAAAAGCCGAAATCGAGAAAGTCGCTCGCCGTCAAAACGTCCGGGGAGACACCGAAGCGACCCCGATCCGCCTATTCAGGTTATCATGCCTGGTCATTCTTTGCCAGGGGAGGCGCGGCGTGCGGGGGCGGAGCGGAGCAGTCGGGGCGTGGGCGGCGTCTCGCCGGACTGGACGGATTGGCGCAGGGCGCGCGGCGACATACCGAAGGCATCTTTGAAGCGGCGCGAAAAATGGAAGGCATTGGGGAACCCGCACATCGCCGCGGTCTCGGCGACCGAGTAGTTGCTGCGCGCGGGCAGCACCGCCGCCTGATCCAGACGCGCCAGGCGCACCGTCTCGGCAGGCGATCTGCCGGTGGCGTCGGTAAACAGGCGGCACAGGTGTTCGCGTGTCACGCAGGCCGCATCGGCAATATCGGCGAGGGCGAGGGGCGCGTCCGGCTGCTCCTCCAGGCGCGCGTGTATATAGGCCAGCGCCCGCTCGACCGGGGGCGGCAGCGATTCGCGCGGCACGTCGCCGGTGGCAGTCTCGCCGGTCAGGAAGGCGCTCAGAAGGGCGGCCATCGTCAGGCGGCACTGCCGGACGTCGCCCCGCCCCGCCCACGTGAGCAGGTGGCGGAACAGAGGAAGCAGGATGTCTCCCTCGTCCGGCAGCGTGCGCGCCAGAAGCGGCCACTGCGCCACCGGCGGCCAGTCAGAGGGCAAAGAAGAGACGGTGAAGTGAAAGTAGGCGTGGCGCGTACGGCGAGTCTGGTCCCACAGAAAGAAATCGATTCCGGGACGGCACAGTAAAATCGACCCGGCCTGCGCCTGCGCCACATCCTCCAGGTAGTGCATTTCGCCCCGGCAGTACTGCGCGCTTCCCTCGATAATCCAGACAAACTCAAAGTCACGCAGGATGCGCGGGCCGTAGGTGGCCCCGGCGGGGTAAGTCGCCACGCCCCAGGTCGTCGGCAGGCTCAGTTCAAGATCAGACAGCATGGCTTTATAGCGCGAATCGGTAGTGACCAAGCGGGCAGACGACAGGCCGGGTCTGGCCGGGGTGAAGGGGCGGACGGTGGTATTTCTGCGCTATTCCGTTTCCAATTCTTCCGGCTGCAATTTGTCACGCGCCCCATGACGGATTCGGAAGATACGCACTGTGTCATCGCCTCGTACTTCATCGTGGACAATGCCGAAAAGAATCCGATACGTACCGCCGTACTTGCCGTACTGTAGCTGCCGGATCTCCTTCCGATGTCTTCGCTTTCTGGGGCGAAGAGGGCAGCGTGCCGGAAGGTTTCCAGCGAAAATAGCTTCCATAAGGCCGTTTGTACCAGGCATTGGCATGAGCGGGGGACTGATCTTTTATCCATAAGTAGGCATCTTCCGCGTCGGCCAGGGCGGACGGCGCGATGCTAACGCGGAATGCCATATTTTTGCCGCAGTTCCTCCAGAGCCTCGCGCGCCGGGCGTCCCTCGCCGCGCTCGAACTCATCTATGCCCTTGCGAATCACTTCCACCGCCTCCGCGCGCTCGATACGGTCGAGCATCTTTTGATACGATTCAGCATCCTGAACGATTAGTTCGGCCTTGCCGTTGATGGTAAGCACAACCGGATTTTTGGTTTCTTTTATCCGCTTGACATACTCCCTGGCATTCCTCTGGAAATCTGTTAAGGATCGAATATCCCTCAGATCGATCATAATAGCTTCTCCAACAGAGAACTAACTGTTAATTCTATGATGGCACAGGAGCCGTTTTTCGTCAAGAATCCGTTTTACGCGAATCGGGAGTGACCAAGCGGCGGGCAGGCGACAGGCCGGGTCTGGCCGGGGCGGCTCCGGAAGGTCAGGTTTTAAGGACGCGCTCGACCTGGCGCTCCCAGGTTCCGGCAATGGTTTCGCCGTACTCTTTCTGGCCGCCGCTGGCGTCGGGGCCGGTGAGAAGGGGGCGTTTTTCATAGGCGAAGCCGCCCTGCGCGTGCCCGCTGACCTCGCCGTTCAGGAAGTGCAGGGCGACGCCCGCGCGCTCTTTGTCGGTGGTGTTGGCGCGGGTGCAGTGGGCGGTGCCGTAGGCGAAGAAAATCGCGCCGCCCGCCGGAAGCTCGACGGATACGGCCTGCTCTTCCGGCGGCCAGCAGCGGATATGGTGGTCGCTTTCCGGGTCGCGCTTGTGCTCGTACTTTTCTTTGTAGCTGCCGGGAACCACGGCCAGCGTGCCGTTGGCGATAGTCGCCTCATGCACCGCCGTCCACAGCGCCGTCCCTTTGAGCGGGTCCTCGATCTGGAAATAGGCGTTGTCCTGGTGCCAGTTCGTGCCCGCGCCGTGCTTTCCCGGCTTGAGGAAGACCTGATCCAGATGCAGGATAACCGGGTCGCCGATAAGCTGGCGCACCGCCTCAGCGACTTTGGGCGCGAACGGCATGGCGCGGAAAAAGTCGCTGTGCGGAAACATCGGGCAAAGCTGAAGATTAGCCTTCGTCGCCGAGTGCGTTTTGCCGTCGCCGTCCGTGGCGACATTTCGCAGCAGCCCTTCGCGCTTCAATCGCTCCAGTTCGGCCTGCATGGCGGCCACCTCGCGTTTGTCCCAGAAGTCGGGCACGGCCACATAGCCCTGCTCGCGAAACTGCTTAATCTGCTCGTCGGTGAATTGCATTCGTCGTTCTCCCTTCCGCCATCGGGCCGCCTGTTCACTCGGCGGAAACGGGGCGGCAGTTTCCCGATTATTCGTCATCGGTGCGGCTTTTACCGCTTGCTTTTTCGCCGCGTCGGGGCGGCGGCTGCTTTCGGGGCGGACTTGCGCTGTTGTTCCATCTCCCGAGCCAGTTCCTGCGCTTTGCGCTGCCCCCACGCCTGCCCCACAGCCATACTTTCCTGAGTCACCTGGGGAAGCGTGGCGATGACTTTTTTGCCCAGCGGGGATTCGTAGAAGGCGAGCAGGCCGTTTATATCTTACTGCGTATAATACTTGTCGTAGACGGCGATCAACTCGTCCACCATCTCCTCGGCCCTCATTTTGCCCCGAAGTCTGACCCAAACGTCGTCGGGCACCTGCGTATTGACGCTTTTCATCGACGTGAACATCTGGTCCATCATCTGCTGGGAGATTTTAACGGTGCCGGTCACTTCCAGCAGGCGGCGGATACCGGCTGCCTTGTCGGCTTTAACGGTTTCCTGCGCCCGTACCGGGGCGGCGGCGACACAGGCAAGGGCAGCGGCGGCGGTGAGCAGCAGCCGAACGGGGCGTTTGAGAGACATAGGGCTTTCCTTTCGAGTTTCCTTTGCGGTTATTGCGCGGGTGAGACGATCTTCAGCCCGACGATTCCGGCGACGATAAGCAGGATGCAGGCGATGCGCGCCGCGCTGCGCGGCTCGCCGAGCAGGATAATGCCCAGCGCGGCGGTGCCGACCGCCCCGATTCCCGTCCACACGGCGTATGCGGTTCCCACCGGCAGCGTTTTAAGCGCCTGAGACAAAAAGCCGAAGCTGATAAGCATGGCTCCCACGGTGAGGACGCTCGGCCACAGCCTGCTGAATCCGTCGGTGTATTTCAGCCCGATGGCCCAGGCGACCTCGAAGAGGCCCGCGATAAAAAGATACAGCCATGCCATGCTTTTTCTTTCTGCGCCGTGTGTCTTTGTCTTTGTTGAATCCGGTCAGCGGGCGCAGCGAAAGCCGCTCATTCTAACCGTCATTCCATAATGGCCTCGGGGCCACATCTTCCGCATTGCCTCCCTGTCCGCCGTCAGCGGGCGCTCAGCAGCGTCAGCAGGCTAAATAAAGCGAACGCCGTCCAACAGCAGCAGCGGTGCATGATGTTTCTCCTATCATCGGCTCGTTTCGGCTTTACGCAGCAGGACTGCGCAGTGACTGACCACCTCGGCAAGAATTTCTTCCGGGCAGTCAACCGCCTCGACGAAGAACCAGTAGTCACCGAACTGGTTGTTGATGGTAAACCGGTGCCCGTGGTACGTGAAATCTATCCACACCTCGGTAATGTGATCCGTAAGAAACCCGGTTACGGAAGCGCCGGTCAGTTTCGCAATATGCTCTCTCAATTCGGCCCGGCCCGCACTTTCCGGTAAGTCGGCAAAGTGCAGAGAGCCGTCATTCATGATGAGCCGGTACCGTGTCATGGCTTTGTGTTGGCACCGGCAGGCCGGGCGAGCGGAGACAGAAACAACAGCACCGGTTGGCGCGCGGCGCGCTTTAATCAGCGGGGAGCTTGCCCCGGAAGATCAGGACGTTTTTGACGGTCTTGGCGAGTTCGTCCACGTTGAACGGCTTGGTGACGTAGTTGTCCACGTCCAGGCCCCAGCCCTTCGATATGGAGGACAGATCGGTTTTGGCGGTGAGCATGATGATGGGCAAGTTCTGAGTGCGGGGGTTGTTTTTCAACTGGAACAGCACCTCGAAGCCGTCTATGCCCGGCATCATCACGTCCAGAATCACCAGGTCGGGGTGACTTCCGAAGGCCATCGACAGACCGCTCTGGCCGTCGGGGGCGGTGAGAATGGAATGGCCGTCTTTTTCCAGCCGGAAGCGCACGATCTCGATTACGTCCGGTTCGTCATCCACCACAAGAATCGTTGCCATCGCTGCCACTTTTTCCTTTCGCTCGGTTGGCGCTCACTGTTTACTGATCCGGCGCGCTCAGGTCGCCCCGTTAAGGGACGCGCCGCCGCCGCCACCGCTGCCATTACCGCTTCGGTCGGGCGGCGCGGGGGTCTCACGGTCGCGGGCGGTGACAGGGCGCTGATCGTCCGCCGGGATGTCTTCTTCGGGCGCGTCTGGTTCGTCCTGCTGCACCCGGGCCGCCTTTTTTTCCAGATGGTCGGCGTGCCGGGACAGAAAGACGGCCTGGTCCTGCAGGCGCTGCGCTTCTTTACGCATGACACGCGCGAACCGACCGAGGCGCTCGACCCGTTCTTCGTGCAGGTCGTCTGCCTCAGTCGGAAGGGATGCCGCCGTCTGTTTTCTGTCCGGTTCGCACATGGGCTGCTGTGTTTCCCCCGTTCCTAACATTCGGCTGCGGCAGGCCCGCCTCCTCCCGTGTTCGTCCGAGTTTTATCGCGTGAGGCGGCGGGGTGCCCTCGCGGAGGCCCCCTCCCCCCGGCTTGCCCTCACCCCCGTAGCCACCTTCGGTGTCTGTGCCCCTCTCCCAATTCTGGGAGAGGGGTGCCTGTGGCCGTGCCAACTCCGGCTTCGCCCGTTACCGATGGTGCGTCTGTAACGTTGCCAACCCCGGCTTCGCGCCCTGCCGGGTTCTCCTTGCTCTCGTGCGAAGCCGGGGCCGCTTGCGTGATAGGCACCCCTCTCCCGCAGCGTGGGAGAGGGGAAGGGGGTGAGGGCTGTTATCTGAGATACGCCGAAAGAGCGTCCGCCGACATCGGCGGGGCGATCAGATGGCCCTGCGCGGCGTCGCAGCCCAGACCGCGTAGCGCGTCTAACTGCGCCTGGGTTTCCACGCCCTCGGCGACCACGCGCAGGCCCAGCGCATGCCCCAGCTCGATCAATGCGCGCACCACAGCCCGGTCTGTCGCCTGCGTATGCACATTTTCCACGCAAGCGCGGTCGATGCTGAGAATGTCGAGGGGAAAGCGGCGCAGACGGGGCAGCGAGAAATTGCCCGTGCCGAAATCGTCCACCGACAGCCCGACGCCCAGCCGCTTGAGCGCCTGCAGCGTTTCCCCGGCGGATTCGCCTGCCTCCATCAGCGCGGCTTCCTTGATTTCCAGGGCAAGCAGGTGCGCGTCCAGACCCGTTTCGGCCAGTGTCTCGGAGATCAGCGCGTCGATTCCGGGACGGCGGAACTGGCGACCGGACAGGTTGACGCTGACGGGAAACCGAGGACCGTCGTTCGCGCCCCAGAAAACGGCCTGGCGCGCGGCTTCACGCAGCGCCCATTCGTCGATGGGAACGATCAGGCCGCTCTCCTCGGCGCGGGACAGGAACGCTTCCGGGGCGAGCAGGCCGCGCTCCGGGTGCTGCCACCGCAGCAGCGCCTCGATGCCGATGACCGCGCCGGTGGCGATCTCGACCTTCGGCTGGAAAAGCAGGACGAACTCCTTCTGCTCGATAGCCCGGCGCAGATGCTTTTCCATCGTCAGCCGCTCCACAGCGGCGTCGTTCATCGTATGCGCGTACAGCCGGTACACTCCGCGTCCCGCGCCCTTGGCCTGGTACAGCGCGATGTCGGCGTGCTTGAGAAGCGTGTGCGGGTCGCCGCCGTCCTGGGGGAACAGGCTGATGCCGATACTGCCGCCGATATACAGGTCGTGACCATTCACCATGACCGGCGGGCGCAGCGCCTCCAGAAGGCGCGCGGCCACCTGGGTCGCATCGTCGGGGCCGGTGACAAGGGGCAGCAGGACATTGAACTCGTCGCCGCCGATTCGCGCAATGGTGTCTTCGGGGCGCAAGCTATCGCGCAGCCGGTACGCGATCTGCTGGAGCAGGCGGTCGCCCGCATCGTGGCCGAGCGTATCGTTGATATGCTTGAAGTGGTCCAGGTCTAAGAAAAGCACCGCCGTGCTCCGGTCGCGGCGCTCGGCGGCGGAAAGCGCCTGCTCCAGCCGATCCAGAAACAGGACACGGTTGGGCAGGCCGGTGAGCATATCGTGGTGGGCGTGCCAGCGGATCGTTTCTTCGGCGTTCTTGCGCTCGGTGATGTCCTGAAGAATGCCCAGCGCGCCGCGCAGCGTGCCGTTCTCGTCGTATACCTGGATGCTGGAGTCGGCCAGCCAGCGCGTTTCGCCGCTGCGGGTGCGGATACGATAATCCGCGCGCCATTCCCGAAGCTCACCGCGCTCGGTCTTTTCGATAACCTCCTCCATGGTCAGCCCCGCGCCTTCGCCGCGCATGATCGTTTCTTCAAGCATCTCTTTCCAGATTTCCTGGCTGAACTCGTCGGGCCGGTAGCCCGTCAGCTCGAAAATACGCTCACCCACATAGGTAAAGCGGCGCTGGCCGTACTCCTTTTCGTACAGGACGGCGTCGGCCTGGCTGACGGCGTGTCGGTAGCGCTGCTCGCTTTCTTTCAGGGCCTGCTCGGCGTTCTTGCGCTCGGTGATATCGGTAGCAATGCCGCAAACGGCGTGGGGCGAGCCGTCGGCGTCGCGCAGCGGAAAGGCGACCGCCAGCAATGTCAAAGGCCGCCCGTCATGGGAAGGCACACTGTGCTCTTCGGTGACGGGGTCGGGGGAGGCCAGTATGCGCCGGTCATAGGCGCGAAAGGCATCGGCGAAGGTCTGGCCCGTCAGTTCGTGGTCGGTGCGGCCCAGGATTTCGTCCCGGCGTTTGCCGTATACCTTTTCGAACGCACGGTTGATGAGCCGGTAGCGTCCGTCCGTGTCCTTCACATAGATGATAGCCGGGGCGTTGTCGAGAATCTCCTGGTAGCGCGCTTCGGTGGCGTATAATGCGCCTTCGGTCAATTCGATCTCCTTATGGGGGCGGCGTTCCATGTGGCCCTCCCTTCTCTTTCTATTCATTTTATTCAGCGACGAGCCTCTCGACCAGGCGGGCGATCTGGTGGCGGGCGTCGCGCGGGTTGTCGGCATACCGGTATATATCGGCGGCATCGGCAAGCTGCGGGGGAATCCAGACACGCAGCTCGTGATGGGCGATCTCATGAATCCAGACGCGCGCCTGGATGGACGGTGAATAGGCGGTGTTGACCGCGATAACGCCGATGCCTTCCGGGCCGGTGGCGGCATATTCGCCGCGCCCGCAGCCCGGCGCATGGTAGGAAACGGCGCGGCAGCCGATACGCTCGGCCACGCGCCGCCAGGTGGCCGGGTCGTCGCTTCGGCCCTCGGCGAGGCGCAGCAGCTTGTGCGCGATAAGCTGCGCCGCCTCCTGTTTTGTCCGGCTACTCAGATGCGGCAGCCGGGCGATCCTCATTTTTACGCTTGCCAATGCTGTGATCTTCCTCGATGCGGCGAATCTCGTCGGCCAAACTCCGCAAAAGCTGCCGGTTGGTCGGGGATGCGCCTTCATAAGCTTCGACGATAGCCAGTGCGTCGGGGTCCGTGACATAGCGGATCGCGGACGGCGGCTGCGAATCATCTCCGGGCACGAAACCGGCGGCTACCAGCCCTTCGCCGGTGGCAATCTCGTTCAGTTCCAGAGCGCGTGCGAGCCGCCGCACCATCGGGCGGGACGGGTTGGCCTTTCCCGCTTCGAGCATCGAGATATGCACATGGCTTTTGATACCGGCCTTCTGCGCCAGGGCGTTCATCGACAATCCGCGCGCCTCGCGCTGCAACCGAAGCCATTGGGCGAACACACTGGGCATAGGCGACGCTCTTCTCTGGTTTATTACCGACATAGCGGGCGGGCACGTTCCCGGAAGCTTTCCTGAACCATTATGTAGACAATCTCTACGAACGTCAAGCGTCGGAAAAATATTACCATGTTTCGTAAACATTTGTTTGATTCCGTGCTACAATCGGAAGCATGGAAGAAACCACAGCAACCGAAGGAGACGGGACGAGCGTGCCGCGTTCGACCCTGCGCGCGATCCGAAAAGCGTCCGGGCTGACGCTGCGGCAGGTATTGGAGCGCATGGCAGCCTTCGACTCCACGATGCCGCGCACGCATCCGACCCTGCTGTATATCGAGCGGCAGGGTACGGAGAATCTGCCGACGCTGCGCGCGCTGGCCGCCGCCTACGAGCGCCCGCTTGCGGAGATCGAGGAAGCGGCGCGTCCGGCAAACAAAACGAGGAAAGGGAGCGTTGATTTTTCAGGAGAGTGATGTAGATATTTTCTACAATGGCCTCACAAGTCCCCTCTCCCGGCGTTTCGCCCTCACCCCCTTCCCCTCTCCCGGCGGCGCAGCCGCATTTGAGCCGCCCTTCGGGCGCGGGAGAGGGGGCGTGCCAGAAACCGAAAGGAGAAAAAACATGAAGTGGTTCCGGTTATATTCCGAATGTCTGGACGACCCCAAGGTGCAGCGGCTTTCGCCCGCGCTGTTCAAGCACTGGGTCAATCTGCTTTGCCTGGCGAGCGAGAGCGCGGAGCGCGGGCGGCTCCCCGCGCTCCGCGACATCGCGTTTCGGCTGCGGCTCAAGCCGGGGCAGGCGGCGGCGGTCCTCGAAGAACTGGCGGGCGCGGGACTGCTCGACCGGCGTGAAGAAGACGGCCATTTCTCGCCCCATAACTGGCACGAGCGCCAGCGTAACGCCGACGACGTGGCGGCGCGCGTCCGCCGTCACCGCGCCGCGAGCGGGACGCAGGAACATCGCGCGGCGCACGCCCCTTTCGAGAAAACCGGGGCGGATGTAACGTTACCGATTCTGACAGAAGAACGAGAAAAAGAAAAAGAGAAAAAGACAGAAGCAGAAACGGATTCAGAACCAAGCGAGGTGCAGGCGGCGAAAGAACTGCTGCGCGCCTTCCGAAAAGCCCGCTACCCCGACTGCGTTGACTTCAGGGAATCCGACTGGATGCAGTTCGAGCCGACGCTGCGGGCGCTGGCCCGGGACGGCAGGACGCCGGAGGATATAAAGCGGGCGACACAGATGGCCCTGCGCCGGTTTACCGTGCCGCAGATGGTCAATATCGGCAGTGTGGCGCGGAGCATAGATTCGCTTCTGGAGGCGGACGCCAACGTTTTCAAGCGTCCCCAGCCCAGGCCGTCCACGCGGCGATTGGAGGAGGTGGCGGCGGAGATCGAGCGCGACATACTGGCCCGGCGCGCGGCGGCCAGGGCTGCGGAGGGTCACTTCCATGCAGCCTAAAGCCACTGCCCAGTGCCTGGCGCTGCTGCGGGCGATGAACGGCCCGGCCTGGGACGATTCGCAGCAGGCGCTGTACGAGTTCCTGCTGGATACCTGGGACGATGAAACGGGCCGCGCCGCGGTGCGCCAGGCCGTGCTGGCCGAAAAATGGCGTCCCTCGGTGGCGGAACTGCGCCAGAACGCGGCGCGGCTCGCTTCGCCGCTGCCGTCCGCCGAGGCCGCCTATGCCGAGGTGACGGCCAAAGAGCGCCGCTACGGGTTCAACGCGCGCCGCGATCCCGACCGGCCCCATGTGTTTCTGCCCGGCGAGCCGGAATGGTCGCACCCGATTGTGGGGCGGGCGGTGCGCTGGTGCGGCGGCTGGCGCGGTGTCTGCGCGGGGGATATGCAGTTCCAGGCGGGCGGCGAATCGGGCGCGTTCAAGGCAGTGTATGAGAAGGTGCGCCAGGAGTGGCTGCGCGAGGTCGCCGCACAGTTGTCGCTGCCCGCCGCCGAGCGCGATCCGGCACTGTTCGCCCCTTATGCGCCGTTCGAGGGGGCGAGTCTGGCGCTGCCGCCGCCGCCGCCGCGACCGCAACACGCAGGGCTTGCTGCGCCCCGCACCGGCGCAGAAGAGGTGCCGATGCCCGCGCCGCTGCGGGAGCGGCTGGCGGTGATGGGGATTGGTCAGGCCCGCCAGTACCTCTCCCCCCAGCCCCCTCCCCTGCGAGGGGAGGGGGAGAAAGATCGAAGGGAGATACGCTGATGCCTTGCTCCGGCGCACCGCCGCCGCCCCCGGAGTCACGGGGACGGCAGCTTTCCTTTGACGATCTGCTGCTGCCGGGTGCAAATGGGGCGGGCGCGGCGGGCCGTGCTTTCGGACGGCTTCATCGGTTCCGGCGTGGCTATGTGGCCTGGCTCCTGCTGCGCGGGGCGTCCCGGCGCGAGATACGCGCGCGCACCGGGCACGACATGGATACCATCGCCGCCGACTGCCGGGCCGTGGCCGACCTTCTGGAAACGATGATGCGTCGGCGCGGCTACGCGGTGCGCGATGCGTTCCCGGAAGATGCTCCCCCGTCCCTTGATAATGCGCGTAGCGGGTAAACTGAGTGTTGACGCCTCGCTGCTCCTTCGGGCCGGGCGAGAGGAGGATCGCATGAAAAAAGTGGTTTTGCTGTGCGGCTTCGTGCTGCTATTTGGAGCGGGCGGCTTTGCCCGTGCTGCTCAGTTGTCGCCGGGCAGCCTGGGTGCGACGGGGAATCGCGTGGTGCCCCGCAGCCATTTCGTGTACCGCGACGCCGAAACGCTGCTGAAGGCCGAACTGATCATGGGAAGCGGGGGCGCAGTCCCGCAATTGCCCGGCGGAACCCATACACGCTGGGAGTTTGCCGTCGGGACGGCCCGCGCGCTGGAAAGGGTACAGAGAAATCCGGAAGCGTTACCTTTACGCGGTGGCAAGGTTCTCAGCGCGCTGAATCGTCTTGCTGTCGAGTTCCGCCCGGAATTGGAGACCCTTGGCATGGACGTTGCGGCGGCGCTGCGGGCCATCAGAGCGCCTCTCGTTCCCAGCGACCACTGGGCCTATTCGGTGATAGACCGTCTGGAAAAGAAGCCGATTGCGATAAGCTACGATGATGAAAAAACGCCGGACATGAAGACGCGCCGTGAGTTCGCCGTCCTTACCGCGCGCTGGATCGAGAAGCTTCCCCTGAGCGGAGGCAATGCCCCGGCACCGAGCCGGGAAATCGCGGAGAGCCTGAGCCGCCTTATCACGCAATTCGAGCCGGAACTGCGGGCGCTCGGCAAGAGTCCGACCGGATTGCCTGTTGTGGACGTTGATGCCGCCAAAGCGTACCTTGCCGCCCGGCGCGCGAAAAACGCGGAGCCGGGAACGCTTGATCCGATGGACAGGGACGTTCCCACGGATCACTGGGCGTATGCGGTAATAGACCGGCTGCAGATTGAGCCGCGTACGGATTGGTCGACAAGAGGCCGCCGGGCAGTGTCGCATCGTGAAATGGCCGTGCTGACTCTTCGCCTGCTGGACAGGTATCTCAAAGGAAACGACGTGGTAACGCCGCCGCAGGGGATAACCCCTCTGGAAGCGCTGGCCCTGCTGAGGCGGCTCGTGACGGCGTTTTCTGCCGAGATGCGAGCGCTGGGCGTGAATATACCGGTCATCACAGAGCGCCTGGGGACGGGGATAGGTAAATTCGGCGTTTCGCGGGAAGGACTTCCCACCGGTCACTGGGCGTCGGCGGCGATGGAACGGCTGTGGCGGGAGGGTATTTTCCGGGGCTACCCGGAGTGAAGCATTGCTTTTCGCCTTTAACCTGCGCGCTGCATCTTTATGTCCTGCCCAAAAATCGGTTCTCACCGCCCCGGTTTCTGGTGAGGCAGGGGCGGCGGCGGACGGCGTTCGTTCAACCGTCGGGTGGCGCTGATGCGCTCGCGCGCCTGCCGCAAGAGTGCGCGTTAGAGGCGTAGCTCGTCCTGGCTTCGGCTCAGCTCTTCGCGGGCGCGGCGGGATTCGGCCATCGCGCGCTGTATCTC
>JAUJOK010000069.1 GCA_030447685.1 Armatimonadaceae bacterium
TGCGGCAAACAAACGTCAATGGGTAGGCGTTCGGTGATGACCTCCGCGCGGCCCAATCGCTCCAGACCGGCGGCGGCGAGAACGAGTGCGTCACAATCCCCACGATTCAGTTTTGCCAGTCGTGTATCGACATTGCCGCGAATCTCGGTAACACGCAGATCAGGACGGAGATGGCGAAGCTGGGCGATGCGCCGGGGTGAGCCGGTGCCGACCAGCGCGCCGTACGGCAGGGCGTCAAGTGTACCGTGTGGCGATACCAGGCAGTCGCGCGGATCGGCCCGTTCGCAGAACGCCGCGAGCGTCAGGCCGGGTATGTCCTCGCTCTGGAGGTCTTTGGCAGAATGCACAGCAAGATCGATCTCACCCGCGAGCAATGCCGCCTCGATCTCGCGAACGAAGACGCCCTTACCCGCCACCGCCTGAAGCGGAACATCCTGCCGCGCATCGCCGGACGTTTTCAGGACGACGATTTCCACGGCAATATCCGGGTGCCGTCCGCGCATCCTCTCGGCGACGAAGTTCGCCTGCCACAACGCCAGCGCCGAACCGCGCGTACCGAGACGAAGGGAGTCGCTGCTCACCGTGTCTGTGGCCTCGCCCGATACTTTTCGTACAGCCGCAGGTGCTTGTTGTTCAGGTCCACCGGGCGTCCCGCGATGAAGGCGGCGCGAACCTCGGTGACGATCTCGAGCGGATTTCCCGTCGTCAGTATCAGATTCGCTTCTTTGCCGACTTCCAGGGAGCCGGTACGGTCGCCGACACCCAGAACCTGCGCCGGGTAAAGCGTAATTGCTTTCAGGGCCTCGTCGGTGGGCAGGCCGAACGCGGCGGCCATCGCAGCGTGGTACGGCAGCCGCCGCACATTCGACGCATCACCGGTGGAAAGGCAGAAGTGGACGCCCGCCTTCGCCAGACGCGCGGGAAGCGTGTAGGCGTGGTCATACGGCGAATCGAAGCGCGGCGGCAGGTTCAGCACCGGCCCCAGAATCACCGGTATCTTTTCCTGTACCAGCACATCGGCGGCCTTGTCCGCTTCCTGCCCGCCAACGAGAACGACGCGCAGACCTTCCTTCCCGGCCCACGCAACGGCGGCTCGAATGTCGCGCTCACGGTCGGCGCGAATAAAAACCGGCGTCACCCCTTCGAGAACGGGAATCATCGCCTCGAACCGGGGGTCGCGCTCGTGCGCCGGAACACCGCTGCCCTCGGCGCTGCGGGCGGTGTGGTAACGGCGAGCCCCCTCCAGGAAGCGATTCAGCGGGCGCAGAACGGCATCGGCATTGGATGGGTCGGGGGCGGCGGTTGTCGCGGACGGCGCAGGCGCAGCAGGCGCGTCCTGCCCCTGCGCCGTGTCGGGGTGGTCGCCGTAGCGCAGGGCATTGGTATCATGGGAACCGGCGGGAATCCACGCTCCGCTGCGGAACGCCGGATCATCTTCCTCCTCGGCGTGGACGTGGCCCGCGCCCTCTTCGCACCGGTGCGCGGTTTCACGGAAGCGGCGCTGACCGAGCGTCGGGAAGTTGACATACATACCCAGCGACGGCACGACGCCCATATCTTCCCAGGTCCAGCCGTCCAGTTGCAAGAGTGCGCCCAAGCCGCTGACAATACCACCGGACGGTGCCGTGACCGCATGAAGGATGCCGTTGGCGCGGGCGACGGGAATCAACTCCGAATCGGGATTGACGGCGACGACGGCGCGCAGTTCGGGGCTGAATTCGCCGATCTCACGGTCGTCGCGGGTGGCGCGGATCGAGCCGATTTCCGTCAAACCGAGTGTCGTGTCGGCGTCTATCAGGCCCGGATACAGGTGCAGACCGGTGGCGGTGATACGGCGGGCGTCCTGAGGTATGGTGACGGCGTCCGCCGTGCCCATTGCGGAGATTTTACCGTCGCGCACCAGCAGCACGCCATTCGCAATATCCGGTCCGGAAACAGGGTGAATCGTCGCGCCGATAATGGCGGTGGCGGGCGCATCCGCCACGACGATTCGCGTGACCGCAGGCTTGGAAGCGTCCGCCAAGCGCTTGACGGTTCGGGCAGGTTTGCCCGGCTTATCTGCCGGTTTCGTGTCCGTGTCCGTTCGGCCCCTTGAGGTCGATGCGGGACGTTCTGCCGTCGCGAGCCGCTTCTTTTCCGCTTCCAGCCGTGAGCGTTGCGCCAGGTCTTGTTCCCGGTCGAACAGGAGACGGCCATCCACAAAGGTTTTCTCGCAGATCGTCAGCGTGGACAGGGGATCGCCGCTCCAGACTACCAGGTCGGCGTCCTTGCCGGGAGCGAGACTGCCGACGTTGCGGTCGATGCCCAGCTGTCTGGCCGGGTTGATCGTCACCAGTGCCAGGGCCGCTTCGGGGGTCATGCCGCCCCAGTGAATGGCCTTGGCGGCTTCCAGGTTCATCCGCCGCGCCAGTTCGGACGAGTCGGAGTTGAACGAGGTAAGCACGCCGCGCGCGGCCATCAGCGCGCCGTTGTAGGGAATGGCGTCCCATGCTTCGACCTTATACGCCCACCAGTCCGAAAAGGTGGAGCCGCCCGCGCCGTGACGCGCCATCTCGTCGGCAACCTTGTAGCCTTCCAATACGTGCTGAAAGGTGGCGATGCGGAAGCCGAATTCGTCTGCGAGGCGCACCATCATCAGAATCTCGTCCTGGCGATACGAATGACAATGCACCAGACGCTTTCCTTCCAGAATCTCGACAATGGCGTCCAACTGCAAGTCCCGGCGCGGGGCAAGGGTCGTCTTTCCCGCCTGATAAGCCTTCCACTTCGCCTGATAATCGCGAGCGCGGACGAAAGTATCCCGGATGGTCTTCTCAACGCCCATGCGTGTGGTCGGATAGCGCGGCGGGGTGGCGGAAACGCCCTGTGAGGCGGCGCGCTTGGGGTTCTCGCCGAGCGCGAACTTGATACCCGGCGGGGCCTCTTTCATAACGAGCGCGTCCGGGCCGCTCCCCCAGCGCCACTTGACCACCGCGTTCTGACCGCCGATGCTGTTCGCCGAGCCGTGCAAAAGGTTCGCGGTGGTCGTGCCACCGGCAAGCTGGCGGTAGATGTTCACATCGTCGGCGTCGATAACGTCGGCGACGCGGACTTCGGCGGTGACGATGTTCGTCCCTTCGTTGACACCGCCCTCGATAGCCGTATGCGAATGGGCATCGATCATACCGGGTGTGACGTGCTTGCCGCGCGCCGCTATCTCCGTCGTTCCCGCCGGAACCTTCAGCCCCGGCCCAACAGCGACGATCTTGCCGTTGCTCACATACACATCGGCGTTCTTCAGCGTTCCCTGCTGTCCCAGTGTCCAGACGGTCGCGCCCCGCAGCACGAAGGAAGCGGGAAGCGGCTTCGGCAGGGCGGGAACGCGCGCATCAGTGGCGGCAAGCGGCGGCGCGGCGGGTGTGGGCGGTTTGGCCGGGTCGGGATCGGTCGGCGTGCGCGTCGGCAGACGGCGCGCCTGGTCGGTCGTGTCCGTCTCGGCATCCGGGTTATCGCGCACGCGCGCCTCGGGCAAATCGGTGCGCGGCGGCGGCGGCGCAGTCCGCCCGGCACGACGGGCGGCGCGACGCTCCGCCGGTGTGATCGCCGCCGCAGCGGCGGTAGTGGCCTCGGTTCTGCGCGGGGCCGCAGCGGAAATGTCCACCTTTTCACCGTCCACGAACAGGTGCTCGATCCTGGCATTTTCGCCAAAAAGGCCGCCACGAGTGACAAGGACGTTAGCAATTTTGCCTTTTTCCAGCGAACCCAACTGACGCTCACTCCCCAGGATACGCGCGACGCCCAGCGTAGCCGCCTCCACGGCGACGCTTTCGGGCAGCCCGGCGGCGATCATCTTGCGGACGTTCCCGCTAAAGTCGGCGGGCCGCTCCAGGCCGTTGGTGGTGAAGCCGAAGGCAACGCCCGCACGGTGCAGCACGACCGCCGATGTGGGAACGAGCGCGCGGCGGCGCAGCCCCTGAAGCGTGGACGGGTCGTCGTCTCCGGGCGTAACGCGCGGTGGCTCGGGCAAAGCGGCGGAAAGCAGAACGGCGGCCCTGGCGGCCTTGAGTTCACCCGCTACCCGGTACGACTCCGCGCCGCCCTCGATAACGGGGCGCAGGCCGAACTCTTTGGCGAATTTCAAAGCGCGCAGGATAGCCTGCGCCGAATCGGCCCGGACAATGAGCGGCAGCCGCTTTTCGACCACGGGGCGCAGTGCGATAAGGGCACGACCAGCAGCGGGACGCGGCTTGCCGGACGGGTTCCTATCATAGTCCGCCACACGCAGCGCGGCATCCTGAGCGTCATACAGCGCCTGACGCGCGGCAGCTATCTGTCCCATAAGCGAGACCGGATAGCCCCGCACATCGTTCGGCGAACCGAAGTTCAGGTGTGCGGCCACAGGCGCACGGACGATTAACGCCGCCGGGTCTTCTTCCGCCGTTCCCAGACTGATGAGCGCGCTCTGTCCGGAAAGAAGCCCCACGGACGGCGCGGAAAGCGCGGCGGTGAAGCCCGCCTGACGGTGCGCGGTAAAGGTCGCCGCATCGGGCCGCAGAAGCCCGGTCGCCAGGGTTTCGGGTCGCACCGCCGCCACGGAATAGGCGTCGCCGCGCGTTGTCGGATAATCGGCAGCAGCAGGCATTCCCAGCCGCGTCATGCCATCGATGAGGCCGGGATAAACGGTGAGGCCCGCGCCATCAATAACGGAGGCGTCGGCGGGCACCGTCACCCGCTCCCCCACCGCCTCGATTATGCCGTCACGAAGAACAATGGTTCCTTTCGCAATCGGCTGCCCCGCCACCGGCACGATACGCGCCCCGGTAATGGCGAACACATCCGTCGCAGCGGCGCAAGCAAACGTCGGCAGAAAAAGCACAAACGCTACCGCCAGCAACCACAGCAATAGGAAGCGGGCACGGCAACCGGGGGAAATAAACGAGTGCGGCACGGGCAGTTCCTTTTCGCAGGGAAGAATGACAATGAGCCGGGGGAGGAGCAAACGCCCGGCGTTCTTAATTTCCCGGAGAGGGTAAGCCGTTCCTCCCTAAATTTGCCAGGTTGGTTCTTGTCTCTTACTGCGCCGAATCAGGCAGCCTCAGCCTTCGGCTGCGGTTCGGAGAGGTTGAACGCGCCTTGCGGCAAAGCGACGGGAAGTAACTCCTCTTCAGTCACGGTCAGATTAAGTTCTTTGCCGTCTGCGCCGTGGAACGTGACCTCGGCGGCAGGCGGTTCGAGGGCATAAAGCGCCCAAACAGTCCCGGCATCGCCCCTTTTAAGACCCAGGGCCGGTCGGTCTTCCTTCAGCCGATCCGTCTCGTCTTCTTTAGAATCTAAATGTCATCACCAGTTAGGCACTCCTGGCGAATGACAGTGCCAACACTGCCGGTTCACCGACTTCCATCTTGCGCCAGTTGACAAATGCTGCGTCCTCAATAATGGCTTGATACTGCTCAGGGCATCGCCCAGCGAAATCATCCACATTGTCCAATTGCAAAACCAGGACACTTCCGGTAGGAGCATGCATCCTGGTCATTCCCGCAGAAGGCTCGTCAAGCGAACTCATGCAATCTATCCATGCGTCCCTATTACGCCCATAAAAGTCGGGAAATCCAAACACCTCGGCAAATACGCTATGAAACGAGTCCCAGTCGGTGATTCGGCTCGTATCGAGTTTCACCAGTGTCATAGATTGCAGCGCGCCTCCGATTCAATGCTGCCACAGATCGGCTCGGTATGTTCCGAGGTTAACTCCCAGCCTTCTTCGGGGGCGTGATGCTGAGGCCGAGTTCTTTTAGCTGTTTCTCGTCCACCGGCGCGGGCGCACCCGTCATCGGGTCGTAGCCGCCGCCCATCTTGGGGAAGGCGATCACCTCGCGGATGTTGTCGTCGTCGGTCAGGAACATGATAAGGCGGTCGATGCCGGGGGCGATGCCGCCGTGGGGCGGCGCGCCGTACTCGAACGCCTGAAGCATGTGACCGAAGTTCGCCTGGATATTCTCCTCGGTGTGCCCTAACTTCCGCAGGATGGCAAGCTGGATGTCCGGCTTGTGGATACGGATCGAGCCGCTGGCCCACTCGTAGCCATTGCAGGCGATGTCGTAGCAGTAGGCGCGCATGCGGCCCGGATCGGACTCTATCCACTCCATGTGGCCGTCCTTGGGCATGGCGAACGGGTTGTGGGCGAACGTCCACTTCTTTTCGTCCTCGTCCCACTCGAAGACGGGGAAGTCGGTTATCCAGCAGAAGGCGAGCGTGTTTTTATCCATCAGCCCCAGACGCTCGCCGAACTCGCGGCGGAAACGGCCCAGTGCGCGGGCGACGATTTCCGGCTTGTCGGCGACGAAGCACACCATATCCCCCGGCTCGGCTTCGGCGCGGGCGACAATGTGCTCTATCTCGCTTTCGGACAGGAACTTGGCGACGGGGCCGCGCGGTGCGCCGCCCGCTTCGTCCACTAAGAGATAGGCCATGCCCTTCGCGCCGTATTCAGGCGTTTTGGCGAGTGCGACCAGATCGTCCATTTCACGCCGGGAAAGCTTCGCGCCGCCGGGGTAGCGCAGCGCCTTTACCTGTCCCCCACTTTTTAGCGTGTTGGCGAAGACGGCAAACTCCGTGTTTTGCAAAATATCGCCGCAGTCGGTCAATTCCAGGCCGAAGCGCAGGTCGGGCTTGTCGGAGCCGAAGCGCGCCATCGCCTCGTCGTACGTCAGGCGGGGAAAGGGCGTGATCAGCTTTTTGTCCGAAAGCGCCTGTACGACATTGGCGGTCAGGCTTTCGACCAGTTCCAGCACGTCTTCCTGGGTGACAAAGCTCATCTCCAGGTCAAGCTGCGTGAACTCGGGCTGACGGTCGGCGCGCTGCGCTTCGTCGCGGAAGCATTTGGCGATCTGGAAATAGCGCTCGAACCCGCCGACCATCAGAAGCTGCTTGAACTGCTGCGGGGCCTGCGGCAGCGCGTAGAACAGGCCGGGCTGAAGGCGGTACGGCACCAGATAGTCCCGCGCGCCTTCCGGCGTGGACTTGGTCATGATGGGCGTTTCGACTTCCAGGAACCCGCGCCCGTACATGAATTCGCGCATGCGGCGCACGGCCTCATGGCGCAGACGCAGCTTTTCGAACATAGCGGGGCGGCGCAAATCGAGGTAGCGGTATTTCAGGCGCAGCTCTTCGTTGACGGGCGCGTCCTGGTCGATCTGGAAAGGCAGCGGTTTGGCCGGATTCAGGATCGTCAGTTCCGTGGCCTCTATCTCTACGTCGCCGGTTGCCAGATTCGGGTTTTCCGCGCCTTCAATGCGCTGGATGACTTTGCCCCGCAGAGACACGCAGTATTCGGACTTCAGCTTTTGCGCCTCGGTGTGGGCGGCCTCGGAGCCGGGGTTACGGGTGGGGTCAACAACGATCTGCACGATTCCCGTGCGGTCGCGCAGGTCGATAAAGGTGACGCCGCCGTGGTCGCGTACGGAATGCGCCCAGCCGTTGACCACCACTTCCTGCCCGATATGCTCGGAGCGAAGCGCCCCGCAATCCACCGTCCGCTGCCAGGATGACACAAAAACACTCCTTTAGAAGGGCAAGCACGCCCCGCTCATTATAGCCGATGGCCCCACGGCTTGCAAAGGAGCAGATACGGAACCGCGAATGCGCCCGCGCCGTCTGAAAAGATAGCAGATTGACGTCGGGCGCGCGATGGCCTATAATGAGGCATCGTTGCGCTGCTGGTTTCCGGCCTTTTCGCGTAACCGCGCGTATGCTTTTCGCGTTTCTTTATCAAAGACATCACTATCCGGACAAGGTCGCCGGGATACGGTAACAGTTCGAAGAAGGGTTAAACACCATGCCCACATTTGCTTACACGGTCAAAGGCGCGGACGGTCAAACACGGACCGGCACGTCGGAAGCCGAATCGCAGGATATGCTCCGGCGGCGGCTTTCGGAACAGGGATTCACGGTCCAGAAAGTCAAGCCGGCCAAGGCAGCGTCGGTAGCCAAAGCTGCCAATACGCCAGGCTTTATGGACCGTTTTTCCAAGGTGAAGCTGATCGACCTGGCGCTTTTCTGCCGCCAGTTCTCGACGATGATCGACGCGGGCGTTTCGCTGATACGCTGCCTGGACGTTCTGGGCGAGCAGGCGGTCAGCCCCAAGCTGCGCCGTATCATCGCCGACATCAAATCCGAGGTCGAGGCCGGTAACTCGCTTTCCAAGGCAATGAGCAAGTACCCTTCCGTCTTCAACAACCTGTTCATCGGTCTGATTCGCGCCGGTGAAGTCGGCGGCGTACTGGAAGAAGCGCTCCAGCGCCTTTCAACCTTCCTGGAAAAAGACGTCGAACTGCGCCGCAAGGTGAAATCGGCGATGACCTACCCGGCCATCGTCTCGTTTGTGGCCGTCGGCATCGTGCTCTTCCTGGTAACGTTCATCCTGCCGAAGTTTATTCAGCTCTTCAAGGAACTCGGGCTGAAAGACGACCAGTTCCCGGCGATGACGCTGCTGCTGATGAACATCTCGAACTTCCTGACATCCAAGTGGTATTTCGCCGTCATCATTGTCATGGTCTTTATGACCGCGTTCAAGATGTTCGTGCGCACCAAGTTCGGACGCCGGGCTTATGACCGCTTCAAGCTGAAGGTGCCGGTCTTCGGGAAGCTGAACCATCGCGTATCACTGGCGCGCTTTTCGCGCACGCTTGCGACACTGCTCGCTTCCGGCGTTCCGATTCTCCAGGCGCTGGAGACGGTAGCCGGTACGGTTTCCAACGAGATCATGTCCGATGCGATTCTGGACGCCCGCGCCCGTGTTCGCGAAGGGGACGTTATTTCGGAACCGCTGAAAAAGAGCCGCATGTTCCCCCCAATGGTCGTGCAGATGATCGCCATTGGGCAGGAATCCGGTTCACTCGATACGATGCTGATGAAGATCGCCGACTTTTATGAGCAGGAGGTGGACTCCGCCATTGCGTCCCTGACCGCCGCCATCGAGCCGGTGCTGATCGTCTTCCTGGGTGTGACGGTCGGCTTCATCGTTATCGCCATGTTCATGCCTCTCCTGGCGGCCATCCAGGGCCTCTCGGGCGGCGGCGAAGAAGAAGGCGAGTAGGCCTTTTCCGGCTCCGTAAACGACCAAGCGGCGGCGGGCGTGTCCCTGGGCGGCACGCCCGCCGCCTTTTGCCGCATACTATCGCGGCACCTTCTGGGGGGAAGCGCGATTGCCCGACTGGTTCTGGTATCTCATCGTCTTCGGATACGGTGCAATTGTCGGCTCGTTCCTTAACGTGCTTATTTATCGGATGCCGCTGGGCATGTCCGTCTCGCGACCCGCCTCGCATTGCCCACGCTGCAATCGGCTTCTTGGCTTCTGGGACAATATCCCCCTGCTTTCTTTTCTTGCTCTGGGCGCGCGCTGCCGCTACTGCCGAACCCCGATCTCCTGGCGCTATTTCACCGTGGAGCTGCTTACCGGCTCGCTGTGGGTCGCGCTGTTTGCGGCTTTATCCGTCGATAGCGTTCTTTTCGCAACGAGCGGATACGACACAGGACGGGGCGAGTACGGAGTTACGTGGGTCAACTTCATAGCGCATGCCCTTTTCGCTTCGGTGCTGGTGGCGGTCATCTTCATCGACCTGGATCACTTTATTATCCCGGACGAACTGAACTGGATCGGGGTGGCGCTGGGGGTCGGGCGAGACCTGCTCTGTCTGGCGCTGGCGTGGCAGGCGGGATCATGGATTTTTGCCGATGTTCGGCAGGATTTCACCTTCTGGGGATGGCTTCCGCGGTCACTAACGGGCGCGTTGGTTTACGGCGGGCTTCTTTTTCTAATCTCGTTCGTCGGCTTTATTGTCTATGCCCGAGGCGAAAACGAAACCGTCGCTCAGACAGCGCGCCGCTTTTTTGTTTTTGAAGAAGAGTCGGAAAGCCAGACCGGAAGTGTGCCTCCTGTCCCCGCCGAACAAAGGCAAGCCATAACGGAGGACGAGGAAGAAGGAGAAGCCGTTCGACTGCGCTTCAGCCCCGGTTTTCTGGCGGCCATTTCCGCGCTTCTTTTACTACCGACGCTCGGTGCCTGGTCGGCAGCGGCCTTTATGCTGCCGCTCGGCGCGTTTGCTTTGATGAGCCGCCTGCCCGGCGAGCCGGTCGCGGACGCGCTAAGGCGTTTTTTCCGCGCCGACGATCAGGTAGTAGAACCGGCAGTAGCCTCGGCATCCGTGGTACCGACCGCTGTTGAGGGTACCGACGGCGTGATGGAAGCGGAAAACGGTGCGGAAGCGCAAAGCGACGAACAACCTGGAGCAACAGCAACGGTGGTAAAGGCTCAGCCTTCGGAGGTTTCCGCTACGGCGGCGCAGCTTGCGGCGGAAGCCGATCAGTTCGCCCGCGAGGCGGAAACCGGGCAGCACGGGGCGATGGGGCTGGGCGACGTGAAGCTGGCGCTGGCTATCGGGGCGCTTCTGGGACCGTGGCACGCGCTGCTATCGCTTTTTATCGCCACGGCAAGCGGCGCGCTTACCGGCGTCGGCCTTGCCGCGCTTCACGGCAAAGGACTGCGCCTGGGCATCCCCTTCGGGCCGTTCATGGCCTTTGGGGCAGTCATAATGATGCTGTATGGCCGCGACCTTATCCAGTGGTATCTGCGGCTTGTAGGAATGGCAGGTTAGGAAGAAGACGAGGGCTGGCGTGCCCTCGTCTCCCCGGAAGCGGCTCAGGAAGCGGCGGTGTTGGGAGCGCGGCTTTCAGCGGCCAGCACGACATCGCTTTCCATGTCCGCCACTGTGTCGATGACCGGTGGTTCGTCGGTGGTAACGGCTTCCCCGATGGCGTGGCGCGACGTTCGCGTCGCCCCGTACTTTTCCATCAGCAGAAGGGCTTCTTCTCCCGACAGCCGTTCAGCCCGTACGGAGACCAGAATGTTTCCCTGCGTGAGGGCATCATGGTACTCGGTGGCGGCGGCTTCCGGTATACCCTGATCCACCAAGTATCCGACGACACCTCCGCCAACCGCACCCGCCGCCGTGGTTGCCAGAGCCGCTCCGATAGCGGTCGCAATCGGCCCGGCGGCCAGAATTGGCCCGATGCCGGGGATAGTCAGGGCGACCGCCCCCGCAAGTATGCCCAGGGCCAGCCCTGCCGCGCCGCCTTTCGCCGCGCCCGCCGTCACATCGCCGGCGCTGGTGACAGTGATGCCGGTGGATGCTTCGTTGTCTATCTGGGGTAGACCCGCACCGTCTCCTTTGCGTACCACGGAAACCTCGTTACCCACCGCGCCGTGATCTTTCAGCGCCGAAATCGCTCTTTCCGCATCTTCTATACTGGCGAACACGCCGTAGACCGCTTCGTTCATCACCGGTTGCTCCCGTTCACAATGGATATTTGCTTGTATCAGGATACCCGAAGCGGGCAAGGGCGCAAACGGAAAAACGCCCTGGGGCAGCAAAGTGCTGCCCCAGGGCGTCCCAACAGGGAGTTTACGTCCGGTTTTTACCTTAGTTCTCGCCCTGAATGGCGGTGGAGGAAAGGTCAACGAAGCTTATGTCCTCTCCCCACAGGATATTGCTCAACCACACATCCTCGCCCCACAGGATGTTGCTGGCCGAGAGCAGGTCGAAGTCCAGGAGCGAATCCTCGCCCCACAGGATGTTCAGGCCCAGAACATCAATGATTCCCCAGAGGCCGTCTTCCCCCCACAGGATGTTCTGCATGTTCACGTAGACGCCGCCCAGTGTATCGCGGTACAGGGACGGGCTGAGGGCGTACTGCCTCGCTACCGCCGTATGATGCAGCGCGGCGGGAATGTTCAGGTAGCCCGCGCCGTACGTGCAGGGGTCCGTGGCCCCGTTTGACGTGCGCCACTTGTCCGCAGACAGCATCAGGCGGGCCTTCACCGTGTCCGGCGTCAGGCTCGGGTCTGCCTGAAGCATCAGAGCCGCCGCACCGGCAACGACCGGCGCGGCCATCGAGGTGCCGGACAGGCGGAAGTACTTGTTAGACTCCCTGTCGCTGGTCGTGTTCATGTACTCCGACATCTTCAGCTCATTGGTCGCGCTGTAGGTGGCCTCCAGGTAGCTCTGATTGGCATGCGTGGCGATGACCCGGTTGCCGGGGGCGACGATGTCGGGCTTGACCACCATGTCGAGGCGACGGCCCCCGGCTGCTGTAGGTGGCGATGCGGTCGCTGGCACGCCCGTTTGCGCCCACTTTCATCGCACCCACGGTGATGGACATAGGGGCTGTTGCCGACCGGGACGGATCGAGCCGTAAGCTGTGCCGTAGCCCTCGTTGTTGAGCAGCAGGTCGGCTACATTCTGCTTGGTGACCGCTGTTCCCGCCGCCGCGACTACCACGACGATGCCTGCCTTCCAGGCTTTCTCCACGGCTTGGCACAGCGGGTCGGTCAGGTAGCTCTCGCCGACCGCATGGCCCAGCGACAGTTCAGCACGCGGATGTTATAGGCGCTCTTATTGGTGACGGCCCAGTCGATGCCCTTGATGACCGTGCTGACGGGAGCCTGCGCCCTTGTCGTCCAGCACGCGCACATTGACGACCAGGTTGCTCTTTCGCGCGATGCCGTAGAACGTGCGGTAGTACTTGTCGCCGGTCGAGGCCCTGCTGTTGCCGGCGATGATGCCCGCGACATGGCTGCCGTGGCCGCAGGCATCGCCGGCGTCCGTGGCGTTGGGCACTGGACATTGGCCAGCACCCGCGACTTGCCCGTCGCCGGGTCTCCCAGGTCGTTGTGGCCGCGCACGCTGCTGTCGAGAACGGCGACGGTGACACCTCGGCCGGTGAGACTGTACTGCTGGAAGGCGACACCCGCGCCGCTGCGCTCGACGGTGAACTCATCGTTCTTGACGACTTCCACATCAATGGACAGGCGCTTCACGAAGGACAGGGCCGCCAGCCAGGACGCTCTTGTTGGGAACGCGCACCGCTGCCGAATCGATCAGGGCAGGTGGCGGTACACATAGCCGCCCAGCGACGCAATCTGCGCTTGTGCGCCGGAGTCAGGCTGCCGTTGGTTTTGACGATCACCGATGCCCAGCCGGAGGCGGGCTTGCTCGACGCCATCTTCCGGGTCAGGAACAGGTCGCTTTTCTGGGAAAGAGCATCGGCGAAGAGGCCGCCGGAAAGCGGCGGCGAAAAAGACAGTGCCGGCCAGCGCCAGCGATACCAGCGCGTTGAAGCCGGGCGTCGCCCGAACTTCCTTTGAAGCGTGGAAGCGCCGTTCAGGATGTCGTCGTTCTCACCCCAGACAGCGTTTCTCCCGCCGACGATACCGGCGTCATCCTCGCCCCAGACGGCGCTCTTCCGCCCGCGTTGCTCCATCCGAGCCAGGCGGGCCGGATTGCGCAGCAGGCGGGTCAGCGTCGCTTCGCAACGCTCGTGATTACCAGACATTAGAACTCTCCCTCGTGTATCGCGCTTTGGCGGCCCGGCTGCCATCTCGCAAGGAGAACAGGCTCCGGTGCTTTGCGTCCCGCCCTTTCGAGCGGTTTGCCTTTGTCGATGCGACAGCCGATGAACGGGACAGCGGTTGGATTTGCCGATGGATGCCATGCACCGACCGGCCCGCGTACCCGTGTTCATCCCGCCCGACGACGGGGGGAAGTCCTTGCAGGGGTTTACTCTGCGGAGGGTTCCCGTTGCCCTTCGGCAGCCCGGCCATCTCAAAAGCGAGACCCGTCGGTTTTGCGCCCTGCCTCGCGGCAGGTTTGCCCTTGTCGGGGGCGGATAGTATCAGACAAGCTACTGCAATATGTATGCCGTTTCCACCAGCCCTTCCCAAAGAAACTCCAGGGCTCTTCTTGCCTGGTCACGCGGCGATTCGCACGCGTTCCCGCGAATCCGGTTCCTCGGACTCGGCGTGGTGGAGCGGCCCGGTCGGCAAGAATTCCCAGCTTGCGTTCGGTCTTTTCCCGGTACATGGACGCATCCGCCACGGACAGCAGGGTAGTGCAGGTGCAGTCGTCGCCGTCCGAGGGGAACGGCGATGCCGATGCTGACCCCCAGATGCAGGGTGCCCAGGCGCGGGTGGATCAGATGTGGATCGTACTGTTCACCGCGCGCTGCAGACGACCGGCCATCATCTGCTTCCCCTGGCCCCGCGCCCTTAAGCACGATCATGAACTCGTCACCGCCGTAGCGCGCGATGATGTCGTCCTTGCGGACGGTAGCACGGAAGATTTTGCTCAGATCGATCAGCACCTGGTCGCCCTTCTGATGCCCGGTTGTCGTTGATCGGCTTGAAGCTATCCAGATCCAGGCACAGCAGAGCAAAGGTTTCGATGGTCGTGAGACTTAAGCGTCATCGTCGGCTTCGCCGTCGTCCGCATTTGCCGCGCGGCATCGCTCCACGCACCAGGCCGATGCCGCACGTTGAAAGATCGCCAACGGATCGGTCAGCGCGTGGCTGCGCGTCCGGTCGAAAAGAAGCCTGTTGTAAAGCGCCATCGCGGCCCTGCCGAGGATCATTTCCAGCAATTGCTGGTCATGCGGCCCGAACGCATCCTTATCGGGATGGTACAGATTGATCGTCCCCAGAACGTTGTCCTGATGCACGATAGCGTACGATTAGCGCCGCCTGAAGCGCCACCCACGCAACGTGTCTGGGCGCTGGTCAAGAGAAGGTCATCCGAGTTACCGCCTCCAGATAGGTTTTCGCTTCTCGGCCACGCAAAGAGACGCTGCGCGTTCAGGGTGCGGCATCCCGTGAAGAACTCCCGGTTCACGCCGAACACGGCCTGGCCGTCAAGGCGCTGGGTCTGTTCATCCCGTAAAAGAAAGAGACAGGTGGCGCGGGGCACGATGGCTTCTAATCCTGCGCGCCAGAATGTCGAGCGTTTCCTGAAAGCCGAGGGGCTGGAGGACAGCGTCTGTGCCACCTCGTACAGCGCCCAAAGCTTCGGAAGAGGCGCGCTGAATAACAAAGGCTCCTCGTCCGCCTTACTGGCGGCGGGCTGCCATTCCTTGCTCGGCGACCAGCGGCCCGGTACCTTCGGCGGCCATCTCCTGAACAATGGGTTCAATGATCTCCGAAACGGTCATGATAATCCGGTCAGTGCGTGCCGATACCGTTCCGAATCTCCTGTATCGCCTTCTCGACCACGCGCCGCGATACGAGCGCGGCGAGGTTCAGCGCGTTGCACATCGGCCACGGCCAGATGACACCCCTGAAGCGGAATATTCTCGCCCTTCAACCCTTCCGGATAGCCGGTGCCGTCCCATTTTCTCATGGTGGTACTTGACGGTAGCAGGACCGGCCAGGGAAATTCTACCGGGTCCAGGATGTCTGCCCCGATACGTGGATGCTCCTTGATCTTGGCGAACTCTTCTTCGGTCAGCCGACCGGGCTTGAGCAGGACGTATTCCGGCACCCCCAGGCTTGCCGATGTCATGGAGCGCGCCCCTCGTCTCGATAGCCTGAAGGTCGTCGCCGGAAAGGCCCAGATTTTTGGAAATGGCGACGGCGTACTTCTGTACCTGAGAATGCGCTGGTGGGTGTACGGGTTCCGGCATCGATGGCGAGCGCCAGACTTTTTGATGGTCGCCAGATACAGATCGGCAAGCTGCGCCTGGCTGGCCTGTAATTCCTCAATGTGCTGCTGCTTTTCCTGAGATGGCGAGCGGTGGTAATCGCATACGATTGATAGGTGATATAGGCGACTGCGACACGAACAGAAGTATCGTGCCGACGTTGTTATCGAATAGAAGATTGCCAGCGCGCCTGATACCGCCCGGTGAAACAGCTGGGTCCCGTCCACAAAAACGTCTGCTTCCACAGGGGAAACGGCTTCTGGTTCATGCACAGCGCAAATGACCAGCGGCAACGCCGCCGGTATTGAGAATGAAGTACGCTAAACTCGACGCGGCAACTGCCGGAAAAGAGAACGGCGGGCGAATTTCCAGCTTTCCGCCGTTGAACCACAGGAACACATGACTCGCCAGCCACGTTTCCACCGCCATCAAAAACAGATTGAACAAAAGCTGGTACGCTGGCTGGCGCTTGGGATAAAGACAGCCGAAGAAGATACCCGTACAACCGACCAGCACCGCTACGGATGGCCCGAATCGAAGCATGGAAGCAAAGGTGAGCGCGAAACCGAGCGACATGGAGCCGACGTCGTCTCCGCTGCGACGCGGCATCAGGCGAACCTTTTTGCTGCCCGCCGCAACAGCCAGAACCACGAAAACCAGCAGCTCCCAGTGCTCCGCCTTCGCATGAGGACCGGGAACGATAAACGTGCTGGCGGCGGCGAGAAGGCCAGCCAAATAAACTAATGCGACAAATATCTGCGCTTCGCGGGGAATCCGACGCATAGTATGGCTGTCTCCTTTCGTCACCTAATTTTCGCGGATGCCCGTCAACAATAACGGGAGCAGCGGCACTCTCTTTTTTGGGAAATACCGGTGAAAAAAATAGGGTCAGGCGGGGTCTCTTCGGCTTTCCCGGAACAAGTACGAGGTAGACGGCAAGGGCATCCCACAGGGGTTTGCTTTAGGGATTTCTCGACAATCCGAAGACGCGGCGCAGACGAGCCAGCCAGGCCGTCACGCGCCCCGCAGTATCCGCAGCCTGCTGCTGCGCCGCGCGCCACGTCGCAAACCCCTCCCACGTTCCCAGAGGCGAAAGCAGCGCGGCGGCGGGAACTTCCACCGCGCGCCCGGTGAGGAAAGAGACGCCGCCCGCGTGCGTCACCGCCTGCTCCTGCCCCTGGAAGCGGCGGGACGAGAGCGGGGCGACAAGCAGCGAGCCGTCGTCGTTCACGGCCAGCACGAGAACGGGACGCCGTTTGAAGTGGGCCTCGAAGCCGAGCGCGACGCCGTCACACCACCAGACCTGGCCGGGGCCTAAGCTGCCATCCTGCATGACCGCCTCAGGGGTTTATCAGACACGCTTTCAGTTACTGACGACATCGGATGCCGCCCTTTCCCAGAGGGCCTTGCTCGCCGCCGCCTGTTCGGGCGTCACCCGGTCCGGGTCGAAGTCGAAGCAGACCATGCCCTGATAGTGGACTGTCTGGAGCGCGTGCGCGATGCCTGCAATGTCGAGACGCCCCTGCCCCAGCGCCAGACCGTCACTTTCGTTGTCGAAGTCGCTCAACTGAACGTGAACGAGACGTGGCGCGAACCGCTGGATGAGGGTTTCGCCATTTTCCACCGGCGCGCTCATGGTCCGCCCGTGCCGGAACAGCAGCGCCGACAGACTGGTGTGAAGCGTGATGCCGGTGTGGCGCAGCGGCAGCATTTCCAGGAGTTCCAGACGCTCGCCGAACCGGAAGTAGTCACTGGTCAAAACGCCGACCGTGGCGTTGTGGTCACCGGCCATACGGTCGAGCGTTCCCAGACATTCCGCCAGAAACTCGCGCTGCCGGTCCTGGTCCACGCCCTCGGGCGGCCAGCCGGTGCGTATCGTCACCACGCCGCCGCCCAGCGCCTCCACCAGACGAAAGCAGGCCCAGATTTCCGCCACCGACGCGCGGCGTATGGAAGAGGACGGCGATAAGAGGGTCACGTCAAACACTTCCTGGTACGGGGCCTGAATCGCCACGGCATCGAATGCCGAAACGGCTTGCCGCAGCCGCTCTCTGTCCTCCTGGCGGACGGCAGGCGCGTGCAGATCGCGTGGTCGGCCCGTAGCCGCGATCTCAATGCCTCGGAACCCGTTTTCGCGCGCCCAGTCCAGCCGCTCCGGCAGCGACGCCAAAGCGAGCGATCCGGTGCCGATACCCAATGTCCGCGTCTGTGACGCGCGGCGTTCCGGCAGGAAATTCAGCGACATGATTGCTTCTCAGGCCCCGCCTCTATTGGCGGCGGGGAGGACGTGCTTTATGGCCGACCAGTTCCATATACCCACGCCCCTCGATGGGCGTACCCTCCCGCCGTGCCCCGGAAACATGGACCACGCCTTCCCATATAGCGTCGCCAATACCCAGAACCGGAATGGTCTGATCCGGGAAGGCGGGCGTTATCGTTAGCGTGTGGCCGATGGCGGGAAGCGTAACGCGAAAGGCTCGCGGATAGGTAATCTTCGACACGGGGTCCGTCCATGCGCCGGAGGGCGTAAAGGTCGGGGCTTTGTCCACCACCTGCCTGCCGTTCCTGTCCAGCAGGGTCGCCTCGGCGCGCAGGACTTTGCCGCTCCGGTTGTCCTTGATCCGATAGACGATCAGGTCGGAGCCGTCGGAAAGCTGGAGGCCGAACCAGTCCCAGCCGTTGTCGCCCACCACCCAGGAGGTTCCCCACTGCCGGTCCAGCCAGCCGTCGCCGCTGACCTTCTCGGCTTTGCCCCGGCGGGTCAACGTGCCCTGGGAGCGCATACGCGTAAGCGACAGATAGAACATATCATCCGGCTTCCCCAGGCCGGTCTTGCCCGCACCGCCCACCAGCATCGGCGGTCGGTCCGGCTGAGAAAGGGTCAGGGCGAGCGTGAAATCGTCGCCGACAAGCCGCGCTTTCCATGTCCGCGCGTCTGCGCTTGCCTGGGCAAGCGAGTTCTTCCCGAAGGCAATGGCGAAGGGACGTTTTTTGACCGCAGCGGTGCTCGCGATAGCCCGGTGCGGGCGAGGAATCTGCCCCTTTTGCAGTATCGCGAGCAGTTTCCCGGGGCGCGGGTCGCCAGGCTGCTGAAGCGCGGCGAGCGGCAGAAAGGCTTTCAGCAGTTCCAGGTTCGCCCGGTCGATAATGGAATAGGCGGATTTCTTCTTTGTGTCCAGATCGGCGAGGGAGAAGATCAGATAGTGCCCTTTTCGCTGCGGCGTGATTCCGGTACGGAAAAAGGAGCCGACAACGGCGTAGCGCTTTCCGCTTTCGCCGGTCAAAAAGGCGTTGAAATACCACCACTCGATAAGGGACGCATCATGCGGCCCGGCATCCTGCGGCAGCCCGACCGGGCCGCGCGGCGGCCTGGCAGGCGTCGTTTGCGCGGCGAGCAGCGGCAGGAAGGAGGCTGACTCTAAGGCGGCGTTAGGGGGAAGAACGGCGGGCGGGCGCAGCGGCATGAGCGTGTTTAAGTCCTTTTCATCGGCGGGTTCGGTCCACCATACCTATAACGCTTCTTGCCGTTCCTGATTGCACAATAATCTTCGCAGGTAAGGCCGCGACACCCGCATAATAAAAGAGTGGGACAAAGCCGATTAAGGACCGAAATAACACCGAAAATGCAAACAGGGCAACTCACCTCGGCAGACAGAATCACCTAC
>JAUJOK010000070.1 GCA_030447685.1 Armatimonadaceae bacterium
CGTCCCGCAGATGGATGGAGGCGTCCGTCAGCCAGCGGGTCTGGCCGCTCCGGGTGCGGATGCGGTAGTCCGCCCGCCATTCCGGCAGCGCGCCGCGCCGGGCGCGCGCCTGAGCCTCAGCGGAGTCGGAGCCGGCCTCATCGCCCAGCAGGATGATCTCCTGGCGTATCTCGTCAAAGCGCGCGGGGGAGAACTCATCCACCCGGTATCCGGTGAGGCCGAAGATGCCCTCGCCGATGAAGGTGTAGACGCCGCCAATAAAATCGCGCTCGTAGAGAACGGCATCGGCCCCTGCGATGGCTCGCTGGAAACGCTCTTCGCTGCGTCTGAGGGCTTCCTCGGCCTGCCGCCTTTGTGTCACATCGCGGCTCACCTTCGAGAAGCCGCGCAGGTCTCCCGCCGCGTCCCGCAACGCGGTAATGACGACATTGGCCCAGAAGCGGGAGCCGTCCTTGCGAACGCGCCAGCCCTCTTCTTCATACCATCCCTGCGCCGCCGCCCGCCGCAGCTCTTCCTGGGGGTGGCCCCGTGCAACGTCTTCGGGCGTGTAAAAGAGGGAGAAGTGCCGGCCGATGACCTCCTCGTCCGTGTAGCCCTTGATCCGCTCCGCCCCCAGGTTCCAGCCGGCGATGTGTCCTTCGGGGCCCAGCATAAAGATGCCGTAGTCCTGAACGCCCTCCACGATCAGGCGGAATCGCTCCTCGCTTTCGCGCAGCGCCTGCTCGGAGCGCTCGCGCTCGGCGATCTCGTTCTGCAGGTATTCGTTGACGATCATCAGGTCCGACGTCCGCTCCTGGACCCGCGTCTCCAGCTCTTCGCGCGCTTTTTGCAGCGCCTCGAATGCCAGATCGCGCTCGGCCTCCGCCCGCTTGCGCCCCGTGATGTCGCGCGCCACGCAGAACATCAACTGGTCCGCTTCCGACCAGGAGGCGGACCAGAGAACATCGACCAGCGAGCCGTCCTTGTGCCGGTAGCGGTTCTCAAAGTCGGTCAGCGCTTTACCGGCCATGATGTCCTGGGCCGCTTGATTGGTTTTGGCCACATCGGCGGGCGCAACCAGGTCGATGTAGCGCTGACCCACCAGCTCCTCCGGACGATATCCCCAGACTTTGTGACTGGCGGGACTGACGCGAACGAACTTGCCCTCAGCATCGATGGAACAGATCACATCCAGCGCGTTTTGCACCACCTCGCTAAACCCATGATCCAGTTGCTCTTCCTTCTGGGAGTTTGGTGGTATGAGATTGCCTTGCCGGTCCCTGTGGTTAACTATCATTCGTACTTCCTTACCTGCCTGCAGCAGCGCGGCTTTAAGCCAGCGCGGTCTCAGGCCGCCCTTTGGCTGAAAGATCTCTCCAGAACAGTAGCAGCAGCAGCCGAGGGGTTCTCTCGGGCAGCCAGTTCGGGAGCATCGTCGGCATGAATGACGCGGTTCCTGCCGCTGCCTTTGGCCCGGTACAGCACCGCGTCGGCCGCAGCGAAGAAATCGGAGCTGCTGGTGATCGGATGAGAATCAGCAGGGGCAAGGGTAGCAACGCCCACGCTTACCGTCACCGCCCGCTTCGTCCACAGCCAGCTTTCGATGGCGGTGCGCAAACGCTCTGCCACCAGCCACGCCGCCACCGCGTCCGTCTGGGGCAGCACCACCGCAAACTCCTCGCCGCCGATGCGGGCGACCAGATCGGCACCGCCGACGATATTGCCGCCACGCGCCTCGTGCTCAAGTCGCCAGGCCACGGTCTTAAGCACCTCGTCACCGGCGAGATGGCCGAAGGTGTCGTTGAACTGCTTGAAGCGGTCGACGTCGAGGAGCAGCAGGGACAGCGGCGTCCTTTCCCGCAATGCCCGCTGAAACTCCGCCTCCAGGCGCTCGTGGAAAGCGCGGTGGTTCGCCAGGCCCGTCAGGCCATCGCAGGCAGCCAGCACCGCCAGTCGTTCATTCGCATGCTGCAGCTCCTCCAGCGCCAAAGCGCGCTCTTCGTCCGCGCGCCGTCGCTGCGCCAGATCGCGCGCCACCTCGCGGTCAATAGAGACGGTCACGGTGGCAACGAGCGCCACGCCCAGGAAGCTTGCCAGGATAATCAGCCGCATGGTCTGATCTGCCGTGCGCTCCGCCTGACGCCGATGCCCGAGGAGACGTCGGTCTTCCTGGGCCTCCATCTTAGCGAGCGCCGTGCGCACCCCGTCCATCACCGCCTTGCCTTCGTCTATGCGCGCCGCCTCCGCCTGAGGCGAGAATCGCTTTTGTCGCTTCAGTGCGATGGTGGTGTGGATGAGCGCCATCTGTTGTGCGCTGAGCCGTTGCAGGCGTGCCAGGCTCCTCTGCTGCTGCGGGTCGCGCGCCGTCAGTTGCCGGAGTGCGCTGAGGCTTTTGTCGATGGTGGGAACGGCGGCCTGGTAGGGAGCGAGATAGCGGGTTTGGCCAGTGAGGAGATAGCCGCGCTGGGCGGTCTGGGCATCGGCAAGGCCGGCATGCAGCGCCTGCAGTTCTTTAACGAGCTGATAGCTGCGCGCCACGGCCCGCTGCGCCGCGACCAGTTGCTGGGTGCTCCGGTAGGAGACAAAGCCCATGCCGGAAAGCAGCAGCAGCGCCGCCAGGAAAGCAGGACGTACCTTGGGTGTGATTCTCCGTTCCATCTTTCCCTCCCTAACGGCAGTACAGCGGGGTGCTGGCTGCAGCCTGGTCGCCGCCTTCCCCATAGAATTACGGGCAGAAATCGGAATGGCTTTAAGATTTGATATCGGCAGACACGGCTGTGATCTTTAGGGTGGTGCTCAATTAATTTTGAGATGATCCTCAGCAGCGGCTCCTGCACCACATGCCGGAGCAGGTTATGCCTTTGTCCATCCTTCAGACGGTGAGCAGGCCGCGGCGCGTGGCTTCTTGGTAGGCCTGGAGACGGCTGGAAACGCCTAACTTGGTGTAGACGCTTTTCAAATGGAAGTCTATGGTTCGCTTGCTGACAAAGAGTTGATCCGCGACCTCCTGGCTGCGCCGGCCTTGCAGGATCAGGCTCAGTACCTCACGCTCACGACCGCTGAACTTCACCAATGGCTCCTGAATCTGAGTTATGGTTAAGGGTGACATTGTCATGCGCTTAGGCTCCTATTGTTAGCTGCTCTTTCTATTTTTGTCGTTTTCTTGACACGTTCTTTGTCAGTATCGGCCCGCTGGGGAGCGGCCTGTAGGGGAACGATTGTATTTTTACCTGGCAGAGGACTGCGGCACCGCCCGATGGTGCCGCAGTAGGCTGCGATGAGAGCTGTGAACGCGTCGTCTACGCCGCCGAATACGCAAAGAAGCCCTGATATTCGCTGCCTTCTGTGACGATGATGGCAGGAAGATGGCTACAGGGCGGGGAAAAGGGCAGAGGGCATCGAGCGAACAGCGGGCCACTTGCTCGCTCCGCTGCTGCCAGCGAGAGTCAGCGTTATCGGCCCAAAGGAGAGCGGCAGGTTGCCTGAGACAGACAAAGTGCGCATTGCGGTAATCGGAGCCGGGGCCATGGCAAACACGGTGCACTATCCCTCGCTGGCCTCTTTCGAGGATGTCGAGATCGTTGCCGTCTGTGATCTCGACACGAACCGCCTTCACACCACTGCGGAGAAATACGGCGTTGCCGGGCGCTACACCGACTCGCAGAAGATGGTCGAGGAGGTCGCGCCGGATGCGGTATACGCCATTGGACAGCCGCACCTGATGTACGATGTGTGGACGTGGTGTCTCCAGCAGGGGCAGAACCTTTACATTGAGAAGCCGATGGGCCTCACCCTCCACCAAGCGCGCTTGCTCGCGTACCTTGCCGACAAGCACGGCTGCATCACTCAGGTCAGCTTTCAGCGGCGCGCCGCGCCGATGGTGGTGCATCTCTGGGAGGAATGCCGGAAGCGCGGCCCCATCACCCACGCCGTCTGTGAGTTCACCAAGTGCAGCCCGGAGCCAACCATCGGCCCGCGCGATCATATGATGGACGACGGCGTCCACGCCATCGACACGCTGCGCTGGATGTGTGGCGGCGAAGTGACCGAGATACAAAGCGTCACGCGTCGCGTCGGCGTCCCCGATATCAACTTCATTGGGGCGCTCCTGCGCTTCGATAACGGGGCAACCGGCATTCTGCTGAACAGTTGGACGAGCGGGCGGCGCATCTTTCGCGTCCAGATGCATGCGCCCTGCATCAGTGTCGAGGCGGAGCATGAGCGCGAAGGAGTTCTCTACGCCGACGGCGACACAACAGGCCGCCGCTACGACACGCGCGCGTTCGCCGGCAGCGACGAGCTGTTCGTCTTCGGCGGCTTCCAGGCCAAGAACCGCGAGTTCATTGACGCCGTGAAGTCAGGCCGCCAGCCCAGCTCCTGCTTCGGTGACGCCGTCAAGACCATGGAGATAGCTGACAGGATCCTCGCGCAGGATCTTCTGCGCGGCCAGTAACCCGGGGAGAAAAACCATGCCGCCGCCCGTTACCTTCACCGTTTTCACCAAGCCCTGGAAGATGCCCCTGCCCGAGTTGGCCCGGCGCATCGCCGGACTGGGCTTCGACGGCGTCGAGCTGCCCGTGCGGCCCGGTTACCCCGTCCACCCGGAGAATGTAGCCGAAGAACTGCCCGGCGCAGTGCGGCTCCTCGCAGACCACGGGCTGCGCATCGCCAGCATCGCCGGACCGGCGGACGAGCGCACTATCGCCGCCTGCGGAGAGGCGGCTGTGCCCGTCATTCGTATCTGCGTCAGCATCCGGCCCGATGAGACCTATTTCGAAGGAGAGACGCGACTACAGCCCCGCGCCGGGCGGCGCCTCGCAGACCACCGGCTGCGCCACGCCCGCCTCGCCGGACCGGCGGCCGCGCGCACGATCCCCGCCTGCGGCGAGGCGGCTGCGCCCGTCATTCGTCACTGCGTCAGCATCCGGCCCGATGAGACCTATTTCGAAGGAGAGACGCGACTACAGCGCCAATTTGATACTCTCGTGCCCGCACTGGACCGCTACGGCGTCACCCTGGGTATCCAGAATCACTGTGGGCGCGACGTCTGCAACGCGATGGGGCTGCGCAGCCTCGTCGGCCAGTATGACCCCAGGCACGTCGCTGCCGTCTGGGATGCCGCCCATAACGCGCTGCAGGGCGAGGAGCCGGAGCTGGCCCTGGATATCGTCGGATCGCACCTGTGCATGGTGAACCTGAAGAACGCCTTCTGGCGGCGCACCAACGGGCCGGAGGCGGAGGTGGCGGCATGGCGTCCCTACTGGACATTGGGACGCCACGGTCTTGCCTCGTGGCCGCGCGTCGCTGCATCGCTGAAGAAACGCGGCTACAGCGGCGTCATCTGCCTGACGGCCGAGTACAGCGATGAAGATGCGGTGGATCGGCTCGTGGCTGCGGACCTGGCCTTTGCCCGCTCGTTGTTTACGGAATAAGCTCTGGAGGAGACGATGGACACGTTACTCGATATAGAGGCAGCGGCCCTGCTGGCGACTATTGGGCGACCTGTGCGGGTAGTCAGCCTCAGTTTTCGTATCGGAAGCAAAAGCCTGGAAGAGGTCGCCGCCGTTGTAGACAGGGAGGGCGCAGCGGGCTGTGACCTCGTTGTACTTCCGGAAACCTGGACAGGACCAGCCCCGGAAGGCGTGAATGAGCGGACGGTCGCCACCCTGGCGGCCCTGGCCCGAGCGCATAGCGCCTATGCCCTCTGCCCCATTTACCGCCGGGAGGGCGCGCATTGTCTGAACTCCGCCATCCTGATAGACCGCCGGGGGGAGATTGCCTGTGTTTACGACAAGGTCTTTCCCTACTGGAGCGAGTTCAAGCAGATGCCGACGCTGCAGATAGGGCGGGATGTGCCGGTATACCAGGCGGATTTCGGGCGTATCGGTATGGCCATCTGCTTCGACGTCAACTTCCCCTGCGTCTGGCAGCAATTGGCGGATAGGCACGCGGAACTCGTCCTCTGGCCCAGCGCCTATTCGGCAGGCTCGTCCCTGCAGGCGCACGCCCTCAATCACCACTTTGCCATCGTCACCGCGACCTCGACCGGCGACTGCCAGGTCTACGACATCACCGGAGAGCGCATCCTCGATGAGCGCAGCAGCAGCAGCAGCAGTGAGGGCCTCAACATCAGCCGGATTACGCTGGATCTAGATCGCGGTATCTACCATGAAAACTTCAATCTGGCAAAGCGGGAGCGGCTGCTGCGCGAGCGTGGCGAGGACGTGCTTCTGGAGCGGTGTCTGCCGCGCGAGGAGTGGTTCGTCTTGAAGTCCCGGCGACCGGGTGTAAGCGCGCGGGCGCTGGCGCGCGAGTATGGACTGGAAGAACTGCGCGACTATCTTAGCCGCAGCCGTCGCGAGATCGACCGCATGCGCGGCGCGGCGTTAGCCGCTGGCGATCCGGGGTGAAACATGAAGGTTTCTCGATTCTCCACTCCGCTAGTGATCCCTGGCGCTATGGTTATCGCCTTGCTTGCCGTTCTGATTTGCATCCTGGCTGTTGCGGGCGAAGGTGTCGCTGCGGACAACGTGTTTCCTGAAGGCACCTTTGAGAACGTGAAGATTGATCCCGGCGGTCAAACAGGATGGTGGGGCGTAACCGGCGATAAAGTCAAAATCGTCGAGAAGAACGGCCAGCATTGGCTGCGCCTGGAAAACAACGTTCCGGGACAATCGGCGCAAAGTGGACGACGATTTGCGTTGAACCCCGACTGGGATGCGGTGACCATTAAGGTACAAAGCCGCGTCGAGAATCTCAAGGTAGGAAAGAACGCCTGGGAGACGGCAAAGGTTGACTTTGAAGTTCTGGATGGGAATAAGCAGCCCATTCCCGGTGTATCAGCGACTATGAGTGCCGCTGCCACAGATACCCAGTGGAAAGAGTCAACGGCCAGAATTGAGCTTCCGGGCAACGCAGCGTATCTGCACATCATAACATCGCTCTGGGTGGCAACAGGCGTGTTTGAAGTAGACGATCTGCAGATATTTCCAGAGAAACGGGAGTTCAATGAGACAGAGGAAGATGCCGTCTTGCCTGCTCAAGAAAAGCTCCACTGGGGCCAGGAGCCGGTCGAAGTAGTAAGCTCCAGGCGTGAGCAGATTGTCCTCAACGGCATCTGGCGGTTTGTGCCGCTGCTCGATACGGCAGAGACTAAGCCGTCCGGCGGCGCGGCATATATCCGCGTACCGGGGTCATGGAGTCCGGGCAGCCTTTTGCCGGGACTGGTTACACCGCGCGGCAAGGGGCCGGCGTGGCGGCGCTGGGGAAATGGCGACAGCAAATGGGCAGCCTGGTATCAGCGCAAGATCAAAATCCCGCCCGGGTGGGATGGGCGAGCCATCATAGTAAGGCTGGAGCGGGTGAGTACCGACGCCATCGTCTATGCCAACGGCATCAAGTGCGGTGGAGTGAGCTGGCCCTATGGCGAAGTGGACATCAGTAAGGCTGTCAAAGCCGGTGAGGAAGCCACGCTTTCCATACTGGTGATGGCCGCCACCGAAGGCACAACCGAGATGTTCCTCGATCCGGGCCGGGTCATTACGCGCACTGCCTCCTTATTATCCCGTGGCTTAACCGGCGACGTTATCCTTTCGAGCCGCCCTGCGGGGGCGCATGTCAGCGATGTCTTTGTGCAGACCTCCACACGCCGGAAGCAGTTGAAGCTGGATGTCGAGATGAGTGACATAGCTGCCGCCGGGCCGGTGCAATTCGTGGCCAAACTGCTGGACGGCAGGGGCCGGGAAGAGAAGCGGTTTCAGGCCGAGGCGCATCTTACCGGCGATAAGAAGCAGACCGCGCAGCTCTCCTGGACATGGGAAACTCCTCGCTTGTGGGATTTCAAGCAGCCTAACCTCTACACGCTTCAACTGGAAGCCAAAGGCGCCAATTTAGCCGATGAGTATGTGAAGAGATGTGGCCTCTCGATCACGATGAAAGAGGCAGGCCGCACTTCCGCGAGATGTGGGCTGAGCGCGCCGATCACAAAGGCTTCTTGCTGATGGGCACCGCGCTCAACATGAATCGAGGGCGATGGGGAGACGCCGGTTACAAGGAACTGTGGGCGAAGAAAGCCGAGCAGGAATTGCGGCGTTATCGCAACCATCCCTCCGTGGTCATGTGGTCCACCAATCCCAACTGGCTGGGTCACGGGCTGGATCAGGATCCGCGCTATGTTGGTCGCAAAAAGGCGATTCCGGAAGAGGGCTGGAAGAAATCGGCAGCCATTGCCGAAGAGGGCAATGCTACGATAAAGAAGCACGACCCCACTCGCCCGGTACTCAATCATGCGGGAAGCTCGGTCGGCGACATTTATAACATCAACATGTACCTGAACTTCATTCCGCTCCAGGAACGCGAGGAGTGGCTCAGCGAATGGAACAAGAGCGGCGACATGCCCCTGATGGCGGTGGAGTTCGGAACCCCCTGGAAAGACTCGTTCCTGCGGAACCGCTGGGGGCACGACCGCAATAGCGAACCCTGGGTAACGGAGTTTGGCGCTATCTATCTGGGCGCGCAGGCCTATGACCTGGAAACCACAGCTTACCGCCAGGCGATAGCCAAAAAGTTTCTGGGCGGGCAGCTCTATCAACCCTGGCCTCAGGAGATGCTCATTGACTACGCTCCGGCCTTTCAGAAGGTACAGGAGCTGTTTATTCGCAACACCTATCGCAGCTGGCGGACATGGGGAATTACCGGCGGCATGATACCCTGGGATTATGGTTTCGGCTGGGATATGTTCTGGAATGAACGGCGCCGCAAAGGCATACCCGACGAGATTGAGCACATAGGGCCTTTCAAGCCGGGGACACGCGGCGCTTACACGGCCACTGCGCTGAAGCTGATGACCAGGCCATTTCAGCCGGAAGGCATGGACGTTTATCCGGCGGGGGGCGCCTTAATGGAGGCCAACGGCCCGACACTTGCCTGGATTGCAGGCGAGAAGGCGGCCTTCACCTCCAAGGCCCATAGCTTCCGTGTGGGTCAGGACGTGGACAAGCAGGTAATTTTGCTCAACGATGAGCGTACGCCGCAGAATTTCACCTATGCCTGGAGTGCCAGGGTTGATGGCAAAGAGATCGCCAAAGACAGCGGCAAAGGCTCCCTGAATCCGGCTCAGACGCTCTTTAAGCCTTTGCAATTCAAAGTACCTGACACTCCCGGCAAAGCCAAAGCGGACGGTGTTATTACGCTGACGGCCAAAATCGGTATCCGCGAACATAAGGATACCTTCGTCTTCGGCGTCTTTGCCAGACCGGCTCCTTTGAAGCAGCCGGTGACACTCTACGACCCGGTCGGCAAGACGGCCAAGATGCTGGCGTTCCTGGGTGTCGCGGCGCAGCCATGGACTATCACGAGCTCTCCTTCCAGTGGACTTATCATTATTGGCCGCGAAGCGCTTTCGGGCGGTAAGTCACTGCCCTTTGATCTGGAAGCCACGCTCCGTGGCGGCGGGCGCGTGCTGATTTGCACCCAGCAGCCGGAGTGGCTGCGCAATCAACTGGGATTACGAAGAGCCGCCTTCCCGGCGCGGCGCGTATTTCCGGTCGCCAAAGATCATCCCGCGCTGCAAAACCTGGACGCTCATGACCTTTCCGACTGGGCCGGAGAAAGTACTCTGGTGGAGGCTCGTCCTGAGGTGCCGCTACAGACTCCGTTGTGGCGCTCGCCGTCTCATGGCTGGCATTGGGGCAACCGTGGCGCAGTCAGCAGCGCAGCCATGGAAAAGCCGCACCGCACCGGCTGGCGACCCATTCTCGAGTGTGAGTTTGATCTGGCGTACTCACCACTCATGGAGTTGGACTACGGTCAGGGGCGCCTCATCCTGTCCACGCTTGATCTGGAAGATCATGTTTCGCTTGATGCGGGGGCCGCTCTGCTGGCGCGCAATCTCGTTGAATATGCCGCCACCGCTAAACCATTGGTGCGTGCTCAACGTACCATCCTGGTGGGAGATGACAGCGACAAAAAGACGCTGGACGGTTTGGGTGTTCTCTATAAGACAGCAGATAAAATCGTGCCGGATGCCGATCTGGTGATTGTCGGACGGCAAGTGAAGTACAGCGAGCCGGAAGTACAGAGCTACCTGGAAGAAGGCGGCAAGATGCTGTTTCTCGCGCGCAATGCGTCCGATCATGGCCTGGGTGTGAAACTGGATCAAGCCCCGGCCTTTGTCGGCTCACTTAACGTTCCCGCTTGGCCGGAGGCCCAGGGGTTGACCGCCTCCGACCTGCGCTGGCGCTCGGAGTCGCCAGCCTGGTTGGTGAAAGCCGGAGTTGACGTAGGCGGAGATGGACTGCTGGGGCGGGTGAGCAAAGGTAAAGGAGTGGCCCTGTTCTCGCAGATTGACCCGGATCGTTTCGAGGCCGACAGCAAAACCTACTTTCGGTTCACCCGCTGGCGCCAGACACGGGCGCTGTCGCAACTGCTGGCCAATCTGGGCGCTACCTTCGCTGGCGATAAGAGCGTGGCCAATCTGAAAAAGACGGAGGCGGGGTTGTATCATCGCGACTACCATACCGATTTTGAACTGGGTGATGATCCCTACCGGTACTTCCGGTGGTAAGAGCGAATCGGAACGAGCGGCCGGTATGCAGAAGCAGTACTCGATAGAGCGATTCTGAATTTGAATCTCTCCGGGTGTAATTCCCCGGAGCTTGCTCCGTTACCGGTGAGGGTCCGGCGAAGAACAGCCCGCAGTTGGGGAAGACAAAGGCGCAGGGAAAGAAAAGCCAATAAGGCGGTTTCCGACCTGGCTGCTGCATTGGTATGCGCCCTCTGCAGCAACGCCTGGATTCATGATAGGTTTGCTCTGCCGGAATTATAAAAAGAACAGAGATAGCTATGGAATCAACCTGCCCTAAAGTCGTCGAAGACAGCGAGAATCCGCTCGCAAGCAAATTTATAGGCCTTAACCACCAATGAAATATACCCTCCTCCCCCTCTTCGCGCTCGCCGGTCTTTTTGGCGCAGCGGCAGCGGCAGCCGCTGCACCGGCCAAACGCCCCAACATCATTTTCATCCTCACCGATGACTTGGGTATCGGCGATGTGGGCGTGTTTTTTCAGAACGCCCGCCGCGCCAAAAACAATCGCACGGAACCGGCGCACCGGACGCCCCACCTGGACGCTATGGCCGCGCAGGGTCTGCAAATGCCGCAGCATTACTGCCCGGCTCCGGTCTGCGCGCCGTCGCGGGCTTCGCTGCTGCTGGGCGTGCACCAAGGCCATGCCAACGTGCGCGACAACCAGTTCGACAAGGAACTGGAAAACAACCACACCCTCGCCAGCGTCCTGAAGCAGGCGGGTTACGCCACGGCGGCTATCGGCAAGTGGGGCCTACAGGGCAAGCCGACCACCACGCCTCCCGACTGGCCGGCCCACCCGCTGAAACGCGGGTTTGACTACTATTTCGGCTACATCCGCCATGTTGACGGCCATGAGCATTATCCCAAGGAGGGCTTGACGCGCGGCCCGAAAGAAGTCTGGGATAATCGCACCGAGGTGTCGGCGCAGCTCGATAAGTGCTACACCACCGATCTGTTCACGGCCCGAGCCAAGAAGTGGATCATCGACCAGCGCGCCGCACATCCCGATCAGCCGTTCTTTTTGTATCTGGCCTACGACACGCCCCATGCGGCCTTGCAGTTGCCCACGCAGGCATATCCGCCGGGTGGCGGACGCACCGACGGCGTGCAGTGGCAGGGCAAGATCGGGCAGATGATCAACACCGCGACCGGCACGCCCGACTCCTATTGTCACCCGGATTATGCCAGGGCGACCTGGGATGACGACCATGATCCCACCACTCCGGAGAAGCCCTGGCCGGATGTCTACCAGCGCTATGCCACGAACGTGCGGCGCATTGACGACAGTGTCGGGGACCTGCTTCAATTGCTCAAAGATCTGCGCGTGGACGGCGACACCCTCGTGGTCTTTTCCTCCGACAACGGGCCGAGCCGTGAATCCTATCTGAAGGAAGCGTACGAGCCTCCGTTTTGGAACAGCTTCGGCCCGCACGACGGCATCAAGCGCGTTCTGGGGGTCGGCGGCATCCGGGTCGGCGCGCTGGCGCGCTGGCCGGGCCCGGTTCGGGCGGGGGGCGTGGGGCGTGTGCCCTCCGCGGTCTGGGAGTGGATGCCCACGTTCTGCGAACTCGCTGGCCTGCCCGCGCCGGCTCGAAGCGACGGCGTCTCGCTGGTGCCCACCCTGCGCGGCAACGCTGCCGCGCAAAAGCCGTCGCAGGTTTACATCGAGTACTTTGAACGGGCAAAAACGCCGCCCTATGAAGAGTTTCTGCCGATCCACCGGGGCCGCGTGCGCCGCCAGATGCAGGCGCTGCGCATGGGCGACTTCATGGGCGTGCGCTACGACATCCAGAGCCACGCCGACCCGTTCGAGATTTACAACGTCGCCACAGACCCGCAACAGAAGAATAACCTCGCCGGCGATCCCACGCGGGCCGCACTGCAACAGCAGATGAAGGATACCGTCCTGCGCGTGCGCCGTCCCGATGCCAGTGCGCCGCGGCCTTACGATGACGAACCGGTGCCCGCCGCCCATCCCGCGAACACAGCGGCTGGCGTCCTCTGGCGCGCCATTGAGCAGCCCCTGCCCTGGGTGGCCAATCTCAATGGCCTGAAGCCGTCCGCTACAGGCGTTTGCGCGGCTTGATGTCGCCGCCGCCGGGCTGCCGCGTGCAAAGGATGTGGGGATAGCCTTCAGCGGCTACATTCAGGTGCCGGCGGATGGCGAGTACACCTTCCATCTGACCACCGATACCGGGGCCGTGCTGCGCATCCACGAGGCGACCGTTATCGATGCCGACCGGGGCTACCAGGCGGGCAGTGAGGTCAGCGGCACAATACGGCTGCGGGCGGGCAAGCATCCGTTCCGGCTCTTCTACGCGCGGCGTCAGGCAGGCGTGCCATCGCCGCTGCTGCGCTTGCAGTGGAGCAGCGATACCGTGCGCAGACAAGACATTGCGACCGCAGCCTTTAGTCACGATGGCGCTGCCACTGCGAAAGCGAACAAAAAAACACTATCGGTAGCCCGCTGTTAAAATGAAGACAGAACGAACGAAGGAACGTGACATCCATGTCTTTTCACCTCACCCGCAGGCAAGTGCTGTTTGCCGCCACCGGAACGGCGCTCGCAGCTGGTACAGCGCCCGCCATGAAGGTCTCATCGCGGGCAGACAGACCCAATATCATCATTATCTTCACCGACGATCAGGGGTATGGCGATGTGGGCGTGTTCGGTGCGAAAGGGGATGCCACGCCGAACCTGGACACCATGGCAGCCGAAGGGCGCAAGTTCACTAACTTCCATGTCGCACAGCCGGTCTGTTCGGCCTCGCGCGCGGCCCTTCTTACCGGCTGTTACCCGAACCGCATCGGCATCCATGGCGCGCTGGGGCCGGGCGCCAAGCATGGCCTTTCCGATACGGAGATGACGCTTGCCGAACTTGTGAAGCAGCAGGGTTATGTGACTGGTATGGCAGGCAAATGGCACCTCGGACACCACAAGCGCTTCCTCCCGACACACCACGGCTTCGATGAGTACCTGGGCCTGCCGTACTCCAACGACATGTGGCCTCACCACCCGAAGCCAGGGCGGGCACCTACCCGCCTTTGCCGCTGATCGATGGTGACCAAGTAGTAAAGCTCGGCCTGGGCCACGAGGATCAGGCGCAGCTTACCACGCTTTATACGGAGCGTGCTGTGCAGTTCATTGAGCGCAATAAGGACAGGCCCTTCTTGTTCTATCTGGCGCACTCCATGCCGCATGTGCCGCTGTATGTGAGCAGCAAGTTCAAAGGAAAATCCGGCCACGGTCTCTACGGTGATGTCCTGATGGAGATTGACTGGAGCGTCGGTGAGGTACTGAAGGCGCTCAAACGGTGCGGCATTGACCGCGAGACGCTCGTAATCTTCACCTCTGATAACGGCCCGTGGCTTAGCTACGGCAACCATGCCGGCTCTGCGGGGCCGCTTCGGGAAGGAAAAGGCACAAGCTGGGAAGGCGGCACGCGGGTGCCATGCATCCTTCGTTGGCCCGGCAGCATTCCCGCAGGCACGAGTAGCGGTGAGATGCTGATGACTATTGATCTGTTTCCCACGCTTGCGAAGCTGGTCGGCGCGAAACTGCCAGGACACAGGATTGATGGGCTGAATGCCTGGCCGCTTTTCTCCGGTCAAAAGGGCGCGAAAAACCCGCACGAGGGCTACTACTGGTACTACGAAAATAACCAGCTTCAGGCCGTTTCCAGCGGGGATGGCCGCTGGAAGCTCCATCTGCCGCACGCCTACCGCACACTCGGCGGACGTCCCGGCGGTAGCGGCGGGATACCGGCAAAGTATGAGAAGCGCAACGTCGAACGGGCGCAGTTATTCGATCTGAATGCGGATGTGGGCGAGACCACCGATGTGGCAGAGCGACACCCGGACATCGTGCGACGCCTTCTCGATCTGGCCGAGAAGGCGCGCGCGGATTTGGGGGATGCGCTGACGCATCGGCAGGGCAAAGGCATTCGCGAGCCAGGAAAGGTGAAAGAGGCATCCCAGACGCAATGAAGACTTTTATAAACTCAATTTCACTCTGCCTGAGCGTCGCGCTCGCCGGCCTCGCCCTTTTTGCCTTCGGACGGGCCGCCGCCGCCCAGACTAATGCGCCGCCGCCACCGCTGCGCTGGTGGAAGGGAAACCTGCACACGCACTCGCTCTGGAGCGACGGCAATGACTACCCCGAGATGATCGTGGACTGGTACAAGCAGCGCGGCTACCACTTCCTGGCTCTGTCCGATCACAACGTGCTGGCGCAGGGGCAGCGGTGGATTGACGCTCAGACGAATCGGGGCGGGGCGGCGGCGCTGGAGAACTACCGCAAGCGCTTCGGTGATTCGTGGGTCGAGCAGCGCAGTGAGAACGGCAAGGCACTCGTGCGCCTGAAGCCGCTGAACGAATACCGCTTCCTTTTCGAAGAGCCGGGCCGGTTTCTTCTGCTCCAGAGCGAGGAGATCTCGGACCGGTTCGGCGCGCTCCCGATCCACCTGAACGCGACGAACCTGCTGGAGTTGATCTTGCCGCAGGGCGGGGGCAGCGTCCTGGAGGTGATGCAGAACAACATCAATGCGGTTCTGGAGCAGCGTAAGCGGACGGGGCAGCCGATCCTGCCCCATCTCAACCACCCGAACTTCGGCTGGGCCGTGACCGCCGAAGACATCGCCCGGCTGCGCGGGGAGCGTTTGTTCGAGGTCTACAACGGCCACCCCGCCGTCCATAACCACGGTGACGCCCAGCACCCGAGCACGGAGCGGCTGTGGGATATTGCTCTGACGCAACGCCTGACGCAGCCACAGGGGGAGCTCCTCTACGGCATCGCGACGGACGACTCGCACCATTACCACGAGCAGAAACCGAACCAGAGCAATCCCGGACGCGGTTGGGTCATGGTCCGCGCCCGGTATCTGACGCCGGAATCGCTCATCGCCGCGCTGGAAGGGGGTGACTTCTACGCCTCAACCGGGGTGCGGCTGAAGGACGTGCGCTTCGGGGACGGCGCGCTTTGGCTGGAGATCGAGCCGGAAGTGGGCGTCACCTACACGACGCCGTTCATCGGCACGCGCAAAGACTACGATCGCAGCAGCACACCCGCCCTCGGCGCGGATGGTAAGCCGCTTCCCGTCACCCGCCGCTACAGCCGTGATATTGGAACCGTGCTCGCCCAGGTGAAGGGACCATCGGCGCGCTATGTGCTCAAGGGCGATGAACTCTATGTGCGGGCGAAAATCGTCTCTTCGAAGCCGCAGGCAAATCCCTCTGTGCCCGGCGAGGTCGAGACGGCCTGGGCGCAGCCCGTACAGCCGGGGAGATAGGGCCGACTGGGGAGTTGTGGAGGGTTGTGCTGCTTTTGGCCACAGATCGGACGCCCCAAAGGAGCTAAAATTCATTGAGTCGCAAATCGCGTGCGGACCGCGCCAAAGAGACCGCCCGACCTGCTGCTGTGGAGCACGTTTCCGCGCCGGAGCAGACCCTGTCGCGCTCAAGCGCGACTCGGGAGGAGAATGACCCGGGAGCGGTGGCGGCGACAGGCCGGCCTGCCCGCGCCGTCAGCCCGCGTGCGGTGACATTCGGCCTTCTCTTTGCGGCTATCCTTTGCGCCATCACGCCCTACAACGACTTCAAGGTTGGCGCGACCTATATCGCGGGCACACAGTTTCCCATTGGCTCCCTGTTCGTGCTGCTCGTCTTTGCCGGCATCATCAACGTCGCGCTGCGAAAGTGGCGGCCACGCGCCGCCTTCACCGCCGGCGAGATGCTGACCATTTGGACCCTGATTACCGTCGCCTCCGGCCTGCCGTCCTCCGGAATGATGCGTTATTTCCTGCCCCACATCGTCGCGCCCGCCTACTTCTCGAACGCCACAAACGCCTGGGAATACAAGATCTGGGGCAACTCGCCCCGGTGGCTCTCCGTCACCGATAAGGAGGCTGCGGACGCGTTCTTCGTCGGCTATCCGCGGGGGCAGGAGCGGATTCCCTGGGAAGCGTGGGCGATCCCGCTCCTGGCCTGGGGGCTGCTCGCCGTCTTCTTTCTTACCGCCACCTTCTGCGTCGCCAGCGTTCTGCGCAAGCAGTGGGTGGAAAACGAGAAGTTCACCTTTCCGCTCGTGGTCCTGCCGGTGATGATGGCCGAGGAGCCGGAACCGGGGCGGCTGGTGAACCCGCTGTTCCGTAGTCCGCTGCTCTGGGTCGCGGTCGGGCTGATCACCCTCCTCCACACGATCAAGGGGCTGCACGTCCTGTACCCGTCCATCCCTGATATCCGCACCCAGTTCAACGTCAGCGAATATCTGACGGTGCAGCCCTGGAACCAGTTGGGCTGGTTCCCGGCGAATATCTTCTTCCTGGCGGTCGGGCTGGCGTACCTGCTGCCCGCCGAGGTCGGGTTCTCGCTCTGGTTCTTCTATCTCTTTTATAAGTTCGAGATCTTTCTGGCTGCCGTTTACAACTGGCAGCACGCCGGTCCTCTCGGCGGTGGCAGACAAAAGAAGATCCAGGCGGTGGAGGGGTGCGGCGGGGGGGGGGGGGTCGGGGGGGGGAGCGGCTGGGCGGGGGGGCGGCGCGGGGGGGGGGGGGGGGCGAAAGGCAGCGGGGGGGGGCGCGCGGGCCGCGGCGAGGCCAGGCGGGCGGGGGGGAGC
>JAUJOK010000071.1 GCA_030447685.1 Armatimonadaceae bacterium
GGTGTTCAGAAGTGTGCTCTTCAGATATAGAACGCGGCTACGGGTGGGCGATTTTACGCTGGGTGTCGTTTCGAACGCTGCCGTCCGGCTCCACGATGGCCCGGTTGATAAGCTCGTTCATTTGGCGTTCCACGCGCCGTATTCCTTCCTCGGTTTCCAGCGCATCCAGCGGTGTCACCCGTAAAACCACCGTCAACACGCCTTCGATACGGCTGATAAAGGGCGAGAAATTATCGGACGTGGACGTTTTCGCGGGCTTTGCGAACTCCACTTCCGGAGCGACTTTGATGAATCTATCCCGGCCCCGCAGGTTTACCACCATCTCTTCCAGTTTCAGCCGGTAGCCGGGCGCGGGCTTGCGGGGCTTCTTGGGGGAACCCGCGCCCACCGTCCGGCCAAAAAAGAAGGTGGCCGCGATAAGCAGAACCACCGCACCCGCCAGAAAAGGGAGCGGCAGCTTTCTCGGTCTTTGGTTCTCGGTTTTTTCCGCGTTTTCCGCCATGTTTGTTTTCGATTCGGGGTGGCGGCGTCCGGCCTGCCTGATGATTCCACGGGGAACCCTCTTACTTATGCCGTGATTCGGCTCGGCGCAACCACCGTAATAGTACGGGAACCGACTGTGTGATGCCGTCGAATAAATTCGAGGCTTGAAGGGTACAAAGTCCGCCTTCGCGAACTGAAGAATTCAGCCTGCGAAGGCAGGCTTCGTACTTTTACAGCCTCGAATTCATTCGACGGTGACTCTTTCGACGCGTTCTTACCGCTTCATCTGGATCAGGTCCTGCAGAATCTCATCGGCGGCGGTGACGATACGCGTGTTGGCCTGGAAGCCGCGCTGCGTGATGATCATATTGGAAAACTCATCCGCCAGGCTGACATTGGACTGCTCCAGATAGCCCGCCGAAACACGGCCCGCCCCGGAAACGTCGGGCGGCGTCACCAGCGCGCCGCCGGAGTTGGCCGTCGGGCGAAACTGGTTCGCCCCAATCTTCTCCAGCCCCGTCTCGTTCGCGAACCGCGCCACCGCGATACGTCCCAGATCGCGGCTCATGCCGTTCGAGAAGACGCCGTTTATCGTCCCGTCTTCGCCGATAGCATACGATTGCAGCGCGCCCAGCGGGAAACCGTCCTGTTCCAGCGCGTTCGTGGTGTATTCCCCGGCAAGCTGGCTGACGCCGCCAAAGTCCGGTTTGATCGTAAAGGGAGCCGCGCCGTTCGCCGGGGTGACGGTGACGGAGCCGGTCGCCCCGGTCAGTTTGCCGGACGCATCGAAGGCGAGCGTCCCGCTGCCGCTGGCCGCACCCGGCGCGGAAAAAGCGCCGCCGTTTACCGAGGTGGTGAACTCCCAGCCGGACGTTCCCGGAGCGGCAGACGCGACGCGCTGGAAGCGGAAAGCGACCTCGTGCGCGTTGCCCAGGCTGTCGAAGACCTGCGCGGTGCGCGTATACGTATCCCCGACAGTGGCTCCGGCGTCCAGATTACCCCCGAAATCGATGCTGCCGGTCGCCTTCGCCGCCGTCATCGTTCCCAGCGGAATGCGGAGCGAAGAGTTCGCCGTCACCGGCACGGACGTATCCACCGTTCCGTCCGGCTGCGCGGGCCAGCCCAGCAGCTTCTGGCCCGTCGCCGCGCTCACCAGATTGCCGCCTGCATCCAGCACAAAAGCGCCGTCACGGGTGTAGGTCGTCACATCGCCACCGCCGAGAAGAAAGAAGCCGTCGCCCTGGAGGGACAGATCGGAGGGTTTGCCGGTCTGCTGGAGCGCGCCCTGCGCCTGCATCGTCGTGATCGCCCCCAGCTTGACACCCAGACCGACCTGCATCGGGTTGACGCCGCCGCTGCCGCTGCTCTGGCTCATGCTCGCGCCGCGCAGGGTGTTGGACATCTGCTCCTGAAATGTCACCTGGGCCGCCTTATAACCGACCGTGTTAACGTTGGCGATATTGTTGCCGATAGCGTCGAGGCGGGTCTGGTGGGCCTGCACGCCCGACACCGCCGAATACATTGCCTGAACCATTGTCTTTGTCGTTGTCCTCTCCGGCCCCGTCTATCGTTCGGGGGCCGCGTCGAGGGCATCTTCCTTATTCAAAGGAAGTCCTGCCCGTGTTGTTGGTTGCCCTCACCCCCAGCCCCCTCTCGCCGCAGCGTGGGAGAGGGGGCTGGGGGTGAAGGCTGCCTAACAGATAACCGCCGAATCGATGTTGGTGAAGACGTTGTCCTTTAAGGAGGCCGCGTCCACCGCCGTAATCACTGTGCGGTTCTTCACCGATACCAGAAGGGCGACGCCGTCCATCAGGATCAGCGATTCGCGCGCGCCCTTCGCCTGCGCCTTGCCGACCGCCGTTTGCAGCCGTTCTACCTCGTCCGGGCCGAACGGGATGCTGCGCGACTGAAGGCGTGTCTGCGCGTGCGCGGAGAACTTCAGCGTCGGCAGGGTCGCCGCCGATCCGGCCCGTGGCGCATCCGTGGCGATCCGCTCCTGAAGCACCTCCTGGAACGACGGGCCTGTCGGGGCGGCGTTCGTTCCGTTCTGCCGGTTCGGGGCGCTTCCCCCCTCCCGACGTATGGCCGGGTCGAAGGAGTGCATCTGCCGCAGTGTTATCTCATCCATGTTTGTGCCTCAGCGCGCCGTTTCCACCGTGGTCGCGGCGGAAAGCGGGATTTCGCCATTACCGCCGATCTTCAGGAAGACTTCGCCGTTCCGAAAAGCGACGCTTTCGACTACGCCGGAAACCGTTTTGCCCGCTACTGCGTTGCCGTAGGCGTCAAACGAGGCGGGCAGCGCGCCCGTCACCTTTTTGCCCAGGAAGGCCGCGCCCTGGGCCATCTGGTCACCTGCCGTCAGGCGGGTAAGCGTCTGGTTCATCTTCTGCGTCTCTTCCAGCGCGGAAAACTGGGCGAGCTGCGCCATCATGTCCTTGTCTTCCATCGGGTTCAGCGGGTCCTGGTGGCGAAGCTGCTCCGTCAGCAGGCGCAGAAAGTCCGCCTTGCTCGCCGTTCCCGTGCTTCTGTCCGCCTGTTTTCCCGTGGCGGCTGTCCCGGTTCGTCCGGGCGCGTTCACTATCATTTTCGTAAACCTTTCCGTTACACCAGCAGGTTAATGCCGTCCCACGCCGACCACCGATTCATGGCGAGCGGCAGAACAGGTTCAACGCTGCTGTCGTCCTGACGATAACCCCGGAAGGCGGCGAAGCCGGGCCGAAACGCCTCCTGCTGTCCCTGTCCGCTGCCGCCGTGCGCCAGGAACATCTGGCTCCCCGCCGCGCCGGACGATGATTCCGGCGCGGGCAGCGTCACCGAAAAGTTCTCAAGCTTCAGGCCGCGCTCGGTCAGCGTGTGGCGCAGGCCCTCAATGCTCGTTTCCAGTGCCGCTTTTGCCTCCGGCGTGGCCGCGATGATCGCGGCGCGCACCTCGCCGTCCGCCGTCGTGGTGACGTGGATTTTGAGTTCGCCCAGAGAATCGGGGGTAAGGGTCAGAATGATTTCATGGGTTCCCGGTGCGTCCGGCATCTCGCGAAAGAACGCCTGCACCGGCCCGGTCACACGCTCCGCCGTCTCCGCACGCTCCCTGCTTCTCACTGCGGGGTCGGCTCCCGTGCCCGCCAGCGCCGCGGCAAAAGCGGCCTCCGAGAACGGGGTTTCCGAAGAAGCGAGGGAAACGTCCTTTTCCGCCCCGCCTGCGTTTTGCGCCTCAGCGACGGGTTCTGCCGCCGCCTCCTCCGACGCTTGAAGGGATACGGCAGCCGAGGTGGATAAAGCCGCCGCCGCCGCTTCGCCGCTCGCGTTCGGAAGCGCGGACGGCGCGCCGGGCGCGAACGCCAGGAGCAGGGCCGGGTCGGGAAGAGCGAGCGCGGGCGAATCCACGCCGGTTTCCTCGCTGTCCGCCGTTCCCGGCTCCGTGGCCGCCTCTGCCACCGCCGCTGCCTCTGTTTCGGTCGGGGTGTCTTCTGTCGGGGAAGTGGTTAGCTGCGTCAGCGTCTGGTTGAACGACGAGGCTTCCGTGGGTAACGGTCCGGCACTCGGCGCAGTTTGCGCTAACCTTTCCTTCGACGGTAGACCCGCAGTCGCCGGAGCGCCTCGGGCACCAAGTATCACGAACACTGCCTCCTTTCGGTTCGGTGGATGAAGACGGACGCACGCGCGCCGCCTCTGTTCGTATCATCGGCGCAGGGGCGGCGTTCCCTTAGAGGCGGCAGGGTATAACGGATAAGAATGCGGGGACTGACCGATATTTATGCCGTTCTGTTCGACCTGGACGGGACACTGGCGCGGACGTTTATCGACTTTGGCCGGATGCGGCGGGAAATGCACGTGCTGTCGGCGCAGCGCGGCACCGAAGCGGCAACGGCAGGCGAAGAAGACATTCTCGAAATTGTGGGAAAGATGGCGGGCGCGCTGGGAGAAACGGCTGGCGCGGCGGCGCGACGGGAAGCGTACGCGATTTTAGAAGCCATCGAGGTGGAAGGATGCATGGACCCGCACCCGGTAGCCGGGGCATCTGCGCTGCTGCACTACCTGCGTGGGGAGCGCGGCCTGCCCGTCGCCATCATTACGCGAAACTGCCGCCGCGTGTCGGAGGGCTTGCTGGGCCGCCTGGGCCTGCCGCACGACCTGCTGGTGGCTCGTGAGGATGTTCCGCGCTTCAAGCCCCACCCCGACCCTGTGCTTCACGCCTGCCGCCATCTGGGCGTGGCCCCGCAGAATGCCGTGATGGTAGGAGATTTGTGGGCGGATATTGCGGCGGGACGCGCTGCCGGAACGCGCACCGTCGGTATCCAATGGCCCTATGACCCGCCGAACCGCTTCGCCCGGTGCGCGCCGGACTGGGAAGTCACTTCCCTGGAACAGGCCGCCGCACTCTTCTTTTGAGGCGACGGCCCATCTCGTGCGGGGTGCTAATCCTGAATCAAACCGGCGGAGTTTTCGTTGGTGTCGGCGGGGTCCGGGCCGGGAGCATCGTGTTCGATCTGCTTTCCCAGTTCGCGCCCATCGAAATAGGCACGGAAGCGCGTGATTTCGTCCCCTTCGATTTCGAGGATGCTCACCCCGTCGTACTGGAAGGGAGCGCCGCCGCTACTGCCGCTGCTGCTCGTCGTGCCTTCCGTCGTCCATTCCAGGGCGGCGCGCTCCCCGGTGACGATTCGGTTGTGAAAGGTAGAGCGAACGTCATGGAAGGTGTCGCGGTAGGTAGTCCAGAACTCGCGCGCGCCTTCTTTGCCCTGAAATGTCCTGGAAGCAACGTTGTTGCCGATCTCCGCGCTATCGCCGAACAGGGCGATCATGCTTTCCAGGTCGCGTTCCGCCTCCAATCGGCCTAAAGCCTCGATAAAGCGGTCCGCTGCTGTGTTTTCTGCCATAGCAGTAGCTTTCTAAGGTTCCGGCAGTGTAAAGGTGCCGTGGAAGGTATACACCAGAGCGCATGGGCGTCAAACCCGCGAACTGTCTTCCCTATCTCCGCCCGAAAACGCGCAGTTCCGCCGCGCCGATGGTGAACGAGCCTGCGGCATCCTCCCCCATGACTTGAAAGGTCAGCGGTTTGCCCACAGACGCTTTCACATAGCGGGTCACGTCCACGATCATTTCGCCCGGCCTGGAACCAGGCGTCGTCTGACCCAGAAGATCAGCCTGCGAAACGCTGCCCGCGCCGCCGTAAACGCGCACCCGTTTGGACGTTTTTGCAGATTCCGCCGCACGCAGCGCAAGCAGAACGCGCCCACTCGCAGTTACCGGCGTCTCAACACGGGCTGTGTTCTGCTTTACCGAAGCAGGAAGACATGTGGAGGATATGCCGCTGAACGCAGGCCGCACGGTGACAAGCACAACCGAATCGGCGGCGAGCGGTAAGGTCAGTTTTCCGGTGGGCGGCAGTGCAAGCGCGCTTCGGATGTCGCCGTGATGCGTCTCGCTGACCTCCTCCACCGTCGTCAGCGCGTTCACGGGCAGCTTCCAGGCGGAAAGATCGAGAGTGACACTATGCGCCGCGCCGAGGTTTGCTGCCATCAGCGTGTGTGTACCGTCGGTTTCGTCGCGGGCGGCGGCGGCGTGTATCTGAGCGTCCGAAACGGTCGGCGCGGCCAGTCGCACACGCCCCCCCTTAAAACCACGAAAGAACAGACGTACCGATTCCGCCCCTTTGGTGCTGGCGAGGATATTTTTCAGCGGGTCCCGCTTATCGATACGGTGCGTGCCGTTTTTCTTGACCACCCCCTCGGCGTTCTCGTTCTGCGTGAGGCGGAAGACATACACCTCATCAATGCCCGCATTCACATAGGCGGCGGCGACCGCACCAAACGCCGCATAGTAGCGCGGCGTATCGAGCGTATCGGTCGTCTTCGCGAAATTACCCGCCGTGCTGACATTCATCTCGGAGACCAGGATCGGCATTGGCGCGCCCCCGTTAGCCGTGGTAACGAGGCGGCGCAGTTCAGGCAGGTTCTTAGCGACCGTGGCCGGGTTGCGCCCATAGCTTTGAAAGGCGTACACCTGGAACAGCGAGTGGTTTTCCGCGCTGCGACCGGGAAAATCGTCTTTGCGGCGGCGCAGTATCAGTTCGCCCCAGCCGGTCCGGGCATCGCGCGTGTCCGGGCGGCCCGTGCGCGGGCCGAAGACGATCATCCCCGCCGTCACCGGCGCGGAGAGGCGCGGGCGGAGCGACTTGCCGTACAGGCGGTTGACATCGGCCAGCGCGGCCTGCACGGCGTCGGAGCCAAGCTGTAGGCGGCGCAGATAGTCGGGCTGCTCGATATGTTTGCTGTTCGGGTGGTCCGGCTCGTTGAAAAGCTGAAACCGCTGCGCATCATAGTGTCGTGCCAAATAAAAGGCGTTCAGGTAGACGCCGCGCCAATAGGTCCAGCGGCCAAACCAGTCCGGTTTGCCGTCGGCGGTTTCGAAGGCATTGCGCTTCGTGGAACGTCCCATCATTATCAGCACGTCCACATGGAGCTTCCGCAGTTCGGAAAGTGTGAATGCGTGTCCTATAGTGCCCGCCGGGACGCCGCCATAGGCGCGCGCGATGGTCGCCTCGTGTGCTTTCCAATCCGCGCCGCCGACCGGATCGGCCCGCAGCCGCGCCCGTTCCACTTCGAATTTCGCCAGGTCACCCGCTTTCCCGGCCCACGGGGCAGGGTTCGAGGGCCAGGCGTCCTGCGACCACCACACACGCGCGGCGTTCATTTCCGTGTAGCGCAGCCAGCCGGTGACGTTGCTGCCGGGAAGGTTTTCCCCCATGTTGTAGCCCAAATGCGTCGGCGTGCGACCGACCACATCCGCCGAAACCGTGATCGTCTGGGCCGATGCGGCGGGGGGCAGGCCCGCAAACAAAAGCGAAACCAGGCAAAGCGCGTAGTGCAGGGGTCGCAATTGAGTGTTCATCAGGAAGTGTCCGTCAGGGCAGCGGAGAAATTGGGGCCGACCAGTTTTGCGGGAAGAAGTGGCGCAGAAACTGCTCCCCGGCGTAGCGGTCGGTCATACCGGCGATATAATCCAGCACGATACAGGCGCGCGCAGCCGTGTCCATCTCCCCGGCGGCACGTCCATAGGGAATCAGGTGCGGCTGCTCCATATACAAACGGAACAGACGCTTGAGCAGTTCATTCGCCTTGGCAAGCTCGGCTTTGGCGGCATTCTTTTGAATATAAACATTGGTAAACAGAAAGTCTTTGAGGCGGTTCAGCGCGCCCAGGATCGGCTCGGACATGGAGACGGCGGGCCGGTTCATCGAGGTCTCGATGACATTCAGCACCATCGTCGTAATACGGTCGCCGTGTGTCCTGCCCAGAAGCTCAAGCGTTTCATGGGGCAGCGCATCCGGCGTAAGCAGCCCCGCGCGTACGGCGTCGTCGATATCGTGGTTGACATAGGCGATGCGGTCGCAGATACGAACGACGGTCGCCTCCAGCGGCAGGCCGCCGGGCGACGGGGCAGGCGATTCCGCAGGCGCGGCGAAAAGGTCGGCTTTGCCCTTGGAATGGCCGAGGATGCCCTCGCGCGTCTCATAGGTCAGATTCAGCCCCTGGCCCCCTTTTTCCAGCACATCCACCACGCGCAGCGACTGCTCATAATGGCGAAAACGCTCGTCGGGCACGTACTCCTGAAGCACCTCGTCCAGCGCCTCCTCGCCCTCGTGGCCGAAGGGGGGATGCCCGAGGTCGTGGGCAAGCGCGATGGCTTCCGTCAGGTCCTCGTTCAAACGCAGGGCGCGCGCAACCGTACGGGCGATCTGGGCGACTTCCAGCGTGTGGGTAAGGCGGGTGCGATAATGGTCCTCTTCGGGGTCGAGGAACACCTGCGTCTTGTGCTTCAGGCGGCGGAAGGCTTTGCAGTGGAGCACGCGGTCGCGGTCACGCTGAAAGGCCGTGCGAATGGGGTCCATCTCTTCGGACCGCATCCGCCCGCGCGAATCCGCCGATTTAGCAGCGAACTCCGACAGGTTTTCCCGCTCCAGCGCCTCGGTTCGTTCGCGTATCGTCATCCCTGCCTATCTCCTTATTTCGCACGCTGCATGACGAGTTCATGATACCCGAAGCCCGGCGCTGCACAAATAAAAAGGGCAGGGACAACATGTCCCTGCCCTTGCTTTCAAATGCGCCAATTTAACGGCGCGAGATACGGATGCGGCGTTTGGGTTCGACGCCGACGCTTTCGGAAAGAAGCTGCGCCTGCTCGACCATCTGGTGCTGCATGCGGCGGATGAAGGAGTTCTGCGGCGCTAATTCCATCGGCTCGCCCGTGCCCTGAACATGCTCGATAGCCTCCTCGACCTCCTGAATCGCCGCCTCTTCGTCCGAAGCCTGCGCCGCGCCATCGATTCCGAAAATCTCCCGCATCACACCCTCAATCTGGATGTAGGTGTTGCTCTTGACCAGGTACACGGCAATGTTCTTGCTGCGCGCCTCCTGAAGCTTCGTCGGCTCACGGCGGAACGTCGCCTTGAGCGAAATCACCACATCCGCTTCGGCCATATCCCGCGATACGTAGGCGGGTACCCGAAGCTGCATGATGGCCCGCTCCAAACGCGAGCGCGATACGCCGTACGGGAAGATACGCACGGTCGCGGGCAGATTGCGTTTGGCGGGTGGCTCCCCGGCGTTGTCGCGTCCGGTCATGTCGTCCAGACGGTCGGAATCGGGGTTGTAGCCGCCCCGGCCATAACCGTTGCGCTCGCCGCCGCGATCCGGCGGCATCTCGGCCTTCTGCACGATTTCCACGTCGCCGGTGGTGTTGCGGACACGAATCTCCGGGCGCGGCTGCTGTCCGCGCAGAAGCTTGTCCACGACCTTGGCGACATCATGGTGGATCGCCAGCTTATCCACCTCGATAATTTCGATGATGACATCAAAGGTGGGGGGGGCTTTGCGCTCCAGAACCGTCTTCTGCGTTCCGCGCTTGCGTGCTTCCTCATCGCCCAGCGTCACCGACTGGATGCCGCCGACCAGGTCGGAAAGGGTCGGGTTCAGCAGCAGGTTTTCCAGGCTGTTACCGTGCGCCGTGCCGACAAGCTGAACGCCACGCTCGGCGATGGTGCGGGCGGCGAACGCTTCCTGCTCCGTGCCGATCTCATCGATGACGATCACCTGCGGCATGTGGTTCTCGACCGCCTCGATCATGACCCCGTGCTGCTGTTCGGGAACGCGCACCTGCATGCGGCGCGAGCGCCCGATGGCCGGATGCGGAATGTCGCCGTCGCCCGCGATTTCGTTCGACGTATCAACGATAACGACGCGCTTCTTGAACTCGTCCGACAGGATGCGGGCGACTTCGCGCAGCTTGGTGGTCTTGCCGACGCCGGGACGGCCCAGCATCAGGATCGACTTACCCTCCTCGACAATGTCGCGGATGATATCGATGGTGCCGTATACCGAGCGCCCGATGCGGCAGGTCAGCCCGACGATACGCTCCTTGCGGTTGCGAATCGCCGAGATGCGGTGCAGCGTACGCTCAATACCTGCGCGGTTATCCTCACCGAAGGCCCCAATGCGCGCCGTGACATAATCAATGTCCTCGCTGGTCACCTCATTAGCCGCTGTGTTGCAGTCCGCTTCCTCGGTGCCGGGAATAGGCGCGGAGTCACCGGCGATTACCTCGTGGTTGCTCGGCGACGTGGGACATAGCTCGATCACGCGGCTGGGAAAGCGCGCCTCGGCAGCCCGTCCGAGATCCATCACGATCTCCAGCAGGTCGTCCAGCCGCTCTTCGCGCTCCAGGCAAAGGCGCATGCGCGGCGGCAGCACGTCCAGAAGTTGTCCCAGGTTGTCCGTAACTTTGTGCTGCTTGGCGGTCAGCGGTACCCGAGGTGGGGACGACTGCCCGTCGTCGCCCATTGTCGTTGCCGGCCGTGGTGTGGAAGAAACAATTTTTTCAAGGATCGGCAATTCGCTTCCGGCCCGCTTGGCGCGCGGTGGGGCCAGACCGCACTTTTGATAATTCAATTATATCCCGCTGCGAAGCAACTTACAACATGCGCAGGATTTAGTGACGTGAAAGAGAACAGTAGCGCTGAAAGTATTTCGATGCGGAAAGACATTTCAAGGAGGACGGTAAAGTGAACGCGCAGGCAAAGATGCGAAACAGAGTGTTCGGAGCGGCAATCGCCGCCCTGATGGTGATCGGAGTCTCCGGCTGCGATGGCGGCATGGATTCCGGCGGCGGCAGCGGTCGGCGCGTAGTCCGGGGGCAGACCCAGGTCGTGTCGGGGGCGGAAGTGATATCCTATGCGATTCTGGACAACGACGTCGTTACCCAGGTCGGGGTGGTGCTGCCGCTTGCGGTGGTGCAGAATCCGCCAGCCCAGCCGGGGCAGGGGCCGCTCGGGGCGATTGCGGTACTTCGCTTCCCCGTAGAGGCGCTGTCCACTACCTTTTTAGACCACTTCGAGCTGCATTGGAACCCTGGCGGGCATCCGCCGGAGAGATACGCCGCCGGCCACTTCGACTTCCACTTCTATAACATGACGGAGCAGGAGGTGCGGCAGATAGCGCCGCCTGACCCGACGCCGCCCGCCGCTGACCGCATCCCACAGGGTTACGTCTATCCCGGCCCGGAAGCAGCGGTACCCCAGATGGGCGTTCACGCGCTCCCTGCCGCTGAGTTAGCCCCCGGAGCGCCGCCTTTCACGGCTTCCATGCTCCTGGGTTATTGGGGCGGGCGGATGACGTTTCTGGAACCGATGATAACGCAGACGCTGATGCTGCAAAAGACGCCCATCAGCCTGGATGTGCCGCGTCCCGCCGTGCTGGGGCGGGCCACACGCTACCCGACGAAGTTCACCGCCAGCTTTGATCCCCAAGCCAACACCTACCAGTTGGTCATGAGCGATTTCGTCGCCATGGCCCAGTAAATCGCCCACCGGGCTGCTTTAAGGCCGATGCGTGCGTGTCCAGAGCGGCGCGCGCATCGGCCTCTTTATCCCCACTGGCCTATCCGTATTCTTGCCAGCCTGCCCGCCGGTACGCTATAATAGCCGCGCCATGATCGAGATGTCGCACGTATCGGTTACGTACAAGGGCGAGGTAGATGCCCTTTGCGACGTTTCCCTGTGCATCCCCGGCGGCGACTTCGTCTTTCTTGTCGGGCCGACCGGCGCGGGCAAATCAACGCTGCTGCGGCTTTTATACCGCGACCTTCTTCCTTCCTCCGGCGCTCTCGTTGTCGCGGGCTACGACCTGACACGGCTCCGGGCACGTGATGTGCCCCTGCTGCGCCGCCAGATGGGAATCGTTTTTCAGGACTACGGCCTTTTGCCGCAGCGCACCGTCTGGGAAAATATCGTCTTCGCCTGCCAGGTGCTCGGCCAGCCGCGCCGGGAAATACGCAAAAAACTGCCCGAAGTGCTGGATCAGGTCGGCATGACCCATCGCTGCGACGCCTATCCCGGTGAGCTTTCCGGCGGCGAGCAGCAGCGGGTTGCCATCGCCCGTGCGCTGGTCAACCAGCCGCCGCTTTTGATCGCCGACGAGCCGACCGGCAACCTGGACCCGGAAACGTCGGTGGGTATCATGGACGTTCTGCGCGAAGCCAACCGGCGTGGTACGACGGTTCTGGTCGCCACGCACGATAAGACGTCGGTAGATCGCCTGCGCCGCCGCGTTATCGCCGTGGAACGGGGTCGTATCGTCCGCGACGAGGGGCAGGCCGCCTATGCCGCCGAGGCCATACCTATTCTCACCACGACCCTTCCCCGGAGGAACTGGTAATGCTCTTTCTGCTCCATGAGGCGCTTACCAACTTCCGGCGGCACGGCCTGATGACGATGGCCGCCATCACCACCATCGCCGTTTCGCTGGCGCTGCTGGGCGGCTTTCTGTTGACCTTTTATCAGGTGAGCAACGCCGCACGCCGCGCTGTGGACGCCTTCGAGATGCGCGTTTTCTGCCGCCAGGAGATACGAAAAGAGGCTCTGCCCGCGCTGAAACAGCGTATTACCGCGCTGCAGGGCGTCGCGAGCGTGCGGTATCTGTCGCGCGAGCAGATATGGGCGGAACAGACGAAAAACTATCCCATCGATACATCCGGCATTCCCAACCAGATGCCGGATACCTTCGTGGTGAAACTGAGCGACGCGCGCCGGGCGACGGCGCTTTCGGAAGAGATACGCAACTGGCGCGAAAGCGTGGACAGCGTGGACTTGCCTGAAAGTGAAATGAACAGCGTGCTTCGGATCGCCGATTTCCTGCGAAACGTCGGCATGGCCGGAGCGTTCGTACTTGTCGGCGGGGCGCTGATCGTCGTCTCCAATACCATCCGCATCTCGGTCTTCGCCCGGCGTCGCGAGATCAAGATCATGCAGCTTGTGGGGGCGACACCCTGGTTTATCCGCTTCCCGCTGCTGATAGAGGGGATGCTGCACGGTCTGCTGGGCGGCGCGCTGGCGGCGCTGTGTCTTCTGGGGGCGGGGCATTCGCTGGGGAATCTGGTGCGCGAAAACGTTCCCATGCTCGTTCCCTATCTTGCTTCCGTGGATATGCTGCGCTTTGGCCTTGCCCTCGCCCTGGGCGGGGCGCTTCTGGGCGCGGGCGGCTCGCTCGTCTCCATCCGCCGCTACTTGCGCGCCCTGTAATATCTATGCGCCGGGCCGGTAAACGACCCGGCTTCGAGATAACCGTCCTTCGGACGGGCAATCAATGACATAACCGATGCGTCCCCTTATTCACCTTTTGGGCGGTCTGCTGGCACTGGGCTGGACAGCCGTCGCCGTCGACTATTTCACCGGAGCGCGCCGCGCCAAGTCACTGGAGCAGGAGCCGCCTTTTGCGCCGGACGACGAAGTGCCGCCGCTTTCCGTGGTGATCGCGGCCTGCAACGAGGAAGAAAAGCTGCCGCGCACGCTCCGTTCGCTCGCCGCGCAGGACTATCCCGGCCCGTATGAGATGATCGTCGTCGATGACCGCTCGGACGATGCCACCGGCGCGATTCTGGACGATGCCGCGCGCCGCGACCCGCGCCTGCATGCGCTCCACGTCCGCGCGCTACCGCCGGGCTGGCTGGGCAAGACGCACGCGCTGTGGCAGGGCGCGCACCGGGCTGCGGGCCGCTGGATTCTATTCACCGACGCCGACATCGTCTTTTCGCCGGACTGCCTGCGCCGCGCCGTCGCCTGCGCCGAGCGGGAAGGGCGGGATCATCTGGTCGTCTTTTTCCGGCTTGAACTGCGCGGCTTCTGGGAACACGTTTTCGGCCTGTGCTTCACCTATCTGTTCCACCTGCGCTTCCGAGCATGGCGCGTGCGCGACCCGAAAAGCAAGGCGTATCTGGGAGTCGGCGGCTTTAATCTGGTTCGCCGGGACGCTTACCAGGCTATCGGGACTCATCGTGCGCTGGCGCTGGAGGTGGCCGACGACATGGAACTGGGACGGCGGCTGAAAGAAGCCGGTTTCCGCGCTGACGTTCTGGACGCCGGGAACGCCGTGACGGTGCGCTGGCAGGAAGGGCTGTCCGGCCTGATGGGCGGCCTGATCAAAAACGCCTACGCCGGGCTGAACTATTCACCCGTCACCACGCTCAGTTCGGTCAGTCTGCTGCTGCTGACCATGGTCTGGCCCGCCGCCGGGCTGCTGCTGTCCCGAAGCCGCCGCGCCCGCGCCGGGTACGCTCTGGCGCTGGCAGGCATTGTCGGCACCGGCGCGCACCACGCGCGGCGCGGCGGCATCCCCGTCGGCTACGCGCTCACGCTGCCCTTTTCGCCCGTCCTGCTGGTCGCCGTCATGCTGCGCTCCGCCTATCTCACCGAGCGTCGCGGCGGCGTCACCTGGCGAAACACCTTTTATCCGCTCCCACTTCTGCGCTCCCGCCCGCTCCCAGCGCCTCCGCCACCTGTCGCTTGATAAAGGATTTGCCCCCCTGCCCCCTCGCAGGCGACGTTCGCCCAAGTTTGGGGGGTTCTGAGTACGTTGCGTGACCCTCGTCTTTCTCCCCTCCCCTGCGAGGGGAGCACCTCGGCAGACCGAGTGTGGGGGAGAGGTT
>JAUJOK010000005.1 GCA_030447685.1 Armatimonadaceae bacterium
AACGGCGGCACGAAAGAGAGTTTATCATCGCTGCTATAGAGTGTCAAGGGGGACCTGCGATAAATTGACAAAAACATTTTAGCCACCTCCGCTTGTTTGCTTTCTCCACCGGCAGGGTACCTTTTTTGCAGTATCTACACGAAGGTAGGTTGTGATGACACAGACCATCTCGGCGGTTTTTCTTAACCCGGACGATGCAGAGCGCGCAATTGGCGCATTGGAAGATCATGGCCTCGGTCGGGATGCTATTAGCGTTGTCACGGCTCACAACCAGGCTGAGGTAGACCAGACGCCAGCAGCGGAGGAGCCGACACAGGACGGCTTCCTTGAAGTTCAGACCGAGGACCCGCCGACCCCCACGGATATGAATTCGGTTACCGAATCGCGCATGGGCGCTTCGGCCACATCCATGGTCGAAGCGGAAGGAAAGCACGGCATTACTACCACTACCGCTGCCGATGCCCGGCGAGGTGCGGCGGAAGGGAGCGTTGTCGGCCTGGGTATCGGATTGCTTGCCGGAGCCGCCGCGCTTTTTGTTCCCGGTGTCGGGCCAGTGCTGGCGGCAGGACCGCTCTGGGCGGCTTTAAGCGCCGCGCTGGGCACCACGGCAGCAGGTGCGGTTGCAGGTGGTGTCACCGGCTATCTGGTAGACCAGGGTGTGTCCGAAGAGACGGCCACACGCTTCGGCCATGCGGTCGGCGGCGGAAGCATCGTTGTTTCCGTATCTATGAAGCCGGGCCAGAATACGGCAGATGTCGAAGCTACCCTGGCTAAATATGGCGGAGATACCATTACCGTCCACTGAAGCCCGGCATAAACCCGCCTTGCCGCTTCGCTTTCGCCATTGTATACTTCTCTAAGGACAGCCGCCCTTCACCCGGTGCGGCTGTCCTTATGACAACTCCACCCATCGGAACCCGCAACTTATGACTCAGATTTCGTGGCACCCGTTTGACGATGAAGCTTTCGCTGAAGCGAGCGCCCAGAACAAGCCCGTGCTGCTTTCCGTTTTCGCCGTCTGGTGCCATTTCTGCAAAGCGATGGACGAGCAGACCTACAGCAACGAGGCTATTGCACAGTACATAAACGAGCACTTCGTCCCCATTCGGGTCGATTCGGAAAAGCGCCCGGATGTGAATGCGCGCTACGCCATGGGCGGTCTGCCGGCTACCTGCGCCCTGACACCCGAAGGCGATGTTATCTGGGGCGGCACCTCGGTTGCCCCGGATGTGATGGCACAGCTTTTACCGCAAATTCTAAACTCTTTTCACAATGATAAGGCGAACCTTACACGCCATGTCGCCGAACAGCGCGAACAGATAAAGCAGCAGGCCGATACTCCCTCGCTGGATCCTTCCCTGCCCGTGACGGGCGAAAGCACCCGCGCGGCGCTGTTAGCCATTAAACACAACTTCGACTTCGCCTACGGCGGCTTTGGGCGGGAGCAGAAATTTGCGCACACCGATGCGCTGGAACTTTGCCTTCAGCAGTACGCGCGGTCAGTTGCCGCCGGGACGCCCGACGCTGATCTTTATATCGTGCTGGGAAAGACGTTCTGGGGCATGACGCACGGGGGCATGCATGACCGGGACGGCGGCGGGTTTTTTCGCTACACGCAGACACCCGATTGGCGCGAGCCGAACTACGAAAAACTGCTGGAGGAAAACGCCCTTATCGCTCGCACGTTCACGCGCGCCTACCAACTGCTTGATAACGATCTGTGGAAAACTGTGGCAGAGAAGACGCTGCACTTCCTCGATACGACGCTGTATGACCTGGACAAAGGGGTCTGGGGCGGTTCGCAGGACGCAGACGTGGAGTACTACGCGCAGCCTCTGGCAGAGCGCACAGAGTGGAATCCGCCCACGATAGACGGCACCATTTTCTGCGGTCCCAACGCCCAGGCGGCTCGGGCGCACGTGGCCTGGTGGCAGGTAACGGGCGAAGCGGAGGCGCTGGCTATCGCCAAAGGCGCGGTGGATTTTCTGCTGACCCATCACCTTCAGCCGGATGGCGCGCTCCAGCACTTCGTATCACCGGAAGCGGAGGAAGAGCGTGCCGCAGGCCGCATGCCCATGGGCCTTCTGGCGGACGCGGCGGATGTGACGGCGGCCTGTCTGGACCTGTATGAGGCCAACCAGGGCGCGGCGTATCTCGATAACGCGGAGCGAATTGCCAACTGGGTGCAGGGCCATCTGGAAGACCCGCGGGGGGGCGGCTTGTTCGATGCGATTACGCGCCCCGAAGCGGTCGGGAACATGAAGTGGGGCACCAAAGACCTGACCGATAATATGCAGATGGTGGATGCCCTGCTGCGCCTGTTCCTCGCTACCGGCGATCAGCAGCACGCACGGCTTGCCCAGCGAACGCTGCAGGCGTTCGTCCCGGCGCTGGGCCAGCTTGGCTTTTTTGCGTCCAGCTATGCTCTGGCCGTCGAGCGCGCCGTTTCGCCGCCGATTCAGGTACACATCATAGGCGCACCGGACGATCCCCGAACGCAGGCGCTGTTGGCGGCGGCGCACCGGCCTTATCGCTTCGAACGCTTCGTTCAGTCCTTTGATCCGGCAGACCCGGATGATGCGGAATTCCTCCAGGAGCTGGACTATCCCGCGATAACCGAGCCGGTCGCTTATGTTTCCGTCGCCGCCAAGCGCCTCGATCCAACAAGCGACCCGACCCAACTGATTGAACTGGTACGAACCGCCGCGTAACAGCCAGCGCCTGCCCTAATACCCCGCTCGGCGCTGGTTTGCCCCGAAAATCGATGCGCAGGCGACCGCAATGACGGTAATAGCTCCCAGCACAAGCAGAGCCGGAAGCACCGGCAAAAGCCGCTCCATAAACGTCAGCAGGCACCAGGCCACAATCAGGTACAGGACGGACAGGCCGACACCGAGCAGGAAAGCGGATAGAGGGCGGGACGCGGCAATCAGCAGCCCCCCTATGACCCCGAGCACGACGAGCGTCGCCAGCACATCATTGCCGCGCGCACGCGCAATGTAAGATCGGCTGAGGATGGAGGCGATGGCGTTTGCGGTAATCTCCACGCGCGGCATTTCGCCCTGTGGCGTCAGACGCTTGTCGGTCTCTTTCACGCCGGAAGCGGTCACGCCGAACAGGACGACTTTGCCGCGAAACGAGGCGGCGGGTATGCGCCCGGTCGCGACATCCGCGAAGGAAAGCCGCTGAAACGATCCCGCCGGACCGGCATAGTTAATGACCATGCGGCTCGCGCTGTCCACGGGAATCACCACCGGCTGGCCCAGTTCGCCGTCGAACCGTACCGTGTCCCCTTCGGCGCGCAGGCTCGTCTTGTCCATCTGGAACGTCTGGAGTGCGGCGGTCAGAGCGAGATTGGGCAGCGCTACCGTGGCGTTTTCCAATCTTGCGGGTGGCACGGAGCGCGGCAGCGGCGCGGTGGCCTTCGGCGTCTGCACCTTAGACAGATACAGCATCCGCGCATGGCGAATGATACCGTCCTGATCGGTTTCCCGCAGAAAAACGCCGACCCCGCGCGCGCTCTCAGTGAAGTCGGAAACCGGCGGCTCAAAGAACGCCCACGTAAACGGCGTAACCGCTGCCGATCCGCGCAGCGTTACGCGGTCCGCCAGGGCGAACTTCTCCAGAAAACGCAGCGACCGCACATCGTCCGGCGTCCATTTCTGCGCTTGAGCCGCGTCATAGCCCATGCCGAGCACGGTGCGCCGCCCGTTCGCCATACGCTTCCATAACGCTTCGTCGGCGGCATCCGTGGTGCGCCGCTCCAGCGCGATATCGAAAACCGCCACCTTCGCCCCGCCCGCCTGCACCTGCCGCAGTCCCTGCGCCCAGACGGTTCGGCTCCAGGGCAGCTTGCCGTACTTTTTGACGCTTGCGTCATCGGCGGCGACGATAACCACATCGGGCCGGGGCGACGGCACCGGGCGAAAGCCAAGCAGCATATCCTGCGCGCGCAGCTCGTTCCGGCCCGGCCAGAGCCTTCCGGCCTGCGCCGCCTCCAGCTCGCTTCGTCGAATAAAGAAACCGACGGTGACGGATAACAGAACGGCTAAAACGAAAACAACGGCACGACGGGCCATAAGATTCAAACCTCCCACCACGCCGATTATTCCCGAATAGCGGACGGACGCAAACTTACGGCCCACGGACGCAAACCTGCGGTCTACGGACGCAAACCTGCGGCCTCATGTGCCCTTTTATAGAATCATTCCCGCCCCGACCGTCTCGTTTGTCGCCTCATCAATAAGAATCATGCTGCCCGTAGCGCGATTTGTCCGATAGCTGTCGAATAACAGAGGCTTGGTCGTGCGAATCGTGATCCGCGCGATGTCGTTCATACGCACGTCTTTGCCCGCTTCAACCGGCTCCAGGCTCGTAATATCTATCTTATGGGCTATGTCTTTAACGACGCACCGCACCTCTTTCGTCGTATGCTTGAGCGCGAATTTCGCCCCGGGCGTCAGCCGCTTCTCGTTCAGCCAGCAGACAACCATCTCCACATCCTGCGACACCCGCGGAACGCTGTCTCCGCTGACGATCATATCACCCCGGCTGATGTCGATGTCATCTTCCAGTGTCAGCGTCACCGACATCGGCGCGAACGCCTCGTCCACTGGCCCCTCGAACGTATCAATTGAGCGCAGAGTTGAGGAAAGGCCGGACGGCAGCACGGTAACGGTATCGCCTTTTCGGAAGACGCCCCCACCGATCCGGCCCGCATACCCGCGATAATCATGGTGCTCCAGGGACTGCGGACGCAGAACATACTGCACCGGAAAGCGCCCGTCGCGGCGGTTGTAGTCATCCGTAATCGGAATCGTTTCCAGCAGGGCCAGCAGCGTCGGCCCCTCATACCAGTCCATATTTTCCGAGCGATCCACCACATTATCGCCGTTCAGCGCGCTGATGGGAATAAAGCGCACGTCGGCGGCATCCAGCTTCGCGGCGAAACGCTCGAACTCGTCGCGGATACGCTCGAATACCTCCTGCTGGAAATCCACCAGGTCCATCTTGTTGACGCAGACGACAATGTGCGGAATCCGAAGCAGGGAAGCGATAACGGCGTGGCGGTGCGTCTGCTCGATAACCCTTGCGGGCATCGATCAGGATAATGGCAAGGTTGGCGGTCGAAGCGCCCGTGACCATGTTGCGCGTGTACTGCACATGGCCCGGCGTATCAGCGATAATGAACTTACGCTTCGGCGTTGCGAAATAGCGGTAGGCAACATCAATCGTGATCCCCTGCTCCCGCTCGGCCCGAAGCCCGTCGGTGAGCAGCGCCAGATTGACATACTCCTCGCCGCGCTTTTCGCTGGACTGACGGATCGCCTCGTACTGGTCGTCAAAGACCGACTTGCTGTCGTACAGCAGCCGCCCGATCAGCGTGCTTTTGCCGTCGTCCACGCTGCCCGCCGTGGTAAAGCGCAGCAGTTCCATATCCAGATAACTGTTGCTGGAGAATACCGGCGCGTCTTCGTGGATACCGTTGTTAGAAATAGCCTTCACGCTTCGATCTTCCATAGCTGCTTCGGAACGCTTGTCATCGGCGCGCGTGCCCCGCTCCGTCACACGGGTCGCCGCCACTTCCTGAATAATCTCTTCCACGGAGCGCGCCGGAGAAAGCACTGCGCCCGTGCAGGTCATGTCGCCAATAGTGCGGAAGCGCACCTGATATTCTCCAACGGTGTCGGACGGCTTCAGGGTCAGGTAGTCCGACTTCGCCAGCAGCATCCCATCCCGCTCCACGCATTCTCTTAAATGGGTGAAATAAAGGCTTGGCATCGGAATACGCTCCTGGAGCAGGTACTGCCACACGTCCATCTCCGTCCAGTTGCTGATCGGGAACACGCGGAAATGCTCGCCGATGTTTTTCCTGCCATTGAACAGGTTCCACAACTCCGGGCGCTGGTTTTTGGGGTCCCACTGGCCGAACTCATCGCGATGGGAAAAGAACCGCTCCTTGGCCCGCGCCTTTTCCTCGTCACGCCGCGCCCCACCGATTGCGGCATCGAACTTCAGCTCCTCGATGGCATCCAGCAGGGTCACGGTTTGCAGGACATTGCGGCTGGCGTTCGGCCCCTTCTCCTCGACCGCGCGCCCCTGGTCAATCGAATCCTGCACATGGCGGACGATCAGCTTCGCGCCGATCTTTTCCATCCAGTCGTCCCGGTAGGCAAGCGTCTCGTCAAAGTTATGTCCGGTATCGATGTGCATAAGCGGGAAAGGAATGCGGGCAGGCCAGAATGCCTTACGCGCCAGATGGCTGACGATGATGGAGTCCTTGCCGCCGGAAAACAGCAGCACCGGGTTCTCGAACTGGGCCGCCACCTCCCGGATCACGAAGATGGATTCCGCTTCCAGTTCCTGCAAGTGTGTCAGACGGTAGGGTTTTATCTCGGTGCTTATCATTGGTTTCTTTGCCCAAATCCTTGCCGCGCTTCCCGCAGCCGCTCGATTGCGTCGGCCAGTAGCTGCCGATGCGCCGGGTCGTTCAGCCAGGTGCTTGCCCCTGACGAATGCGGCAAGGGAATATAGGTCACACCCTCTTTTTCAAACGACCGGCCCACCAACTGATTCAGCGGCGCTTTGCTTAAAAACGTGCCGATAGCCAGGCCGCCGAACAGCACAATCACCCGAGGCTGCACAAGCGCCAGTTCCTGATCCAGCCACGGCCTGCACAGCGCCTGCTCGGCCCGCGACGGCAGCCGGTCCGTGGAAGAACCCGGCAGCCTGCCGGGAAAGCACTTGGTGATCGCCGCCAGATAGACGCGCGTCCCAAACGCTTCCGGCGCGAACCCGGCCTCCACAAACCAGCCCTGCAAACGCTCTCCCGCCGGTCCGCGATAAAAAGTGGCGGTTTCATGCGCCGTTCGGCTTGGAGCCTGTCCGATCACCATAAACGGCGCATCCGCATCGCCCGCCGTCAGCGGGCGCGCTTCCGCAATATGTCCGGCGTCTTCACAGCGGGTGCAGGCGCGTATTTCGCCCTGAAGTATCGGCAGCGACGGCTTGTCGGTAATTCCGACCGCATTTGTCGGCAATTTTATCATGTCTTTCTCGGTCCTGTCAACCCCGCTTCCCGGTCCGGGCAGGTCGGCAAAAAGCCCCCGTGCCAAAGCACGGGGGCTTTTGTACACACTACTCCCGCGCACGACCGACGCGGCGGGTTGGCGGCGGCGCGAGCAGGCTCCGGCACGGGACGTCCGCGCCGCTGGCGGCGCTTTTCGCGCCGGTCGGTCTTATCCGTCGTCGGTTCCGAATCGGGCGCGTTCGCCTGCTCGTCGCCGATAAGGCCGGTTTCGAGGGCGCGGCGTCGCCAGGCAACCAGACCGCCCAGCGTGTACAGCAGTGTCCCGAGCCAGACCAGACCGACCATCGGCTTGGTGCTTATATCGATACGCAACAGCTCGCTCGGGTCAGGCAGGCCGGTGGTCGAAAGCTGCGCCGCCTGCGGGAACCGGGGTTCATCCAGTGTCAAAACCCCGTTTTGCGTTCCCGGTATCTTTACCGGAACCGTGCTCATGCCGGTCTTGGTCATCACTATCTCGGGGGCGACCGATGTCTTCTCCCCTTTATAAATGACGTCCACAAGCGCCCGCACACGAACCTCGTCCAGTTTGTTGACCGCATCCATGCCGCCGGACTTCATCATCTCCCGCGTCTTATCGTCGAAATCCAGCCCCCAGAACTTGAACGTATAGTCGCCGAAGGTCTTTTCATTCATCGCCTCCGCTACCCATCCCGCATTCGGGCTGTTCTCATCGGTAGATAAAGGCCCTTTCTGGTGTGCGATGTAGAGATCACCCCACGGATACGGGTTGTTCCAGGGCATCAGGTCACCAAGTGAACGGACGTTATAGATGTTCGGAAAGATGGCGGGTGGATTGCCGAACAGCATATTCTGCCCGCCCAGCGGCGCGATATACAGATGCGGGTTCGCTTCCCAGGTTCTGCCGCCGCGCTCCACGCGAATGCGCAGGGCGTTATCCCGATCATAAATATTCGAGGTCGTTCCCAGGTAGGTCAGCTTGTACCCCAGGGTCTCGACCGGCCTGTCCTTTATCAGATTCACCTGATCGTTCCGGGAAAAGGCCACCAGGCAGGCCACTCCCATAAGCACCAAGCCTGCACCCATGTGGGCGACGAAGCCGCCGACCGTGCGCCGGGATTCACGCCGTTTCAGGCGCGGCAGGAGCAGCAGCACATTGGTAAGCGCCGCGAACGTGCCCGCCGCAAACATCAGAAGCATCCACGGATCACGCGCGCCCATCAGCAGCATCCCGAACGTCAGCGCGATAGAGAGTGCGTAGGCCGGGAACAGGCGGCGCAGAACGCCGTCGGTATCGGTCGCGCGCCAGGCGAAGTAGGGCGTCGTCGCCATGCCCAGCGCCAGCAGAATCGCCAGCGGGAAGGTGGCCTGGTTGTAAAACGAGGGCTGCGCCGCCGCTCCTTTTTCCTGCCACAGTTTGGTAATCAGCGGAGCGCTCATTCCCACCGCTGTAATCAGGCCGATTATGCCCAGCAGAGTGGAGGCGATAAAGAAGCCGAACTCACGGGTGACGACGCGCTCATAGGAGGCCGGTTTCGGGATCGCCTTGAAACGCAGGATCACCAGCGTCAGCGGCACGAACGTCGCCGCCAGGACTCCGCCCAGCAGCAGCGCAAAACCGTCCTTGCCCAGCGACGAGAAGGTATGGACGGAAAAGCCTTCCAGAAGCCCGGTGCGTGTCAGGAACGTGCCGTAAAACATAAAGGCGAACGGCAGGAAGCCCAGAAACAGATTGGTGACTTTGTAGCCGCCGTTGGCGCGCTGGATGGCGATACCGTGCAGCAGTCCCGTGATAAACAGCCAGGGAACCAGCGACGAGTTCTCCACCGGGTCCCAGGCCCAGAAGCCGCCCCAGCCCAGCGTTTCATAGGCCCAGTAGCCGCCTAAGGCAACCCCGAAACCGAGCGTGGCGAACGAAAAAAGTGTCCACGGAAACGCGCCTTTCACCCAGCCGTCCCAATCGCGGTGAAGCAGGCCGTACAGCGTCCAGGCAAAGGGAATGACGAGCGAGGAGAAGCCGATGAAAAGAACGGGCGGGTGGATGACCATCCAGGGGTTTTCCAGCAGTGGATTCAGCCCCTGACCGTCTTTAGGCGTCGGCCCCGTGCCCAGTGCGAAGGGACACTTTACCAGCAGCAGCACGAGCAGGAACGCCTGCACGACACCGACCACGGGCCAGACCTTTGCCTCGCGCCCGCCCGCGCGCCACGCCAGAAGCGTCCCCAGGAGCGCCGTAAAGAACGCCCACAGCAGGATACTGCCTTCCTGCCCGCCCCAGAAGGCAGCGAACAGATATTTCGGGGCGGAACGCTTGGCGGAGAACGCCGCCACATACGCTACCTGGAACTGGTGCGTCCCGATCAGATACACCAGATACCCGGAGGCCGCGACGATGGACGCCGCCGCCGCCGCCACCATCCAGCGCGCGGGCCGGGCGAGCGAGGCGCGGCTCTCTTTTCGCGAAAGGAGGAACAGAGCGGTCGCTGCGACTGTCGCCAGAAGCGCCGCGATAAGTAGGCTGTATCCTAAAATCATGATGTGTACTTTCCGCCCCAGGTCCGCATCAGCGGGAACGCAGAGGGTTGCCGCCCGTAGACGCCGTCCTGCCGTATTCCTTTGTTTCCGTGCCCTGGTACTTCGAGGGGGATTTCAGCGGGCGACGGTCGGCCTGGCCCGCCGGGCCGTCATAGGTGCCGATAGCCGTTATCTGCGGCGCGTGGGCCGGATTGGGAGGGCGGGTCTCCGAGAAGGCAACCGGCAGGCGATCCCCGGAGTCATCCACCAGCACGAACTTCAGGGTTTTGCTGCCGCCGTCTTCGATACTCTTCTTGTCCAGTTTTCCCATTACCTGAACACTACCGCGCGCTTTGCGGGCCTGCTCGAAGGTAAGATAGGGTGTCAGATTCGTGACAAAGGCGCGCGACCCGAAGGCCAAAGCGGCGACGATAATGGCAAGTCCTACCCATGCGGCTGGCTTCATCGTAGAATAGTCTCCTTGACGCTTCGCTCTGGCTCTGCTGCTCGCGAACGCGGTTTTCCAGCGCCCGCACCCGCCGGTCTACGGACAGCATAAACGCGAACACCCCCGCCCAGATGAGCAGCGGAACCACCATCATCGCAGTTACCGGGTCCATGCGGCTTCCTTATCTTTCTTGCTGTCCACAGGCGTATCGGTCATTTCCGGCGCCATGTCCTGGGACATCGCGTCTTCTTCGCAGCTATCCAGCGCCAGCCGCGCGAAATCGGCGCGGTCGGCCAGGTTCTGCATCCAGGCGTACAGGCCGATAAAGCCCAGCGATGCCAGCAGAATGACGATACGATATTCCGGTTCGAACTGCGTATCGGTCGGGTGCAGTGAAGGCAGGTACTTCGGCACGGCATAGCCCAGAACCGGAGTCATTATGGCGGCGAAAAGCACGTACACTGCTGCTACGGCGGCCCGCTTCTCCGCATCTTCCACCCCGGCGCGCAGCACGAAATAGGCGGCGTAGATAAGTAAAAGGAGCGAGATGCAGATCTGCTTGGGATCCCAATTCCAGTACGACAGCCACTGTATCTGGGCGAAGACGGAACCGGTAACGGTGGTCAAAAGACAGAACAGCGCCGCCAGCGCGATGGCGTTCTTGCTGCGCGCGTCGCTTCGCAAGTCGCGCCGCGCCAGGTAGCGCCCGCCCCAGAACGCCGCCGCAAACGCCGCAATGACCGCCGCCACGGCGAGCGGCAGGTGCAGCGCCACGATTCGCGCCGCCTCCGGTATTAGAAAACCCTGCGCGGGCGGCAGCCAGCGGTAGGCCAGCACCACTACACCCGCCATCCAGATTCCGAGAAACCACCTGGCCGCAGTTGCCATAGTTTGCTTCAATCCGTCCAGACAAAGTCGAAAAGCATCAGGGATGCCGTCACGGCAATTACCGCATACGAGAAAAGCACCTGCAAATCACCCACACCCGCCGCCCAGCCGCCCGCCGCATTGCCGACGCCCAGCGCCGCCTTCGCCCCATGCACTCCGGCCAGAAACAGCGGAACCAGCAACGGGAAGGACAGCGCGGCCAGCAGGCCGCTCCGCGCGCTCGCCTGCGCCACCAGCGCGGCAGTCAGCGTCATTACCGCTGCCAGACCGACATCTCCTAAAAAACAGTACGCAAAAAAGCAGCGCCGGGTTCGCCGCCGATACGCCCTGCACCGCCAGCAGGGTCGGCGCGGCAATCGAAGTCAATGCCAGAAGCAGAAGCGCGTTCGCTGCAAACTTGCCCGCCCACACAGCAGTAGAACGCGCCGACAGCCGCAGCGCCAGGGCCGTTCCCCGCTCCTCTTCCTGAACAAACGTCCGCCCCAGGCCCGTCGCCGCCGTGAAGAACAGCAGCACCCAGAGCAGTCCCGCTGCCACCGAAGCGGCGGCTTCATCGTCCAGCGGCACGTTCCGCAATGCGAGCGCCATTAAAGTCAGCGACGCCACCGCGAAAAGGCCAACGGCGGACAGTGCAACCCGCGTGCGCCATTCGGTCTTCAGCTCTTTGGCGAAAACCGCGCCCGCCTCAGCCGCCCAGCGCAAGGCCGCGCTCCCCCAGCGCTCGCTCGCGCGCATCGTTAGTCGCCAGCAGCGTCAGACCTCCCGCGGCCCGGTGCGCCGCCACCATCTCGGCCACCAGAACAGCGCCGCTCTCGTCCAGCGCCAGGGACGGCTCATCCAAAAGCAGAACCGCCGGACTGCCCAGAACAGCGAACGCCAGCCGCAGCCGCTGCCGCATCCCCGACGAATACGTGCCGACAAAATCGTTTCCGCGCCCGCTTAAGCCGACCTCGGCAAGACGCTGCGCGGCCTCCGGCGGTGGTAAGGACAGGCCGCGCACGGCGGCAAAAAAGCGCAGATTCTCCGTCCCCGACAGTTCGGGGTACAGCGCCAGATCAGGGGCCGTATAGCCCACCGCCCGCCGCCGCGCACCCGGATCGAGCGCGTCCTCCCCACTGACCGCCAGCCGCACATCCCCCTGCGAAGGACGCACCAGCCCGGCGACGATCTTGAGCAGCGTGCTCTTGCCGGAACCGTTCGCGCCGGTCACGATCACCACGTCGCCCGCCTGAGCCGACAGCGAAATCCGGTGCAGGACGCGCCGCCGCCCGTAAGATTTACCGATATTGTCAAGGATCAGGGATGCTTCCCACAGCGGCTTCACAGCACCCTTATTATACCATTCGCCCCTTCTCCTATCCATGTGCGGACATGCCAATCCGTGATATTTTTCACAGAATAAGGCTTTTCCTGCCGAAATGAAGACGCGCCTGGAGAAGTTATTCCCGCAGAGGGACGCGGCGCTCGCTTGACAGAAACGAACCCGAAGCGGTACATTGTGAATGAAAGCACAAGCCCGGATACGGCATCAGGAGCGGACGAAATGAACACCATCATCACGCGTTACGTGCAGAACGGACAGCTTGCCGACCTTTATGACAAGGTGATGGAAGGAAGGCGGCTTTCCTTCGAGGACGGCGTGCGCCTGTGGCAGTCCGACGACCTGACAGCTATCGGTGCGCTCGCCAATATCGTACGCGAAAACAAGAACGGCAACCGCACCTACTACGTCCGCAACCAGCATATCAACTACACCAATATCTGCAACAAGGGCTGCAAGTTCTGCTCGTTTTATGCCCAGAAGAATGGCCCCGCCCCCTACACCATGAGCACGGACGACGTGCGCGTCAAACTGGAGCGCACCCGCCATATTCCGCTCACCGAAATCCATATGGTCGCGGGCATTCATCCGAAGCTCCCCTACTCCTACTATCTCGACCTGCTGCGAACCGTCAAAGCCACGCGCCCTGACGCCCATATCAAGGCATTCACGATGGTCGAACTACTCCAGATTCAAAAGCTGGCGGACAAACCGATGGAGGAAGTGCTTCTCGAACTGAAGGCGAACGGGCTGGACTCGCTGCCCGGCGGCGGCGCGGAGATTTTGACCGACCGGGTGCATGACACGCTGTTCCCCAAAAAGGAGACGGCTACGGAGTGGCTGCATACGGCCATGACCGCGCACCGGGTGGGCCTGCCCACCAATGCGACCATGCTCTATGGCCATATCGAGACCATTGAGGAGCGAGTGATCCACCTCATCAAATTGCGCGAGGCGCAGGACGAAACCGGTGGCTTTTTGACCTTTATCCCGCTCGCATTCTCCTCAAAAGGAACGAAGCTGGAACATATACCGTCCACGACCGGTGCGCTTGACCTCAAAGCTATCGCCATCGGGCGGCTGATGCTGGACAACTTTCCCCATATCAAGGGCTTCTGGATGATGATAACGCCCCCGGTCGCCCAGACGGCCCAGTGGTACGGCGCGGACGACATCGACGGTACGATTGTGGAGTACGAAATCACCCACGAGATCAGCCAGGACAACTCCCAGCAGCTATCGCAGCGCAAGCTGGTGGAGATGATTCTGGAAGCGGGCCGCGAGCCGGTCGAGCGCGATCCGCTGTACAACGTCATCGAGCGCGAAGACTCCCGCACGCTGCTGCCGCACCACGAAGGCAATCGCATCCCCCTCCCCATGGCGGCGGGCTGAGAAAGCCGGGCGAGGCAGTCCAACCGGGAACGCGCGAGATGGGACATGTCGGCATCGTGGACATCCGCTTTCCCCGCTCCCTCCGCGATGAAGTCATTAGTGAGGCCACGCCGTCCCCCATCACACCTTACGCTCCCCAGACGATGCCACTCAGGCCGTCTGCTTGCTGCACCATTCTACGAGAATCTGCAACGCCGCGCCGGGTATAACCAGGGCAGCAGCAACGACGCAAGGAGAAAACGAACCATGACAACGGCGGCCTCGGTAGACATTGGCACAAACTCGGTAAAAATGACCGTGGCCCGGCTGGGTGACAGGCTCGAAATCCTTGCCGACACGACGAAGATCACGCGACTGGGCAAAGGCGTGGACGCTTCCGGGCGGCTGGATGCGGAGGCGATGCGGCGCACGCTGGAGGCGCTGGGCGAGTTCGCGGCAGAGGCGAAGCGCCTCGGCGCGGAGCGAATCGGCGCGGCGGGCACGAGCGCACTGCGTGATGCGGCGAACGGCGCGGAGTTCGTGGCTGAAGCCGAGCGGGCGCTGGGCGGGACGGTGGAGATAATCTCCGGTGACCGCGAAGCGCACTTGATCTATACCGCCGCGCAGCGTGACCCGGATTTATCGCTACCGGACGCGGGAACGCTCGCGGTCATGGACATTGGCGGCGGTTCGACCGAGTTCGTACTGGGCCGCAACGGCGTCATCGTCTTCCGTAATTCGCTGCAACTGGGCGCGGTGCGCCTGACCGAGCGCGCCCTGCCCTCCGACCCCCCTTCCGACGGTGCAGGTGAATCATGCCACTGAGATCGCTGACGCCGCACTGGCCGCTGTCCCGGCTACGCCCGACCCGGATGTCCCGCTCGTCCTGGTCGGCAGCGGCGGCACTATCGCCAATCTGGCTGCGATGGAACTGGGGGAAATGGAGTGGAACCCCGCGCGCCTGCACGGCATGCGTGTGACTATTGAGCAGGTGGAGGCGCGTGCTGCGGCCCTTGCACAACGAACGGTCGCCGAGCGTCGCGGAATCCCCGGCCTCGAACCCGACCGCGCCGACGTGATTTTGGCCGGAGCCATCATCCAGGCCCGCGCCCTGCGCCGCCTGAACGCCGACGCCGTCATCGTCTCCGTGCGCGGCCTGCGCTACGGCCTGCTCTACGAACTTTTATCCGATAGAGCACTGTAATATCTTCTACTCTGGCTCGGCGCTGATTTCCTATGCCTGCTGCAACCGCTGCTGGTATTGCTTCACCTTGCGTTCAAACTCCTCAAGGAAGGCGGCGTGCTTTCTCTCTATATCGAGTGTTCTGGCAAAGGCAGCTTCGCTAAGTAGCTCCTCACATTCTGCAAAGGTGGCTCCGTCATAACCGTACAAAATGCCCGCAGGCCACTCGTGCTGACAATAGTCAAACCAATCCAAATCCGTCTGCAAAAGACATGCTCTCACCTCGTCATTCGGCTCAATGTCATACGCCTCCCGCAATAGCTGCCACTCAGTTTTTTGAGCGATATGTGAATGCAGAGACGGTGAGTCATGCAGATTTGGGTAGGTTCGAGCAAGCCACAAGGTACTCCATGCGTCCCGCCGATTGTGACCCTCCAGCAAAACAGGAAACACCAGACGTTCATAAATTTCGTGACGTATTTTGTGCCCGAAATCACCCCGTGTAAGAAACGTTCGGACCCATTGCCTTTTGTCATCCCGCGAGGTAAAGGAGTCGATAAACGTATCCAGAGCCACTTTAGCTTCGCGTTTCTTCCCTGACGCCTTGAGCGTCCGGTATTGCTCGTACCGTTCTTCGTCCACCGCTATTTCGCACCCTGATCCTGCGGCTCCGGCCCAATAAGCCCGAAGGCGTTGCCGAAGGGGTCTTTCATCTGGCACATGAAATAACCGTCGTTCCTGTCCAATGGCCCCCGGTGCAGAACCGCTCCCAATTGCTGTGCGTGTGTCAGCACGGCGGCGAAATCGTCTACCTGCCAGTACGCCACCTGTCCGCCGGTTCCTGAAGGCGATTTACTGTCGGCTTGATGAAACCAGATGTCCTGTTCGCCCACACGAAGGAAAAAATGCTCGGGTTCCTCCAGACACGAAATGGGCAGGTTAAGAAGCCGGGAATACCAGTCGGCGGCGGCGCGGCGGTCCGACACGAAGTACATCACCTCGGTAACTCCACGGAACATGGCCTAAACCTTTCGTATGTGGCGACGTTACTATGGCGATGGCCGCCGCAAAATCACCGAGGTGAAGAACCGCTCCTGAAACTCCGTCAACGCGCGAATCTGGCCGTCGTCATATTCTACTCCGTTCGGCACGAGGATCAGTTTGTCATCCGCATCGGAGGTTCGGCGAATCAGGGCGATGCACCGAGCTTCAAACTGACAGAGCGGTTCGAAGACTCCCAGCACATACGCATCCAGTTCCTGGCCGTCAGGAGCCATGACACCGGGAACGAAGCCGTAGTTGACCGGATAGACAAAGCCATGCCGGGGATGCCTGGAACCAAGCGGTCTATCTATCTGAACGGTAACGTCTGCGCCGAGAAAGTCTGCCGCGTTCATCAATGGATTTCCTTTTACGGCTTTCGCTGTGTGAGACGAACTTCGCGGGCAAGCAAGGAAGTCATCGAGCGGCAGCGGCGGCGCGGGTGATGGCTTTGATCGCTTCGTTCCAGCGGCGGTGCGTGGAGTAGCGGCGCAGGCCCAGCAGGTGCGGCGACGCTTCCGCAGCACCCCTGTCTTCGGTGAGACCCAGCCGGTAGCCCGCGCGCCAGGCGGCCTCGGCGACGCGCCTATCCCAGTACCCCGAAGGATAGGTGACAAAAGGCGTGGGACGGCTCAGCGCGCGATCCATTCGCGTTTTCGCGACACGCATCTCACGGTCGAGCGCCGCCGCCGACAGCGCGCGTAAATCGTGTGGATGGGTATGCGTCTGGCTGACGACACGCGCCCCGCCGCTTCGCTCCATCCGGCGCAGTTGTTCCCAGGTGTTGTGGTCTTTGCCGGTGCGGACGCCGACATAGGCGGTATGGGCGGACACGACGAAAGGCCAGCCGCGCCGCGACAAACGAGGAAACGCATGATCGAAGATGCCCCGTGTGTTGTCGTCGAAGCAAAGAACGACCGCGCCCGGCGGCGGGACGGGCGTGCCTCTGGATAGGTAAGCATAAAGAGCGTCCAGCGAAATGGGCCGCGCACCCGCCCGCTGAAGTTGCGCAAGCTGCGCCTCGAACTGAGGAATAGTAGTATCGAACCAGACCAGCTTTTCCCGAGGAACGATGTCGTGCCAGACCAACACAACGGTCGGGAAAGCGGCGGCGCGGCGACGAGCGGCGGGATGAATGGGAGGCAAATTCAGGCTGAACACGCCTTCTGGTTCGCAGGAAAGCGCCGTGCCTCCTGCCCGTCCCCAAAAATAATTTAAAAAAAACCTAAAAACAGCCCTGAATTTATAACATTTGGCGAAATTTGCCGTTGTTAATTATGGGGACACCTTTCAAAGAAGCGTGCGGAGAAAAGGAGATCGTCGCTTTTACAGGGCGGCCTGATATGCCGTCGAAGAGGGAAAAGGAGAAAGAGACAAGGGGATCACACGTCTGACCTGACGCTGCGCCGTGGCACGCCGGAAAACCATATCGGCGGGCGACAAGCACACAAACTTCCGACAACACCCCAACCTCCGTTCTGACACAAAAGGCTGAGCCGATTTATTGCATCGGCAATCTTCCCTGAGACTTTGATGTGTCAGACCACCCAAGATAGCGAACAGGGGCAGTTTGCCGCGAATGAAGCCGCAGATACCTGTGCATTACTGTTCTTGCAATTCTTATTGCAGGTTCGCTAATCATTGGTGTCTGCGGTTTTTGCGCCAGCCGTACTTTCACAATTATATCATGGAGGTAGCAGCCATGCGTTTCCCCGCTCTCGCCCTTTTGATCCTCGTATCCGCCTTTGCCGCCATGGCCAGCGGCACCGCAAGGGCACAAGATTCTTCTCCTTCCCGCAACCCCGTCGTGCGAATCCAGAAAGCGGATAGCCATACGCTGCAAGGCGCTCTCCACACAATGGCGAAGCAGGCGCGGGTGGCCTTCGTGGTGGAGGGGCACCCGTATAAGGCAAGGCTTCCCGAGGCAGAGGTTCCTGCCGTTCCTGAAGAGGGTCTGCCGCTGTCGGAAGCGGTGGCAGCGATGGCGGCAGCGTATGACTACGAAGCTGAGCGGCGCGGCAACGTGTTTCTGCTGCGAAAGCGGTATCTTCAGCCCGACGACCTGCCGGGCGTGACGCCGGAGGAGTGCGCCCTGAGCGCGGCGGACGCAGCGCGTCTGCTCAACCCATTCGACTCGGGGATCAGCTTCACGAGATTTGCCGAGAACCCTCTCGTGCGAACCTTCATTGCTTCCTTAACGCCGGAGCAATTGGCGATAATGGGTTCCGCTAACCTGCCGGACGGTAAATCCCCTATCTTTCGTCCCATCGAAACAGGGCTGGCGGTCTCCACACTGGGCGCGCCACAACAGCAGTTTATGCGGCAGTTCGTGTTCCACCATTATGCGGGAGATGCGGTCAAGAACGCCGTGCGCGCTGCCGGTGAAATCAAGCGGCTCATGGAAGGCGATGCGGTATTTCGCCGGGGCGACGTTCATGGGGTGCGCTATCTCGGTTATGAGCTGCCGAAAGCGGAGCCGCCTGGGGAAGTGGTCTTGATCCCGCTGAGCAACACGGAGCGCGTAAAACTGAAGAACGGTCTCGTTTCCACGATAACGCGCGAGGTCGTGCCGGACCCGACGGAGCCGACGGGAACAGGAAAGGACGCTGCCGCCGCCGGGCCGACGCTGAAAGAGGCGGTGGCCGATTTAGCCGCGCGCAGCACGGGCAAAAGCGGCATGGCTGTTGAGGAGGCGCTGGCGGACAAGCCCGTACTGCTGATCGGCGGCGGGGCGGAAACTCCGGTGTCGCTCCTGCGGGCGCTGGCGGAAATCTACGGGCTGCGCGTCACCACCGATAGCGAGGGCGCTCTCGTTTTGCGTCGCCCGTCGGTTCGCCCGGTAAACGATGTCACCCTGCTGCGGGACGCGCTGCGGCGCGCCCTGCCCCTCCCGATGGTGCGCGCCCTGGAGGGAGCTTTGGAGCGGACCGATGCGCCCCGGCGCAAGGAACTGGAACGACAACATCCCCCGGTGCCCGGCAGGGATGACCCTGCGCGCCGCGCCGCCCGTGAAGCGATGGTCGCCAGGCAGGTTGCCGCAGACCCGTGGCGCACGGAAAACGCGGTCGGGCCGATCCGCAGCGCGGCGGCGCGCCTGCTGCGCGGTTATATCGAGCCACGGCTGACGAAAGCGGCGAACGGACAGGTGCGGCTGTCCGCGCTGCCTTTGGAAGCGCGACGGGCCTTTGCCACGGTGCTTCTCCTGGACTACCTGACCGAGATCGAGACGGTGGCGATACGCCCCGTGCCGGAAAAAATCACCCGGTTTAACCAACTGCACATCACCGGCGGGGTTCTTGATAATCAGGGCAAGCGGTGGTTCAGCCTGTTCCTGAGCCTGCCCGATTCGGATGGCAAGACCCTGGTGTCACAGGGAGGCGTTAGTTCGAGGTATCCCGAAGAAAAAAATTAGGCGCAGCATTCGCCTCGTTCATAAACGGCCCGCCGTGGTTCCCTTACCCCGGCGGGCCGTTTATTTTTGGGGAACAGGCGTCGCTATCGCGGCGTCACAACATGCAGACCGCATTCGGTTTTCGCCGATCCCGCCCAGCGTCCTGCGCGCTCGTTTTCGCCCGCGCCGACAGCCCGCGTGCAGGGCCAGCAGCCAATACTGGTATATCCACGGTCGGCTAAAGGGTTATAAGGCACGTCGTTACGGGAAATATATTCCCAGACATCGCGTTTGCTCCAGTTGGCGAGCGGGTTGATCTTTACCAGGCCGAAGCGGGCATCCGGCCCGACTATCGGCTGCTGCGCGCGGTCCGGGGTTTGGTCGCGGCGTATGGCCGTAATCCAGGCGGCGAAGTCGTGCTGCGCCAGATAATCGCGCAGCGGCACGACCTTGCGAAGATGGCAGCAACGGTCGGGGTCACGCCCATACAGAGGCTGCTCCGATTCCGCTTCGGCGGCGTCGATGGCACTGTCCGGCGAAACAAGATGCACCTGGACGCCGTATTTTTTCTGGAGCCAGTCGCGCGTTTCGAGCGTTTCAGGAAACTGATAGCCCGTATTCAAATTGAACAGGTGAACGTCGGCGGCAAGCCCCTGCTCCGCGAGCATGGCGATAAGGACACAGCCCTCCGCCCCAAAGGCGGTAGCCATCGCCAAGCGGGGGCGATACGCGGAAACGGCCCAGGTCAGAATCTCCTGCGGCGTTTTGTTTTCCAGCGACGCGCTGACAGGGTCATGTATTTGCGGCGTTACGTTTCGCATAGTAGTATAAGTATACCGCTTTTGTCGGGTTTGCGCTAACCGGATCAGCGGCGGCATTTTATGGCGCGCGAGGGTTAAATCGGCATGAATGAATTTATCGGCCCTTTCCGGCTGCTTCGGGAGATCGGACGCGGCCACAATGCCATCGTTTACGAAGCGCATGATACGCGCCGGGACGAGCCGGTCGCGCTCAAGGTGCTATATACCGATGAGGTGGAGCCGGAGGATGGGAAGCTGTCGCTGCGCGGTGAGGCGACCATTCTGCGTTTTGTGCGCGAGGCCGATGCGATTCGGCGGCTGCAGCACCCCAACATCGTCCGAATCCGTGATGCCGGGGCGGACGGGGTGCGCCTGTATATAGCGATGGAGCGCCTGCGCGGTGAAACACTGCGCGCCCGCCTGATGCGCGGCCCGCTTCCACTCGATCAGGCAATCCAGGTCGCGCTTCAGATGGCGGCGGCGCTGACCCTGGCGCACGGACAAGGTATCGTTCACCGCGACATCAAGCCCGACAACATTTTTCTGCTGGCAGACGGTACGGCGAAGCTGATGGATTTCGGCGCGGCGCGCGTTACCGGAGAGCAGTCGCTGACACAGACTGGTAACATCATCGGCTCGCCCGCCTACATGTCGCCGGAGCAGGTAAATGGCGGGGACGCCGACGGGCGTACCGACGTCTGGGGGCTGGCGGCCACCTTGTTCGAAGCCGTCACCGGGCACAAGCCCTTCACCGGCGATTCGGTGACTTCGGTCATGTATGCCATTCTGCACAAGCGCCCTGACTTTTCGCTGGTGCCGTCGCTGCCGCTTGCCCGTGTTCTGGAACGCGCGCTTGCCAAGAAGCCCGCCGCGCGCTACGCCGACATGACAGCCTTCGCGGAATGTCTGCGTAATCCGCCGCAGCGTGATGACTCAGAGCGTTGTGGGTCGCCGTTGTTGCTGCGCCGCACTGCGGTAGTAGGAATCGGCGCAGCCGCGTTAGGGGTAATTCTGCTCGCATCGTTTCTGATGGCAAACCGGCAGCAGCAGCAAACGTCGCCGCAACAGCAGCAGCAGCGCCGCACGGTGGCGACCACGCCGACGACGCCTCCCGCCGCCCCCGCAGGTCAGGCTCCTGTCACAGCGGCGGCAAGTAAACCCCGCCGTCCAAAGCACGCGGCGGAGCGGCGGTTGTTGCGGCGACAACGCCCGGGCCGCGCCCGGTCGCGGAGGCGCAGGTTTCCATTCGGGAAAAGCCACAAAAGCAGCAGGAACAACAGCGGCCCCGGTCCTCTTTTACCCCGCCGCTCGTCACGGACGCTGCGCCAGACCCGATTTTACGCCAACAGTTGCCGCCCCCGCCTGTGCGCCGCCCTCGTGTGCGGGTAGCTTCGGCGCAGGACACTTCCGTAGGCGCTGCAGGCGTGGCGCGCCCTCGCGTTCAGGGTAATCGCTCGCGGCCTTCCCGCCCATCCGTCGAGCCGACCGGAAAGCCGCGCTTGAGGGACCAGGACCCGCAGGTGAACCACCATGTCGCCCCCGTCCTCCCGTCGGAACTCGTGGGGTTCCGGGGCACCGTGCGCCTCCTCGTTTACATTGACGCGGATGGTGTGGTGAAAAGCGTGGAGTTCGCTAAAGGCGGAAGCTCGGGTAACGAGATTGCGGATGAAGCGGCGCTGGATGCGGTGAGCCAGTATGAATACATTCCCGCTGTTCGGAACGGGCAGTATGTGGAGGCGGTAACAACGGAGACTATCACCTTTGATTAGCAGTTTTCGTGTTCAGGTTGCGCCATCAGCAGGCTATTAGAACGATTTCGCAAAAAAGAAAAACAACCATTGACAACACCTATCATCCTGCGATATACTTCCGACGGCGGGGTAAGCAGGCTTATTCTGCGCATTGTTAGGGTCGGCGATGGTTGGAAAGGCGGCACAGGGTTTCTGCGCCGGTATCCGTGTCGCGTGACGACCATGATCTGGGCGAGGGGGAGCGAAAAGTCGTAATGGATGCGGAGAGCCGGGACCTTTTGACCGTCGAGCAGGCTGCCAACTACCTGCAACTGAGCCAGTCCAGCATTCGCTCCTACATTCGCCAGGGCAAGCTCAAGGCGTTTCGTGTGGCTGGAAAGCGGAAAGTTCTCATTCCACGTGACGAACTGCTCAAGCTTCTGGAACCGGCGCGCGGTGATCAGCTAACCGAGGACGACGAAGACACGCCGCCACCCTCTTCCCGAAACCACGCGGGCAAATAGCGAAGCGCCGTGGGTCTGCTCCATGAGGCGCGCGAGGCCTGGCGGTATCGCGAGCTTTTACGAAACCTCGTTGACCGCGAGCTTCAGGTGCGCTATAAGAACAGTACGCTCGGTGTCGTCTGGTCGCTCGCTAACCCCATTGTCCGCGCGCTCATCCTCTGGGCCGTTTTCGAATTCTTTTTGCCGCTGGGCATTGAAAACTACTCCGCTTACGTGCTGGCTGCTTTCTTTCCCTGGACCTATTTTCTTACCGGGGTGCTGGATGCGGGCGAATCCGTTTCCAAGCAGATGGCGCTGGTGAAAAAAGTCTATTTTCCGCGCGAGCTGCTTCCGCTTGCCACCACTATCGCCAACCTGCGCCACTTCTGCCTGTCACTGGGTGTGCTTGCTCTGTATCTGGTCTACCTGTATGGCCGCTCCTGGCTTGAAGGCGACCCCAAGTTGCCGCCGCCCACGATTTTGCTCGTTCCGGTGCTGGTGGTCATGCAGACACTTCTTATCGGCGGAATTGCGCTGTTCATTTCCGCGCTGAACGTCTTTTTCGAGGACGTCAAGTTCCTGACCGCCGTAGTGCTCGATCTGCTTTTTTACGCCGTGCCGATAATCTATTTTCTGGAACAGGTGGAGCGGACAACGGCTCTCAATCCCGCCGCGCGACAGTTCATCTACACGCTGTTTCTGCTGAACCCGATGACCGTTATCCTGACCTCGTACCGCAGCTTTCTTCTTCCCCCTGAGGAGATGCCGGGGGGGCGGTTCGGGCAAATCGAACCGATTGTGGTAAACCTGCCGGTCCCCTGGTCCTTCTTCCTTCTCGCCTGCGCGGTCTGTGTGCTCACCTTTGTTGGTGGTTACGCCTTTTTCAACGCGCGCAAATGGCGGTTCGTGGAGCAGCTTTGACAGTGTCGCCGTCGCCGCCGCAGGCATCGGCGCCCCCTGCTATCGAGGCGCGCGGCGTCACCAAGCGGTTCCGGCTGATGCGGCGCGGCTACGCGGGCATCAAAGGAATGCTCGGCGCGCTCGCGCGTGGCCAGCGCCCCGAGATAGAAGAAGTGACGGCGCTGGCCGACATTGATTTCATCGTCGCGCCGGGCGAAACGGTTGCGCTCATCGGGAGCAACGGGTCCGGTAAATCCACGCTGCTTTCCCTGCTCGCCAACGTCATGCGTCCCGATGCCGGAACCATCGCCTTTCCCGCCAGCGCCGACCCGGCCCATCCCCGTCTCGCCCCGCTGCTGGAACTGGGCGCGGGTTTTCATCCTGACCTGACCGGTCTGCAAAACGTCTTCTTTAACGGTTCGATACTGGGCCTGTCGCGAACGCAGATGGCGGAGCGCCTTGCGGCCATCGAGGCGTTTGCAGACCTGAAGGAAGGTTATCTGGAAGCCCCGGTACGCACCTACTCGCTCGGCATGTACACCCGCCTCGGCTTCGCGGTCGCCGTCCACACCGACCCGGAGATTATCCTGGTGGACGAGGTGCTGGCAGTCGGCGACGAAGGCTTTCAGGAAAAGTGCTACGCCAAAATCAGTGAGTTCCAGCGTGAAGGACGCACCATCGTTTTCGTGTCGCACGACATGGATGCCGTGCGCCGGGTCGCTACGCGTGGTGTCTGGCTCAACCGGGGAAAAATCGCCGCCGATGGCCCGGTAGAGACGGTTGTCCACGCCTACCACGCCGCCATCGGCATCGAGGATTAGCAGGATTCCGTTTCCTGCGCACCGAATAGACAGCCACTATGAACCCGGAACCTGATACCACTGCCGCGCCGCCGCTCGACCCGGAGTTTCTGGCGCTGCTTTGCTGCCCCGCCTGCCCGGACCGCCCGCCGGTACGCCTGGACGAGAAGACCGCTCATCTTTTGTGCGACCGGTGCGGGCGGGCGTATCCGATCCGTGACGGACTGCCCAGTCTGATTGTGGACGACGCAGAAGAGATGATTGCGCATGGCGGCAAGTCCTGAGCGCCGCAGGAGAAACGATGCAGATTACGCCGACAGGCACGCTGAGAGTATCCGTCATCCACGGGCCGAACCTGAATATGCTCGGCCTGCGCGAACCCGATATTTACGGCACGGATACCTTCGACGATACGAACCGCAAGATTCGTGACCATGCCCGCTCCATCGGTGTCGAGGTCCGAATCACCCAGAGCAACCATGAGGGCGCGATTATCGATGCCATCCAGGACGCCGTTAGCTGGGCGGACGCCATCATCATCAATCCCGGCGGCTACACGCACTACTCCATTGCCATCGCCGATGCCATTCGCGCCGTGCGCCTTCCCGCCGTGGAGGTACACATATCCAATATCCATGGGCGCGAAGAGTTCCGCCGCCATTCCGTCGTCGCGCCCGCCACCGCCGGGCAGATCGCCGGTTTCGGCACGGCCTCCTATCTGCTTGCCCTCGATGCCGTGCGCCACCTCATCATGGACGCAAAACATTAGAACACGATGGGAAAGAGCACGGATAGGCATGAAGCTGTACTATATTCCATTCGTAGCGGCAACCTACGCAGCCATTACGCCAGAGAACATCCGCGATGTTGCCCCTGAACTTCTGGTGAGTTCGGCCCGAGATACCCGGGAGATTTTTGACTTTATCCGAGCGCGCGGCGGACGTGGCCGCTTCGAGCCGCAAATCACCCGCCTGCTCATTCAGGAGAACGGGCAAAAGCCGATCTTCGTCGATTACGAGGGCGTAGTTCGCTGGGGAAGCAGTCAGTACAGTTTGCGTCCCAGCAGTTTCTTACGCCTGCACCTGCGTTTGGAGCGTCTCGTTGCACAGTTGTCCAAGATTCCGGGCAGATACAAGCCTGCCCCCATGTCATTTTCATACACTATCCTGCGTTGAACTCGGGCTGTGACCTAATCGGGCGCAGGATCAACCCCCGCGTAATGCTGTACCGTTCCCGCTACATTTTGCATAAACCACGGAAATAAGCGAGATTGTTGATGCCCCACAACCATTCAGAAGACTTCCGATTCCCCCACCGCCTTGCCGGGCTGCGCCGCCTTCTGACCGAGAACGACCTCGAAGGAATCATCGTCTCTTACCTTGAAAATGCCCGCTACCTGTCCGGCTTCACCGGCTCCAACGCGCTCGTTCTGGTAACACCGAATGACGCGCTGTTTTTGACCGACGGACGCTACGCGGTGCAAAGCGAGCGCGAGGCGCACGGCTTCGAGCGCCTGGTGCTGCCGCCGGGATCGAATCTGGCCGAGGTAGCGGGCGAGCAGATCAAGCGGCTCGGCGTAAAGCGAATCGCCTTCGAGGAGGCCCATCTTTCCGTCAAGGCGTTTGCGGCGCTGCAAAAGGCGATGCCGGAGGGCGCGGAGCTTATCGGAAAAAGCGATCTGGTGGAAACGATTCGCCAGATAAAGGACAAAACCGAGATCGCTGCCATACGCCGCGCCGTCACGCTCGCCGACGCCTGCTTTGACCATCTGCAAACCGTTGTTCGACCCGGCGTCACCGAGCGGGCACTGGCCTGGGAGATCGAAATGTTTCTGCGTGGGAACGGCGCGCAGCGTCTCTCCTTTGACAGCATCGTCGCCTCTGGCCCTAACGGCGCGCTGCCCCACGCCCGCCCCTCCGACCGCGTGCTGGGTGAAAGCGGCGGCCCGGAGTTCGTCGTTTTCGACTATGGCGCGGAGGTAGACGGCTACTGCTCCGATATCACTCGAACACTGCTGGTGAACGGCGCGCCTACCGACCGCCACCGTGAGGTTTACGACGCCGTGCTGCGCGCCCAGCTTGCCGCACTCGCGGCCATCAAGCCCGGCATTCCGGCTAAGGATGCGGATACGCTCGTTCGTGATATGCTGACACAGGCGGGCCTGGGGAGCTTTTCACCCACTCGCTCAGGCATAGCCTGGGCCGTGTCGTCCACGACGGCGTCGGCTTTTCCCAGAAATCCGAGATAACGCTTGCGCCGGGCATGGTGCTGACCGTGGAGCCGGGCGTCTATATCGAGGGCTGGGGCGGCGTCCGCATCGAAGACGATATTGTCGTCGCAAAACCGGACGGGAGATCCTCACCCGGAGCACCAAAGAGCTGATAGCGCAGGGCTGAACCCCGAAGCGCACCGCCCGAAGTAATCAGGGCTGCAAGCAGTTCGTATGCTTTTTCGATAACAACCATGCCTCGAAGGACAAGCCAAACGAGGGTTATTATGTTTTTCGGAGCCAACTTCGCCGGTTGCTCAAGCTTGCCATTAAAACGGCCAAACCAAAGGGACGAGATTTGCGGCCTGCTTGAGCAACGGCTACTGCCTGAACCCGATACGCCTCAAAAACAAAGCCAGAGGGCCAGGCAGCTTTTGAGCTATCTTCACGCCAGACGCATCGCATATCACGCGCCGCAGCCGCCTCCAATACAAGAGGGTCGGAACCTTCCATTCTCATCCCCTATCGCCTGCCGAGCCGGGAGAATCTGACATTCAGTACGCGGAAGAGGATTCACTGATGCTCATCCTGTCCTGCGGGAAAAGGAAGCAAAGTTATGGCGCATCCGCAAAGGTAAAGCCTCTCCGGTAACGATGAAATATATCGACGACTGATCGGTGCGATACCAGAAACAGCCAGCTATCAGCCGACCGGGAAGCGGTATGCACGTCAGGTATGGAGATGGAGCAGGTTCAGGCTGATACGGCAAAACGTATAAATCCGGGAACTTCGGGGTATAACCGTCGTTAGTAAAAGTAGTAGTGACAATGCGAGGGTTTCTCCCTCAAAGGAGGTTTGTCGATATGAGCCAAGCCGCTGCCGTTTCATCGGCGGATTTTGATACCGAGGTTTTGCAGTCCAGCGTCCCTGTTCTCGTGGACTTCTGGGCGGTCTGGTGCGGCCCGTGCCGCCGCATTGCGCCGGAACTGGATGCCGTGGCCGAGCAGTTGAGCGGCAAAGCCAAGATTCTGAAGGTGAACGTGGATGAGGAACCGGACCTGGCGGGTCGTTACGGTGTCCAGAGCATCCCTGCCCTGATGATCTTCAAGGAAGGCAAACTGGTGGATCAGATGCTCGGTATGTCATCGCGCCAGGTGATCGCCGAAAAGCTCCAGCAGTACGTTTAACTAAAAAGCAGATCCAGGATGGTAGCGGCGCAGTCGGAATTCCGACTGCGCCGCTTTGTTTCAGGCTTGCGCCACCACCTTCCTAAACAAAGCGGCAACTTCCGGTCCCCACTGCCAGCCGAGTGCCTTGACAAACGCCCACCCCGCAATGCGCGCCGGGTCCAGGCCAAAATTGACGGCGAAGCGGTCGATCTGCCCTCGAAGAACGGAAACGGGATCGGCGGATTGCAGGGCGGCACCGCTGCGGTTGTAAAGCCACTGTGCCAGGTCGTAGGCGGGGTCTCCCACGAGCGGCTTGGGATCGATGACCAGCCAGGGTTCCCGCTGCGCGGCCAGCACATTGCCGGGGTGGAAATCGCCGTGCAGGAGCGTTTGCTGCGGCTGGCTCGCCGCCAGTTCCCGCCCCCACACGACCGCCTCCGCAGCCACTTCCGCCTCATATTTTGCGGCTGCTGCTGCCTGGGGTATATCTTCCCACCACGCGGCGACAAAATCCGTCAAAGAAACGAACGGCGCGGTCGGGGCAGGCTGCCGCCACAGACGCGGCAAAACCCGGCAGGCGACAGCATCCCCTTCCGCTTCACTCAGCGACCACAGGTCGGTTCCGGGGAGACAGCGTTCGAGCAGCAGCGAGAATCCGTCTTCGGAGACTTGCAGGAGGCGAACCGCCCCGTGCCCGTCCAGGAAGCGCAGCGCGTCAGCTTCAAAACGTGCCTCGTCATGGGGAAAACCGATCTTGAGAACAGCCTCGCTTCCGTCTTCGCATTCGACCGGGGCGACCCACGAAACCGCCCCGCCATGATCGAAGGCGGGGCCGGTGCGGCAGCGCCACCGTCGTTCGAGCGCGGCAACCTGTTCGGGCAGGCCGTTCAGCCATCGCTCGCCTTCGTCACCGAACTGGGAAACCTGCTGTTGCAGAGGGGCGGGAATGAACACGTTCAACCGCTTCTCCTTTCACGGCTGTATCCGGAAAATAATTCCCGCAATCTCTGGTGGGGCGAACCTTTCGCGCCTTTGCGGGCCTCATAGTTTATGATGGACACGACTTCGCGACCGAAGGAATATCGCCTGGCCGTGCGCGCGCAAAGCGGCGACCCGGAAGCACTGGCGGCGCTGGTGGAGCAGGCACGCGCGCCGCTTTTTGCGCTGGCTTACGCGGAGCTGCGGCACTACGAGGACGCGCAGGACGCCGTGGCTTCCGCCCTGCTCCACATCTGCCGCCATGTCCACGACCTGCGGGAACCGGAGCGCGTTCTTGCCTGGATGCGAACCATTGTCCGCAATGAAGCGCACCGCCTGCGCCGTCTGCGCCGCCCGGAAAGCTCCCTGGACGGCGGCGGTGATGAGATACCGGTACGCGATGACGAGGAATCGGCGCTTTTGCGGCTGGATGTGGAGCGGCTGATGCGCCAGATGCCCCGCGAAGAGGCGCAGGCATTCGCGCTGTTTTACCTGCCGGGCCTTTCTATTCGGGAAATCGCCGAGCGGACGGGCCGCCCGGAAGGAACGATCAAACGCTGGCTGCATTCGGGCAGACGCCGCCTGGCGACACGCCTGGAGGGCTACTATGCCGCGCCTGCCGCCGCTGCCGATGCCTCTACCACCCCGCTGACGGCGACGCTAATCAGCACCGATCTGGAACCGGCAGAGGTCGAAAATGTCCGCCATGCCCTGCGCGAAGCCGGTTTCGCAGCGGTGGAAACGTTAAGCGACGTTCCGCCTCTTTTTTCGCTGGAAGGAACGCCGCCTCCCCCACTGCTGACCGGCAAGCGTCTCGTCATCCTGGATGAGCAGATAGGGGGACGCTCCGCCTTTGAAGTCTATGCCGAACTGAAAGCGCATAAAAAGACGCGCGACACCTGGTTCTGCCTCCTCCTGTCGTCGCCGTCGGACGAAACCGTGTTTGCGGCCTGGGAAGCGGGCTTTGATCTCTGCTTCAACAAGGAGTGCCTCGGCCCGCGAACGTTTCGCCATTGTATCCAGCGCGCGGTGATGCAGAGAAGCAGCGATTCCCGCGTGGCGGCGCGGCGGCGTTATGCGGCGGCACGCAGCGAAAACGAACCCTGCCGCTTCTGGTGAAAGTAATCTACAAAAAACAAAGGACAACAAGAAAATCATGAGTTCTACATTGACGGCACTATCACAAAGCACGTTTGATACTGAGGTACTTCGCGCGGAAATCCCGGTTCTGGTCGATTTCGGCGCGGCCTGGTGCCCCCTGCCGCCGCGTCGCCCCGGAAGTGGAGGCCGTCGCGGCCCAGATGACCGGAAAGGCCCGCGTGTTTACCGTGGACGTGGACGCCGAGCCGGATTTAGCAGCGCGCTACCACGTTCAGGGCATCCCGGATTTGATAATCTTCAAGAATGGGCGAGTAGTCGATCAGTTTCGGGGCGCGCACCCGCGCCAGGTGATTATCCAGAAGCTCCAGCAGTACGTGTAAGGAGATGAGCAAGGGCAGCCGATTCACCGGCTGCCCTTGTTCATTTCTACCCTGACGGCGGCCAGCGCTCACCGCAGCCGGCGTGGAATCCGTCTGCCGGACGCTGACATCAAGCGGCATCCCATAAACCTCCTCGACCACGGGTGACTCACTGTTGACGTACCAGACCTCCAGGCGCGGGTCGGCATCCGATACCAGTGTCAGTTCCAGGCGCTCCCGTGGGTGGGCTACTGCCGCTTCGACATCGCGCACCAACCCCAGATGGGAACGGTCCATCCCTTCCGCCAGGCGCAGCAACACCGACAGCTTGCGCACCAGGCGTTGGGTCGGACGGGGCAGCGCCTGAAAGTGGGTGTGCCGCCGTTTGGGCAGGGACTTTCGGTGGAAGTACGCGAGGTTCGCGATCACATCGATCTCTTCGTTCGTGAAGCCCGCGAGCGGCGAATGACGTATCAGGTAGTACGAGTGCCGGTGGTGCCCGTTGTGCGCCACGAACACGCCGACATCATGCAGCAGGGCGGCGTATTCCAGAAGTTCCCGCTCATACGAGCCGTAGGGATGCAGGCCCAGGCTTCCGAACTCATCGAAAAGTCGCAGCGTCAGCCGCGTCACATGCTGAGCGTGCTCTTTTTCGCTTTCCCCTGCACGGGCCAGGCTTTCAATGGAGCGGCGGCGCACCCCGGCGTCGGTACTGCCGGAGACAGGCGTCCGCTTCGCCGCCGCGCGCCGCTGCAAAGAGTCCACCAGTACACCTTCACGCAGACTGCGGTCGGAGATCAGCAGGCCGTCCGTTTTCAGCTCCTCCGCCAGCGTCTGCAAGACCGCCGCCCCGGCGACGATAATATCGGCGCGCTCCGGGTTGATTCCCGGCACGCGCCGCCGCTCTTCCAGGGTCATTTTTCGCAGCATCTCGGCGATAGAGGCCAGATCGGCGGTCTTCAGCGTGTAATTTCCCAGCGTCGCCGGGTCGTAGCCTGCGTGCCGCGCCGCCGCCGCCGCCAGGTTCATCGCCGTGCCGGAAGAGGCCACCACCATATCGAAGCCGGTATCGCGCACATGGCGCAGCGCATGCGCGGACACGGCGCGCACATATTGTCGCATGGTTTCGTACAGGCTGGCGGGCACGGCCCCGGTGACGCCGGTAAGGAAGCGGTTTGCCAGACGTATCGCCCCCAGCTTCATGCTTTCCAGAAGCAGGTGTTCGTTCTGTGTGCCGACGATAAGCTCCGTGGAGCCGCCGCCAATATCAATAAACAGCGCCCGCTTCGCGCCCAGTTCCACCCCGGAAGCAACCCCGAGATAGATAAGACGCGCCTCCTCCACCCCGGAAACAACCCGCACGTCGATCTTTGCTTCGCGCCGCGCCTGTTCGATAAATTCGGCCTGGTTTTCCGCCTCGCGCAGGGCCGCCGTGGCGATGGCGATGATTTCCGAAGCGTTGTAGCCGCGCGCGATCTCGGCGAACTTGCTTAGCACGAGCACGCCGCGCGCAATAGCTTCCGGTGATAAGCGGTTATGCGCGAACTCGTCCTGCCCCAGCCTCACCGTCTCCTTATGCTGCGAAAGGAGTGTCCAGGTGCAGGTGGCTTCATCAAGCCGGACAAGCGCCATGCGAACCGAGTTCGTTCCGATGTCGAGCGCCGCGATGGGTGGCGGCGGGGTATCCGTAGGATGCATGGCCGTATTATACCCACCGGCCCTTCGTGAGAGACTCAGAGAGTGGGTGCCATAAACACTTTTGCCATCCAAAAGAGTTTGTCCTCACTCCCTCGCCCGGTGAAGCGGACGAGGGAGTGAGGGCAGCAAGGGGCTAAAAAGTCGCCGTGTCGGGATCCGAGCCAATGCGGCCTGCGGGATCGTCAAGGGTGGCGATCTTCTCCAAATCGTGCTGGTCCAGCTTGAAATCAAACACCTGGAAGTTCTCCTGAATGCGTGATGGCGTCGCCGACTTGGGAATCGTAATCAGCCCGTTGTCCAGATGCCAGCGCAAAACCACCTGCGCGGGCGTCCTCCCGTGCTTACGGGCAATGTCCGCAATCGCCGGATCATCCAGCAGCTTGCCCTGCCCCAGCGGACTCCACGACTCCGTTTCAATGTTGTGCTCGGCGTGGAATGCGCGCAGGCCCTTCTGCTGAAAGCGCGGATGCAGTTCGATCTGGTTCAGGACGGGCACCTCGCCCGTCTCGTCCAGAATCCGCTGCAAATTAGCCGTCGTGAAGTTCGAGACACCGATAGACCGGGCGCGTCCTTCCTGCTTTATCCGAACCAGCGCCTTCCAGCTTTCCGCGTACAACCCACGATGCGGCGAGGGCCAGTGAATCAGGTAGAGGTCTACGTAATCCAGACCGAGCCGCTCCAGGCTGGCATCGAACGCCCGCAGCGCGTTGTCGAAACCCTGGTCATCATTCCATAGTTTCGTCGTGATAAACAACTCGTCGCGGGGAATGCCGCTCGCGGCGATGGCGTCGCCCACCCCCTTCTCGTTTTCATAAATCTTCGCGCTGTCAATAGAGCGGTAGCCGACCCTGAATGCCTCCGCAACCACCGCCTGGGCGTCTTCATTGGGCACCTGCCAGACTCCGAAGCCAAGCTGAGGAATCGCATGCCCGTCGTTCAGATCAACCATGGGAACTGTCGTCATCTAAATCTCCTGGGTGATGCGCTACGCTCGCGTCCGGTGCGGCCCGACATGCACGGGCCGGAGCGTGCTGAATCTACCCTCCCTTGCGTCTTTTCCCCAAATAAGGCTCCGGGATACCGCCACGGCAAGATGTTGATCTGTTGAGCGGTTGGATTGACAGCCCCGCGCACCCGATGCTACACTGCCCCTGTTATGAACGATTCGCTTTCTATCGACGAGCAGGTAGCGCGGCTGCGGCGCGGCACCCAGGCCATCGTGCCGCAGGACGGACTGCGCGCGAAGCTGGAAAAGTCGGCCAAAACCGGCAAGCCGCTCAAGATCAAGCTCGGTCTCGACCCCACCGCGCCGGACATCCACCTGGGTTTTGCGGTCGTGCTGCGGAAGCTGCGCCAGTTCCAGGACATGGGGCATGAAGTCATCATCATTATCGGCGACTATACCGCGCTTATCGGCGACCCGTCGGGCCGCTCGGCCACCCGCCCGATGCTGAGCAAAGACGAGATCGCGCGCAATGGCCGCACGTACGTGGAGCAGCTTGCCCGAATCCTTGACCGCGAAAAGACCATCGTCCGCTTCAACAGCGAATGGCTCGGCGCGCTTGACTTCGCCCAGGTGGTCGGGCTTGCCGCCCACATGACCGTCGCCCAGGTGCTTCAGCGCGAGGACTTCGCGAATCGCTACACCCAGCGCCAGCCTATCAGCCTGCACGAACTGCTGTATCCCCTCGCGCAAGCGTATGATTCCGTCGCCATCCACGCCGATATCGAGATGGGCGGGCAGGATCAGACGTTCAATATCCTGGCCGGGCGCGACTTGCAGGAGAAGATGGGCCAGGAACCGCAGGTCGCTCTGTTCATGCCGCTCCTGGTCGGTCTGGACGGCGAAAAGAAGATGAGCAAGTCGCTCGGCAACTACATCGGCATCTCGGAGTCGCCACTGACCATGTACAGCAAGGTGATGAGCCTGGGCGACGCGCAGATGGGCGTGTATTTCCTGCTCGCCACCGATGTTCCCGAACCTGAGTTCGAGGCGCTGCTCGCCGAGGCCGCCTCAGGAAAAACGAACCCGATGACGGTCAAGCACCGACTCGCCCACGCGATTACTGCCCTCTACCACGGTGATACCGAAGCCACTGCCGTGCAGGAGGAGTGGAAGCGTGTCCACTCCGAGCGGCAGCTTCCCACCGATATACCGGAAATCGCCATCCCGCCCGACGCCCTCGCCGACGGTAAAATCTGGATTGTCCGCCTTATCACCCTCGCGAACTTCGCCAAAACGAACGGCGAAGCGCGCCGCCTGGTCGAACAGGGCGGCGTCTCGCTGGACGACGAAAAGATCACCGACCCGCAGGCGCAGGTCGCAGTCACAGACGGCGCGGTATTGAAGGTCGGTAAGAAGAATTTTGGGAAGTTGGCCCTCACCACCCGTCCCTAAAGGAACGGGCTGTTCAGAAAGAAAAGCCCCATTAATGGGGTTGAAGCGGCATCCAGGCCCCTTCAGGGGGCTTCTCGGGCCGAAACAGCCCGTTCCTTTAGGGACGGGCATAAGGAAGCATGCAATTACAGCAAACCACCATTGCCGGTAACTGGCACGTAGCCGAGCGGTCGGCAGGCGGCGAAAAGAACTGGATTCCGGCTCAGGTGCCCGGCCACGTCCACCTCGACCTGATGCGGGCGGGCATCATCGCCGACCCGTTCTGGCGGATGCAGGAGCGTTCCTGTCAATGGGTGGACGAGGCAGACTGGACGTACCGCACCACCGTTACCGTGGATGCCGAGCGGCTGGCGTCCAGAGGCGCGCACGGCAGGCATTTCCTTCATTTCCACGGCCTCGATACCATCGCCCGTGTTTTTCTCAATGGTGCGCTCGTCGGGTCGGCGGAGAACTTCCATATCCCCCACCGCTTCGATGTGACGGACACGCTGCGCGAGGCCGAGAACGACCTGCGCGTGGAGTTCGATTCCCCGCTGCGGGTCGGGCAGGAGCGCGCGACGGCGTACCTGGGCGACGGCACGTCGGAGCGCGGGTCGCAGAGCTATTTCAACTTCGGGCCGCGCGCCTTTGTCCGCAAGCCGCAGTATATGTTCGGCTGGGACTGGGGGCCGGAACTGGTGTCCTGCGGCATCTGGCAGAAGGTGGAGTTGGTGACGGTTCCCGTCGCCGAAATCGTGGATTGGAAGTACGACTACGAATTCACCGGCGAGAACACCGTCCGCGTCCGCGCAACGATTAAGGTTGAACGTACCTGATGCAGGCTCTCCCCCTGAATTTAATGCCATACTGCTCAATGGTCCTGGAACTGATGAACCACGGGTAGGCGGGAATCGCAAGCCACACCTGAGCGCGCCAAATGTTGAGATCGGAGGTAACGATCATCATAGCGTCGCTCCTTTTCGATTTTCCAGAAATGGAAATTGCACGATGGTTTACAGGCAACGTGAATTCTCAGCCGAGATATACTCTCTCATTCGCAATCTATGTCAAGCGAGATGGATGGGCCTATGAGAACTTTGACTGATTCGTGTGGTGGTTTGGTTTCTTTTCGTTCCGTCGAGTTATTGCGCGAGCCAGACGCCGACGGCAGGGGCGAGGGGATGAAGTTCCGCATCAACGGCGTGGACACGTTCATCAAAGGCGCGAACTGGATTCCCGACCACTCGTTTCCGGCAGCGATAATAACAAAGAGAACGGCTGCGGGAGCGGCTGACGCAGGCGCGGGACGCCGGATACAACATGCTCCGCATCTGGGGCGGCGGCCTGTACGAAACCGAGGAGTTCTACGACCTCTGCGACGAACTCGGCATCCTCGTCTGGCAGGACTTCGGGTTCGCCTGCTCCATGTACCCCGACGACAAAGAATGGTTTGTCGAGCAGGTGCGCGCCGAAGCCACCGCCGCCGTGCGCCGCATCCGCAACCATCCCTGCCTCGCGCTCTGGTGCGGCGGCAACGAGAACCTGGAACTGTTCCAGGGACGCTGGGACGGCAAGACGCAGGCGACCAAGTTCTTCGGCGACAAGCTTATCCATGAAACGCTGCCCGCCGTGCTGGAAGCCGAAGACCCGAAAACTCCCTACTGGCCCAACTCCCCCTACGGCGGCGACAACGCGACCTCCGAAGACTACGGCGACAGCCATTACTGGAACGTCTGGCACTCGAAGCTGCCCGGCTCGAACGGCGACTGGCCGAACTACCTGCTCAGCACGTCCCGGTTCTCCTCCGAGTTCGGGTTCGCCGCGCCGTGCGGGTATGCCTCGTGGGACAAAGCCGCATCTCCCGACGACCGCTGGCCCCGCTCGCCGGTCGCGCGCTGGCATGACAAGACGCGCAAGGGCTACGAGACCTACCTGAACTTCATCGCGATGCACTACCCCGCGCCGCAAACCTTCGATGACCTGATCTACTACGGCCAGGCGAACCAGGCGGACGCGCTCAAATGCGGCATCGAGCACTGGCGGCGGCTGAAGGGCCGGTGCTGGGGCACGCTGTTCTGGCAGTTCAACGACTGCTGGCCGGTGCAGTCCTGGTCTGTAATCGATTCCGAAGGCGACCCCAAAGCCGCCTACTACGCCTCGAAACGCTTCTACGCGCCCGTGCTGCTGAGTTTAGCCGTGGTCTCGCCCCCTCCCCCCAGCCCCCTCTCCCCACGCTGTGGGAGGGGGAGGATTGGGAGATTGGGAGACCGGTAGGCGCTTACGAGAAAACGGTTCTTCCGGCTCCCCTCTCCCACAGCGTGGGGGGGGGGTGGGGGGAGGGGGCGATCTCAAAGCATTTCTCACCAACGACACGCTTGAAAACATTTCCGGCAGAATACTCCTGCGTGTCCTGACCTTCGACGGCGAGGAGATCGCGCGGCAGGAGACGGACGCCGTTGCGCCCGCCAATGCCGCGTCTGGCCCCCTTCTCCAGATTGACCTGCCGGACGAAATGCGCGCCGCCGACGCCTTTATTCATGCCACTTTCACAGCAACGGACGGCAGCCTTCTTGCCGAAAACTTCCTGCTGCTTGCCGAGCCGAAAGATGCTCGTCTGCCCGACCCCGGCCTGACGTGGGACATTCGGGTGAAGGGACATGGGGAGGCCACGATAACCATTTCCGCCCGGCGTTTCGCGGGTTATGTGTGGCTGCGCTTCGCGGACATGCCGCCGCCGACCTACACCGACAACTGGTTTCACCTTGCGCCCGGCCAGTCACGCACGATAACGGTCGCACAACTGCCCCCGGAAATGACGGCGGACGCGCTGCGGGCGCGGCTGCGGGTGCGCCACCTGTGAGCGTGATGATGAGCGGCGGCAGCAGAGATGCCGTTTTGCCCGGCGGCGAACCGCTTCTGGCGCATGTGCGGGGCGCGGCGAGTGGCGCGATACGGCTGCGCTTCGCACTGGGCTATCTGTATCTGGCGGGCCTGAGTCCGGTCTGGGATGCGCTGGAGGCAAGCGGTGCAGAAGTACACCTGCTTATCGGCAATACCGCGGGTCAACCCACCGATGAGCAATGGGTGGCCGGTCAGGAGGCGGAGGGACTGCTCGCTTCGGCGCTTGATGTGGCGGCGGCGGCGCGGGCCGAGCGGACGCGGGTTGTTGCGGAAACGGCGGAGGCTCTGCGCGCGAACCTGACGCATATGCCGCACTCACCCGAAAACGAGCGGCTGTTGGTCGGGCTGGCGCGAAGCATCGCCGGGAACCGGCTTCGTGTCCGTATCTACCCGGACGGGCGGCTCCATGCCAAGGCGTATCTGTTCGAGCGCACCGAAACGTCAGAAGCACTTGTCGGTTCGTCCAATCTTTCTTTGCCGTCGCCGGGAAATCCGACGGAGCTGAACGTGCTCGTGCGGGATGAAGCGGCTGTTCAGGCGGTCGCTGCCTGGTTCGACACGCTCTGGGCGGCTTCGCAGGATTTTTCCCGCGACCTTTTCACTGAAATCTCCAGCGCGTGGCCCTTTGCCGCGCCGGGCGAATAAGCGATTATGCCGCGACGACAGTACCAGGTATATATCGACTGCCCGCCGGAAAGCGTCTGGGCGTTCCACACCGACCTTTCCAACCACCCGCGCACCTGCCCGCCCGAACAGCGCGAGCAGATCGTGAAGGGGCTGGAGACGCCGCTGAGCGAAGGCGCAAGGGTGGTCTTCCGGGCGCGTCATGGCGGCTTCTGGCGGACGCTCGAAGCCGAGATTGGCGATTGGAACCCGCCCGCCGGTTTCACCAGCCGTCAGGTGCGCGGGCCGTTTAAATCTTGGACGCACCGCCACCGGTTCGCCCCCTTCCAGCGCGGGACGCTGATGACCGACCAGATCGAGTACCGGCTGCGCTTCGGCCCGCTGGGAAGCCTGGTGGATCGCCTCTGGCTCGGCAGCCACCTCGACCGTTTTTTCCGATACCGCCACCAGAGCGCCAAGCGCCTGCTGGAGCAGGAAAATCAGGCGACAACCGGGATCAGGCAGACTTTGTAAAAACAAAAGCAGGCAGCCTGCTTGACAAGAATTTCTCGTATTTCTATACTATTCTATCGTCCCCAAATATGTGATGCGGGCAGAGTCGGGTGCCCCTCCTGTACGAAACTCCCGGTACGTTCATCGAACTGCCGCCTGTCTATTTCTACCGCTGTTATTTTCGGATTTAGAAAAGGAAAGATATGCTTCTCAATCAGGTAAAAAGGGTGGCAGCACTGCTTGCCGTCCCCGGTGCGTTCTTCGTTACGGCTGCTGTCACGCTGATGTCCGCCTCTCCCGCACAGGCACAGCTTAATTTTAACTTCACACCGGAAACCGGGCAAACCGTCAGCGCCCAGGCACAGCAAGGTTTTCAGGACGGCGCTGATTTCTGGCGGGGCTTTCTCAATGACAATATCACTGTCAACCTCACGATTGGTTTCAGAAGCCTTTCCCCCGGCGTTATTGCCCAGGCAGGCTCGACATTACTGCAAACCACCTACGCGGACGTGAGTGATTCCCTCCGGAGCGACCTGCGGTCGGCAGACGATCAGACGGCTACAGGCAGCTTGCCGGGTGGTTCCGGCGTGAACTTTCTTATTAACCGCACCAGCGCCAACGGCAATAGCGCCACGCCCTATCTGGATAACAACAACAGCGCCAACAATACGAACATCGTCTCAACGAAAGCCAACTTCAAGGCGCTTGGTGCCCAAAACCTGGATCAAATGTTTGGTACCAATGACGCCACTATCATTTTCAACAGTGATTTTGCGTTCGACTTCGACCGCAGCAATGGGATCGATAGTAACGCGTTTGACTTCGTGGGGGTAGCCGCGCATGAGATCGGTCACTCGCTGGGCTTTATCAGCGGCGTCGATGATCTCGATGCAAGTCCCGGCGCAAGCGAAGACTCCTACCGGCTTTTTATTATGGACCTGTTCCGCTACTCAAATGACAGCGTTGCTCAGGGCGTACGGGATTTCACGGCGGATAACCGGGATAAATTCTTTTCGATTAACGGGGGAGCCAGTCAGATCTCCCTGTTCTCGACCGGTCCCCGGTTTGGCGACGGACGGCAGGCCAGTCACTGGAAAGATAACGAACTTACCGGCACCTACTACGGCATCATGGACCCCACCGGACGAACCGGTGAACTGCTTAATCTGACGGAGAACGACCGGCGTATGCTGGATGTGATCGGTTACAACCGGTTCGATATCGGGGTCGTTCCCGAACCAGGAACGCTTGCGCTGGTCGCTGTGGGGGCTATCGGGCCGGGCGGCTTGGCGCTGATTCGCCGACGGCGGCGTAAAAAATAGCCCGGCGGAAACGAAACGTAAAAGGCCCGGCGCTTTGCAAAGCGCCGGGCCTTTTACGTTTCGGGCAGGTACGCATACGGTGCGCGCGGAACTTATTCACCGCTGAAGTTCATTCTCGCGCCCGACTCATTTAAAGGCTCGCTGGATGCGCCCGGCGTCGCCCGCGCAATGGCCGGAGGACTGCGTCGCGTGTGGCCCGACGCCGACTGCATTTCGCTGCCCGTGGCGGACGGTGGCGAGGGCACGGCTGCGGCGCTGGCGCGGCCACCGGTGGGCAGCTTATCCTGCTGCCCGGTAACAGGGCCGCTCGGAGAACCCGTCACGGCGCGCTGGGCGCTGCTGGGCGACGGGCAGACGGCGGTGGTGGAACTGGCCGAGGCGGCGGGCCTGATGCAGGTTTCCCCGGAGCGACGCGACCCCGAAACCACCACGCGCGGCGTCGGCGAACTGCTGCTGGCGGCGGCGCGGCATCCGGGCGTGCGGCACATCATCGTCGGCCTGGGCGGATCGGCGACCAACGACGGCGGGGCCGGGCTGCTCCGGGCGCTGGGCGTGCGCCTGTGTGACCGAACGGGAAACGACCTTCCCGAAGGCGGCGCAGCCTTATCCGCTCTGGCGACCGTTGACACCTCCATCTACACCTCGACCCCGGCGCGCTGGAAATCATTATCGCCTGTGACGTGGACAATCCGCTGGCGGGGTCGCGCGGCGCAAGCCGTCTTCGGCCCGCAGAAAGGCGCGACACCCGCCGACGTTGCCCTGTTGGACGACGCGCTGCGGCATGCGGAAAGGTACTGGCGCGAACAGGCCGCGCGGTCGCCGATACGCCGGGTGCAGGGGCAGCGGGCGGCACAGCGGCGGCGCTGCTGTATCTGTTCCCGAACGCTGTTCTGCGCCCCGGGATCGATGTCGTGCTGGACGCGATGCGTTTCGAGGAGTATTTGAGTGGCGCTACGCTCGTGCTGACCGGGGAAGGCAAGCTGGACACGCAGACGTGGGCGGCAAGGTGGTGGCGGGTGTCGCGCGGCGGGCGGGCGCAGCGGGGATACCGGTGGCGGCTCTCGTCGGCATGCTGGCGCAGGACGTTGACGCTGCCCTGCTTGCCGCGCTCGGAGGTATCCGCTGTGCTGCCGGTCGTGCCCGGCCCCTGCACGGTTGAGGAGGCGATGGCGCGCGCCGGAATGGGTGGCAAATGCCGCCGAGCGCGCGCTCGCTGGATGAAACTGGCCTCTCCCCCACTTCCCTCTCTTAAAGGACGGGGATGGGAGAGGCCCAATCCAGCGCCATCAGCGTGTGGGTAATGTCGCGCAGGTGCCCGGCGTCCTGTGCCGCCGCAATCAGCGCGTCCACTTCGGCAGGTTTACCCACCAGAAGATAGGTCATTTCGCCGGTGGCTTCGTCCACGCGCACCCGGCTCCACCAGGCCCGGCAAGCCGTCGGCCAGAGCGGGCGCGGGGCTTCACCCGCAAGGCGCAGCAGGGCCGTTTTACGCAGGTCAGGTGACTCTCTTCCGGGTGCTCGACCAGGGAAAGGACGCGGGAAAGACGCCCCAGCGCACGGCGCAGTGTCTCTTTTTTGGCGGGTGTAGCCGCGAACGTCGTCACCAGTACCGTGGCGCGGCCCTGCGGGTCGAGGTCGCCGCTATTGCCCAGCGATGTGGAAAGCGAGATACCCCGATGGGCGAAGGTAGCCGCGACCAGCTCCATACCGCCCGGCTGATCGGTCAGTTTGAGAACGAAGGTGAAGGTTGCACTTTCTTGTCCCCTCAGCGCATCGCACGCTCAATGGTCAGACGGACGCCGCTCCCAGCCACGCCGATACCTTGTCGTTGATACGTTTCGATGTCGCTTTGACCTGCTTTTTCTCTTCCGCCGTCAAAGGTATCTCGACCACGCGCTGCACACCGCTTTGCCCGACAATCACCGGAACGCCCAGCGGTCCCGTCAGTCCATAAAAATCACCTTCCAGAACCACCTGACCCGCCACCAGCACATCGCGCCCGTCCAGCAATGTCCGCACCAGGTCTACCGTCACATTCGCCGTTGCCATAACCGTTTTGGAGCCGGAAAGGTGCGTCACATAGGGCTTAACCACGACGCGCACATCCGGAAGCGCGCGTCCACACGGCGAAGGCATCCGCGACCCGCCCCTCTACCAGCAGATCGAACAGCGCGCGGCACGCTCCTCACTGCACAGCCGCATGTAATCGGAAAGTTCCGTGCCCCGGCGCAGCCGCGCGATGGCGGCGGAAAGTTCGGACCGTCCATGCCGTGTACCCGCACCGACGACCAGACCGGCACCTGCGCGTCGCCGTGCTCGCCGATCATGAAACCGCCGACGCGCGCGCTGCCGCCGCACGCCCAGATCGGCGGCGATCTCGCGGCGGAAGCGCAGTGTATCCGAATAGCCCCCGATTCCGATGACACGCTCCCGCCCAACCGCCTGCGCGAACAGCGCGACACCGAGTTCGACCGGGTTGGAGACGACGATAACGACCTCGCTGCCCTGCCCGTGCCGTGCCAACATCTCGGCGTACTCGCGGAACAGCGGCGCGTTTCGCTCGGCCAGATTCCCCCGGTCGGTTTGGCCCGGTTCGGTCGTCAGCGTGTTCCCCGCCACCACCCAGAGGTCGGCGACGATCTCCTCCGGCGACAGGGCCACATCCATATCGGAACATGCTCTGCATAGGCGTCGGTAAGGTCGGAAACCAGGCCATGTAAAACCCGCGCCGAGCGTCCCTCGGCCCGGCCCACTAACTGCAAACGCTCGGTCGGAGCCAGCAGCCGCGCGGCCACAAGCTGCCCGGCGATTTCGCGCCCGCAGTCGCCGGATGCTCCGAGAATCGCTACGTCCATGAATAGCCCCACCCCCGGCCCCTCTCCCGCGCCCGAAGGGCGGCTCAAATACGGCTGCGCCGCCGGGGAGGGAGCCTGCATTGCCAACCCCGGCCGCGCGCGTCACCAATCGGATACCGGTAACGTTGTCAATATTTGGTTCGCGCCACGGCAGGTTCTCGTCGTTCTCGTGCGAAGCCGGGGCCGCTCTCGGGAAAGGCTCCCCTCGCCGGCAGCGGGCGAGGGGCCGAGGGTGAGGGCTTTCCCCGCCACTTCCACCGCTCGTTCGATATCCGCGCGGGAAACGTCCAGGTGCGTCACCATTCGCAGGCGTGTCTCACCCGTGCCCGACGCGCGAACGCCCGCCGCCTCCAGCCGCATCCGCGCCTCCGCGCCGGAAAGCCCGGTACCAGCCACATCGAAGAAGACGAGGTTAGTTTCCGGCGGCGGGTTCAGGCGCACGCCGGGAATGGCGGCCAGACCCTCGGCCAGAAGCGCGGCGTTTTCGTGGTCTTCATGCAGCCGATCTCTGTGGTGTCTCAGCGCGTATAGACCACCCGCCGCAATGATGCCCGCCTGCCGCATCGCGCCGCCGAAAACATGCTTCCAGCGCCGCGCCGCCCGTATCGTATCCGTGTCGCCCGCCAGCAGCGCCCCGACCGGCGCACCCAGCCCTTTGGACAGGCACAGCGTCACCGTATCGAACGCGGCGGCGAGCGCGGCGGGGGGCGTGTTCTTGGCGACAGCAGCATTCAGCAGGCGCGAGCCGTCCAGATGCAGCGCCAGCCCCAGTTCTCGTGCCGCCTGAGCAACAGCCTCGGTCTCTTCGGGTCGCCAGATACAGCCCCCGGCGGCGTTGTGGGTGTTTTCGACACAAACCAGACGGGTGCGCGCGAAGTGCGGATCGTCCGGGCGCAAAGCAGCGCGCACGGCATCGGCGGTGAAGACGCCGCGCTCGCCCGGCAGCGGGTAAAGCAGGCAGCCCGACAGCACGGCGGGGCCGCCGCCCTCGTACAGCCGTATATGGGCGCTTTCGTGGCAGAGAATCTCGTCGCCGGGCTGCGTGTGGACTTTGAGCGCGATCTGGTTCGCCATCGTCGCCGACGGCAGAAACAGTGCGGCAGGCTTGCCCAGCAGGTGCGCGGCCTCCTCCTGAAGCGCGTTTACGGTCGGGTCTTCGCCGCGCTGGTCGTCGCCCACCGCCGCTTCGGCCATAAATCCGCGCATGGCGGATGTCGGGCGGGTGGCCGTATCCGAGGAAAGGTCGATCACAACCGCACCCGCGCCATCGCGTCCTCCAGAGACGCCATCTCCTGCTTCGCATTCACCGGCGCAAAGGCCCGGCGCGCGGCGTTGGGAGCAATCATGTTGTATTTCAGGATGAGCGTGTTTACCAGGCTGATCCGTTCGCGGTGGTCGGCGCGCTGCCGCTCGGCGATACGGACGCGGGAGGCGTCGTTCTTGGCGTAGCGCAGCGCCCGCAGCGTGCGCTCTCGCGTGGTGGAAAGAAGCTGCGTTTCCCGCCCGATGTCTTTCTCCAGTTGAATCCATTCCGGCAGGGCGCGGGCATTTTTAAGAATACGGTTGACGACGCGCAGATGCGCGGGCACAGAGGGGTCGTAATCAAGGTCGAGCGGCTGGCCTTTGCCGGGCAGGTTCTCGAACTCCCCAGCGTCCATTGCTTCCTGTATCTTGCGCTCTGCGACCGTTTCGGTCCAGTCGTAGTTCTGCTCCATAGGTCTATTTTACCTTATCGCCCCGTCCCTAAAGGAACAGGCTGTTTCGAGCAGAAAGCCCCGTAAACGGGGCTGCTAAACAGGGGCCGTGTGAGTGAACACTATCAGTCCGCTTCAGCGGGCTTTTCCCACGAAACAGCCCGTTCCTTTAGGGACGGGATAACGGCGGCGGAACCCGCTCGGCGACATAGCGCCCGATCTCCAGAGAGGCGGTCGCGCCGGGCGAAGGCGCGTTGCAGACGTGAAGCGAATTGGGGCCGGGAACGAGCAGAAAGTCGTCCATCAGCGTGCCGTCGTTCATCAGTGCCTGCGCCCGGACGCCCGCATGGGTCGGCACGATGTCGCCCGCCCGGACTTCGGGAATCAGCCGCTGGAGGCTGCGAAGAAACGCCGCCTTGCTCCACGACCGAATGACCTCCTTCGCCCCTTCGCCCAGATTTTTCCGCGCCAGCTTCCAGAAGGCGGGATAGGCCATCACCTCGGCGAGATCGCGCGGATCGAAATCGATTTTGCGATAGCCCTCGCGCTTGCCGCCCAGCACGGCGTTTGGCCCGGCGTGAACTGTGCCGTCGATCATGCGGGTGAAGTGGACGCCCAGAAACGGAAAGTCGGGGTTGGGCACGGGGTAGATCAGGTGCTTGACCAGGAAGCGTTTTTCCGGCGTCAGTTCGTAGTATTCGCCGCGAAACGGGACAATGCGGGCGTTCGTTTGTACCCCGCTCAGGCGGGCGATACGGTCGCTGTGCAGGCCCGCACAGTTGACGACGAAGCGCGCGGTGAACTCGCCCCGGCTCGTTTCCAGCACGGTGTTCGACCCGTCCGACCGCAGACGCAACACCCAGGTTCCCAGGCGCAGGTCGCCGCCCTGCTCGCGCACGATACGGGCGTAGACTTCGGCCACCTGCCGATAATTGACAATGCCGGTGGACGAAACCTGAATCGCCGCCAGGCCGTGCACATGCGGCTCGATCTCTTTCAGTTCTTCCGGGCCGATACGCGCCACTTCCAGGCCATTCGCCAGGCCGCGTTCGTGCAGGGCGTCCAGGCGCGGCAGCTCCTGCGGCGCGGTGGCCACGATCACCTTGCCGCAAATCTCGCAGGGGATGCCCTGCTCCCGGCAGAACGCGACCAGTGACTGGCTGCCGGTGCGCGCAAACCGCGCCTTGAAGCTGCCCGGCTTGTAATAGATGCCGGAATGGATGACGCCGCTGTTATGGCCGGTCTGGTGCGTGGCCCAGGCATTTTCCTTTTCCAGAACCAGCAGGGAGGCTTTTGGAAAGCGCCGCCCCAGCGCCATCGCCGTGGAAAGCCCGATAATCCCGCCGCCGATTATCACGAAGTCAACCATTATGCTCCCACCGCCGGTTCGCCGCACTTCATGGGGAAATATACCGCCAATTTGCCCCGCGCGCCCATGCGGCCTATTATAAAATGCTCTGCGCCGGTTTGATTTTGGAACGCGCCGGGAAACGAGCAAGGGGAGGATGGGAAGATGCAGCGCAAGGTAAATCTGTTGACGGCGGTTTTCGCCGCCGCGCTTTGCCTGATGCTCGGCGTTCTTGTTACCGCTCTTTTTGCCCGTTCCTATCTTCGCGCCGTTGCACCGGCGCAGGCGGGACGGCAAAACAGGGCGGCTGCCGCGCGGCCCGCCTCACCAGACATGCCGCGCGAGCGCGGTAGTTCCCGCCGCGTTACCCCCGTTACCTCCACCCCCCGTTCCCCTTCCACGCCCCGCACCTACCGGGAAGACGAGGACGAACACGACAAAGACGAAGATGAGGACAAAGGGGAAAAGCGAAAAAAGCGCAAAGGCAAGCAAAAACGAAAACACAAACGGCGGGCGGCCATACCTGACCAGGAAGCGCAGCAGATTTACGCAGAACTACGGCGGCGGGGTGTTTTTGCAGAAGACCCCGACGCGGCCACAATCGCGCAGGAACTCATCAGGCGCGGCGTTCTGCGCGACCTCTGACAGCCTGCGCCTCCCAAACGCCCCGCAGCGCGGCGACGTTTGCACACCCCATCCCGGAGCGATATAATAAAAGGCTATGGAAACCCTGGTCGGACACACAATCGAAGAGATGGAAGGGATTGCGAAGGCGCTGGAAGTGCCCGCGTTCCGGGGTCGCCAGCTTGCCGCGGCCCTGTACGGAAGGCAGGTACGCACCTGGGATGCGCTGACCGATCTTCCGAGGGAGCTGCGCGGACGGCTTGCCGAGCAGTATGCGCTTGCGCCCTGCCATGTCCGGTCGTCGTCCGCCGCGCCCGACGGCACGGTGAAATATCTGCTCAGCCTGCCCGACGACGAGGTGATCGAGTCGGTGTTCCTGCCCTATCCGGGGCGCACTTCCGTGTGTATTTCATCGCAAGTGGGCTGCCCGATGGCCTGCTCTTTCTGCGCGACCGGCACGGAAGGGCTGGCGCGCAACCTGTCGGCGGGCGAGATCGTTGATCAGGTTGTGCAGATGCAGGCGCTGCATTCGGAGCGCATCACGCATGTCGTTTTGATGGGTATGGGCGAGCCGCTGCTCAACTATGACAGTGTGCTCAAGGCGATCCGTCTGCTGAACAACGAGGTCGGCATCGCCATGCGCCATATCACCGTCTCCACCGTGGGCGTGGTGCCGAACATCCTGAAGCTGGCCGAGGAAGACCTGCAATTGACGCTGGCCGTTTCGCTGCACGCGCCCAACGACACTCTGCGCTCGGAACTGGTGCCGCTGAACAACAAGTACCCGATTGCGCGCCTGATGGAAGCCTGTCGCGCCTATACGGATAAGACGAAGCGCCGTATCACCTTTGAATATGTGCTGATGTCCGGCGTCAACGACACGGAAAAAGAGGCGCATGAACTGGGCCGCCTGCTGCGCGCTCAGCCGCTTTCGTCCGTGAATGTTATCCCGTATAATTCGACCGATGTCGCCCCGCGCTACAAGCGCCCGACTCCGGAAGCGGCACGCCGTTTCCAGCAGATCGTCACCTCGTACGGTGTTACCATCACCCAGCGGCAGGAGCGCGGCCACCGTATCGCTGCCGCCTGCGGCCAGCTCAAGCGCTCCGCTCTGCGCGCCGGTTCCTCAATGCGCCCGCTGCCGATGCTGACGGGAGCTTCTTCGGGAGCCGGATAACGGCGTGGAGTCGGACGATTCCGAACCAGGTGACGCTCCTCCGGCGGCAAGTCGCCCCGCCGATGCCGAAGGCTGGCGCGCGGTTCTTGCCGCGATTCCGACGCGCGAGCTTCTGCGGCTCGTGCAAAAAGATAAAGCGCGGGCTTCCCGTCTATTTTCCGGGTTCCGTGCCGCCCCCGATGCCCTGCGTCATCCCCTTGTCGCTTCCCGCCTGATTGAAGAAGCGCAGAAGCAGCCCGCCTTCGCTCAGGAAATAATCGATTGGACGCCGACGGCAGTCCCAGCAGCCGCGCCTCCCCCCAAGCAGGCTCCCGCCGTGCCGCCTGCAAAGGAACCGGAAAGCAAAGAGCCGACGACCGAGCCACGCCTTCGGGGCGAGCGTCGCCTGCGGGAAAAGCTTAACGAACAGCGCACCGCTTTGCGTGAAAAAGAGGAGCGACTCACCGGGCTGGAAGAGCGGCTTTCCCGGCTTCAGCGTGAGCGCGACGCCACCCGCATCGATGCGGAAACGGCGCGGGCGGAAGCCCAAACCTTGAAAGCGCAGGCGGAGCGGCTGCGACGACAGCAGGAGCGCGCGGAACGACGTCCGCAAGTCGCTGCCGCTGCCGCGCCACCTGCGCCAGCCAAGGCCGCGATGCCGCCCGCTGCGCCACCGCCGCCACCCCCTGTTCGCCCTTCCGTCTGGGAAGAGGCGCTGCGGCGGCTCGCCAGCCGGGGCAAGCATGAGATCGTTGCCGAAGTCTGCCGGGAGGCGCTGGCGGCGGGAAGCGATGCGCTGGGGCCGGTCCATGCACTGTACGCTGAGGCGCTGTACGCGCAGGAGCAGTCGCAGCGCGGAGCGGAGCAGGATCAGCAGGCCATGAACGCGTACCTGGATATGGGCGACATTGGCGCGTCGGCGGCCTCTTTCGTCCGGGCGCTGTCCCACGCTAACAAGTTTTCCTATACCGCTTTTCTGGCTCGCCTGCTCGCTCTGGCAAAACGTACGGGTCAGGAGGAGGCAGTGCGCGCCGCCTTCGCCCGTCTGCGTACCACAAACGCTCCCGCGTACCAGCGCCTGACCGAGATACTGACGGAGCGCGGCGAAGGCGGCGCGGCAGCAGCGTTCCTGCCGCCCGCGCGAAGCCCGCAGGTCGGTCCCGAAGAGGCCATCGCGCTGCCCATGCGTGGTATTGACGCGGTAACGCCGCGCCAGCTTGTTTCGGCGGTGGAAACAAACGCGAGGCACCTCGTCCTTCGCGCACGCCAGGGCATTGACGCTTTGAAAAGCGCTGATTCGGCGCTGGCGGAGGCTCTGCTCCAGGCGGTCGGCCTGCTGCATTCCCCATCCGTAATCCCGCTGACACAGCCGACGCGGCCTGTGGTTGTGGATGCTTCGAATGTGGCGCGGCACGACCCCGATCCGCTGGCGCTTACCCCGCTGCTGCGCGTTGAACACCTTCTCCGCATGCGCGATCATCTGCTTCAGAAAGGGTTCTTTCCGGTTCTGTTGATCGCAGATGCAAACCTGCGCTTCCATGTGGACGACGGGGAAACGTACCGGTCGCTGGTCGGGCGCGGGGTGATACGGGAAACGGCTCCGGGAACCGCCGCCGACGCCGCGCTGATTGCCGAGGCCCGCGAGCAGGACGCGCCGCTGGTGACAAACGACCGGCTGTGGGACTGGGAAGAAGAGGCGCGGGAAGTCAGGCGAATCGGTTTCGGGATTCTACCGGACACCATCTCACTGTATAATTTCTCACACTAAAAAGCGCGAACCAAACGGTTCCTGCCTGTGTTAAAAGTGACATGCACAGCGGACAAATCTGCTGCTGTATTCGGCGGATATGCCGACAGAGTACCCACTTAGACAAAGGATCGTTTGTGAAGCAGGATAGGATCGGAATCGTTGCATCGCACGTCAGCGGCGGCGGTACGGTAACAAAATCACCTATCGCCGCAGCAATCTAACGACCGTCTCCGGTCCGGGACTTTGCTTCCCGGGCCGGGACAGCGTTCACTCTTCTTCGGGCGCTTCGAGGGCGGGCATCTCGTCCAGACCGGACAGGCGGCGCAGGCGCGACAGTATCTCGATGTCGTAGGCATCGAGGTCACCGGCCTGCTGGTAATGAGCCAGGGAGCGATGTTCCTGACCGACCTCGATATACAGGTCCGCGAGAATACAGTGATAGGCGGCGTTGTCGGGCGCGAGTTTCGTGGCATGCGCCACGGCGGCGATAGCGTCACGGGTTTGTCCGGCGCGGCAATACAACAGCCCGAGGCGCATGTTGTAATAGGCATCGTAGGGCGAGAACAGGGTCGCCTGCTGCATCTCGCGAATGGCCTCGTCCAGGCGTCCCCCGCGCGCGTACATGTCTCCCAGCCAGAAGTGATAAAAACCGTCCTGCGGCTTCAGGTGGCTCGCCTCTTCCAGCTCCGAAATCGCCCCTTCCATATCACCTGCCTGCGCCAGCGCATCGCCCAGCTTGTAACGATAGTAGGCGTTGCCCGGCGCATACGCGATGGCCTTGCGATATTCGGCGATGGCGCTCTGGAGCCGACCATAACGGTGGAAAAGCTCCGCCAGGGAAAAATGCGGCTCGGCCTTGCGCGGCGACATCTTGATCGCCCGCCGGTACTGGCGATACGCGTTCAGCCCCTGGCCGGAGTAGGCGTAGGCGTCTCCCAGGCGGGTGCGATTATCCGTGTCGTCCGCCGAGCGCACCGCTTCGCGGTAATGGTACAGCGCCTCGTTCATCTGCCCCTGCGCGATGCAAGCGTCTCCTTCGCGCGCCCGCGCTTCCGGGGTAGACAGGTCCGTTTCGGCGGCGCGTGCATCGGCTTCCAGAAAATCGGGGCTAAGCGGCCTCAGCGGCACGATGTCCGGTTCCGCTTCTTCCGGTGTTTGCAGGTGATCGTCGTTTGAATCCATGAAATTTGTCGCTCAAAAGGTCCGGCGGCTGTCCAGAAGCACCGTCACCGGGCCGTCATTCGTTCCCGATACGCGCATGGCGGCGCGAAAGATTCCCGTTTCCGTGGTTATGCCGCGAGCACGCAGCCGCGCCACCACGTTTTCGTACAAATGCTGCGCGTCAGCGGGCGGGGCCGCGTTTGACCAGGAAGGACGCCGTCCTTTGCGGCAGTCCCCCAGCAGCGTAAACTGCGAAACCACGAGCGCCGCGCCGCCCGTTTCCCCAAGGGAAAGGTTCATCTGCCCCTGCGCGTCGTCGAACAGGCGCAGATCGGCGATTTTGTCGGCGATATAGCGAACATCGTCTTCGCCGTCGCCCACGGAAACGCCCAACAGCACCAGCAGGCCCGGCCCGATCTCACCGACTGTTTCTTCGCCGACCGTGACCCGCGCCTGTGTCATCCGCTGCACCACCGCACGCATAGTCCTTCAGTATACAGACAGGGAAAAACGCTGTCAACCAGGAAGCCGCGCGGCACAGCGCAATCGCATGAAGCCCCGCCAGAAGCCCGTGGGTTGGAAACCCCCGTCTGGACGGCCTGCGGCCAAACGTCCTTCGGACGAACAACGCGCTTATCGGGTGGACGAATTCGTCACATTTGCCGATCCCGCACCCGGAGGGTGCTTGGCGGAACGCCGCCCAGACGCCGGTTTTCAACCGGCGAACTCTTCATGCGATTGCCCTGCCGCGCGGCACAGCGCGATTGCCGAAAGCAACCGAATTACATCGGAAACTGCACCCGCTTGCCGGTGCGGGCGGACTGGTAAACGCCCAGGATCAGCTCCAAAGCGCTGCGTGCTTCCGGGCCGTTCATAAATGTCTCCCGGTTTTCACGCACGGCATCCATCAGATCCTTGATATGCGCGGCATGTCCCCCCACGGAAACGGCTTTCGGGTCTGATGCCGTAGCGTCTGCAGCCACTGCTGCTGCTGCTGCTTCCGTTTTCGGCTTGCCGCCATACGGTCCCACGGCCTCGCTCTCGTCGGCGAACTGCGCGTGCTTGATCTTGCCGGACTCGATGCGAACCGTACCTTTCGTGCCATACACTTCCAATGTCGTGGGATAGCCGGGGTAACAGTCTGTGGAAGCCGTCAGCGTACCGACCGCGCCGCTTTCAAATTCGATAGTCGCCGCAACCACATCTTCCACCTCGATACGCTCATGAGCCAGCGTCGCCATTGTCGCCGCGACCGATTTCACCGGTCCCATCGCCCACCGAAGCTGGTCCGCGTAATGCACGCCCTGGTTCATCAGCGCGCCGCCGCCGTCCAGTTCCCAGGTTCCCCGCCACCCGCCTGAATCGTAGTAGCCCTGCGTGCGGTACCACTTGATCGTCGCCTCGCCGTAACAGATGCGCCCCAATTTGCCCTCATCCAGCCACTGCCGAAGCTGCTGGATACCATCCGAGTACCGGCTTTGCGAGATCACCTCCAGCTTGACGTTGTTGCTGCGGCAGGCGTTAATCAGCGAATCCGCCGCTTTCAGGGTCACGTCTATCGGCTTTTCACAGACGATATGCTTTCCCGCTTCCGCGCCCATCACACCGTGTTTTGCGTGTACGCCGGACGGCGTGCAGACATTCAGGACGTCGAACTGCGCCTCGCTGAGCATGGCAGCAAGGTCGGTGTAAGCGGTGACGCCGTGTTTCTTGGCCGCTGCCTGCGCCGCTTCCGGCTTTTCATCACACACGGCCACCAGTTCCGCCTCGTTTTCAAACTTTTTGATGGCATCGATATGGGTGCCGTGAATGACGCCGCAGCCGACGATGGCAAAACGGAGTTTGGACATGGTTCCTCCCCAGTTGCGGCGCACACACCCCAACAGACCGGGGCGTGTGCGCCGCGAATACATTGTTTGTCCACTCTACATTGGCTGTTGCGGCGCGCATTTCCTGCCGCAGCCCCGGCGGCGCCTTTCTTCAAAATCCCGCTGACAGGCAGGCAGTACGGTATACTGTAACGGAATCTCAGTCTGCGGTTCAACGAATGGCTTTTTTCGAGCGCGCGAGGCAGTAATCGGTTCTATGACCGCACTACGTAACTTTTTTCGAAGCTCTCTTCCTGCGTACCTGTTGTCGCCCGCACTCGTCGCGCTGACCACGTGGGAGCTGTATGTGCTCCAGCAGGCCATCATCGGCAGTGAGAAGCAGTATGTCCGCCCGTATTCCATCGGGTATGTGCTGGTCGTTGCCCTGATTGCCGCCATAGGAGGGCCTGGCCCCGGATTTTTCACGCTTCTCCTTGCCGCCGCCGCAACCATCTACGTCCTCATAGACCCCGCGTTTACCTGGCAGATCAGCAGGCCGCGCGACATTGCCGAAGTGGCGGCACTGCTGGCCGTGGGTAGTCTGATCATCCTGGCAATCGAAGCGACGCGACAGGCGCGCCGGCGCGCGGACCGGCTTTTGCGCGAGTCCGAAGAGGCCCGCGCCCGTCTGCGCACCGTCATGGATACCAGCCCCGTCGGTATCGTGACGTGCGATGCCCAGGGCGCGATGAACTATGCCAACCGTGAGGCCGAGCGTATCTGGGGCCAGCCGCTTCAGCGGATCAGCAAGGGCGGCTGGCCCGTGCATCGCCTTCTGTATCCCGATGGCGCGCGCGTCCCGGTGGAACAGATGAGCCTGACCCGCGTCCTGAACGGTGAGTCGGATATTCTGCATAACGAGTATGTTATCGAGCAGCCGGGGGGAACGCGCATACCGGTCCACGTCAGCGCCGCCTGCGTTCGCGATGAGAACAATGTTGTGCTGGGCGGCCTGGCGATAATTTCCGACATTGCGGAACGCAAAAGTGCCGAAGATGCCCTGCGCGAAAGCGAAGCGCGGTTTCGCAGCGTCTTCGAAAGCGGCATCATGGGTATCGTCTTCTGGACTATGGAGGGCGATCTTACCGATGCCAACGACGCTTTTCTGGAAATGGTCGGCTACACCCGCGAGGACATGGAGCAGAAGCGGGTCCGCTGGCGTGACATGACTCCGCCGGAGTGGGCCGAGGCGGACCAGCGCGCAGTCAACGAGCTAATGACTACGGGGACCTGCACGCCGCTGGAGAAGGAGTTCTGGCGCAAGGACGGCAGCCGCGTTCCCATTCTGCTGGGCGGTGCGACGATTGGCGAATCCCGCACCAGCGGGGTGGCCTACGTTCTCGATGTTACCGAGCGCAGACGGGCAGAAGAAGAGCGGACGCGGCTTCTTACCGAGGCGCAGGCGCGGGCCGAGCGCGAAGCGCTTATCAACCGTATCGGCGAAAAGCAGCGCGCCACCGACGACCCGGATGCGGTTCAGCAGGTGGCTGTCGAGGCGCTCGGCAACGCGCTGCGCGCTGACCGCTGTTACTTCGCCACGTATGACCTTCCCCGTGATATTGCCTGGGTGGGACAGGATTGGCGGCGCAGTGATTTGCCGGCCCTGACCGGAACCTACCGCCTTTCCGATTTTAACATCGATGTCGCCGCCATGTACCGTTCCGGCGACCCCGTCGTCACCGAGGATATACGCACCAGTTCCGTGCTCTCAAGCGCGGCGGAAGCCCTGACGGCGCTGGGTTTGCGCTCCGGCATCAATGTTCCGCTGTTCGACGACCAGGGTGCGCTCGTAGCCGCGCTGACCGTCGCGACCGCCGAGGAGCCGCGCACCTGGACTGCCGAGGAGGTGGCGCTGGTAGAGGCAGTGGCGACGCAGACCCGCTCGACGATGGACCTGGCGATACTGCTCCAGCGCGAGCGCAACATTGCTGAGCGCCTTCAGGACGCGCTCACGCCGACGGTGTCCCAAGGGGTTCCCGGACTCGACCTGGCGCACTACTACAAATCTGCCCTGGCGGAAGCGAGCGTCGGCGGTGACTTTTTCGACGTGTTCCTGATCGAAAAGGGCTGTGTCGCCCTGGTCATCGGCGATCTCAGCGGCAAAGGGCTTGCCGCTGCGTCTCATATCGCGACCGTTCGCAATATGCTGCGCTACGCGCTGTATCGCGGCCACACGGTCGCTCAGGCCATAAGCGATCTGAACGACACGCTCGTCGAGCACGACCTTCTGAGCGGCTTCGCCACTCTTTTCGTCGGCCTGTACGACACCGGGGCGGGCAGCCTGACCTATGTTTCCTGCGGTCATGAGCCGGTTTTGCTGCGGAGAGGGGCAGCAGCGGCAGCGGCGGCGGGAACCGTTGAGGAACTGATGCCCACCGGTCCGGTGCTGGGCGCTTTTCCCGAAGCTGCGTACCAGCAGGCGGTCGTCCCTTTGGCTCCCGGCGACGCGCTGGTGCTGTATACGGACGGCCTGTCCGAAGCGGGCCGCGACCGGCATGACTTCCTGGAGGTTTCCGGCCTGGCCACACTCATTCGCGAGGCAAGCGCCACAGAGACGGCTTCCACGCTCGTTGCGCGCATCGTAGCGGGCGTGGAACACCATACACATGGAAATCCGCACGACGACATGTGCCTATTGACGGCGGTGGTGAACGGCAAAACCTGACGCCCGAAAATTGACGATCAATCTGCCAATGACTCGACAGGGCGGCATCAATCGTTTTACAGGATACCCAGCCGCTTGCCGACACGCTCGAATGCGCCCAGCGCCTCGTCGAAGTCGGCGCGCGTGTGCGCGGCGGTCGGCATCGTACGCACCCGCGCCTTGCCGCGCGCTACGGTCGGGAAGACCACGGCCAGCGCAAGCACACCTTCTTCCAGCAGCCCTTTTTGCAGCGCCTGCGTCCGCGCCTCATCGCCGACCATCACCGGCGTGATCGGCGTCTCGGTGACTCCCGTATCGAAGCCCAGTTTTTGCAGACCGGCCTGCCAGTAGCGGGCGTTTTCCCACAGGCGCGGCGTCAGCGCCTCATCGGCGCGCATCACCCGTATCGCCTCGATACAGGCAGCGGCGACGGCCGCCGGCGATCCGGTCGAGAACAGGAACGGGCGGGCGCGCTGACTCAAGAACTCCTTTAGCGCGCCGGAACCGGCGATATACCCCCCCACCACACCGACGGCTTTGGAAAGCGTCCCTAATTGAATGTCCACCCGGTCCTTCACGCCAAAATGATACGCTGTGCCCCGCCCGTTTTTGCCCATCACTCCGGAGCCGTGGGCGTCATCCACCATCACGGCGGCGTCATACCGCTCCGCCAGCGCGCATATCTGGTCCAGTGGCGCGACATCGCCATCCATCGAAAACACGCCGTCAGTGATGACGAGCCGCGTCTTCGCCCCGGAAGCCGCTTTCAGCGCATCCTCCAGGGAATCCATGTCCTTGTGCTTATAGCGCACCGTGGGGGCTTTGCTCAAACGGCAGCCGTCGATAATCGAGGCGTGGTTCAGTTCGTCGGAAAGAATCACGTCGTCCGCATCGGTGATCGTGGGAATCGTCCCAGCGTTCGCCGTAAAGCCGCTGGTAAAGACCAGAACGGCCTCGGTTCCCTTGAACTCCGCCAGCGTCCGCTCCAGTTCGTCGTGCAGCGCAAGGTTGCCGATAATGGGCCGAACCGCGCCCGCGCCCGCGCCGTACTCCTGCACGGCCCGAATGGCGGCGGCTTTTAACCTATCGTCGTTTGCCAGCCCCAGGTAGTTGTTCGAGGACAGGTTGATTAGCTCCCGGCCCCCTACGCGTACCCGCGCACCGGGAGCGCTTTCCACGGTCAGGAGCGGCTTATACAGATGCTGCTCGCGCAGCAGGTTCAATTGCTCTTGGAGCAGGTTTTGCAAGGTCGCGTTCATGCGGTTTCCTTTTCTATCGGATCGTTGGGCCACAGACGGACAACGTGCGTCGGCTCCTCGGTGCCGCGCAGGGTGACACGGAAAAGCTCATGGCGCACGCTGTCGATAAGGGCCGCGATGCGTGCGTCGGCGACAAGCGCGGCGGCTATCACCACATCGCCGCCGAGGCTCTGCGCCTGCATGCGCGCCGCCAGATTGACCGTCTGCCCGAAATAGTCCAGCACCTCGTTGGCGTTGACCGCCAGCGCCGGGCCGGCATGCAGTCCCAGTTTCATCACCAGCGGGTCGGCGCGAGTGGGGGCCAGCCGCTGCACCTCCAGAGCCGCCATAAGGGCGTCGGCAGGATCGGGAAAGACGGCCATCACCGCATCTCCGATTGTCTTGACGATCCCCCCGCCGCGTTTTCCCAGCACCTCGCGCAAAAACTGAAAATGATCGCGGACGGCGGCATACGACGGCGCATCGCCGCGCTCTCCGTACATTGCGGTGGAGTTTTTCAAGTCGCTGAAGACGACGCAAATCTGCCGGACTGCCAGTTCGACGCCGCGCGACAGCACCTGCGACGAGAACTGGTCGCGGAACTCCTGAAGCGAAGTGACCACCGCCGCCGTCGCCACGTCCGCCAGCCAGTCCGGCGTCTCCAATCGCAGCAGAACCGGGGAATCACCCGTGTTCCGCAGCCGCCACGTTCCCGATGCCGGAAGCGGCGCGTCCGGCTCCCAAGCGATCCGGGCGCACTCGGAACCGCAGCACAGGGTTATATCGGCTTCCCGCCCCGCCGCCCCGGCCACGTCGCGCACCTCTACCTCGCGTCGCTGCTCCGCCTGCGGCGAGGTCAGCGCGTAGCGGCCCGGCACCAGAGCGACTTTCTGCGTGAACGCTTCGCCGGGCGCGAGCGGCCACTGCGCGATCACATGCGGAGAGCGCGCCGGCCCACCGATGCAGTAGGTCGCCAGACCGCTTTCCGTCGCGCGTATCCGTCCGGGAACGGAAAAGCAGACCTCGACCGATTTATCAAACTCCGGGCCGAAGCGGATGTTGCACGATGGGCAGTGTACCTCCGCGCTGCTCATCGCGCCCAGGTCCTGCAGGCTTTCGCCCGCTCCACGACAGGCCGGACACAGCACCCGCCAGCGCAGTTCCAGCATTTCGGCGGGCTTCTGGACAGCAAGCAGGCAGGTCCGAAGCATCTCCGTGCGGTCGATACCCCACCGGTCGGCCAGCGCGTAGGGTCGGATCGTAGTTAGCTCCTGCACCGGCGCACCGGCGATATGGGCGGAAAGCCGCTCGACCAATCCGGCGTTAGCGCCCGCTCGTTTCAGCAGAGCCGCCGCCCGCGACAGCCGATCCGCCTGCGCGGGCGGTTTCGCGCCCAGCTTCGGATACGGCGTCGCCGCCTGCTCCAATAGATACGCTTCGAATGTCCGGCAGGCGGAAAGCAGACCGTTGACCGTCGCCGCCGCGACGGCCCGCGCCACCGGCGTGAATAACGCTCTGCGCGGCGTCACATCCACAAAGGCTCCGGCGCGTGTGCCGCCCTTCTCGGCGTCGAATCGCATCCCCAGGCAGATTTCGCGCAAAGGCCCGTTGTCGAGAATACGTTTAACGGAAAAGTTCTCCGGGCGCATCCACCGGTAAGGCAGTTCCTGGTAGCGCAGGTTCAGACCGGCAATGCGGGTTTCTCCGCGCACCGACGATCCGCCGTCCTCACGTGGGGTAAAAGAAAAGCGCACGGGGGGCAGACCGGTTTCGCGATTGAGGCTTTCCGTGTCGGCGATAAGCGCCCATAGCGCCTCGCGCGGCACGCGAAACATCTCTTCCCGCTCCAATCGCATCCCGTTCCCCTGTTATTCACGTTCCCACGGCAAAAGCGGGAAAATCAAACGGTCAGGACTACTTTTCCGCACTGCCCGGAGCGCATCAACTCCATACCCGCCGCGAACTCCTCGAACGGCAGCCGGTGCGTCAGGATGGGTGAAACGTCCAGCCGTCCTGACGCCAGCAGCGACTTCATCGTGTACCAGGTATCGTACAAACGCCGCCCGACGATCCCCTGCACGGTCAGGCCCTTGAAAATCAAATCTTCGGCGATGTCGAGCGAAACCGCCTGCGAAGGAATACCCATCAGCGACACGCGCCCGCCGGGACGCGCCAGCCGAAGCGCCTGCTGAATGGCCGGAACCGCGCCCGACATCTCCAGCACCACATCCACGCCCTGCCCGTCCGTGCCGTTCGCCACCTGCGTTTCTATATTTTCGTCCGGTACGCGCGCGATATGGTCCGCCCCGACCTTGCAGGCCAGGTTCAGCCGGTAATCCGTCGTGTCCGATGCCCAGATAGGCCCCGCTCCCACCGCCCGCGCCACGGCGATGGCGAACAGGCCGATAGGCCCGCAGCCAAGCACGGCCACCGATTGGCCGATAATCTCCCCGGCGAGCGCGGCATGAACGGCATTGCCGAGCGGGTCCTGCATACAGGCGATCTCAGGTCGTACCCGCGCATCGTTTTTGAGGACGCTGGCCTCCGGCACGGCGAAGTATTCCGCAAAGCAGCCGTTCGTATCGACGCCGAAAATCTGGGTATTGCGGCAGACATGGCCCTGCCCGGTGCGGCACTGAAGGCAGTGCCCGCAGACACGATGGGACTCGCCGGACACGTAATCGCCCACCTTCAGGCTCTGCGCCTCCGGCCCTACCTCCACCACCTCGCCTGCCCATTCGTGCCCCATGACGACGGGTGGACGAACGCGCCCCGCCGCCCAGGCATCCCAGTTATACACATGAAAATCGGTCCCGCAGATCGAAACCGATTTCACGCGAACCAGCGCCCCATCGCGCGGCGGAGTCGGCACGGGCACCTCCCGCAGATCCGCCCCCGCCGCGCCAGTAGTTTTTACGATTGCCTTCAATGCCAGTCCTGCTCTTTCAAAATGCCCTTTGCCCAACCGTTCCTGAACCGCCTATGTATATCGTACCCGAAAGACACATAAGCGCCGCGTCGCCAGAGTCCCCTGCCTTTGCGGCTTCATGTGATTGCTCCGGTGGATTCGGCCCGATTCCGGCAGCCTATGCTATACTGTGGGCAGCATGGACGATGTCATTTCCGGTTCGGCTATTTCTTCGTACGACGCACGGCGTTTCAGCGGCAATCCGCTGTTTCCCGGCTGGTACGCCGACCCGGAGATACATCTTTTCGAGGGGCGCTATTACATCTATCCGACGGTTTCGCGCCCCTTCGCGGAGCAGACCTATTTCGAGTGCTGGTCATCTTCCGACTTGACGGACTGGAAAAACGAGGGCGTAATCCTCGACTTCAGTGAGATTTTGTGGAGCACGCAGTTCGCGGCGTGGGCGCCGTCCTGCGCGCAGTCGCCGCGCGACGGCAGATACTATTTCTACTTCTCGGCGGGCGATGGCGCGGGTATCGGCGTGGCGGTTTCGGATTCGCCTTCGGGGCCGTTCCGTGACGCGCTGGGCATGCCTCTGGTGCAGGGCTACCCCTTCGGCGCGCAGGCTATCGACGCCCACTGCTTCGTGGACGACGATGGGCGCGCGTATCTGTATTTCGGCGGGCACCGCAAATGTGTCGTCGCCCCACTCACACCGACCATGCGCGCCTTTAACCGTGCCTTTCGCGACATCACGCCCGGCCCGAACTATGTGGAAGGTCCCTTTATGGTCAAGCGTAACGGTATCTATTACCTGATGTGGAGCGAGGGCGACTGGGGTAACGACACGTATATGGCTACCTACGGCGTCGCCGACAACCCGTACGGCCCCTTCGAGTACGGCGGCAAGATACTGGAAAACAACCCGGAGGTCGGCAAGGCAGCCGGGCACCATTCGGTTCTTCGACTGCCCGGCACGGACGACGAGTGGGTTATCTGCTACCATCGCCGCCCGCTGAGCGAAACCAACGGCAATCATCGCGTGGTCTGCCTCGACCGCCTGGTGTTCCGCCCCGACGGCACGATTGCCCCGGTCACGCTGACCCACGAAGGTGTCCCGGCCCGCCCGGCCAAAGCCCTTTAGCGGCCCGCCAGCCAGTCCAGCCACGCCCGCAGAAGGTACGCGCCCGCTACGTGCCGCGCCAGGCCCGACGGCTGATCGCCCAGGCCGCCCTGGGGCCGCAGCGTGGTCATCAGCAGCCTGCCCTGTCCTACTCGCGCCGCCAGCGTGTAGCCGTGCGTGGCGAACGAGCGGGCATCGACGCGCGTCAGCACGGGCGTGACCTGCGCCCCCAAAGTGGCAACGACCTTTTCCACCTCGAAGGCGGCATCCCCGGCGAGGCCGTAGAAAAGGAAGTCCGTCCAGTCTTCGTGCGGAAACGCGCCCCACGACGCATGCTTTTCGAACAGCTTCATCGCTTCGCGCCAGAAGGGCACGGAAACGGCGGGCAGACCGTCCCCGTCCGCCCCTTCCGATGCGCCGACCTGGAGCAGAAGCACCTTTCCGCCGTTTCGCAGATACTCTCCCATCTCCGGTCGCCAGGCCGTCGCCACGACGACACTGATCGGGCCTTTATTATCGCTCGGTTCGCCGCCTGCCGCGCTCAAGGGAATGGGCGTGATACCGACAGCAGCCTCCATTCCCGGCAGCCGCCCCGCCGGGTCGAACAGGCCGACCCGCCGCTTCTCGTCCTTCACCGGTTTCGGATACACCCACAGTGGCCACGAATTGACGGCGGCCTGGTGGTGGTCGGCGACATCCAGCGATACGGAGATCAGCAGCTTTTCCGGTCGGTATACCTTCGGGGCATCGAACTCCAGAAGGCCCATCTCGGCGAAGCTGCCCGGCGACAGGCGGGGCAGGTCGAGCCGTCCGCTGCGAATCGTGCTGCCGTCTTCGCGCGTCGCCCGCCACGTCAGCCGGGCGGGGCCGTCTGCCCGCCCGAAATGGGAGACGCCGACATGACGGCGCACCGCGCTTTCCGACCATGCGCCCCAGCGATCCAGAAACGCCGGACGGTCGCCGCCCGCCACCCACGCCCGCCGCCGATCCGGCTCGATCACCAGCACCGTGTCCGCATTGAACGACGTGAACTCCACGGGCGAAAAGCGCGCCGCGCCGTCATCGGTGAACAGCCCGGCAGAGGTTATCGGCGTATCCTTCAGGCCGGTGACGACATAACCGCTCATGAACGGATAGGAACGCGCCAGTTCCAGCGTCGCCTTGCGCGCCAGCAGCGCCTGCCTGCGGCTTCCTTCGCGCAGAGCGTCGCGCCGCCGCAGAAGATCGGCCTTTTTCATGCGGTCCATCTGCTCGACGACGCCGTATTCCCAGCGCACACCCTTCGGATTGGTCGCCGGATCGTTCACCGCCCACCAGGGCGTCTCGCCGCCGCGTTTTTCTATCAGTTCCGGCAGGTCGCGCAGCGCGTCCTGATCGCAGAACTCGCCGAAGAGCCAGGGACGCGGCGCGCGCCAGCGCGGGGCGAAACTGTCGAAAAGCGGGCGCGCAAAGGGCAGGTCGGCGTAAAAATGGAAGTCCCAGTAGTCCGCCTGCTCCGGCAGCGGCCCGCCATAGCACTCCGCCGAGCCGGAGTTGCTGTGAATGAGGGGCGAGCCGGTCTGCTTCTTGACCTGATCGTATAAGCCGCCCAGAAACGCCGCGTCCACCCCCTGTCCCACCTCGCAGCCGATGGTCCACAGCGCGACCGACGGGTGATCGCCCACCTGCCGCACGATGCGGCGGTACTCGTCCGGGGTCTGTCTGCGGGAAAACTCCGAATCCTGCGGCAGCCACATCGGCAGTTCCACCCAGAGCAGCATCCCCAGCCGGTCGGCGATATCGAAATAGCTCTGCGGCGGAATCCACAAACACAGCTTCATGCCGTTAAAGCCCAGCGCGCGAACCCGCTTCAATTCGTCGGCGAAGACTTCGGGCGATGGATGGGGCGCACGCTCAGTTTCGTACCAGCCCCAGGAAAGCGGCGCGCGGAAATAGATCGGCTGGCCGTTCAGGTAAAGCGTCTCGTCACGCGGCGAAATGTCACGGAAGCCCACCCGGCGCGTGCGCGTATCCGAAATATGCCCATTGACGACGGCGGTGACAGACAGCGTATACAGCACGGGTGCATTCGGTTCCCAGAGTTCATGCCGGTTCGCCCGCAGCGACGCCTTCACCGTTCCGGTCTCTGTCACCGTGACTTCCCGGCTTGCTACGCCTCGTCCCGCCGCATCCCGCAGATCGAACCGGATGACTGTCTCGGTTCCCGGTGCGATATCCACGTCGGCCTCGGCGGCGACGGTTCCGTTCGCCTTGCCCGGTGCCCAGACACGCTGAATGGCGGCGGGGCCGGTAGCGCGCAGCCGCGCTTCCTGCCAGGGGCCGCCCCAGGTTCCCCATACATAGGGCAGAAAGCCCGCCATCGTTTCGCGGAGCGGGAAGCGCTTACCGCCCGGCTTCTCCACACGTAAAGCCAGCGCGAGCCTATCGGACTGAAGCGCCACGGCGGGCACTTCCCAGGCGAAGGCGTCCCACAGCCCCGTATGCACGCCGACCTTGCGCCCGCCCGCCCAGCCGTCGGCGTGGTAGGAGACAGCGTCATTTTCCCACCAGACACGATAGCCCGGCGTACGATAGGCGGCAGGCACGATCACATCGTGCCGGTACCAGGCCGGCCCGGCGAAGGTTCCCGGCTGCCCGTCACGTTCCCAGCATCCGGGAACGACGGCCTCCTTCCACCCCTCGCCCGTGGCCGGGTCCGTGGCCCAGCCCGCCGTTTCCCCCTGATCGGCGGTATCCCGGCGAAATGCCCAGGTTCCCGCAAGGGAGACGGTGCTATTCGTCACGCTGTTGCCCTTCGCGGCGCGATTCGCGCCCGCCGTTGTGCCGAGGGCCGCCGTCCCCAGAGCGGCCTTTTCCAGAAACTTTCGACGGTTCATGCGCTATATCCACCCCTTCCAGCCCCATTGTAACCGTCAATACCCGGCAAGGCAAAAAAAGAGACCGTTCACAAGCGCATCTGGCGCTCAGCGAACGGTCTGTGGAGTGATTCTCGTGTTGTTTTATGAACGATGCATATTTCATGCCATGATTCCTGGTGGCTGTCCCCTACTTTTACGGGTTTTAGGGGAGGTCTTCAACCCTGCCGGGCATTTAGCACCTTGACCCAGACCTCGCGGGTGCGGGGGCCGTCGAATTCGCACAGGTAGACGCCCTGCCAGCGGCCCAGCAGCGGGCGGCTGCCGTCCACCAACAGGGTCACGGACGGCCCGGTGAGAATACTCTTGATGTGCGAATCCGAATTGCCTTCCCGATGCGCGAAGCCTGCCTGTTCGGGAATCAGGCGGGCAAGAAAGGCTTCTACATCCGCGCGCACATCCGGGTCGGCGTTCTCGTTGATGCACACCGCCGCCGTGGTGTGCGGCACATACACCACGCACAGGCCGTCGGCGATACCGCTCCGGGCGACAGCGTCCGCGACCTGCGGTGTAATTTCCACAAGATGGCTGCGGCGCTCCGTGCGGATGGTGAATGTCTGGGTCGTGATGGCGTTACCTCCCGTTCAATGGCGCAGGTACATCTCATTTATTGCGCTTCCGATCTCCGAGCAGCGTTTCTGAATCGTCATCAGAAACTCGTGCAGGCCCGCTGCATGCATCTCCGTTACCGTTTGGAAGGACAGGTCGGCGTGCAGACGGCCCGCCAGACGCTCGGCATCGCCCACATAACGGCGGCCCTGCGAACCGGAGATGGCGCGCAGGCCCCGCTCCACCTGCGAAACGGCATGATGCACGGACGACGGAAACTCCCAGTCCAGCACCAGGAACGACAGCACATGGTCGGGGTTGATACCGGCCCGATAGGTTTTGCGGAACGCTTCAAACGCGGAGGCGGATTTGAGGCAGGCGATCCAGCCGTGTGTGTCGAAATGCTCGTCCTCGTCCAGAACGTAATCGCCGCCGGTCAGTTCGCGCAGCAGCACATCGGTCAGCCGGGCCATCTGGTCGGCGCGCTCCAGAAAGATGCCTGTTCTTAGAAAATGCGCGGCGTCGCCGATAAGCATGGTGCGCTCCGCCAGGCCGTAAAAAAGGTGGCAGCGGTTTCGTATGTCCATCAGGAAGGCATGCGGCGACGTGGCGAGCATCTTGTCCACGTCCCAGTTCAGGAGGTTCAAAAAGGCGATGTTCATGGTCTGCCACATCTCCGACGAGATCACCTCCCGCACGCTCTGCGCGTTCGTTCGGGCGGAGCGGACGCAGGAGACGACGGAGTTGGGCTGGTCGAGGTCGAAGACCATGAACTGGATCAGGTCGCGCTCGCTGACTTCGCCGTAGCGGGCGCGAAAAATTACATCGTCACCGGAAATCTCTAAGATGGAACGCCACAGCGACGCCGGATCGTGATCCGGCAGCGGTGATTCGAGCGCGGCATGGTACTGCACGTCCACGATACGCGCGCTCGCCTCGGCCCGCTCCAGATAGCGCCCCAGCCAGAAAAGGGCATCGGCCTCCCGCGCAAGCATCTATTCCGCCTCCGCCTCTTCTTTTACAAGTTCTGCGACATCTCCCCAGTACACCAGACCCTCGTACTCGTCGAACAGCACATACTCGCCCGCTTCCAGATCATCTACGAACTGCTCGACATACTCGCGGAAGCTGGATGCAAGAATAGACCGCTCCACATCGTCATGCCACATAGAAATCACTTGACCAATCTCCCCGTCCGGAGCAGGGTCCAAATCCAGGCAGTCGTGATTGCCGCAGCCATCATGTGTAAAGGGTATCCATTTCGGGTTCCACCAGTCCGCTCGGATGCCCGCTTCCGGCTCGCTTTGTATGCCGTCGAAACGCCCGGCGTCACGTACCTGCTTCCAGCCACGCCAATTTTCAACGATACGCTCCAGCGAAAGAAACGTCTCCGCTTCAAAGATTCCCGTGCCGCCCGCATCGTGACGCTGCCCGTTGTGAATACGATAGGAGGCACGAAAGTCTTCGGGCAAGGTAACGCCCATTGCTTCTTCCGCCGCTCGGATCTCTTCGTCCGTCGCCCCCGGATTCAGGGCAGCAAGAACCTCCGGCGCATTATCGGCAAGCCAGGAATCCATCCGTTTCCACAACTCTTCCATGAACTCCACCTCACAAAGATTGGCTTTGCCGCTGACGCCCCTGGCTCTGCGCCTGCGACTGACGCGGAAGAGGGCGCGACAGAACCCAGGTGTCTTTGGAGCCGCCTCCCTGCGAGGAGTTGACGACGTAGGAGCCTTCTTTCAAAGCGACGCGCGTCAGGCCGCCGGGAATGATGGTGACACCGGATGGGCCGGTCAGAATATACGGGCGCAGGTCCACGCGGCGCGGCCCGATATTTTTGCCGTTCAGAAAGCAGGGGGCAGTGGAAAGCTCCACGACCGGCTGCGCCAGATAGTTGCGCGGATCGGCGCGAACTTTGTCCGCAAAGGCGGCCCGCTCGGCGTCGCTGGCCTGCGGTCCGATCAGCATGCCGTAACCGCCGGACTCGTTCGCGGCCTTGACGACAAGAGTATCCAGATGATCCAGGATATAGCTGCGGTCGGCGTCCTCCCAGGCGCAGTAGGTGGGGACATTGGCTAAGACAGCGTCCTCGCCCAGGTAATCGCGGATAATGTCGGGGACGTACCGGCACACGACCTTGTCGTCCGCGACGCCGGTTCCTACCGTGTTGGCGAGCGCCAGATTACCGGCGGCGTAGGCGCGCATCAGGCCGGGCACGCCCAGCATGGAGTTCGGGCGGAACACCTCCGGGTCGAGAAAGTCATCGTCCACGCGCCGGTAAATCACATCCACCCGCTGCGGCCCGGTCGTCGTCTTCATAAAGACGGTGTCGTTGTCCACGAACAGGTCGCCTCCCTGCACCAGTTCGATGCCCATCTGCTGCGCCAGATACGCATGCTCGAAATAGGCGGAGTTGTAGATGCCCGGCGTCAGTAAAACGACGCTGGGATTGTCGGTGCGCGGGGAAAGCGCGCGCAGATTGTCCAGCAGGACGGTGGTATAGTGGCTGACGGGGCGCACGGGATGCGCGGCGAAGACCTGCGGGAAGACGCGCGTCATGATATTGCGGTTTTCCAGCACGTAAGAGACGCCGGACGGGGTACGCAGATTGTCTTCCAGAACACACCACCTGCCGTCGGCGTCGCGGATCAGGTCGGTGCCGCAGATATGGACGTGGATGTTCTTGGGGGCGGAAAAGCCGATAAATGCGCGCCGGTAGTGCACCGCGTTCTCGATGATCTCGCGCGGCACCACGCCATCGGACAGAATCTTCGCGTCGCCGTACAGATCGCGCAGAAACAGGTTCAGCGCGGTAATGCGCTGCGTCAGCCCGCGTTCGATGATCTCCCACTCGTCGGCGGGCACGATACGGGGAATAAGATCGACGGGAAAGGTGCGTTCGGTGCCGGAGGCGTCACCATAGACGGTAAATGTGATACCCTGATTCATCAGGGTCGCGTCGGCGAGCGCGACACGGCGCTTGAACTCATCGGCGGAAAGCGTATTGAGGCGGTCAAACAGGGCCTTGTAGTGTGGACGAGGCTTCGGAGGCGACGCGCCGTGAGTGGAAGAAGCCCCCGCGCGGAAATTCGCCCCGGAAGCGAACATCTCGTCATAGGCGGCCCCGTAACCACCGCTTTGCCGCCCGGTGTGATAGTCGGCGAACAGGCTCATAACGACTGCGGGGACACTCCTTTTAATCGAGGGCCGGGCATCATCGGGGCCTGATGGGAATGGATGATTATACAAGGTTCGGCAGATAGCCGTCAAGCAGAATTTAACACGGAGATGACTCCCGAGGAACGGATAAAGGCGCAGGCGCTCGCGGTCGGCTTCGACGCCGCCCGAATCACCACGGCGGAAGCGCCCGGCCACGCCGAACAGGCGGCGGCCTGGCTTGCCGCCGGAATGCACGGCGAGATGGGCTATCTGAAGCGGCGCGAAAACCTGCGCGAAGGCCCGGCGTCCGTGCCGGAACTTTTACCGGGCGCTCGCTCGCTCATACTGGTCGCGCTGTCGTATGATTTTGAGGCTCCTGAGACGCCCTCACCCCCTTCCCCTCTCCCGCTGCGGGAGAGGGGTGCCTTTAATGCTGCCAACCCAGGCTTCGCACGAGAGTATGGAGAACCTTCTTTGGCGCGAAGCCGGGGTTGCTTTCGTGATAGGCACCCCTCTCCCGCTGCGGGAGAGGGGAAGGGGGTGAGGGCTTCCGGCACCGTCGCCCGGTATGCGCGCGGCACGGACTATCACCCATTGATGTGGGAAAAGCTGAAACTGCTGAGCGATTGGATCAAAGAGACATTCGGCCCCGACGTTCAGACGCGCGGCTTCGCCGATTCGGGGCCGCTGCGCGAGCGGGAACTGGCGGCGCGGGCAGGGCTGGGCTGGCAGGGCAAGCACACGAACCTGATCTCGCTGGACCTGGGGAACTGGTTTTTTATCGGGGTGCTGCTGACGACGCTGCCGCTGAGGCCCGACGAGCCGATGACGGGCGGTCACTGCGGCACCTGCACGCGCTGCCTCACGGCCTGCCCAACCGGAGCCATCGTCGCCCCACAGACACTGGATGCGCGCCGCTGCATTTCCTACCTGACTATTGAGCACCGGGGGCCGATTGCGCCCGAACTGCGCCCGCTGATGGGCAGCCGCATCTTCGGGTGTGACGATTGCCTGGCTGCCTGTCCCTGGAACGACCGGGCGCAGCAGGCGCGCGAGATGCGCCTTGCCGCGCGGCCCGGTCACGATTTTCCCGACCTGATCGAATGGCTGGAGCGCTTGGCGGACGAGGACTGGTTCAAAGCCGAATTCGCAAAAACGCCGCTGCTGCGTACCAAGCGGGAGGGGCTGCGTCGCAATGTGTGCGTGGCGCTGGGTAATGTCGGCGGCGGGGAAGCGGCAGCGCCGCTTGCCGACGCGCTCACTAACGACCCATCGCCGCTGGTGCGTGGGCACGCGGCCTGGGCGCTGGGACAGATAGAACAGCGCGCGGGGGACGGCGCAGCCCGGCAGGCCCTCGTCGGTGCGGCGGAGAGGGAGACCGACCCGGAGGTTCGCGAGGAGATAACGGCGGCGCTGGCCCCTTTACCGGCCCGGTTCTCCGGTCCCGGTTCGGAAGGGAGCGCCGGCAGGGGGACGCTGGCCCGGTAGAGCCTCTATGTGGTGGAAGCCGGTGCGCGCGATACGCAGGATTTCATCCCGCAGCGTGTCGCGCTCGCCCTGGATCGCCAGCCGGATCAGCCGATCCACTTCGGCCAGAACGGCAGGCGGATTGATGCCGTTGCTCGGTGATACGAATATCTTTTTATGCGCCGTGGGGGCTGTCTGCTCTTCGTCGTAGGTTAGCTCTTCAAATATCTTTTCGCCGGGGCGGATTCCGGTAAATTCGATCTTGATGTCGTCGTCGGGCCGGTAGCCGGACAGACGAATAAGATCACGCGCCAGATCGAGGATGCGCACCGGCTCACCCATATCGAGAATATAGATCTCGCCGGATTTTCCCATCGCACCCGCCTGAAGAATAAGGGTTACCGCCTCCGGAATCGTCATAAAGTAGCGGGTCATCTCGCTGTCGGTCACGGTCACGGGGCCGCCGCGCTGTATCTGTTTGCGCATCACCGGAATCACCGAGCCGCGCGAGCCGAGCACGTTGCCGAAGCGCACCGCCGCGAACTCCACCGAGGACGACGAGGCGACACTCTGGATGATCATCTCGCCGATGCGCTTGGTCGCCCCCATCACCGAGGTCGGATTGACCGCTTTATCCGTCGAGACATAGATAAACTTCTTGACGCCGCACGCCTTGGCAAGTTCGGCCAGGTTCCGCGTTCCCAGAACGTTGTTCTTGACCGCTTCCTGCGGGTTCGCCTCCATCAACGGAACGTGCTTGTGCGCGGCGGCGTGAAACACAACCGTCGGGCGCTCGTGCAGGAAAATCTCCTCCAGCCGCTCCCGATCCTTGATGTCGCCGATCAAAGCGGTCGAGGCGAAGCCCAATTCGCGAAGCAGTTCCTGCTCGATCTCGAAGATGCTGTTCTCGCCCTGGCCCACCAGCAGAAGCCGCGCCGGGTTCAGCGCGCATATCTGGCGGCAGAGTTCCGATCCAATACTGCCGCCCGCTCCGGTCACCAGTACGCGCTGCCCGGCGATATACTTGGCGACCTCTTCCATGTCAATGTGAACGGCGGGACGGCGCAGCAGGTCCTCAATATTGATGTCCCGCATCTTCAGCGTTGCGCCACTGGACGTTCCTTCCAATATTTCGGGCACACTGGGCACGATGCACAGGCGAGCCTGGGTCTTTTCGCACCTCCCCACGATGTCGCGTATCGTTCTGCCGGGCGCAGAAGGCAGGGCGATGATTATCACCTCCACCTGCTGCTGGCCCGCAACCGCCGCAATGTCGTGCGTCGTCCCCAGAACCGGAAGTCCCTGAATGCGGCTGCGCCGCTTTACCGGCTCATCGTCCACAAACCCGATAGGCGCAATGCCCTCGCGCGGGCGGCGCAGCAGGTCGCGCGCGACCGCCTCGCCCGCATCCCCGGCCCCGACGATCAGGGCGCGCTGCGCCGGACGGTCGGTGCCCGCGCGCGGGTCCGGCAGAACGCGGTAGCAGATACGCACGCCGGAAAGCAGGAAAAGGTTGATGCCCCAGTCGATGATCTGCATGCCCCACGAATAGTCGCGGCGATGCAAAACCAGCAGACAGACCCAGAACAGGAACGAGGACATGCTGGTTGCGATAGCCAGCGTGCGTAAGTCGGGGATGGAAAAGTAGCGCCAATGGATACGGTACAGGTTGAAAACGCTTAGCGACAGCAGACGCAGCGCCACCAGCACCGGCAGGGCAAGCGCGAACTTATCCAGGTACAGCGAGAACGTCGCGTCCTCGGCGTACCGGAGCAGGAAAGCAGCCGTATTCGCGGCCATGATAATCGCCGCGTCGATGATAACCTGTGCGACGATTCTTCGGCTGATAATTAAACGCATAAAGTGTCCGCCACCATGCCGCTGCCGCACCTGCTTAGCGACTGCCGCGTCCCGAAAGCACCGATGTCACCGTTCGCAATAAAATACGCAGGTCCAGCAAAAGCGACCGGTGCTGAAGATACCATATATCGTGAGCCACCTTGCTTTCCGTGTCCAGTTCATCCCGGCCATTAGTCTGCGCCCAACCCGTGATTCCGGGCAGAAGCGCATCCACCCCGGCGGCGGCCCGGCGCGCATTCAGTTCGGTCTGCATCGGCAGCGCGGGGCGCGGGCCGACCAGGCTCATTTCACCTTTCAGCACATTGATAAGCTGCGGGATTTCGTCCACGCTGAGGCGGCGCAGTAACGCCCCCAGGCGCGTGACCGGGCTGGGCCGACATGCCATCTGGTCCGTCGGCAGCGTCGGCGTTCCCACCCGCATCGTACGGAATTTGAGCAGGACAAACCGCCTGCCGCGCAAGCCTACCCGCTCCTGACGAAAAAGAGCCGGTCCGGGTGAATCCAGTCGGATCAGAACCGTGATAACGGCGATAACCGGCAGCAGCAGCGTCAGCAGGACAAGTGTCACAGACACATCCAGAACCCGCTTGCTCCGGTCATTCTCCGGCTCCTGCGCCAAAGGCGGCGGTGTCGCCGTTTCTACCGCCATGTGTTTCCCGCTTTCCTTTTGGAACGGCGTGATGCATCTCTGGCCCATACGTTCTGACAAACCAGCCCTGCGTTTGTGTCCGATATTTTTACAGTTCTCGTACACATTCCACGCCGGAAGGCAGCGTACCTGCTAAATCCGCCGTGAAGCGGTGCGATATAGCGGCTTATCGGGCGGGGACGCTTTGCAGCAGACGCAGCAGGCGCGGAGCCGTTACCTGAAGGCAGTACTCCCGCTCAACCTTTTTGCGTGCTTCCCGGCCCATCCGCTCCCGCAGAGCGGGATTATCGCGCAGTGCGCACAGCGCGCGCGTCCAGTCTTCCGGCCCTGCCGCCAGAAAACCGTTGACACCTTCTTCGACAATCTTCCCGTTTATCCCCACCGGCGAGGCCACTACGGGCCGTCCGCAGGCCATGTACTGAATTAATTTGTAACCGCATTTGCCGCGTTCGAACGGCGCGTCCGGCAGCGGCATGATCCCGGCGTCGAAACTCTGCACTTCGGAAACCTCGGTCTCCTCCGACCAGGGGCGCACCTGGCCGGGGACGCCGTCCGGCTTCCCCGCACCCGCGCCCACCAGAACCACGCGCGCCGCGCCGCCCCGGCATACCACTGCCAGCGCAGGACCCACGATTTGCAGAAACGGCGCGGTAACGGGTACACCGATCCAGCCAATCGTAAAAAGGTCGTTTTCCGACTTCGGGGTGGCCGTATATCGGTCAAGATCGATGACCGTCGGCAGATATTCCACCCGCCCCGCCCCGGCCTGCCGCGCCCGTTCCGCCAGATAATCGCTCCCCACGACGACCAGCGCCGCACGCCGCATCACTTCATCGATTTTGCCGCCCAGCAGACGGCGCACCCCGCCTCTGCGGTGCCGGTCATACTGGTGGAAGGTCGCATCATCATAATCAACGACATAAGGCACGCCGAGACGATTCAGCCATCGCTCACCCCACGCGGGCAGCCAGGGAAACAGCTCCTTTTCGATCCAGACCAGATCGAACCGGCTTCTGCTTTGCCGCAAAAGGCGGATGCGCTCGCGGTAGGCGCGCAGGATATCGGCATAGTGCTTGCGCCGCCCACCGTACAGGCCGCGCACATAATCGTCATCGAGCAGCGGAGCAACCTGGATGGAAAAACCGCGCGCCTTCAGATAGGGCAGGTATTGTAAAAAGCGGACGCGGCTGCTTGCCCCAGACGGTCGTAGCGGGTGAGAACCAGAACGCGCATCAGCGTGTCCGGGCCGGGAGGGGCTTGCCCACAATCGAGCCATCCCGCGCAGTGTCTCCACGGCTTCGGGTGCCGAGCGATGCAGCGCCGCCCGCGCCAATCGCGTCACCGGCTCGATAAGGAGGGTGCCCAGCGCGAGCAGCGTGGCGGGAACGAAGCCGAAGTGTTTGTAGCCGTAAAGAATCCGGCTCCGCAGCGCGTAAAATAGACGCGTCGCCCGCACCTGTTCCAGGTTCCTCCCCCTTGTGGTACACCGGCGCGTCCACGCAGTACATGATTCGCCCACCCGCCTGCCGGACACGCAGCGACAGGTCTAAATCTTCTAAATAAACGAAAAACCGCTCATCGAATCCGCCCACTGCCACGAAGACCGGGCGGCGAATCAGATAAAATGCGCCGATCACATGATCTACCTCGCGGGTGTCCGCGTGGTCCCAATCGGTCAGCAGGTGGGTTTGGAAGAGGCGCGGCAGCAGGTAATCGAGGCCAAGCATCTTGACGACGAAATGGGCGGGACGGGGAAAGCGCGCGCAGGTGCGGCTGATCTGGCCCGTGTCGTCCCGCAATGGAACGCCGCACACGGCCACATCCGCGTTTTCCGGCTCCTGCATGAAGGCAAGGGCCGTTTCCAGCGAGGCGGGCGATAGGCGCGTGTCGGGGTTCAGGAACAGCAGATAATCGGCGCGGCTTCGTGCCGCGCCTGGTTGCAGGCGGCGGCGACGCCCCGGTTATGGGGTGTTCGGCTCACCGTCAGCGTGACTGCGCCCGCCGCTTCCAGCCCTTCCAGCGAACCCGGCGCAGACGCATTATCCACCACGACCACCCGGCTCAGCGCAAAGTTCCCCTGCTCCGCAAGCGCGATGGAGTTCAAACAGTCATAAAGCTGCCGCCCGGCATTCCAATTGACAATAACGATGTCTAAAGACGGCTTCATGTGCTTTTCATCTTAACGAAAGGTCGCCGGGGCGTCAAGCAGTGAAGGCTGCGCCGCCGCTGCTGCCTGCCGCCGCCGCTGACGCCGTTTCGTGCGGCAAAGCAAGACCCTTGCGGGCAAGCAGCGTTTCGTATATCTCCAGCCACCGGGCCACACACGGCGCGCGCCCGTACTCCTGTGCCATCTTCGCCCGGCCCGCCGCGCCCATGCGCCGCCGCTCCGGCTCCGGCAGCAAAAGCATCTCTATGGCTGATGCCGCGAGGGCAGCCGGGTCCATGAGCGGAACGATGCGGCCACAGGAAGGGTCTATCAGGTCGCGGTTTCCCCGCACGTCCGAGGCGACTACCGGCACTTCCATGCACAGCGCCTCTTGTATCGAGCAGGGCAGCCCTTCCCGCGCGGACGGAAAAAGCAGCAGATCGCAGACGCTCAAAAGCTGCGCAATATCGTGCCGCCACCCCAGAAACCGGCACTGTTCCCACACGCCCTGCCGACGCGCCTCGACCTTCAGCCGTTCTTCCCGCTTCCCGCCGCCGATCAGCACCAGATGCGCGTTCTTGAAATGCCGCCGAATCTCCACGAACGCGGCCAGGGCATCCGCCGTGCGTTTGTTAGGGGTCATTTCTCCCAAAACCGCCAGCACCGGGTAGGCCGCTTCGGGCAGGGAAAGCTCCCGGCGCACCGCCTGCCGCCTGGCTGACGGGATGCGCGCCGGGTCGAAGTCTTCCGTGGAGATGCCGACGCCGCGCGTCATGAAAAGCCGATCTTCGGGCACGACCTTTCCCTGAAGGGCCGCCTCATAGTCTTCGCCGTTGATAACCAACACACCGTCACTGAGGTGGTGCCCGGCGAAGCGCTCGATGGCGCGGTACACGGCATTAGTGGCGCGCGCGCCCTGCCGGTGAAAGTGGAATCCGTGCGGCGTATAGGCGCGCACCGGAACTTTCGCGCACGTCGCCGCCAGCCTGCCGACAAAGCCGCCTGTCGGGTTGTGCGCGTGAACGATGGTATATTGACGGGCGCGCAGCAGACGCACCAGGCGTGCCAGAGCCGTAAGGTTGGCCGGATGCAGCGGAAAACGCTGGAACGGCAGGTCGTGGATCTCCTCGACATGGGGCCGAATCTGGTCGGCGAAGCGTGTCAGTCGGCAGGCCACTTCGACGCTAAAGCCCGCGGCTCGCGCGGCATCCAGATGAGGCAGCATCGCACGAACGATGTGGTCCAGCGTGGAAACGTAAAGGAGGCGCGGCTTCGTCATGACGCCTTGGACTCGTAAGTAGTGGCTTCGGAGACTCGGTTCATACTATAGGTCATTTTACCGCACCGTGAGGGATGGTATCATGGAAGCGTCACTGCAATCGAACCGATGAATCTTTTCTCTTTTCCCAAAAACAGCGACACAAGCACGCTTCCCGCCTATTCCGGGCGCGCAAATCGGCGGCTCCCGGCAGCGCCGCCGGGCGGCTACGCACCGGCGGCACCCTGGTATGCCTGGGTGGTGGCGCTGCTGCTGGCGCTAACGGCGGCGGCGGGCATCGTTTATCCCAAGATGGGCGTGGCCGCAGGCGCGCTGATCCTCATCGCCTTTGTAGCGACGCGTATTGTTCGTCGGCCCCTCACGGGCCTGCTCGTCGCGCTGTGCGTCTTCCCGGTCTATCCGGCGTTCCGCGCCGCCGTTGTTTTGTATAATCTGCCCCTGCCCACCGCCGGTCTGCGTTTTTGGCCGCAGGGGCTTCTGTGCCTGGTATTCGGCGGTATTCTTATAGGCAGCATCGCGCGGCGGGAACGGCTTCGAGTTTACTGGGACGACCTTCCTCCCGTTATCTTTGTCCTGGGCGGCGTCTACGGCACGGCGCTGTCGCTGGCGGCGCAGCACCCGTATTTCGTCATCTTCGGTATACATGCATCGCTCGCCCCCGTCTTCTTTTATTTCGCCGCGCGCTGGATACGTCCGTCCCGCCATGACCTGCGGCGCGTCCTTACCTTCTTCCTCACTGCCTATGCGGTGCTGGCGGTGCTGTCGCTGCTGGACTACTTCCTGCGCCCGGTACTGGTGCTTCAACTGGCGAACGCCGCGCGCCCGCAGATGGTTTCGCCCCCTTTCCAGCCGCTGGACTTCTGGCGCTTCTATTTCCGCATGCAGTCGCTGCTTTTCGAGGAAAACGTCTGGGGATCGCTGTCAGCGCTGGTTTCTCTGTTCTGCCTGGCGAGTTTATCCAGCCCACGGCCATCGTGGACTATCCGCGCGCTGTTCTGTCTTTCGACCCTGTGCCTGATTCTGACGCTCTCGCTCGGCTCGTTCGGGTGCTGGCTTACCGGAACCGGGGTCCTTTTGCTGCTGCGCGGGCAGCACCGGAAGCGGATTTTTGTGGGCCTGGCGCTGCTGACGGCGCTGGGCGCGTGGACGTATACTATCGTGGGCAAAGATATACGCGTCGCCATGCTGATGCACCATATCGAACAAAGCGGCATCTCCACTGGCGATGTGGGCGCGGATCGCCAGCACCAGTGGGAAGCGGGCCTGCGCATTTTTGAGGAAAATCCGTCCGGAACGGGCATCGGCACGGTCGGATACGGCGCTTCTTTGACCGCGATCCGATTGACGACGGTGGCGGACGGCAACTATATCAGCATTCTTGGGGAAACCGGCGTGCCGGGTATTCTCATCCTGGTTCTTACGGTGCTGGGAACGGCATGGGTGCTTTTTCGGCATCTGCGCGCGGCGCAGGGAACGGAAAAAATATTGGGGATGACACTCCTCGCCTACCTCTGCGGGATGTGCGTCCATGCCGTCGGCGCGAACCCCTTTGAATACTACTACACCTTCCCGGTCTTCTGGATGCTCACCGGCATTTATGTCAGTCGGCGCATAGAGGCACAGCAGCAGGCGGCAAGGGAGATTTATCCGCCGCTGCCGGAGCGCGCCATAACGACCAGAGCGTAAACATTGATGAGCAGCAGCCCCCCCAGCAGCAGACCACAGGCGAATGCCCGCTGCCGCGCCGGGAACAGCGCCTGCCAGCCTGCGGCCATAACGATGCCGAACGGAACCAGAAGCGGAAAAAAGAAGCGACCCTGAGGCGTGAAGTGCGCCCAGTTATAGCGGTAAAAGACGCCGACCACGAAAAGCGCGAATAGCGCGGCAACGCCGATAGCGGCGGCGAATTCGCTCTCCTTCCGCTCTTGCTGCCCCCCGCGCTGCCGCCGCCGCTGCCGCCACAGAAGCGCCAGCCCCACGGCGGTAGCGGCCTGCACAGCGGCTAAGACCACGTATATGGCCATGGGAAGCGGGCGCTGCCCCCCGTCGAAAAGCCCCCAGAAAGACAGCCACCCCCAGACCGTGACACGGGCCGCATAACGCCACGGCGTCACTCCCTGCCCCGACGCCGCCAGCGCGGCATATCCGGGAATCCTGTCCGTCCACATCTGCGCCGCCGCCGCCTGGCGCAGCGGATCGCCATACAGGGCCTGGTTGCGTACGAACCACCAGCCAATAACTATAGCGCTGATCCCCAGAACCAGACCCATCTGCCTTACTATAGCGGAAGTTCTTCCCGGCCCGCGCCGCCGATGCCCGGCCCACCACAGCGCCACGCAGGCCGTCGGCAGCAGCCCCAAACAGGTCACTTTACTGCCGACACCCACCGCGACCCAGATCGACAGCCCCAGCACCCGCCGTCTATCGAACCCGTGCCGCAGGCCGCCCCCCATTGCCGCCAGCGCGCCCGCAGCACCCAGCGCCGCGAGGTTCTCGTTCGTCACCGCCGCCGACAGTGATACGAACAGGGGCACACCCGCCACGATACCCGCAGCCGTCAACGCCGCTGAAGGACACAAAAACTCCCGCGCCGAACGGAAGGTCAGCCAGACTACGCCCGCCCCAAGAACACCGGAGATAAGGCGCAGCATCAGCACTGCGCCGTCCTGTCCCAGTAAAGGCGCAGCGACGGCGTACACGACCGCGCCGAAAAGATGGTACAGCGGAGGATGCGCCGACTGATAATAGGCAAACGTGTACGGGGGCAGCGTTCGGTGCGCCGCCATGTAGGCAATCACCGCCAGATGGTTCCCCTCATCGGGGTGAAAGTTACTCCAGCGCGCCGCATTTGCGCCCACGGGACGGGGAACCCGAACGGCCCACAAAGCAGACAGGGTTAAGAACGTCACCAGCAGAGCGATAAGGGGGATGCTGCTCCACGCGCGCCCGCTCTTCCCGGAGGCCACTATCGGAATTCTTCCGCCATCAAGCGCGTGTGCCGAATTACCCGCGTCGCCTTTCGCCACACCCATTGCTCGGTGGCGCGAATAACGGCGTCTGTCGTCGCGGCAAACGAACGCTTTACGGTCACGGCGGAACGGTTTTCCGCCCCCGTTTTTCCCGCCAGGTCTGCCAGATCGTTGAACAGCGCGGCGATAGGCGCGGCATGGCACGCAACCGTCGCCCGCTCGTGCAAAGCCGCATGCGCTTTTTCCGCTATTGCCGCGCGCTCGCCCGGCTGCGCGATCAGCCGGGTGAGCAGAGTATCCCAGTCACCTCGCTCCCGCGCCAGCAAGCCCTCCTCGGCATGGCAAACCGCCTCGGCGAAGCCTGCGGTCGCCGCCGCCACCGTGGGGACGCGCACCGCCGCCGCTTCCAAAAACTTCACCTCGCTTTTGGCATGATTGAACGGACGCGTCGGGTCCAATGGGGCGAGGTTGATGTCGATCCCGGCAAGAAGCGCGGGAAGCTCCCGCCAATCCACGAACGGATGCCGCTGCACACGCCCCCCGAACCGCTCGAAGCCAGGCGGCAGGCGCACCGTGCCCACCACCAGCAGATTGACATCTTCATCGCGGCGCAGAACGCGGCGAAGCGGCCCGGCAATATCTGCCAGGTCCGCGTCGTGGGTGGGCGAGCCACTCAGATAGCCGAGCGTAATGCGGTCTCGGCGGGTCAGCCGCCGCTGGGCCGCCGTTTCCGAAATCGACAGCAGCTCATCGGAAACAAAGTTGCGCACCACATGCACCGGTTTTCCCGTCAGCAGGCGCGCGCGGCCCGCCAGAAACTCCGTAGAAACGATCAGGGCATCGGCGGCATGCGCCATCGCGGCGCTTGCGTGTACCACCGCCTGGTGCGCGCGATAACGCACCGCATCCTGCGGGTGCGAAATGCCCGCCTGGTACGCGAACTCCGGTTCAAAAATCAGATCATCGGTGGAATAAACCAGGACTGCGCCGCAGGCGCGCGCCGCGTCCCGGAAGCGCGCACCGGTCGCATCCAGACCGATCCGGTGGAGCACCACCACGTCATGCGCGACCCGGACCTGCTTCTGCCCCGCCCAGGCAAAGTCGGCCTCCACGCCCTGCCGGTGGAGCGCCTCGATCAGATGGCCGCAGCGGTAGCGGGCATTGGCGCGCTCCTTCGGGTCGGCGGCAACGAACAAGATGCGCATCGGACTATCTTACCCCACCGCCAGATCGAAATATTGCTCAAGCCGGTTCACCGATTGCGGCCATGTCCAGCGACCAAGCACCGCCTCACGCCCTTTGCGCCCCATTCGCTCGGCGAGAGCCGGATCGGCTAAAAGGCGGTTCAGCGCCGCGCCAAATTCGCTGGTGTTGCGGTCTGTCAGAATCCCCGTTACTCCACCTTGTATCGTTTCCCGCACTCCCCCCTCGCTGACGCCGACGACCGGCGTTCCACAGGCCATCGCTTCGAGCGGCACGAACCCGAACGGCTCCAGATGCGGCGCGAAGGCGACCACGGCGGCCCGCCGGTAGGCTTCGCGCAAAACCTCCTCCGACACTTCCGTCTGGATACAAACATCCACGCCACGCTCGGCGGCGCGGCGGCGCAGCATCTCCGCCATCGAAGCGCCGTCGCGCTTGCCCAGCGACGGATCGTACCCGATGATCTGCACCCGTGGCCGCCGCGCGCCGGACAGGGTGGCTACCGCATCGATAATGAAGTCGTGCCGCTTGGTTGGGAGCAGGCTTCCCACCGACAGCACGGTGTTTTCCCGCTCCTCAGACGAGTTCGGCGTAAAGAAATCGGTATCGACGCCGAGGTAGCAGACGCGGGCCTGCACACCGTAGGAGCGCAGAATCGCCTCGCGCGAATACCGGGAGTTGGCAAGAATTAACGTCGCCGCGCGCGCGTTCGGCGTATCCCGCCGCTGCTGATCCTGCAAAATACGCAGGCTTAGCGGCGAAAACAGATGGCCGCGAAACCGGCGGCGTCCCCATTGTCTGCGCGGGTTATCGTATTCGGGGTGCGTTTCCACGGCCCATTCGTGGACGTGACGCAGCGTATCCTGGCAAAAGTAGACGCTGGGAGTTCGAAGACGCCGCAGCAGATACGGGGAAAGCAAAAAGCGGCAGTGATGCACGTACACCAGATCATAGCCCCGTGCATCCATATCGGCGGCTATCTTTGCATAAAGCGCCTCCAGCGCCTCCATCCGGTGCCTGTATTCCTGCACAGCAGCATACGCATGAAGCATCTGCTGCGCGCGCTGCCCTACGCGGCCTCTCCACAGCGGCGCGGTCAGCCTATTTTCTGTCAGTCGGCGCGCGAACGGCTGCGCCGCCGGGGGAGCCTCGTAGACGAAGGTGCCGGAGCACAGCGGGTCGAGCGGCAGGAAGGTCTCCTCCGAAGAAGATAGCCGGTAGGCATCGAGCGCATAGCCGCGCGCTTTCAGGTGGCGCGCGTGTTCGTACAAAGCGCGTTTCGCGCCACCTGCGGGAAGGTTGTGAAACAAAGCGATCTTTGGCAAAAGGCTACCGCGATTCCCGTCCGACCCCGCGACTACTTATAGGCATGGACGATAGCCCGGTATCGCACGATTTGCGGCTTTGCCGCCGCTTCGTTGCTCGTATCCGGTGTTCGACGCCGCCGCAGCAGCGCCGCGCGCAAGGGCGAAAGACCGCCGCTTTCTCCGGCAGGCGCATTGCCTGGCTGCTGCTGCGTCATCGCCTCCTGAGGCCGACCCACCAGAATTTCCACACGACGAAAGCCCGCCGCGCGGCACATGCCCTCCAGAGCCTGCTGGTTCGGCGCCCACCAGTTCGTCGGATCCGCCGCCCGCTCATCGGAGGGAAAGAACTCGCAAAGGGCATGCTCTTCATAACCGGGCACCGCCACCGCATCAGTTTCTATAACCGCCAGTTCTCCGGTGACCGCCGCCAGACGCTTCAGCGCCTCCAGGGGATTCTCGATGTGGTACAGGACGCCCAGGTACAGCACCACATCGAACGTGCCGAGACGCTCCAGATCAACGGTCATAAAGTCCGCCACTACCGATACCGCTTTGCTCTGCAAAATCTGATGGGCGGTGTCATAGCCTATCTTGCCCGGCAGTGTCTGTGGCTGCCAGACGCTGGGAATCGTGTGCCAGGGTTCTGGCGCGGCATTCTGCTGCTGACGCTCCTCAATATAACGCCGCACGGCGGGCCAATCGATAGACCAGACGTAGTGATCCAGCGAAACGACCCGCTTCGCCCCGGCGCGCTCGGCAGCAAACGAAAAGAAGCCGTCCCAGGCCCCGATATCGAGAATGCTCTTACCTTTCAGGTCGGGCAGACGGATAGACTTCAGCTCCTGCTGTAGCTGTTCCTGGCTCTTCCCGCTTCCCGGAGTGATGACGCCATTGCCCAGATCAATGGAGTGGAACCAGTTCGGCACGGCGTTTACCCTCTCCTGAACCGTCTGCGTCTGCTGCTGCGAACTCATACGCTATTTTCCCTGCCCGTTTTCTTCCGTGGAGCTGTCCCGGTAGACCGCCAGCATCGCTCGCGCCTGATTTTCCCCGGAGAAGCGGCGAACGCGCTCCTGGCCGCGCGCCGACAGGTCCGCCCGCAGGACGGGGTCCTGCGCCAGACGCAGCATCGCGTCAGCAATCGCTTCGACACAGTACGGGTCCACCAGCAGTCCGGCATCGCCCACTACCTCCGGATGCGAGGAGCGGTCCGACGCGATTACCGGCGTGCCGCAGGCCATCGCCTGCGCCGCCGGAAGGCCGAATCCCTCGTACAGAGATGGCGTAACCAGGGCCGTCGCAGCGGAATAGAGCGTCACCAGGTCCTCATCCGGCACGAAACCCGTCACCTTGAATTGGCGCGCGCTCAGGCCCAGTTCAAAAGCCTGGAGCTTGAGCGGAGCCACATGATCCGCCGTCTGCGGACCGGCGAATACCAGATGGCAGTCGGCACCGGACGGATGCCTCTCCGCAAACTGAGCGAACGCCTGAAGGACGCGCTCCCGATTCTTGTTGACGCCGTTACCGGAGCAAAACAGGAAGTACGGGCCGCAGAGGCCATACCGGGCGAGGCAGTCTTTGCGCCGCGCCGCATCGGTTACCGGAAAGAAATCAGGGGAAATCGCCGGGGGAACGACGTGAACCTTTTCCGGCGGCAGACTGAGGCGGGTAATGCCATCCTGCCGGGTCGCCTCGGAGATAGCGGCGACGGCATCCGCGCGCCGGTAGGAGGCGATCTGGCTTTCATAGATATACCAGTGGATGCCGTGCCATTCCCGCAGAAACTCCTCCCGCAGCACGAGGGGAATCAGGTCGTACAGGGTTTTGACGACACGGCAGCGGAAGCAACCGTCGGCATAGAAAAACTCCTCCGTAACCGTCGCCAGGTGCAGTACGTCCAGCTTTTCACGCTCGGCTATCCGCTCCAGCCCGCGCCGGTGCTCGCGCTGACGCTGCTGGTAATACAGCCGCCAGACACGCCGGACCCGGCGACGAATGAAGAGCTGTGTCGCGTGCAGGCGTCGCGTCGGCAACAGCGTTACGCGGCACGATGCGGGCAGCGATTGCAGCCGCTCCGGGAGCGGAAGATCGGGAAAGGCGATAAGGACGTATTCGTTTTCGGGCGCGAGCCGCGCCACTCCTTCGATCAGGTCGAAGATATACGTGCCGATACCGCGAACGCCGCTGCCCAGTTGCGTCGTGCGAATGTCGATTCCGATTCTCATGGTTCTTTTCGCCGTAACCTGCGGCCACCACTACTGCTTCGCAGGCGCATGAGCCGCCCGTAAAGCCGATAAAAAGCCGGAAAGCCGAGCCGGATGAGAAAAATCTGCGCGGCCACGCCGCTACGGAGGGCCGACTCGAGAAAACGCCACCGGCGGCGAGGCCCGGAGCAGCCGAGTAGCCCCTGGGAGATGATGACTGTGCTGTCCGCCAGTTGCCGACAACGCTGCGCATCGCGCCATATCTGCCGGTTGTTCAGCCCATCAATCAGAAATTGCCGCCAGGCAACGGAAAGGAGCGCTCGGTAGTTGGGGAAAAATCGTCGGCGCTGCTCCGGCGTACCATGAAGCCTTACCACGCGCGCGCTGTTACGGGCGAAATAGTAGTTGGAGGACAGCGAGTTCGGGCCTCCCATCGATGTTCCGATCTTATGCCAGACTCTGGCGTCGGGAACGACCACGATACGCCATCCCTGTGCGCGGGCGCGCAGACACAGGTCCGCATCCTCCGCATAGATGAAAAACGCATCATCGAAGCCGCCTGTCTGCTCGGCGACCGCACGGCGCATCATAAAGACGCAGCCGTCCACCGCCGGTACGGCGGCGGCCATGCCCTTTTCGTCTACGGCAAGTTCCGCCGGGTCATTGATATGCACGGCAACTGGCAGCGCGTCTAGCTGAAGACGCACTCCCAGGCAGGCGATGCGCTCCGGCTCACTGTAGTAGTAGATCGAGGAGGTTGCAATTCCTATCTTCGGATCGTCCTCCATCGCCCGCACCAGATGCGTCAGAAAGTCCGGCGCGACCGTCGTGTCGTTATTGAGGCAGAGCACATAATCGGCTCCCCGCTCCAGGGCGTGCCGGATGCCTGCGTTGTTGCCGCCGGTGAAGCCCAGGTTCCGGCCCAATGCGATAACCGCGACGCCGGGATACGCCGATTGAATCGCCTCGGCCTCGCCATTCGCGCTTCCATTGTCTACAACCAGGGTGAGAAGGTTCGGGTAGCGGACGGCAGCGAGCGACTCCAGGCAGGCCAATGTGTCGGTGATGCCGTTCCAGTTGATGAGCACGATAGCGACCAGAGGGGAAGTGGACATAAGATCAGGAGACCACCGAGGCGGCGACGCTGCTGCTGCACTCCTGCGGCAGAAGGTCGGCTTCTTCGGGACGCAGAACCTGCTCGAAACAGCGTTCCAGCCTGTCCACGGAGCGGTTCCAGTTCCATTTATCGAGCACCACCGCGCGTCCGGCAACGCTCAGATCGTCGGCAAGCGCCCGGTCGGTCAGCACCCGGTCCAGCGCCGCGCCAAAAGCCCGGACATCACGCTCCGTCAGCAGACCCGTCACGCCGTCTTCGACCGACTCACGCACGCCCGCCTCGCTCACGCCCACGACCGGCGCGCCGCAGGCCATCGCTTCCAGAGGAACCAGCCCGAACGGCTCCAGGATAGGCGCGAACGCCACGACCCCCGCCTGCCGATACGCATCACGCACCGCCTCGTCGGTAACCTCGTTCGAGATGGTCAGATCGACTCCGCGCTCGGCGGCGAGCCGTTTCAAACCTTCGCTCAACGGCCCCACCCCACGCTTGCCCATCGACGGATCATGACCGATGACCTGCATTCGAGGCCGCCGCGCCTCGGGAATGGCAGCGACCGCTTTGAGAATGAAGTCGTGTTGTTTATTGACGGTCATGCTGGAAACCGACAGCACCGTGTTTTCGCGGGGCACAGCCGGATCAGGGCAGAAAAACTCCGAGTTCACCCCCAAGTAGCAGACCCGCGCATTCACCCCGCTGGTGCGCAGGATGGCTTCGCGCGAATACCAGGAGTTGGCAAGAACCAGATCAGCAGCGCGTGTATTGGCGACATTGCGCATCTCCTGCTCGTGCCAGAGCCATAACATGGCGCGTGTGGCTAAATGCCCATGCGATTTGCGCACCCAGCGGCCCTCCGGCAGGGTGTCGTAGTCCGGAACATCGATAAGCGCCCACTCATGGATATAGCGCAGCGTATCCTGACAGAAGTAGACGCTGGGAGTTCGAAGACGCCGCAGCAGATACGGGGAAAGCAAAAAGCGACAGTGATGCACGTACACCAGATCATAGTCCCGTGCATCCATATCGGCGGCTATCCGGTTATGAATCGTCTCCAGAACGTTCAGCTCGCGTATCTGCTGGCGAACTTCAATCGCCTCCTCGGCGAAAGCGCGCCGGGCAGGGCCGGCCACTTTCCAGAAGGGCTGCGTCCAGCGATGATTCAACAGCGAACGAAGCGTGAGGCGGTCTACCACCGGCGCGTCATAGACGAACACGTCACGGCAGAGGGGCGCCAGCGACAGGTACGTCTCATCGGCGGTCGTCAGCACGTAGGCGTCCAGAACATGGCCGCGCTCCCGCAGGCGACGTGCGTGTTCGAACAGGGCGCGTTTGCCCCCGCCTGCCGGAAGATTATGGAACAGGGCGATCTTCATAATCAGGCGACCGCCGCCTCATACGAGCGCAGCGTGAGCGCAGCGGTGCGCTCCCAGGTGAACTGTTTAGCGTGCTCCACGCACAGGGCGCGGCGGCGCGCGTTTTCCTCCGGGTCGGTCAGCAGACGATGCAGTGCGGCGGCTACCTCCCGCGCGTCCGAGGGCGATACCTGGATACCCGCTTCCCCCACCACCTCCGGCAGACTCGACGTATTGGATACGATGACCGGCGCGCCGCAGACCATCGCCTCCAGCGGCGGCAGACCGAACCCTTCATAGTTCGAGATATAGGCAAAGGCGTCGCAGGCGGACATCAACGCATTCATCTCGTCATGTCTCACGTAACCCGTCGTGATCACCCGCTCACCTAATCCTAACTCCCGACCCAGCAACCGCAAATCCTGGTCGTATTGGTTCCAGCTTTTGCCCGTCAGAACGAGCTTGTGGTCGGGAAGCCGCGCTTCGCCGACAGCGAGGGCGAACGCCTCAACCAATCGATCCAGGTTCTTGCGCGATTCCAGCGTGCCCGCGTACAGCACGAAGGGGGTATCCGCGAGATCAAAAGGAAGCAGAAGCGCGCGCCGCTGGTCGGCATCCTCGATACGGCCCGTCCCTACGCGCGGGGCGAGCGGCGTCACATCGATTCGATCCGCCGCAATTCCCAGATGCTCGATGATATCCCGCTTCGTGGACTCCGAAATTGCCAGGATGCGGGAGCAATACCGCTTGCAATACGCGAAAAGTTGCTCCCAGATACCGATATTGTGCGCGTCATGCGCCGCCGGGAACAGACGGGTCGTCAGGTCGTAAATGGTGCAGGTGTTGTGCCGGGTACGGCACAGCCGCACACCCGCCGACGGCATGTGCAGAAGGTCGTAACGGCGGCTTCCCACACCCATCCGGAAACGGGCGCTGAGCACCTTCCACGGACGCAGAAGGCGCGCGTCCACCTGATCGGCCACGACCTGCAAAACCGGGTTGCCCGCAAACGGCGGCTTCGCTGCCAGCCGCAGATCGCTCCCCATGGCATCGATACGAGCGCGTGGGTGATTGCGCCAGGCAAACCTTCCATCACGGGCATAATACTCCAGCAGATGCGGCGAGTTCAGGGACGGCGCGACGGCGCTGATATCATGCTCGGAGTTACAGGCGTAGAGCGCCTGCAAAAGGCTGTCCGTATAGTGCTGGACGCCCGTCATTTGCTGCCACTGACCGTCTATGCTAATCCCGATCCGCATGCTCTCTCCCATCGGCGGCGCTTCCTTCTTCCGGCACTTTTTGCGTCCCTGCCTCATCGAACCGCACGAGCGGCAGGGTCGTCAGAAGATGCCTCTGCTCGGCCAGCGGTATTCGGACAACCTCCCCACTTTCATTCCGCGCTTCCAGATGCTGGCCCGCCACATATCCCTCTTCCACCCCGACCTCCTTAACGATTTCCGGCTTCTTATCCCGGCGGACGAAAAAGGCGTTCACCCCGCCGCTGCTGCATCCCACGAAAGCGTATCCCTTACGATGAGCGAGGGTGCACAGCGCCCGCAGCGAAGCGCCATAGTAGATCGCCGAAGGATGTGCTTCCGTTTTGCTGAAGCCGGGGTCATACGGCACCGCAGCAGAAATATCGGAACCGAAGCGGTAGTTGTACTCGATGACAACGACAGCGGGACGGACAACCTGTATGGCCTCCCAAATCCAGTAATCGTTCCCGTCGATATCGATCACCAGCAGGCCGATTTCCCCGGTTATGCCATTTTCACACAAGAGCCGATTGATGTTATCGGTCGTGACAAAGGCGTGAACTGCTTTCAAGTCGCGCCACCAGGAGATCCAGTCAGTTTGGATTCGGGCAATGTTTTCCGCGCTGCCATCCATGACCAGGCCGGACCAGCGGTTATGGTACAACAGGAACCGGGTGTTGCACTCCCGATAATCTTCCACGCCAAACTCGACGAAGAGCTTCCGCTCCACATCTATATGATGAAATAAGAACTGAAGAATGCCGTCCTCGCCAAACTGCGAGAACACCTGGAACTCAGAGGCTCGCAGACCGTCCTCCGGCAGGCGGGGCGGATTGATCTGCCGCATCTCCACCCGTCCGAGCACCTGGCGCAGGCGGTCCTGGGCCAGCCCACGCTGGTTCCGCTCCACATCGACGGTGTGCTGCAATTGCGCGACGTCATCTCGCGTCTGCGCGATCATCGACTGCGCCCGCTCCAGTTCCTGCCGTGTTTGAAGCAGTTGCTCCTGCGTTTGAAGCAGTTCCCGGTGCGTCTGGGCGACTTGCCGCAGCGTCTCTTCCTGCCCGACGAGCATCCGGTTCGTGCTGTCGGCAACCACCTGAATCAGATAAAGCCGGTGCCGCAGCGTTCTCAGCCAGCGAACGATCATGCGGAGCCACCTCCACTGCGGGACAATGGGAGCGGCGCGGCCAGGGAAAGGGTGACTGCATCGGCCACAGGCGGCAGCGGGTCCCCTTCGCTCCAGCGAGCCGGGAGAAAGGCGCAGCCATTGGCAAAGCGCCCTGCCGATACCCGAAGGACAGCCGCATCCTCGATGACGTGCTCCGGATGCAGATACCATTCGGAGAAGCCGGATTGGGCGAACAGACTCAGGCGCAGACGATACGTTCCTTCGTTCAAACTCAGGAAAGACAGATCAAGGACAACATGACCGGACGGGGAAAGATCGGCGAACGACAATTCATGGTCGTAGTTGCTGGTGGTAAACATATGAAGCCCGTCGACGCGATAGATATCCACCCCGAAAATCGGGTCCGGCAATCGCTGGCCGAAGCGATATTGAATACGCACGCGGGCGGCACTGCCCGCTTCAAAATGCTCGCACCGCCTGCCGGTCGCATCCAGAAGCTCCACTCCCAGAATGCGCGACCGGGTTGGGTCCGTGCATTCCGCCGCTTTCCGCTCCTCTTCTTCGCGTTGTTTCTCCTCTTCCAAAAGCCGACGGTCTTCTTCTTCCTGAAGACGCCGCGCTTCCTCCGCAAGGCGCTCTATCTCCCGCCGTTCCGTCTCCCGGATCGCCCATTCCTCGGGAAAGCTGCGTTTGAATTCCGCCTCTTCGCGCTCGGCCACCACCTCCATGTAGTGCTCCACCGCGTCCCGCGTTTCGCCCTGATAAAGCAGCCGCCCATGATCCAGCCAGACGCATTCGCGGCAAAGGTCCGCCACCTGCCCCATGCTGTGCGACACGAACACCAGCGTGCCGCCCTGGGCGACAAAGTCTTTCATGCGCCGCAGACACTTGTTCTGAAAAAGAGCGTCGCCGACGGCCAGCACTTCATCGATGATCAAAATGTCCGGTTCCGTGTGTGTGGCGACAGCAAACCCCAGACGCATGAACATGCCGTTGGAATAACGCTTTACCGGAACGTCCATGAAGTTTTCCAGGCCGGCAAAATCGACAATCGCATCGTAACGAGCGGCTATCTCGCGGCGTGACAATCCCAGCAGCGAACCGTTCAGGTAGACGTTTTCCCGCCCGGTGAGGTCGGGGTGGAAGCCCGCGCCCACTTCGATCAGGGCGCTGATACGCCCCTCCGTGCGAACCTGTCCGGAGGTCGGCTTGAGGATACCGGTAAGCAGCTTGAGCATCGTGCTCTTGCCGGAACCGTTGTGCCCTACGATACCGAGCGCGGTTCCCGGCTCTACGGTAAAGGAGATGTCGCGCAACGCCCAGAATTCGCCTGCGCTCTCAGAACGGGGCAGGAAGCGTTGTGCGAATTTTTCACGAAGGTCTGCCGCACGCTGACGACCCAAAAGGAACCGCTTCGAAACCTGCTCGACCTGAATACAGCCTGGCATCGTCTACTTTGCCAGCCCCTTTTGCGCCAGCTCCGCTGCCGCCGCCTCGACCCGATCCTCCGCCGTCTGCGTCCGCATCCACGCCGTCAGCTCCCGCATGCCGTCTTCAAAGCGCACGCGCGGCTCGTATCCCAGCGCGGCTTTTATCTTGGAAATATCGGCCACACAATGGCGAATGTCGCCGGAGCGGAACCGGCCCGGAATTTCCGGCGTTATCTCCCCGACGCCCAGACCTTCGGCCAGAATGCGGGCGACATCGAGCAGATTCAGCGCGCGGCCCGTGCCGACGTTGAAGACCTGCCCCGCCACCGCGCCCGCGTCGGCTTCCATCGCCCGTACGTTCGCCTGGACGATGTCCGAGACATGAACGAAGTCACGGCTCTGGCGGCCATCCTCGAAGATAAGCGGCGACTTCTTGTTCAATAGGCGCGAACCGAAGATGGCCGCCACGCCGGTGTAGGGGTTGGACAGCGCCTGGCGCGGCCCGTAGACATTAAAATAGCGCAGGGCGACCGTGGGAATTCCATACGCATTTCCGACCACCAGGCAGTATTCTTCCTGATCCTTTTTGGAAAGCGCATACACCGACGTAGAGATCAACGGCTTGTCTTCATCCGTAGGCGCGGGGCGGGCCTCCTCGCCGTTCGGCCCCTGCATCTCCCACTCTTTGCGCGCAAGCTGCTCATCGGGGCGCAGGCGCGGCGCGAACGGCGTGCCGTCCGGCAGGACGTAGCGGCCTTCGCCATAGATGCTCATGGAAGAGGCCACTACGAAACGCTCAATAGGAAACCGATCACGGTTGTTGGCGAGCACATCCAAGAGAACGGCGGTCGCGCCGGTATTGCGCGCGACGTACTTCTCGATCTCGTACATGCTCTGGCCGACCCCGACCGCCGCCGCCTGATGGTAAACGACTTCGATCCCGTCGAGCGCTTTTTCCAGCAGCGCGCGGTCAGCCACGTCCCCGGCGATCAATTCCACATCCGGGTTCAGGTAGTCAGGCCGGAAGCCCGGCGTGCTGGCCGCCTGAGGCCCATGCACCTGCTCTTCCAAACGATCCAGCACCCGAACCGAGTGTCCCTTTTCCAGCAGGGCATCCACCAGATGGGAACCGATAAAACCCGCGCCGCCGGTCACTAAAATGCGCTTCGCCAAGAAATCTTCCCCCTGTTTAGAACGCTCCGCCCAGAAAGCCCTTCAGGACGCTGTAAAGATTGATCCCCGTAAAAATCTCCCCGATACCCAGTTTCTGCCCCACCTTCGGAACATAGACTATGTCCTTGGCAAGAATCTCCGGGTTATGGCGCGGGTCCTGGTCCTTCAGGTACTTTCCGAAGTCATAGACGGTCTTCGTGGACTTGCCGTTTACCTCGCGCAGCACGGCGATCTGGCCGATCTTGGCGACTCCCGTCGTTCCGCCGGCGTTGCCGATCACATCGATCAGATAGGTCTTACGGTCTTCGGGCATCCTCTGCTTGCGCGATCCGCCTGCCTCGCCGAAGACATAAACGTAGTTTTCACTCGGCGGGATGAACAGCAGGTCCTGGTCGCGCAGCTTCACATCGTCTGTGCCCTCGCCGGTCATCACTTCTTTAAGGTTAATCGGGATAACGATGTCCTCGGAAGACAGGTCGCCTTCGACCGCCTTGCGATAGATGCGCGCATCACGCAGCGAGCCGGTAGCGCCAAGCGCCGTATAGTTGTATTGGATCTGGGTCAGTGCGCGGCGCAGGCCGAAGTGATGCTCGACTTCGTGAACCCCGCGAGGCCCTTCGCCCTGGACATACAGGCGGATCGTGCGCGGCGCATCCGCCACCACCGTGTCCCCCTCCAGCAGGGGGACGTTATCCGCCGCTTCGGGGTCGCTCAGAGCAGTGCTTAGCTTCACCGTTACCGGCGCGGGCCGCAGCGGATTGGTGATGGTCGCGGTGATTCGATCCAGCGGCGCGCGCGTCCCCCCGAGCGCCGCGATGACATTGGCAAGCCGCCAGTTCGGCAGCAGGCTGACCTCGCGGTTTTCAATGGCGTTGCCGCGCACGGTGACACGCCGCATCCGCTGGGCCGTCACCGCCACCGTTACCTGGCCGGGCCGCAGACGAAAGACATGCTTCCAGCCCTTTGCCAGCGCGTCGGCGAGCGCGGCGGACGTTTTGCCCCGCGCAGACACCGGAGCGCGCAGACGCGGCAGGCGCACCATGCCGTCGGCGGGTATCAGCACCGTCATGGACACATCGGTGTGGCGTGGAACGTCTACCCGTATCGTGTCGCCGATGTCCAGCCGGTAATCGGCAGGCACGGAAGCCACGGCGTCGGGCAGATCGGAGGCGGCGGGAAGAGGAGCTTGCTGCGCCCGCGCGGCAATCGGGGTGGCGAGCAGCAGCGCCAAAGCCGAACAAACGGCAGCCCCCGGCAAAAGGGCCTTCAAAACGAAACGTGCGGAGCGAATCATAAGGCAGCTTCCTCCCGATCTTCCTGGTCCCAGGCGATAGCATCCGGCGTTTCGCCCAGAACAACGCCCAGTATCTGCGGCTGATAACCGTTCGTGAGCAGGCGGCGCGCGCGGGCGACGTGCTTATCCGGCAGAACGCCCGGCGGCGTTACCAATACCACCCCATCCGCCGCCCTTTGCAGCGGCGCGACGGCGGGAACGCTGTAAACGGACGGCCCGCTGACAATCAGCAGGTCGGTATCCTTTCGCAGATCGGCCAGCAGCGAGCGCATTCCGCGCTCCGTTACCGGCGTGGTGTCTTCCGGGGAACCGGCGGCGAGAAAGCGCAGATTATGATCCGCGCCGATATGGAGAATATCGTGGACGCGCGCCCGGCCCGCCAGAACATCGGCCATACCCGGTGCATCCGGCGCGCCGAACACATGGTTCAGGCGCGGGCAGGCCCGGTCGGCATCCACCAGCGTCACCCGCATACCATCGCGCACCAGAGTCGCCGTCAGCCGGGCCGCAACATTAGATGTGGTATCATCGGTGCGCGTGCCGACCAGAAGAACGACCGGCGCTCCCGCCCCGCCTTGATTTCGTGCGGCGGGACGCAGATGCAAAAGATTGTAGCCTGCCTCGCGCAGAGCGTCCTCGATAACCGATGCGGAAGCGTGTGCCGGAACCGGAAGCTCTGCGCCGGGGGGAGCCGCCAGCGCCACCGGCACCTCGCCCAGCAGCGGAATGCCGCCCACGCGCGGCAGCCCTTCCGTGCCTTCCCTCCGGCCCGCCTCGGCGAAGTATTCCGCCAGAACCGCTGTGACCAGGCTCAGGAACAGCCCCAGAAACACGGCCAGCAATGTGTTCCGGACCGGTTTCGGGCTTATTGGGATCGGGTTGGCCCGCGCCCGCTCGAAAAGCCGCACGCTCGGCTCGGCAGTGGCACGGCGCACATCAATTTCGATGATGCCTGTACGCAGCTTCTCATGCGTAGCGACGGCGCTTGCCTGTTTTCGCACCAGATCCTCATACTGGCTTTTACGGGCCGCCAAAACCTTCTGCTCTTGTTCCAGCCGTTTCTGCTGCGCCTCGCTGAGCCGGATGCCTGTCTCACCCAGGGCGATAGCCGCCTCCGAGGCGATTAGCGCACTGACGGCAGTGGAATAATCGGGGTTACGAACAACGCTTTGCGACCCGTTAGAAAACTGTTGCTGCAAAGCGCGCTCTATCCCCTGCCCGACCGCCCGAATATCCTCATTGACCTCCTGAACTTCCTCGGATTCCTCGGTGAAATTTTCGAGGAGGTTTTGCTTTTTACGCTCCAGGCGGATCAGGTCCGTGGTGTACTCATCGATAATGGGGTTTTTGTTGCGGGCGTACCCGGAGACGATGGTCGGATCAATCGTCCGAAGCTGAGCCGTCACCTTTTCGCGCCGACGCTTTTCAAGTTCAAGCGCCTTGCGCTGATCGTCCAGGCTTACCCGCAGCGTGTTGATCTGACCCGCTTTGATGCTGAACAGCGAGGCCGGATCGGAGGTGCCCAGCTTTTCCATAAATCGGCGCAGGGCGCGTTCCGCCGCCTCTTTTTCCCGGCGCGCATTCTGCTGCGTCCGCACCAGTCGCTCCACAGCGGCGTAGGCGCTTCTTTCCCGCTCGGCCTTGTTATACTCGGCATAGACACCCGCCACCAGGTTGGCGATACGGGCGGCATCTTCCGCGCTGTCGGCCTGCACCCCAAGATCTAATATCTGCCCGCCCGGCGCAGTGCTCAGACGCAGCTTACCGGCCAGGTACTCCGGCGGATAGGGCAGATCTCCCTTGCGGATGACTTCGGTCAGAAGGGCGCGCGAACGGATATATTCCATCTGCGTGTCCATCGAGACGCCTTTGCTGTTTTGCAGCAGGTCCATCAGATTGGAAGGAAGCGAGCCGCCGCGTGACGGATCGTCGATGAGGACGCGCGCCTGTGACTCGTAAACACGCTTCATGCGGGAAGTAAGAGCGACTGTGGCGCTGACGACCACCAAAAACGTGATCGCGGCTATCTTCCAGCGGCGGCGCAGGATAAGCGCTACATCACGCCCGCTGATGGGTGGCGGCGATTTTATTTCGTCCAATTCACCTGGCTCCGTTCCCGGCCTGACGGACACCGCCGCGAGGATCGGCGCAAATGCGGGGCATCAGTAGAAGGCATTCGCGCCAGTATATCACAGCACAAAAGGCGGCGTCAAGCAAATGAACGCGCTGCTGCTACTCATATTGAGTTGTTGTCAGTTGATTTACTTTGCGGGACGAAGTAAGTTGCACCCTGAGTGGGTGTTTCCCATACCTGGACTCGATCCACACGCCCCCGCTGCCACGGATGCGCGGCCAGACCATCACCAATCAGACGAGCGATATTTTCCGTGGACGGGCTGAGTTGAGCGAACTCCGGCAGGTCGTTGAGGCAATAGTGATCCAGTCGGTCGAGGATTGCATTCAGCGCCTTCTTAATGTCGCCGAAGTCCTCCATCATGCCGCTCTCATCCAACTGTTCCCCGCGCAGAAATACCAGAATGCGGTAGTTGTGACCATGCAGCCGCTCGCACGGCCCGTTGTAGTCACGCAGATAGTGCGCGGCAGCGATGGTTTTTTCTACCACAAGCTCAAACATAAGAGGTATTTCAGGCGTAGCCGGTGAATCGGTTTTCGTCGTCCACCAGGGCGACTTGCGCCGTAACTGGCTCGTCGGCGAAGATGAATGCGGCAATGATGATCTTATGGCCGACCTCACAGCGCAGCGCGGCTGGCCCGTTCATGCAGACCGTGCCCGTGGCGCGCGGTCCGGCAATCGTATAGGTTTGCAGGCGTTCGCCGTTCGTGACGTTCCAAACGTGAACAAGTTCGCCGGGAATCATGCCTGCTCGGTCCAGCAGGTCCTCATCGATAGTGATGGAACCCACATAATTGATGTCCGCCTCGGTGACGGTAGCGCGGTGAATCTTGGACGAAAGTAGCTGCCGCAGTCGCATCCGCTTCTCCGTGAGCTATACTACCCCAGGGCAGGCGAATCCGCAAGCGCGCAGGAAATCAACCCGCGCGCCGAAGAGATGCCCGGTCACCGCCGCCCACCCAGCCCAGCGCAAGGAGAATATGCTTCGTGAGCGACCTGAAGGCCGTTTCTCTTATCCGCGACGTTCCGGATTTCCCGCAGCCCGGTATCCTGTTCAAGGACATCACGCCGGTGCTGGCGGACGCCGAAGCGTTCCGCGAAGTGGTGGATCGTTTAACGCAGGCGGCGCGAAAGTTCCAGCCCGACCTTATTGTAGGTATCGAATCACGCGGGTTTCTGCTCGGCGCGCCCATCGCCTACCAGCTTCAACTCGGCCTTGCGCCGGTCCGTAAGCTGGGCAAGCTGCCCTATGACCGCATTGCCGCCGAGTATGCGCTGGAATATGGGACAAACACCGTGGAAATGCATACGGACGCCGTGAAGCCGGGGCAGCGCGTGGTGATAGTGGACGACTTGCTGGCGACGGGCGGCACGGCGGCGGCGGCGGCGACCCTGGTGGAGCAGCTTGGCGGTACGGTGGCCGGTTACTGCTTTCTGGTGGAGCTTTCCTTTCTTCAAGGCCGCGAAAAGCTGCCGGGCCACCATATTGACGCACTGATCGCGTATTAAGGCATCAACCGGCGGGCGGGTCAATAACCTGCTTAAATAGCCGCCTCGTTCCGGCCTGCCCAGAGTACCCCGTTACGCAGCACACGGCGCACTTCGGTCTGATAGAAGACGGGGAAGGTTTCGTGACCGGCGCGGAAGTAGAACACGCGGCCATAATCGAATGTCCAGGTGACGCGCTGTATGACGCGCGTCCCATCCTTGGATTAAACACCATCGAATACCACCGTCTCGGGCGGAGGCGCTACAAACGTGCCGGAACAGCGCTCGTCTTCAGGGATGATAAAATCAGTGATGCCACGCGCAATGGGATGATCGGGCGCAGCCACCAGAACGCTGTGCGACTCGCCCAGGATCTGCGCGCCTCCCGTCCAGTAACCCAGCGTGTTCGATGCCGGCGCACCCCGGAGAGGCCAATAAGCCCAGACCCGTCATCACGCCGCCGCCCGCCGCCAGCAGCCCCGCCTGACGCAGGAATCCGCGCCGTGAGATCGCCGCGTCTAACGGCCCGTCTTTTTGCGGCGGCACCGGTTCGAGGTTTTCTTCTTTACGCATCCTGTATCTGTCCTCGCTGAAAGTATACCTGAACCTGACATCCTGGGGACGTCTGCGCGCGACGGCATGTACCATAGGCATCACTGACCGTTCATGCCAGGAGGTGATAAAGACCGCTCTGTTCAACTTGAATGTCACATTGCCTCCCCTGCCTGAAGTTGATGAGCACAGTGACGATTGCAACTATTCTGAATAAGCTGGACACCATCGCTCCGCCGCATCTTGCGCTGGAAAATGATCCCGTCGGACTTCTGGTCGGCGATCCTGCCGCGCCTGTGGCACAGGTTGTCGTTGCCCTGGATGCGACCCGCGCCGTCGCTGAGGGGGCAGCGGCGCGCGGGGCCAGCCTTGTTATCGCGCACCACCCGTTGATCTACCACCCGCTGAAAAGCGTACGCGAAGACGATCCCATCGGCGCGGTGGTTCTTGCCTGCGCGCGGGCGCAGATCGCCGTGGCGGCGGCCCACACGAATTGGGACGTAGCGCAGGGTGGCATCAATGACGTGCTGGCCAGTCTGCTGGGGCTGATTGAAACCCGTGTTCTGCGCGTCACCCATCGCGAGCCGCTGATGAAGGTCGCCGTATTCGTGCCGCCCGACCACCGTGAGCGCGTGCTGGAGGCGATGGCCGCCGAGGGCGCGGGCGCTGTCGGGCAGTACGACCGGTGCGCGTTCACCACGCCGGGCATGGGCACATTTCGCCCCCTGCCCGGCGCGCAGCCCTATGTCGGCACTATCGGGCAGCCGGAAGCCGTGAACGAGGAGCGGCTGGAGATGATCGTGCCGGAGCCGAAATGGCGCGTGGTCGTCGCGGCCATGAAGCAGGCGCATCCCTACGAAGAGGTCGCCTATGATGTCTATCCGCTGGTGAACACGGCGAAGGAGGAGGGCATCGGACGGATCGGGTCGCTGCCTCACGCGCTTTCGGCGGAGGCGTTTCATCAGCAGGTCAAAGAGACGCTCGGATTTCCCGAAGTTCGCATGATCGGCCCCCGAAACCGTGACGTGCGTACCGTGGCCGTGTGCGGCGGCGCAGGCGCATTTCTGATGACCGACGCTCTGGCGGCGGGAGCGGACGCCTTTGTGACCGCCGATGTGCGCCACCATGAGTTTGTCGAAGCCGAAGCGCGCGGCCTGCTTCTTCTGGATGCCGGGCACGCCGCCACGGAAACACCGGGAACACAGGAACTGGCCCGCCGCCTTGCCTGGGCACTCGCCGCCGACACCGTTCCGGTCACATTCCTGACCCCCGACGGTCAGGAAGCAGCAGCCGCGCCCGACGAAGCCACATCCCAATGATCGAAGTCCGTCAACTGAGCAAGTCGTTTGAAGACCCGGACGGCGGACAGGTGGCGGCGGTGACGGACGCCACGCTTTCCTGCGCGGCGGGCGAGATATACGGTCTGCTCGGTCCCAATGGCGCGGGCAAGACCACCACGCTGCGCTGTCTGGCGACCATTCTGACCCCGACAGGAGGCGCGGCGACCATCGCGGGGCATGACCTTCTGCAGGAGCCGGAAGCGGTGCGCCGCAGCATCGGCTTCCTTTCTACGACCACCGGCCTGTACGCCCGCCTGACCCCGCGCGAAACACTGCGCTTTTACGGAGTTCTGAACGGCTTGAACAAGGAGATTCTGGACACGCGCGTCGAGGAGGTGCTGCGTCTTTTCGACATCACCACCTACGCGGACCGCCCCAACGACCGGCTTTCGACCGGCATGAAGCAGCGCGTCTCATTGGCGCGCGCCGTGGTTCACGACCCGCCGGTGCTTATTCTGGACGAGCCGACGACCGGCCTCGATCCGCTGGTCAGCCGCACGGTGGAAGAGGCGGTGCAGAGTCTGGCGCAGGGGGGCAAGTGCATTCTGCTGTCCACGCATCTGCTGGGGCAGGCCGAGGAGATGTGCACACGCCTGGGGCTTATCGCGAACGGGCGCGTCGTCGCCGAGGGCACCATCGCCGAGCTATGCGCCCTCACCGGTACCGCAACGTTGCGCCAGGCGTTCTTCTCCCTCATGGATGCTAACTCCCCCTTCCCTTCAGGGAGGGGGGCAGGGGGGGTAGGCCCGGCGCAGACAGGATCGGAGGGCGGCGTGCATGCGGCTTGAAATCGTGCGCGAGGTGTTTCTCAAGGAACTGCGCGAAACCCTGCGCGACCGCCGCAGTCTGCTGGTGATGTTCGGTGTCCCGCTGCTGCTGTACCCACTCCTGACGCTCGCCACCGCCTCGCTGGGCACCTCGACGATGCGCCGGATGTCCGAGCGGCGGGCACCCGTGGCCGTGGTCAACGGGGAGGACGCGCCGGGCCTTGTGCGCCGTATCGAGCGTTCCCGGAGCGGCCTTCGGCTCGCCGCGCCCGCCGCAGCTACGGATGCGCGGCTCGCCCTGGCAGCGGGCCGGGTGGATGCGGTGCTGATCGTGCCGCCGCACTTCGAGCGGGACGCGCTGGCGGCGGCGGCAGCGGCGGCGCAGGATACCCGAATCCGGGTGCAGATAGACCGCAGCCGCACGGCATCGACATTCACGGAGAACAAGATCAACCGGGTTCTGGACGGCTACGAGCGCGACATCATCCGGGAGCGGCTGCGGGCGCGCAGCCTCCCGCCCCATCTCGTCCGCCCACTGGCGACGGTGACGGAAAATATCGCGCCGCCGCAGCGGCAGACGGGGACTTCGCTCTCTTATATTTTGCCGATGCTGCTGCTGGTGACAGGAATGCTGGGCGCGTTCTTCCCCGCTGTCAACGCCACCACATCGGAGCGCGAACTGGGGACGCTGGAAACGCTGCTGGTGACGCCCGCACGCAAACTCGAACTGCTGGCCGGGAAAAGCGCGCTGGTGCTGCTGGCGGGCCTGCTGACGGCGGGTATCAACCTGCTCAGCATGACGCTCGTTTTCTGGCGTATCGCCTCACAGTCACCAGGGGGGGCGCTGGCATTTTCTCTCGACCCCGGCACGCTGGGCCTTGTCTACCTGGCCGTCGCGCCGACCATTCTGTTCTTCGCCGCCGCCGTGCTGGTGGTCGGCCTGTTCGCGCGCAACTACCGCGAAGCGAACTCCTACCTGACACCGGTGATGCTGCTTACCTTCGTCCCCCTGTTCGTCAGCCTCACCGAGCCGAAAACGACGCCCGCCCTGCTTATCACTCCGACCGTCAATACGTCGATCATCATCCGCGATGTGCTGACCGGGCAGGCAACGGCAGGCGCGTTCCTGCTGGCGTTTCTGTCGTCATCGCTGTACGCCGGGCTGATGCTCAGTCTGGCCGCCCGGCTGTTCCGCACGGAAGATCTGGTGAACCCGGCCTGGGAACCCCTGTCGCTGAAGGGTCTGGGACGACGCAGCAAAGACGCCGCGCCGCGAGCGCGCCGCCTGCCCGCCGCCGACGAGGCCCTGATGCTGTTCGCTGTCTCGCTGGCGCTGGTCTTTTATGTCAGCCCGTCCGGAGCGGCCTGGGGTGTGCTGCCGCTGGTGGCGGTGAACGAACTCCTGCTTATCGCCGCGCCCGCGCTTTTCTTTGCGTGGCTGTTTCGCTGGCGCTGGGTGGAGACGTTCGCGTGGCGCAAAGCGGGCGCACGGGAATGGCTGGGAGCGGCTCTGATGGGCGTCGGGCTGGTGCCTGTTGTCGGCGCGGTGGTCGCGCTTCAAGGCCGCATCTGGCCGCCGAACCCGGAGTTCGCCCGCGCGATGGCAAATCTGTTTCTGCCCGCGCTCCAGCATAATCCCCTTCTCACGGTAGTCGGCGTGGCCCTGCTTGCCGGGGTCTGTGAGGAGATCCTGTACCGTGGCCCGATACAGACGGCGCTGGCGCGGCGTCTGCCGCCCTGGCTGGCGCTCGGTGTCGGCGGCTTCCTGTTCGGCGCGGCGCACCTGTATGCGGAGGGCCTGATTCCCATCACCCTGGCCGGTATCATGCTCGGTTGGGTCGTTCTGCGCGGCGGCTCCATTTTTCCGGCGATGCTCCTGCACTTCGTGTACGACGCCGTGAAGCTGGCGACGTTCGCCTATATGATCCGCACCGAGGGGCCGGAGCGCGCCCTTCAGCTTGCCACCCGCCCCGACACGGCGATAAGCGGCTCGGACGTAACCTATCTGATCGGCGGCATCGTTTTGCTGCTTCTGGGACTCGTCCTTCTCCAATCGGCATACCGGAATCGCGCCGCGACAGGCAGAATCACCTCAGACGAACGATAGCAAAAGCGGCGGTCATGCACCCCGGCTCTTTTCGCTCAGAACAGCTTCGGCAAGGCTCCACCCACTTACCAACGCGCCTTCGATGCGCGGGCCGCCGCACCAATCGCCACACCAGCCCAGGCCAAGGCTGCGGTCCCAGAAGTAGCTATGGGGGAAAGTGACAGTCGGCTGGGCATAGCGCCAGCGGAATGATTGCGCTTTCCGAATCGAAGGAGATTCGACAATATCACGGAGCGCCGCCAGAATCTGCCCGCGCACCAACTCCGGGTCCGATTCCCCCTGCGCCGCGCTCCACGTTCCCTGCGCGTGGACCACCAGCGCAAGCGGCGCACCGGCATTGCGCTTGGTGTGGTCACGCGATACCCACGCCACTACCGGATGCTTTACCTCCAGCGCGGGCCAGTCGGCGTCCAGATCCTGCTCCAGCCGCGCCAGAACTGTCCACGCCGGGTCGAACTGGACGGCGGCAAGCGGTGCGGTGTCGAGGAACTCACCCACAAGCGGAATGATCTGCGCCGGGGGCAGGTTCAGCACCAGGCAGCGGGAAGAAAACGTCTCGCCCGCCTCGCTCTGCGCCGCCCACGTTTCGCCATTGCGCCGCACAGTCACGACGCGCGTCTCGGTGCGAACATCCCGCAGTCCCTGCGCCATTCGCTTCGGCAGCTCGCTCATGCCGTGTGGCGGCGCATAGCGCGCATGGCTCGGCGGGCGCTCGCGCAGAGTGCCGTCCCAGAGGGGGAACCCGTGGCTCCACACCCGAAGCCACCCGTCCCGTATTCCCTGCTTCACCAAGCCGCGCAGGCGCTCGCCGCGCGCAGTAAAGAACTGTGCGCCGTGATCTATACGCATGTCGTCCCAGCGCCGGGTAGCGGCCCGCCCACCGACGCCGCGCGCCTTGTCCAGCAGCCGCACCCGCAGTCCCCGGCTTTGAACATCCTGAGCGAACGCCAGCCCCGCCAGACCGGCTCCAATCACCAGCACGTCCGTTTCATCCATGCGTTCATTATGGCACGCGACTTCTGTATTCGTTTTTGCCCCCCCTGCCCCCCAAGTTTGCGGGGTTCATGGGGGCAAAATACATATGAATAGGAGGAGAAGGTTTCGCGCCTGACGAATGACACGCTAACTTAGCGCAGGAGGATCAGGCATGGCGTACGAAGTGAAGTCCAAAAAGTCCGGGCAGACGTATTACCTGCATTCCCGGCCCAGCAGCAACGGCAAGACCAAGGTATACTTCTTCGCCCGTGAGGTGAAAGACGGCGCGATGGATGCACTGCCGGATGGTTACACCGTGGTCGAGATGGAGCGCACCGGCCTCCCGTTGCTTAAAAAGAAAAACTGACCGCCGCCGCCGCCGCTCCGTGTGGTGATGGCGGCCAGAGGCGGCTTTGACCGAGCAGTCCTGACCTTAAAGGGGTGTCCCTCAGACACCCCTTTTTATTGCCTTCTCCCCTTTTACCCCGTGGGTGCGCCTTCTTGACAGCGAGTGTTAATGGCGGTACAATTGCAAAAGATTATCAAAAAGAGGGCACCAAACGTGGCGGCGCAGGGGAAAATACAGGAGCGGCGGCGGCAGGGGCAGGACGATGCATGACATTCTTGTCCGCACCACCATCGCCACAGCCGTCGCTATTCTGGGAGGCGTTCTCGGTGTACTGATCGGGCGCGCGAGTCAGCGTTTCGGGGCGCTGGTGAACGCCGCCGCCGGCGCGCTGCTGGCCGTCACCCTTATCTCCCTTCTGCCCGAAGCCGCCGAATTTATCGCGCTTCCCGAACTCATTCTTGCCGTCGCTTCCGGGTATGCGGTTTTCTTTCTGGTCGGCAAATACGTCAGCCCCCTTTGCCCCGCCTGCGCCGCCGGGCATATCGACGCCCACACGCCGGTTCATTTCGGGCGTATGACGGTTCTGCTGGTGATAGCGCTGACGCTGCATTCGCTTATGGACGGCGTGGCGGTCGCGGCGGGGCACGGACTTCATCACGGCTCGGATATGTCGCTTCTGTTCGCCGTCTCCTTCCATAAGCTGCCGGAAGGGCTGGCCCTGGCGGCGCTGCTGCTGGGCGCGGGTTACACGCCACGGACCGCGCTGCTGTGGACAATCGGTATCGAGATGACGACGCAGGTAGGGGGACTGCTGGGAATATTCGCGCTTCGGAATGTGCCCGCCTTCTATCTCGGAGCAACGCTCGCGCATGTCGGCGGCGGCTTTTTGTATCTGGTTCTGCATCCGCTGCTCGGCAGGAGCGTCGCTCGTGGAAAAGCATCGCAGATCGGTTATGGGACGCTCGGCTTCGCCTCGGTTGCGCTCCTTTTGTGGAGCCTGAACCGCCTCAGCCATTGACTGGCCCCGTCCCTGAAGGAACGGGCTGTTCGAAGCAGAAAAGCCCCCTGAAGGGGACTGATGTCACCGGTCAGGGCTTACTCAATAAGGGCTTACAATGTTCTCCAGCCCCATTTATGGGGCTTCTCTTTACGAAACAGCCCATTCCTTCAGGGACGGGGCTTGTCTTCGCTCGTGCCTGAAATTGACACCCTGCCCCTTCCGTGGTAGGATTTTTTTCAGTAGCGCGGCTGGCCGCCCCGGCGGGGGGGACGCCGCGTTATTTTTACCGCTTCTTGTTTGTGGAAAGGATACGCGGAGGATGTTACTGGGCACGCAGGCCGTGAACGACGCCGGACATTTGGAGATCGGCGGGTGCGATACCGTCGATCTGGCCCGGCAGTTCGGCACGCCGCTGTATGTGGTGGACGAGACGGCTTTGCGCGACAACTGCCGCCGCTATCAGGCCGCATTCGCGGCGCGCTATCCCGGCGAAAGCGAAGTTTCCTATGCCGGTAAGGCGTTCCTGGTCACGGCGATGGCGCGGCTTGTCGAGGAAGAAAGGCTGTCGCTGGATGTGGCATCGAGCGGCGAACTGTACACGGCGCTTCAGGCGGGCTTTCCCCCGGAGCGTATCCTGCACCACGGCAACTACAAGTCGGACGAAGAATTGACCATGGCCCTGGATGCCGGTGTGGGCCGTATCGTCGTGGATAACTTCTTCGAGCTGCGCCGCCTGAACAGTGTGGCCGGTGAAGCGGGCCGCGTGCAGCCGATTCTGCTGCGCGTCGCGCCCGGCATCGACCCGCACACGCATCGCCGCATCCGCACCGGCCAGGAAGACAGCAAATTCGGCCTGAACGTGCGCGACGGCGCGGCGATGGAGGCGATTCAGGAAGCCCTGCGGATGCCCAACATCAAGCTGCTGGGTATCCACTGTCATATCGGTTCGCAGCTTCTGGATGCCAAGTCGCACGAGGACGCCATCGATGTGATGGTTGCGTTTCTGGCGGAGATACGCGAGCGCACCGGTCAGACAATGGCGGAATTGAACATCGGCGGCGGCCTCGGTGTGCGCTACCTGCCCGATCACAACCCGCCTACGTACGAAGAGTTCGCGGACCTCGTCTGCGGCGCGCTTACGACCTCGCTGAAGCGTTACGATCTCGCGCCGCCGCGCCTTTTGCAGGAGCCGGGCCGCGCGCTGATCGCCGAAACGGGCACGACCCTGTATACCATCGGGCCGACCAAGCGCATCAGTATCACCGAAGAGCCGGGTATCCGCTACTATGTGAGCGTAGACGGCGGCATGAGCGACAATCCCCGTCCGCAGTTGTATGACGCTGTCTATACGGCGATGATCGCCAACCGGGCCGGTCAGCCGCGCGACCGTGTGGTGACGATTGCCGGAAAGCACTGCGAAACCGACATCCTGATCTGGAACCTGCCGCTGGGCGACACCGATCAGGACGACATTCTGGCCGTGCAGTCTACCGGCGCGTACAACCATGCGATGGCGTCGAACTACAACCGGTTCCGCCGCCCCACCGTCGTCTTCGTGCAGAACGGGCAGGCCGATGTGGTGTATGAGCGCGAAACGCTGGACGACCTTCTGAGCCGGGACCGCATACCCGAACGGCTGGCGAAGCGTTCGTAGCAAAGACAGGAAGCACCGGTGTTAGAAAATTTCGACATCAGCCAGTTCCTCATGGTCATGGTGGCCCTGGTGCTGGGTATCACGGTCCACGAGTTCGCGCACGCCATCACCGCTGACCGCCTGGGCGACCCGACACCGCGCTCGCAGGGGCGTGTCACGCTGTCGCCCGCCTCGCACCTGGACCCCGTAGGAACGATCTTCATGGTCGTGTCCTCTGTCATCGGCTTCGGTATCGGCTGGGGACGCCCGGTTTTGACCAATCCCGGCAACTACCGCATCAATCCGCGTGTCGCCGGGTCGCTGGTGGCGTTCGCCGGGCCGCTGTCGAATCTGGTTATTGCCGCTTTCTTCTCGATTCTCATTCGCCTGCGCGTCTTTCCGCCGGGAGACGCCTTTTTCGTCCTTTCCAACCTGATCGTCCTCATCAATATCTATCTGTTCTTTTTCAATCTGATTCCGCTCTATCCGCTGGACGGCTCGCACCTGCTCGCTAATTCTATGCCCCCCGCAATGGCGGACGCTTACTACCGGTTCATGGCGCAATGGGGTTTCTTAATATTCCTCGGCCTGGTCATGTCCCGCGTACTGGGCACCATTATCGGGCCACCGGCGCAGGCAGTCTTTGGTTTTCTTACCGGAATGCCGATTTAACGACAGCAAGCAGAAGAAATGACGACCACGAGGACTGAGAAAAAGCGGCTTCTTTCGGGCATGAAGCCGACGGGCGGCGGACGCCTGCACCTGGGAAACCTGGAAGGCGCGCTGCGCCCCTGGGTGCAGCTTCAGGACCAGTACGAGATGTTCTGCTTTATCGCCGACTGGCACGCGCTGACTACCGAAGCCGGGCGCGCGGAGTCCATCGCCGAGGCATCGCGGGCGACGGCTCTGGACTACCTTTCCGCCGGTCTCGACCCCGAAAAGTGCGCCATCTTCCGCCAGTCGCACGTTCCCCAGCACGCCGAGTTGTACCTGCTGCTGGGCATGATGACGCCGGTATCCTGGCTGGAGCGCGTCCCGACCTATAAAGAGCAGCGCGAGCTGATGGCCGAGTACGAAGGCGGCGGCGCAGTCGGGGTCAGCTACGGCTTTATGGGCTACCCGGTGCTTCAGGCGGCGGATATTCTTATCTACCGCGCCCACGCCGTCCCCGTCGGCAAGGACCAGGCCGCGCACCTGGAGCTTTCCCGCGAGATCGCCCGGCGCTTCAACCATCTGTATGGCGTGGACATGTTCCCGGAACCGAAGGCCCTTATCAGCGAAGACACCGGTGTACTTCCCGGCCTGGACGCGGATGCAAACGGCAAGGTGCGGAAGATGAGCACGTCCTACGCCAATGCTATTAACAACAGCGACACGCCGGACGAGATCACCGCCAAGCTGAAGACCGCCTTCACGTCCCCCACCAAGATAAAGAAGACCGACCCCGGCACGCCGGAGGGGTGCGCGGTATGCCAGCTTCGGCGTGTGTATGACCCGGCGGGCTATCAAACGCAGTGGGAAGAATGCCGATCCGGCGCGCGCGGCTGTGTCCAGAGCAAGCGGGAAACGACGGAGATTCTTATCGAGGCGCTGGCTCCCATGCGCGAGCGCCGCGCCCGCTACGAAGCCGACCCCGCCGAACTCGACCGTATTCTTCACAACGGCGCGGAGCGCGCCGCCGCCGCCGCCGAGGACACCCTGAATCTGGTGCGCGGCGTGATGAAGCTGGTTTAAATGGTGTCCGAAAGCCTCCCTGGCCTCGGCCTGCGGGAAGACTGCGTCTGCGTCGCCGACTACCACCCGGCCTGGCCACACCTGTTCGAACAGGAAAGGGCGCGTATTGCGGCGGCCCTGGCCGCAGAAACCGTCCGTATCGAGCATATCGGCAGCACCGCCGTTCCCGGCCTGGCCGCCAAGCCTATTCTCGATATTGCCGTGGCCGTGGCCGATCTGGACGCCGCCGCGCCCCGTGTCATCGCCGCGCTCGAATCACTGGGGTATCTGTTCCGGGGCGAATACGGCCTTGCGGGGCGGCTTTACTTCGTTCGAGGCACCCCCCGGCGCACGCACCACCTGCATGTCGTTACCACCGGCAGCCCGCACTGGAATCACTGGCTCCAGTTTCGCGACTGTCTGCGGGCCGAACCCGAAACCGCCCGGCAGTACCGAGAACTGAAACAGGCGTTGGCGGGACGATTCTGCGAGAACCGTCCCGCTTATACCGAGAGCAAGACAGAGTTCATCGAGTCCCTGCTTGCCCGGCTTTAGGCCCCATAACCACAGCGGTTCGCTCCCACTGTCAATCAGGTTTTCCAGGCAGCCGCCGATGAAGCGTTCCTCGTTATAGGCCGCCAATAGAGCGATGATACGCATGGATAACGAGGCGGCGGCTGCTATTTCACAATTACCGTGACCGGCTCTGTGAAATCGACACTCATTGCCGCCGTGTTTGCAGCCGTAATCTCCCCCTCCTGCAGCCACACGCGGTAGCCGACCGTCAGCGGCTTGTCCGGCTCCAGCGCGTACTCGAAGTAAGAACCGAAGCGGCCATAGTCGCGCTCGCTGAAACGGGCCTCCTTCGGGTTCGCGGGCCGGTCGAGATAGGCCGCTGTGAAGCGCTGTTCACCCAGTACAAAGCTCATCGCATTCCAGGACAGATTAACGTGCGTTTTATCGTTGGGCCAGTTGCGCGTCTCGCCCGGCTTACCCACCCCGTCCGGTCGCAGATAATACGTCTGCTTCGCCGTTTTCTCGGCCACCTCATTGTCGGCGCGGAAATGGAAACCTGCGTGCTGCGGGTCGCCGTCCAGCAGAACTTTCCCGCCCGTCGCTCGAAGCCGTGACGCGAACTCCACAAGCTGCCCGCCGGGAACGTTGTAAACCGTTACCTCCCGCTCTTCCCTGGCGAAGACCTCCTTGCCGACGCCATGCCAGTTAACGACAACCCGATGCCGCCCGAGCACCGGCCCTTCCTCTGTAGATAGCAGCCGTGCGTGCGATTGGTGGGCGTCGCCGGTGGCATGCCACACATCGGCCTTTTTGTTATCGCCGTAGGTGATTTTGTTGAAGGCGTAAAACAGCCCTCGATGGTGCGTGAACCTGCCGCCCGGCCCCTTGGTAACCAGCCTCCTGCCCGCCGGGTCGAACAGATGATGAAATACCTTATAGCTCTGTTCACGGGCGGCGGGGCTGGATTCGTCCAGCGGGCGATACATATAACGCAGCACCGGACGATTCGCGAAGCGCAGTTCCGTAGAGACACGAGGGGTGTCGTGCCAGGTGAAGCCCTGCTGTGGGCGTGCGCCGCCATTGGCGACCGTGGCAGTATAGGTAGCCGTCCTGCCCGCGTCCAGACGCGGCAGAATGAAATGCAGCTCACGCTGCACACCGCTTCGGCGAAGCAATGGCTCCTTCTCGGCCAGCAAAGAGCGCCCGGTCAACTGCCCCTTAATCGTGTTCCCTGCGCTGTCCCGCACCGTGACCGACAGGGACTTGACCACATCCTCCACAACAGCGGAGCGGGGGAACAATCGTACGGGAAGCGTCAGCGGGACCCGAACCGGCACGTTCCTCCGATCATGCTTGCCCGCCTGTACAGAAAGGGTAAATGTCGCCGAAGCCGCTCCGACGGGCATCGCTGACAGGAGCGCCAGAGTCGCCACCAGTAAAATACGCCGCGTCATCGAATAACCCCCGGCTGGAGCGTGCTCAGGTAGATTTTGCGCTGGAGAGTGATGTCTCCGTCCACATCGCGTATCTGCAGGCTTATCTGTGGGTCCTGCCGCTCCCAATCGATGCTTATCAGGCCGAAGTTATCGCCCCAGTTCATCGTGCCGACCCGGTGCCGGTTCGTTTCGTAGGGCCGCCAGCGCTGGGCGCTGCGGTTCAGCGCGCTGCTGGTCAGATCGTAAAGCGGATAGCCGACACCGCCGTCCATCATGGATAGTTCCGCGAGGTGCCGGTCGCCGCTGATGAAGAGGACGCCCGCCGCCTTCGTGCCACGGATGAGATTGAAAAGCCGTTCACGCTCGTGGGGAAAGTTCATCCACTTTTCCCAGCCGTGGTCTTCCGGCACAACCTGAATACTGGAGGCGATGATCCGCACCTCGGCAGGCACGCGCAACTGCGCTTCCAGCCATCTCCATTGCGCGTCGCCCAGCACGGTCACGGCGGGGTCGGGGTTGGGGACATACGGGCCGAGGGCGCGATTTTCCGGCTCCCTTCTTTTCAAGGGGCCGCGATGGTAGCGGGTATCCAGAAGAATAATCTGTACTTGCTTGCCCGGCGGGCCGTAAACCCGGGCATCATAGACGCCTTCGCGGCTCCGTCGCGGCGAGTTTTTCGGCTCCCCAAAGAAATCCAGAAAAACCTGCTGCGATTCCCGGCGCTTCGGATACTCCGCGCCGCCATCGTTGACACCGTAATCGTGATCGTCCCAGGTCGCCAGAACCGGGCATGTTGCCGTCAGCTTCTTGTAGCCGGGCTGCGCGCCGAGTCGCGCGTACTTGTCGCGCATCACCTGCATGTCCTCGGTGTCGCCATAGATATTATCGCCGACAAACAGGAACAGGTCCGGCTTATTCCCGACTATCGGCTCCCAGATCGGCTGCGGCTGGTCCTGCCCGGCGCAGGAGCCGAACGCGATCCGCTGGAGCGGCTTCTTCTGCATCTGCGCGGCATCTGCGCCTGTTCCGCTGGGCGGCAGCAGAGCAGCCAGCCCCGTGAAGAGCAGGACGTTACGACGGCTGATTCTCATGCCTGCCCGCCTCCTTTTCGCCGCTCGAACAGCATATAAGCTAATATCGTCGCGTCCGAGCCGGTCATCGAGGCCACCCGCTCGATGACGCGGGACAGACCGCGCTCGGTCTGCTCATTGGTTTTCGCGCCTTCGGGAAGCAGTTCCGCCATCGCCTTCTCGACCATCTCCATCGCCTGACGGAGGAAGCGCGCCTTGCCTGATGCGAGGGCGCGGTATTCGGAGCCGGCCCACATTCGTGATACCTGGTCGTAAATCTCATCCCAGGAAGAAAAGGTTTCCGACTGCACGAACTTTTTCTGCGCCGCCTGCTGCCGCTGCGCCGTTGCCGCCGCGTCCTGCGCCTTGACATATTCCCAGTCCGCGCGTGTCGTCCCTTCGATCAGCCGGAATTTCAGATCCGCACTGTTGGCGACCGTGCGCAGCGCCTGCTCCATCGCGCTCTTATGCTCGCCGGAGTTCAGCGAGGAGGCAAGCTGCCCATCCGCCGTGCCGATACCGACGACGAACGTGTTGTTTTCCCACGCCACCGGTACGGTCTTTTCCAGCGCGCGCCATAGCGTCGGGGCGATTACCACCTTTTTGACGCGCTCCACGGTCTGCGCCCATAACTGCTGCATCGCCTGCGGATCCCCGCCGCCGCTACTGCCTATCGCTGCCATAATCTATCTGCCTCCTTAAAATAGGTCCGCTCCGCCGTCGCTGTTAGTTTGTACACAGGGCTTCTAAAAACCTTGACAAACAAGCGCGGCGTGGTGTATGATTCGCCTCGTTGCCCCGGCGCTTCCCGCACCGGCAGCGATTATCTTGTTGGGAGCCGGTTTTGTTCGATAAAAACGCGACAACCACATATCGGTTCGATAGCGCGCATGCACTGATACGCTGCGGGCTGTGGCTTGCCGCGACTTCCGGGATGGCCGGAAGGGCCGCAGTTCCCGGCGCGCGGCGTAATGGCCGCGTATCACAAATCGGCGCACCAGCAGCCGGGGCAGGCAGCGGATCGGGAGGGTTCACCTCCACATAATCCCGCAGCCTGTAAAAGCGTTTTCAACGCCCCCCGCGCCGATCCGACCATAGGACGAAGCGGGGGGCGTTTTGTTTTATTCCCACACCGCAGGAGAAAACCGTGATAACTTACCGGACAGACATCGTTCCCGGCATGGACGCCATAACCGCCCTGTATCGCGCCGCGCCCCTGAATCGGCCCGTGGATGATACGGAGCGTATGCGGCGCATGTATGCCGGGGCGAATCTGGTGCTGACTGCCTGGCACGGCGAGCGACTTGTGGGGATTATGCGCGGCTGGACGGACGACGCGCGCGACGGCTATATCTGCGATCTTGCGATTGACCCGGAGTACCAGAAACAGGGCGTCGGGCGGGAGCTTCTGGAGCGGACGCGGGCGACGAACCCGCAGGTGCAGTTCATCCTGCGCGCATCGGCCATAGCGGCGGATTATTACGGCTATGTCGGCTGGCAGAAGATAGAAAACGGCTGGTACTGGCCGCGCGAAGAATAAGCATGCCAGGCTCATGTACCGAGGGACAGAACGTCCCTCGCTCGTGAGCCTCCGGCTAACCGTCCTGCCGGACGCGGCAGATTGATTTTCCGTCCGCGAGGACGGCTGACGGCCACGCCCGCAAGCGAGGGACGTTCTGTCCCTCGGTACATTTTCGCGGCCACGCGCCGCAGCAAGCAGTGCCGCACACCCAAGCGGCGTCCGGGCAGTAGCCGTCGGGACGTTCCGCGTATCGGGGCGGCGCTATAGCGAATATCCTGCAAGGGATGTCGCTCCTGGGCGGACAGCCCAATGGTACATCAGGTTCGAATCCTGAACATGCGGCGTGCGCCGACAGTGCGCGAACGGGAAACCGGACGAGCCGCCGGGCGCGGCTTTGCGGGCGCGGGGATACCCGCCGGGACAGGCGAATGCCGCAAGGCATCGCTTCCCCGGCGTCAACCACGCCCCCGCCGAATCGGGTGTTTGTCGGCGCGCGTCGCAGAAAACCTGTCGTGCGGAAAGGAGGAGGGGAAATGCTGTCTGTGAACACTGCAGCGAACGTGCTGGTTCCAATCCTGGCGCTGGCTCTGTCGTTCGTACTCACGGGCCAGGTGCTGCGCCTGGTCAAGTACCTGGCGGGCATGATCCGCTATGTCGTCATCAACGAATATGAGACGGGCCTGCTGTACGAGAACGGTCGGTTCCTGCGATCTCTTTCGCCGGGCCGGTACCGTATTTCGGTCTGGCCGTGGAGGCGTCAGGAAGTCACGCGCGTGGACATGCGGCGCATCCCGCTCGTGCTTTCCGGTCAGGAGATGCTGACCGCCGATGCCCTGTCGGTGCGCCTGAATGTGGCCGCCGAATTCCGGGTGGTGGACGCGGTTCTGGCAGTCCACACCACGCAGAGCTACGCGACCGCGCTGTACACGGCGCTTCAGATTCTTCTGCGCGACGAGGTGCAGGCGCGTACGCTGGACGCGCTTCTCGCCGACCGCACCGCGCTTTCCGGCGCACTGCTGGAGCGAGGCCGCGCGGAGGCCGAGGCGCTGGGCTTGGAGCTGACGCAGGTGGGTGTCAAGGACATCATTCTGCCCGGCGATGTCAAGCGAATGCTGTCGCAGGAGATCGAGGCGCAGCGCGCGGGCCGAGCGGCGCTCGTGGCGGCGCGCGAGGAGACGGCGGCCACCCGCGCCAAGGCGAACACCGCGCAGATTCTGGCGGGCAACCCGGTACTGCTGCGCCTGCGTGAGATCGAGGCGCTGGCCCAGGTGGCGGGCGGCATGGGCAACACCGTGGTGGTTGCCGTGCCGAACGAGATAATGACAGCGCTGAACCCTTCCGGCGGGAAGCGCGTCGAGGACTGGAAGAGGCGGAGGCAGCCGGTAAAAAGACCCGCCTCCGCCCCCGCCCCGAACTATCTTCCGAACCGGGAGATGTGTCTACAGGGTAAGGAGAAATTATCATGCTGGCTATGCTGCAACTGCTCTCGCGCTACCACTACGTGGAGCCATTCATTGCATTACCGATTGACAAAGAGAAAAACGAGCAAATACAGGAGAGTGAGGGCGGCGGCCCCGGTACGGAAATAAGCCGGGCTGCCTCCCTGCCGAAACGTAACGCGCGCGCCGGTCCGATTATCCGCAGGCACCCAGGTTCCCGGAACCGACATGGCCCGCTGAAGCGCAGAAAGAATAGCAGGAAAGGCAATCATGGAACGAATCGATGGAATCCCGGTGTGGGGCACCCCACCCGACCCCGGCGCAGTCTCTCAAATAAAGACCTGCGCCAAAACCGCAGCCCATGTCGCGCTGATGGCGGACCACCACAAGGGGTATGCCGTGCCGATTGGCGGCGTGGTCGCCTATGAGGACAAGATCAGCCCGTCCGGCGTCGGCTTCGACATCGCCTGTGGTAACAAGGCGGTGCGAACCGATGTGCCAGCCAGCGAAGTCCGCGCGAAGATCAAGACAATCATGGACGACATCTGGGCCAATCTGTCGTTCGGCATGGGGCGCAATAACGAGACGCGCGTAGACCATGAACTGTTCGACGACCCCGCCTGGAAGATGCAGCCCGTCAAGCCCCTGAAGCAGATGGCGCAGAACCAGTTAGGCACCATCGGCAGCGGGAACCATTATGTAGACCTGTTCGCCGATGAACAGGACCGGCTCTGGATCGGGGTCCACTTCGGCTCGCGCGGACTGGGACACAAGACGGCGACGTACTTTTTGCAGCAGGGCGGCGCGAAGGACGGCATGGATGTGGACCCGCTGGTAATTGACGTTAACTCGTCGCTGGGCAGCGATTACCTGACCTGTATGGAACTGGCGGGCCGCTACGCCTACGCGGGCCGCGACTGGGTCTGCGGCGAAGTCGCGCGCATTCTTGGGGCGAATATTTTGGAGGAGGTGCACAACCATCACAATTTCGGCTGGCTAGAGGAACACGGCGGACGCAAACTCTGGGTGGTGCGTAAGGGGGCGACGCCTGCCTTCCCCGGTCAGAAGGGATTTGTCGGCGGCTCGATGGGCGATAAGTCGGTGATTCTGGAGGGCGTCGAATCGGAAGAGGCGAAGGACTCGCTTTACTCTACAGTCCACGGGGCCGGACGCGTGATGAGCCGCACGGCGGCGCGGGGCAAGGTGAACCGTAAGACCGGCCAGGTGATCTCACCGGGCGTCGTTTCCCGTGAGATGATGCAGAAATGGATCAAGGAGCAGGGCGTGGAACTGCGCGGCGCGGGAACGGACGAGTCGCCGCACTGCTACAAGCGCCTGCCGGAGGTTCTGGAGCACCACCGGGACTCCATCCGCATCCTGCACACGCTGACCCCCATCGGCGTGGCAATGGCCGGAGAAAACGAGGTCGACCCGTATAAGGATTAGCGTCTAATGCGCCCTGGGCGCAGTTCCGAGTTTACGGTTGGGGGTGAGCGGAAAGCATGTCGTTCCTTAGCCCTCAACCGTGAACAGTAACATAAACCGGACGCGCCGCTGAAGCGTATCGCGCGGCAGTCCAGCGGTCAAGTTCAGGGGCGTGAGCAGCGGAGCCGCAGAGTGAGAAAACTTTCGCGCCCGCGGCAGCAGGGTGTAAGCCAGGAGCAGTTGGATGCTCCCGAAAACGAGAAACAGAAACCATGCCACGGCACCAAGGGACGCCTTCCTGCCGCCGCCTGCCGGGCGGTTCCGGGCGGCGCGAATACCGGCGAACCAGATCATCACGGCCAAGAGCCAGCAGGCGAAACTCATGCCGACAATGACACCGATTGGGACACCCTCCCTGGTAGATAAGACAAGCGGTGGGCAAACCTGCCCACCGCTTTTTTCTGTACCTCTGCCGTACACGTTACGGCACCGAAACCCTCTTCATCGCTACTTGCAGGGCTGGTGGAGCTGGATGTTGCCTCCGGCCAGAGCGTTCCCCGCTGTATAGCCCGTGGAGAGGGTAATGCGGAACAGGTCACGGCCACGACCCGGCTCGCCCTCATCGGCTACGTCCACCGCATAGGTGCCGGGAACACCATTGATCTCACAGGTGCCTTCGATGTGCCGAGATGTGGGGCCGGTGACGACGTAGGCCGTGACGCCGGTGCCCTTGACCTTCAGGTTTGTCCCGTGGTCGATGTAGTGCAGATGGCCCCAGAGCGAGCCGTTCTTTAGCCCACCCGCCACTGCAAAGTTGGCGCGCGAGCCGCTCGGCGTGATGATCCAGCCGCCGCCGGTGACAAAGTCGCCGCCCTGGCAGACGGGTTTTGCGGAGCAGGCGATGTCGGCATGCGCCGAGGCGATGACGACATCCGCTACTCCAGGGATGACCACGTGCAGTGCGTTTACCGTCAGGCTGCCGTAGTGCTTGCTCGACTCCCTCGTCTGCTCGTTGATGATCACATAGCCGACCGGCAGGTCGATGCGCTGGTTAGGCGCTCCTGTGACGGCAATCTGCTGCCCGTCAATGGTCAGCACTGCTATCTCCGAATTGCCGCTGGTGACCGGTCCGCGCGGCCCACAAACCGCCATGGCTCGGGCCATCAGGAAATCAGCGGTGATGGTATGGCCGCCGACGGTCAGGTTCAGGTTGGCTACCGATGCTTCGGAGCGGCTTCGGTCGCCCTGGCCGATGGTGCTGGCATGAAGAACCCGTGCAGAAAGCAGACCCGGAACCTCTTCCTCCAGCAGCGACGCTTCCTGCGCGCCGCCTTCAGCCGGAAGCGGTCCTGTATCGGCCAGAACGACGGGAATACCCAGTACGTTCGCGTTAACGACAGTGGCCTGGCCACTGAAAGCAACCGGCTGACTGGAGCCGCCGCCACCACTGCCGCCCTTGCCGCCACCCTGCTTAGGAGCGGCCCAGGCGGCGACGCTGCCAGCCAGGATCAGGAGAAGGGAAAGGCAGACAGCGGCAACGAGGATGCCGCGCTGCTGCTTTCCCGTTGTCGAACAGGGGCACCTACCGGTGCCTCGGAAATACCACTACTCATGGATGTACCTCTCGGGAAGGACTGGCGTTGCCCAATTGCAACGCTCTGGTTTATGGTTTCTGGGAGCGTGACTCGGCTTTTCCAAAGAACGACAGACGCTTAAGCCACCTCAGGAACAGCGGAATGTGCTGATAATTCTGCCAGGGTTGTATATCAAGATAGTGTCCAGAAGCAGGTATGACTGAAACCTTTTTACAGAAGATATTTTATAAGTACAAATTAAAGATAAGCAAAGAGAAAGGGATGTCACAGCAATGCGGCGGTAATAGACTGCGTGACGTACAGGGGAGATGGGTGTTTCAGCAGCAAAGATGGGCGACTGTCGCTCTCAAAATCGCCCGTTTTCGCGACGATGGAATAGTGTCGGGAATGGAAAGCCCGTAATAATAGCATTTTCCCTTACTTGGGAAACGGGAGCAACATGGATAGCCCTACCCCCATTCAGGTTCTTAGCCTAAACAATGTTGTGGCGGTTGCCGCCGGGGACCAAGAACGTCCGGTAATAGGCTATGGCATACTATATACTGCACCCCTCTGACAGCGCGGTATCTGTCAGCCCGATGCCGCTTCGGAGCGCATCTTTTGCAGGGCAGTCTTTTGCTCCGCGCCAACAGCGGCAAGGCGCGCTTCCCACTCGGCGCGATAGGGCCGCAGAGTTTCCACCAGCGCCTCGGCGACGGCGAGATTACGGAACCATTTGTGATCGGAGGGGACGATGAACCACGGCGCATGGGGCGCGGCGCATTTGCCGAGGGCGTCTTCATAAGCCTGGGTATAGTCGTCCCAGTAGCCACGCTCTTTCCAGTCGCCGGGGGACAGCTTCCATGCCTTTTTCGGCTCCGCTTCGCGCGCCAGCAGACGCTTCTCCTGCTCGTCTTTGGAGATGTGCAGATAGAACTTGGCGATAATCACACCGGCATCGCGCAGCAGTTCCTCAAAGTGGACGATGTGGGCGTATCGAGCGCGCCAGACGGATTCCGGCATGAGGTTGTGGACCCGAACGACAAGCACGTCCTCATAGTGGGAGCGGTTAAAGACACCGACTTCGCCTTTGGCCGGGGTGCGCGCATGGATGCGCCATAAAAAGTCATGGTCGCGCTCCAACTCCGTGGGCACTTTGAACGAGGACACCGAGCAGCCCATTGTGTTCATAAGGCCGATGACTTTGTTGATGACGCCGTCCTTGCCGGACGTATCGCGCCCCTGGAACACAACCAGAAGCGCATGCTGCCCGGCCCCGTACATCAGTTCCTGAAGGGCGGCCAATTCCGCGCCCAGTTCAGCCAGCTTCTCCTCGCCCTGCTCTTTCTTCAGCTTCGCGTGTTCCCCGGGGTCGTAGTCAGACAGCTTCACCTTGCCGGGTTTGTCGAGTCGTTTGGCGTACATGCGTAATCCTTTTGGCCCTCACCCCCACACTCGGTCTGCCGAGGTGCTCTCCCAATTCTGGGAGAGGGATGCCTATCATGGCAGCGGCCCCGGCTTCGCACGAGAGCAGGGAGAACCCGCTTGGCGCGTAGCCGGAATGGGTAACGTTACCGACAACCCTTCGGTAACGAACTGGTAACGGGCGAAGCCGGGGTTGGCAATGTCACAGGCACCCCTCTCCCGGCGGCGCAGCCGCATTTGAGCCGCCCTTCGGGCGCGGGAGAGGGGACGGGGGTGAGGGCTTACTTCATCGGGGGCAGCATATCGCCGTGCGCCTCGAACAGCGCGTCGCAAAGCTCCCAGATTTTATCCAGCGGAAGCTCTTCAGACGTGTGCGGGTCGAGCATGGCCGCGTGATAAACATGCTCTTTCTTGCCCGTCAGCACCGCCTCGACCGCCAATTCCTGCACGTTGACGTTGGTGCGCATCAGCGCGCCAAGCTGCGGCGGAATCTTACCGATGCGGGTGGCCTGCACGCCGTTCGCATCCACCAGGCAGGGCACCTCTACCGAGCAGTCGCGCGGCAGGTTGTCGATCAGGCTGTCGTTGGGGACGTTGCCGTAGATGACGCGCGGTTGGTTCGTCTCCATCGAATGGATAATCAGCGAGCCGTACTCGTGGCTGCGGCGCACCTCCACCGGCGCGTCGCTTTCGAACGTTTCGCGCATCTTGTGCCATTTGGCGATCTGGTTTTCACAACGGCGGATGTACTCGTCAATGGGAACATTGAACTTCTCGATCAGTTCGGGGCTGTCCTGGCGGATGAAGTACGGCGTATATTCCGCGAAGTGCTCACTGGACTCGGTGACGAAGTAGCCGAGGCGGGTGAACATCTCGTAGCGCACACGGTTCCAGTCGGGAACGCGCCCCTCCTCCACCACCTTGCGAATCAGCGGATACAGGTCTTCGCCGTTGCGCTCGAACGTCAAATAGAACGCCATGTGGTTAATGCCCGCGCACTTATAGGTAATCTCGTTGATGGGCACGCCGATGTCTCTGGCAAGCTGCTCCGCCGTTCCCTGCACGGAGTGGCACAGGCCGACGGTCTTGATGGAGGTGGCCCGGGTGACGCCCCAGCAGAGCATTGCCATCGGGTTGGTGTAGTTGAGGAACTGGACGTTCGGGCAGACCGCTTCCATGTCGCGGCACATATCGATCATCACCGGGAGCGTCCGCAGCGTGCGAAAAATACCACCGATGCCCAGCGTGTCGGCGATAGTCTGGCGCAGGCCGAACTTTTTGGGAATCTCGAAGTCGATGAGCGTCGAAGGCTTGTAGCCGCCGACCTGGATCATGTTGATGGCGTAGTCGGCCCCTTCGAGCGCCTTGCGCCGGTCGGTGGTCGCGGTGACGCGGGGCCGCGCCCCGACCGCCTCGCCGACTTTGCGGGCGACGATCTCGGACGTTCGCAGCCGTTCGGCGTCGATGTCCATCAGGGAGATTTCGGCGTCGGCAAGCTCCGGGAAGCTTAAAATGTCCCCGAGAAGGTTCTTGGCAAAAACGGTGCTTCCGGCACCGATCATAGCTATTTTAGCCATATGGTTTCCTTTTCACTCTGCCGGGCCATCCACGGCTCGGCAAGCTTATTTTCGAGTAAGCGTCTATTAAATGGTTCGGCGATAAAGACCGAACTCCTGCCTACGGACAGCAAAAGGCGCGATAACGTACCGGACGTTATCGCGCCTTTTTCGATTCCCGGGCAGAGATTCGAACTCCGATTAACAGGGCCAGAACCTGTCGTCCTGCCATTGAACGACCCGGGATCAATCTATTTTTCCGTCCAGTGAAGCTTGCGGTGGCAGTTTGAACACAGAACCGTGCACTTTGCCACCTCTTCCAAGATTCGCTCTCTGGAAAAAGCCCACTGAATCATGTAACCGACGTTATGTTCCTTCTGTGAAGGATCGTTATGATGAAAGTCTAACGTAGCCAGGTGGTTCTCTCCACACCGAGCACACGCTAAGGTCTTTCTATATTCTGTCCACCAGACCCGATTTGCAACAATACGTTCCGCCTTGTTTCGTACATGCTGCTCTTTATTTCGGACGTACCACTCTTTGTTATACGCCCTGCTGTAGCTTTTCCGCTTTTCTATATCCTTGAACGGCATAGCGCACCTCGAAAGTGTATCACAGGCCGTTAACGGTGTCAAGACGGGCCGCATCTCTGTAACTGCTCAGCGAATGTGTCCGTATTAATTGCTCAGCGAAAATGTCCGCTGGTGGCGGGACGCGAAGTGTCCCGGTATGGAAAGCGTGACATTGAACGCGAAACAACAACGCAAGGCACAGATACTGGCCTGCCTTGTCAGCGGCAGTCTATCAACGGGGCAGGCAGCCACCCTTTTGGGACTTTCCCAGCGGCAAGCGCGTCGCCTGTGCGCCCGCTACCAAAAGGAAGGAATGGCCGCCGCACGGCAATCGGCAACGGCAGCCACACAACAAAACCGATGCCGCGACAGTGGCACAGGTGATGACATTGGCCGGGGAGGAGGGCCTTACTTTGGATTCTCCGCCTGCCACCTTCAGGAGATGCTTGCCCAGCGACATGATTTGCACATCGGGCGCTCGACGCTGGACCGGCTGCTCAAAGAGCAGGGCATCAAGAAGTGCCGAAAGCGGGCGATCCAGAGACGGCCTCACCAGAAGCGAGAGCGCCAACCGGCGGAAGGGATGCTCTTGCGGATCGATGGCAGCCTGCATGACTGGCTGGAGGGCAGAGGCCGTAAGCTGTGCTTGGTCGGAGCCATCGACGATGCCACCGGCAAGGTGCTGTGCCTGCACTTTCATCTCAGCGAGACGCAGGAAGCTTACCTGCTCTTGCTCAGAACCATTGCTCAGGAACGCGGCCTGCCGATGGCTGCCTATCACGACAAGCACACGATCCTGCGCTCCCCGAAGAAGGCAACTATAGAGGACGAGTTAGCCGGTACCGCCCCGATGAGCCAGGTGCAGCGCGTGCGCATGAGCTGGGCATAGAAAGCATTGCCGCGCGGTCGCCGCAGGCAAAGGGCAGGGTCGAGCGGCTCTGGGGCACGCTGCAAGACCGCCTCGTCAAGGAGATGCGTCTGGAAGCGGTGGCGGATCAAGACGCTGCCAACGCTTTCCTGCCAGGATTTGTGGCTCGCTTCAACGCGCGCTTTGCCGTTGCTGCCGCCGATCCGGAGCCGGTCTGGGTGCCGCTTGACGACGGCTTTGACCTGGCCCGCCATTTCAGCACGAAGCAGTTTCGCACCGTCAAGTCCGACCAGACGCTCTCGTTTCTGGGCAGGACGCTGCTCTTGTGCGAGAAGCGCAGCTTTGCCGGTGAGCGGGTAGCCGTCTGCGTCACCCCGGAAGGGCAGACGTTCCTTTATGGCGGACAGGAGCTAAGATGCGCCTGTCCTTCCGGATTGTTGCGCCGCCAGAGCAGCAGCGCCCGCAGGCCAAGCTACCGACGAGCGCAAAGGCGGTCTCTCCAGCGGCCAAGACAGATTAAAAACAGCGCCAGGCAAAGTGCCTGGCTGCATGGCAGGTGGACAAAGTCGCTGAGCAGTTAGAGGACATTATCGCTGAGCAGGAACAGACGGGCCGCATCTCGCAATCGGGAACGCGAAGGAGGCGGCGCGGCGTAGGGCGAATTGTGCAAAGATATTCGACAGGGGTTTCTTCCATTGATGACGATCCGCTCACTTTCCATTAGCGCTCTGGCTGCGCTCACCGTCCTGGCCGTGCCCGCTTTCGCCGATACGCCCAAAGAGGACATAACCAAGTCCTACTCAGCGATTAACCGCGCGCTCAAGCAGAAGAATCTGAACACGGCGCTGAGTTACATGACGCCGGACTACGTCAGTGTTAACAAGGAGGCTCGAAAGTGGCGCTGCAAGCGATGCGCCAGCAGCTTCCCGACATTTTCCGGCAGATCAACAGCATGGACGCTAAGACCAATATTCAGCGGGTAACGGTCAAAAATAATGCCGCCACCGTCCGGCAAACGACGGACACCAAGCTGACCATTATTCGGAAAACGCGCGGCGCACGCCTTCGGACCCACAGACCACGCAAAAGGTCATTGTTACCACTCGCCAAACCGGCGAAGACACCTGGGTGCAGACGCCCAAAGGATGGCGCATGAAGCAGTCCCGGACGATTGCACAAAAACAGTCCGCGACCCTCAACGGCCAGCCAGTTCAAATGCCCGCGCCGGGCGGTTAGACGCAAAGACCCGGCGCGGCGGGCTTGACAGCGCCCGCCGCCTGGGTTACAATAACAGCGTTCATTCGAAATTCCTCTTGGGGATAGCGCCACGCTATCCTTTTCTTTTTTGTCTGGGGGGCGGCGTTATGGGCGCGGTAGTCGTCGTAGGGACGCACTGGGGCGACGAGGCGAAGGGCAAATTCGTTGACCTTCTGGGCCAGGATGCGGATGTGGTCATCCGTTACGGAGGCGGCCCCAACGCCGGCCATACGGTCGTCGTCGATGACCAGACGTACAAGTTCCACCTGGTTCCCTGCGGCATTCTCAATCCGAAGACGCTGTGCCTGATGGCCGACGGCATGGCCCTCGATCCCGAGATTCTGGTCAAAGAACTGGATGAACTGGAAGCGCGCGGCATCCGCACGGCGAACCTTCGCCTCTCTGCCAACGCGCACGTCGTCCTTACGTACCACAAACAACTGGACGCGCTGGAAGAGGCGGCCAAAGGCGAGCGCGCTCTGGGAACGACGGGGCGCGGGGTCGGCCCCTGCTATGTGGACAAGGCGGCGCGCACCGGCATCCGCATGGGCGATCTGGCGAACCCGCAGCGCCTCAAAGAGCGTCTTGAAGCGGTTCTTCCCCAGAAAAACGCGGTCTTGACGAAAATTTACGACGCTGCGCCCCTTGATTTAAACGCTTTGCTCGAACAGCTTCGCCCCCTGGGCGAGCGGCTCGCCCCCCTGGTAACCGATACCTCCGCACTGGCGAGCGAGGCGGTCGCGGCGGGAAAAGCGGTCGTGTTCGAGGGCGCGCAGGCGACGATGCTGGACATAGACACCGGCACCTATCCGTATGTCACGTCGTCACACCCGGTCGCGGGCGGCGCGTGCATCGGCACCGGCGTCCCCCCCACAAAGATTGACCAGGTGCTCGGCGTGGTCAAGGCCTACACAACGCGCGTCGGCGCGGGCACCTTCCCCACGGAACTGCTGGACGAGCGCGGCGAGCGCATTCGCGAGCGCGGCCATGAATACGGCACGACCACGGGGCGGCCCCGTCGCTGCGGCTGGCTCGATACGGTCGTTTTGCGCTTTGCGGCGCGCACGAACGGCCTGACCGGTATCTGCGTCGGCCATCTGGACGTTCTGGCGGGTTTTCCCACCGTCAGTATCTGTACGATGTACCAAAAAAACGGACACTTGCTGCGCGATTTCCCTGCCGGCGACGTATCGCTCCTGGACGGCTGCGAACCGGTGTACGAGGAGATGCCCGGCTGGCCGGAGGGAATCGGCAATGTCGCCCGCTTTGAGGAGCTTCCGCCCGCCGCCCAGGCGTATGTGCGGCGCGTGGAAGAACTTGCAGGCGTCCCTGTCGTCATGGCGTCGATTGGGCCGCGCCGCGACCAGACGCTCGTTCCGCCGGACATGCCCCCGCCCCGCGCCCTGTTTTCCGCCCCGCGCGGCGTGCCGGTCGGGCCGCGCGTGCCTGCCCGCTGATTGCCCGGTTTTTGAGGCTATGTTATAATTCCGGGACACAAAGAAGGTATAAAGCCGCTGGTGGCGATTGTCGGGCCGACGGCGGTCGGGAAGACGGCGGTCGGCGTCGCGCTCGCGCAGCATCTGGACGGCGAGATCATTAGCGCGGACGCGGTGGCGGTGTATCGGGGGCTGGATATCGGGGCGGCCAAGCCGACGGTGGACGAGCGCGAAAGCGTGCCCTTTCACCTGATCGATGTCGCGGACCCCGATGAGGATTTTACCGTCGCCGACTTCGTACGCCTGGCAGAAGAGGCGATAACGGCGATCCGGCAGCGGGGACATGTTCCGATCCTGGTCGGCGGAACCATGCTGTATGTGCGCGCGGTGACGTCGAAGCTCTCGATTCCGCATGTCCCGCCGCAGCCCGAACTGCGCGCCCTTTTTATGGCGGAAGCGGAGCGGGAGGGAACTCCGGCGCTGCATAGGCGGTTGGAAGCGATAGATGCGCCCTCGGCGGCGCGCATACAGACGAACGACCGCAAGCGGATTATCCGCGCGCTGGAAGTATACACGGTAACGGGGCAGCCGCTGTCGGCGTTCCATACGCCGGAAGGGGTTCACGGGACGCCCCGGCCCGACACCTATCTGTTCGGCCTGAACGTGGCGCGCGAAACGCTGTATGCGCGCATTGAAGCGCGTGTCGAAACTATGCTGGCGACGGGCCTGGTGGAAGAGGTGCGCGGACTGCTGACGGCAGGGTATGGCCTGGAATACAAAAGCATGCAGAGTCTGGGCTACCGCCATATTGCGGAGCACCTGACCGGAGGCAAGGATTTAGAGACAGCGGTCGCGGAACTTAAGCGCGACACGCGGCGATATGCAAAACGGCAGCTCTCGTGGTGGAACGCCGACCCGAATGTGGTCTGGCTGGACACCGGCGAAAAAACAGCGGCACAGGTAAGCGAAGCCATCGCACGACGCCTTGCCCACTATAAAAAACAAGAGCCTCAGTGAGGCCAAATAGGGAGGGATAGAAGAATGAACAAAGGACAGGTAAATCTTCAGGACACGTTCCTGAACCAGGTACGCAAAGAGAACATCGCGGTGACGATCTATCTGATCGGCGGCGTTCAGTTGCGGGGTCAGGTGCGCGGCTTCGACACGTTCACGATCCTGCTGGACAGCCAGGGGCGGCCCACACAGTTGGTGTACAAAAGCGCCGTCACCAGCATCGTGCCCATGCGCCCGGTGAATATGCGCGAGGCGCAGGCCGAAGCGCGCGCTGCTGCGGGCCTGGAACCGCTCGGCAACGGCGCGTCAGAAACCGGCGAGCCTATTGCGCAGCCGCCCGCCGCCGCTCCGGCGGGAGCGAGCGTATGACGCTGGAGTTTGTGAAAATGCAGGGCATCGGCAACGACTTTGTCGTTGTCGATTGCCTGCCGGGCGGCGCGCCATCGGAAGCGGAGCTTCAGGTGGCCTCGGTTCGCCTGTGCGACCGCCGCTTCGGCATCGGCGGCGACGGCGTACTCGTCCCAGACCGCCGATTACAAGATGCGGATGTTCAACCCGGACGGCAGCGAGGCCGAGATGTGCGGCAACGGCATCCGCTGCTTCGCCAAGTTCGTGTATGACCGGGGCTATACCCAGGCGACCGAGATGACGGTGGAAACGCTCGGCGGAACCAAAGTCCTCCAGCTTACTCCCCGAGACGGTGTCATCGAAACCGTCAAGGTGGATATGGGCCGCCCCGGCCTTGACCGCAGTGACCTGGCGATGGCGGGCGATCCCGGCCCGGTGCGCGGCGAAATGCTGAATGCCGCCGGTAAGGATTTCGCCGTGACCGGCGTTTCGATGGGCAACCCGCACATCGTCTTCTTTACCGAGAGCATTGAGGCCGTGCCCATCGAGCAGGTCGGCCCGCCTTTGGAAAACCACCCCCGTTTCCCCCGCCGCACCAATGTCCACGCCGTTCAGGTGCTGGCCGAGAACGAACTGCGGATGGTGACGTGGGAGCGGGGAGCGGGCCGCACGCTCGGCTGTGGTACCGGCGCGTGCGCCTGCGCCGTCGCCAGCGCGGTGAACGGGTTGACGGGGCGGCGCGTGCGTGCGCATCTGCCCGGCGGCGATCTGCTCATCGAATGGGGCGACGACGACCACGTCTACATGACCGGCCCCGCCACCGAAGTCTTCACGGGGACGATTACACTATAGTCTCATGAGCAGCGAGCGGGAGCCTTCAACCACAGTTCGCATCATCAATCCCATTCCCGTGGACCTTCTTTCGCGTCTTCTGAAAGATTATAGCGAGCGCCTGATGGGAAAAGTAGAGGCGGCGCTTCCTGTCCTATCCGGTCGTTCTGTTTGGCGCACCAGGGCGAAATCGCCCAACCATCTGTTGACTGACGCCGAGTTGATGCGTGATATCGAGTTCCTTCAGAGCAACATCACCCAGCTTGTCGAGAAGGCATCCGCGTATCACGAGCACATCCGAATGGACGAGGGAGAACGCTTCGAGTTAGAATTGCGTCTGTTCGATGCCGAGAACGCGCTGCGCCTGTCGAAACGGGCTTTGCAGCGCCGCTGAGATCGCACACACCTTCCGCACTTAGACAAAGTAAAGGACGGAAATCCCCATGAACCACATCTACCTTTCGCCGGGCCAGACGATCCGGCAGCACACCGGCGACGAGAGTTTCGCCACGACCATTTGTTAGGAGAAAGACGTTGCAGCGAGCAAAAAGACTTGACCTGATTCCCCCCTACCTGTTCGGCGAGATCGCCCGCGCCAAAGCGGCGGCCATTGCCGAAGGACGCGATCTAATAGACTTAGGCATCGGCGACCCCGACCAGCCCACTCCGCCCGCCATTATCGACAAGCTATACGAGGCGGCCCGCGACCCGGAAACCCATCGCTACGACGAAAGCCCCGCCGGTGATTCGTGCTTCCTGGATGCCTGCGCGCAGTGGTTCGAGCGGCGCTTTGGTGTGACCGTCGATCCGAAGACAGAGCTATTGCTGCTCATCGGCTCCAAAGAGGGACTCGCGCACCTGTGCTGGGCCTACATAGACGCGGGCGATATTGCCCTGGTGCAGGACCCGTCCTACACCGTGCCCAAGGTGAACACCCTTCTCGCGGGCGGCACGCCCCATTCGATGCCGATGACGGCGGAAAACAAATGGCTGCCTGACCTGTCGGCGATTCCGACCGAGGTGGCAAAGCAGGCCAAGCTTCTGTTTCTGAACTACCCGCACAACCCGACCGGCGCGACAGCGACACCGGAATTCTTCGCCGAAGCCGTCCGTTTCGCCCGCGAGTACGACATTCTTATCTGCCAGGACTGCGCCTACTCCGAGGTCGGCTTCGATGGCTACCAGGCACCGTCCATCTTGCAGACGCCGGGCGCGAAAGAGGTCGCTATCGAGACGCACTCGCTGTCTAAGACGTTCAACATGACCGGGTGGCGCATCGGCTTCGCGGCGGGCAACCCGGACGCCATTGCGACGCTGAACCGGCTCAAAAGCAACATCGACTCCAAGCAGTTCGCCGCCGTGGACCGCGCGGCGGGATGGGCGATGCTCCATGCCAACAACGATCAGACGCTGGATTTGTACCGCCGCCGCCGCGACATCCTGGTGGACGGTCTGAACGCGCTGGGGTGGAGCCTCGAAAGACCGAAAGCTGCCTTCTACGTCTGGATTCCTGTGCCGCCGGGCTACACGTCCATGAGCTTCACCAAAGCGCTGTTGGAGCAGGCGGGCGTGCTCGCCATTCCCGGTGTCGGCTACGGCGATCATGGCGAGGGTTACGTCCGCATGTCTCTTACTCTGGCCGGTGACCGGAACGGCGAGCGTGTCCAGGAAGCCGTCAACCGCATCCGCGAGCACATCCCGATTCGCTGGTAAAAATCGGCGGGCCTCTCCCCCGACCCGGAGGAGAGGCTTTTTTATTTTTCTGGGTATAAAGTGATAAGGTAACAGCAGAAGTTAGTAAGGGAGTTACGACCATTTCCGACAAAGACCGACAACCGAGGATGCACTCGACCGAGACGGCGGAGCGCGCCGTTCTGGTCGCCCTGGAAACCGACGACTCCGAAGATTCGCTGGAAGCGCGCCTGGACGAGTTGGAAGAGTTGGCGGCGACGGCGGGCGCGACGGTTATCCGCAAGATCGGCCAGCGTAAACGGCAGCCGGACCCGGCCTATCTCATCGGCCACGGCAAGGCGGATGAACTTTTCGCCGAAGTGCAGGAGCTTTCGGCGTCGCTGGTCATCTTTGACGACGAAATATCGCCGACTCAGCAGCGCAACCTGGGCGAAACGCTGAAGACGCGCGTTATCGACCGGACGCAGCTTATTCTGGACATCTTCGCCCAGCGCGCCCGCACCCGTGAAGGAAAGCTCCAGGTTGAGCTGGCGCAGCTAACCTATCTTTTGCCGCGCCTGGGCCTGCTGTACACCAAGTTCGAGCGGCAGCAGGGCGGTATCGGGGTTCGGGGCGGCGCGGGCGAAACCAAGCTGGAGACGGACCGGCGCAAAGTCCGCGAGCGCATCACCGAACTGGAGCGCGAACTGGGTGAGGTCATCAAGCAGCGCGCCCAGCAGCGCGCCTCGCGGCGCAAGCTGCCCTTTCCCACGGCGGCCCTGGTCGGCTACACGTCGGCGGGCAAATCCACCTTACTGAACGTGCTCAGCGGTTCGGAAGTGCTTGCCGACCGGATGCTGTTCTCGACCCTGGACCCGACCACGCGGCGCGTCGTTCTGCCCGATGGCTGGGGCATTCTCCTCACCGACACGGTCGGCTTCATTCGTAACCTGCCGCACCACCTGGTCGCCGCTTTCCGTGCGACGCTGGAAGAGGTGACGGGCGCGGACTTCCTGATCCATGTCGTCGACGCCTCCGCGCCTGAGGCTGACCGTCAGCGCGATGTGGTCATGCAAACCCTGGAGGAGTTGGGTGCGGCGGACAAGCCGGTCGTCACCGTCTTCAACAAGGCGGACCGGGTGCAGGATCAGTATGCTTTGCGCTCTCTGGTAGCGACGGTTCCGAACTCCGTCTATATCTCGGCGGCGCGTGCGGAAGGTATCCCCTACTTGATGGATACGATCCGCGACACAGTGCAGACGCTGGTGGAAGACCTGTGCCTGGCGATTCCCTACAGCCGCTCCGACTTTGTCGCCCTCTGCTACGAATATGGCCGGGTGTCTTCCGTGGAATACAAGGAAGACGCCATCTATGTCCGCGCCGAAGTCGCCCACTCGCTTGCCGGTCGCCTCAGCCAGTTCGCGGTCAGGAACGACACCTGCGCGGCGGAGTCCCCGGAGGGAACCGGCTGAACTACACGGGGCATCATTTGAACGAGGGCAGGATGATGCCGCGCATGATGACCTTCTGCGCGAACAGAAAGACGATCAGGGTCGGCAGGGCGGCAAGCGTCAACGCGGCCATGATCATATACTGCGGCGCGGCGGCCTGAAGGTCGTACAGCCACACCATCAGCGTCCACATCTTCGGGTCCTGGCACACCACCAGTGCGAACAGGAACGCGCCATAGGAGGCCGTAAAGGCGTTCAGGGCGATAACGGAGAAGATCGGCAGCGACAGCGGCACGGTGATGCGCCGGAACATCGTCACCTCGGTCGCGCCGTCTAAAATCCCTGCCTCGTACAACTCCTTAGGCAGCGAATCGAAGAACCCCTTCAACAGGAAGATGGAAAATCCCGATGCCAGCGTCGGCAGCACCAGCGCCCAGAAGGTGTTGAGCATACCGAGGTCGCGCAGCAACAGGAAGTTCGGTATCATCGCGACCTCGGCGGGAAAAGCCATCGTCGCCAGCAGAAACAGCAGCACCTTGTAGGCATACGGCAGCGGATAGCGCGACAGCGCGTAGGCGCACAACGGATTGACCGTCACCGCCGCCAGAATTACGAGAGTACAGAAGATAACCGTGTTGCCGACGGCGCGGCCATGCAGCAGGATATAGTTGGTGACGGCGCGGAAGTTGCGCGTCGCAAACTCCCCGCGCAGCGAAGCGGCGTTCGCCTGAACGTGCCGCCAGTCCACCAGCGCCTGCGGCGGAACGGCCTCCTCAAACCCGGTCCAGGAGGTTCCGAAGCGCGTGTTGGCGGCCTCCACCGAGCCGAAACGCTGCTGGAGCGATGCGCGCCATAGATTTTCCGCTGAGTTCGCGGTCAGCGCCGAAACGGGCGCGGCGCGGGAGATAAACTCCATCCAGTCCGTCAGCGTCTGTCCCGACGCAGGCAGCGGATCGGGGAACACCGCCGTGGCGGCTCCAGGGCGCTTACGCGCGGCTAAAAATGCGCGCCAGGCGGGAAGCGCCGACGCATCCACCTGGAGGATACGCAGCGGGAACTTCGTTCGCACGAACATTTCCCAGTCGGCGCGGCGGGGCGCGGGCTGCGTGGCCAGCGTGCGCGGCAGCATGATCTCCTGCCAGTCCTGGTAATCCGTTCCCCAGGCTGCGTTCAGCTTCGCGATCTCGTCCTCATACCGCTCTTCGCGCAAAAACTTTCGGTACAGCGGGTCGGCGCAGCGGACTATCTGAAAATCCGGCGGCAGGGTCGCCTTGAAGCGTATCCAGTTCGCCATCTTCGGCGAATTCTCCGGCACCCATTCGCGCCGGGCCGTACGCTCGAAGGGGGGCGTCACGTTTTCGAAGGCAACGTTTTCTTCCGTCCACTCTTTGTTGAGCCGGGCGATGTCGCCGCTGAACTGTTCGCGCAGATATTGCCGGTAGCGCAGAAGCAGCAGCGACGGCGCATTGTCGTGCTCACCGAAACCGGCGCGCTGGTGAATCAATGGGAGCGAACGAGCGAAAGCGGCCCAGTCGTCGGTGAGCGCCCGCACGCCCGCCGAATTGGCGTTGGCAGGCGGGCGGATGTCTTCGAACTTGGCATAGCTGGACGTATATGCCGCGTTCATCTCGTCCAGATTGTTGGCGTAGCGGTCTTCAGCGTACTTGACGAAAAGGTGCGGCATCCGCGTCAGGTAGGCGGGAAGGAGGTCGAGATGGGCGAAGTCCACATGGCTCTTCGTCGCCGTGCTGACCATCAGCAGAAACGGGTATATGGTCGTAATCGCCCCGATAGTTAAAACAAGATATAAGACGGCGATACCCAGACGCACCCGCCACGAGCGCCGCCCGACATTTGCGATATGGCTCATTGCGCCTTTTTGCGCCCCTTGCCGTTGCTGCCGTTCGCGGACGCGCGCTGCTGGAGGAACGCCTCTTCGGCAGCGTCCAATTCCGCCGCCGTCGCCCGCTTTACCGCCGAATCGGTGCCGCTTTCGGAGTCGCCCTCGGCCTTTTTGTCGGCGCGGGCCACATCGCTTTCGCCGGTGGCCGGGTCGATAGCCTGCGCCGCGTGCGCGATGGCTTTTGCCTCCTGCTTGTCGCCACCACGCGCTGCCGATGCTTCCGGCGCTCTCTTCCCCTGTCCCCTGTCCGGCTGAAGGTCGCTCACGGACACCAGCACGGCGTAGTTCAGCGAGAAACTCTTTTCCCGCTCATTCAGGCCACTGCGGGCGGTTTCCGAAAGATTGTCCAGCCATTTCCCGCGCATGGCCTTCTCACCTTCATTATGACGCGCGCGAATCTCCTGCGGCAGCGAGTCCCGCTCCACCAGAACGGCGGCCTCTTCGCCGTATAGCTTCAAAATCGTGCCGCGCAGGCCCGCATAGTGCGCGTAGTACAGGCCGCTTTTCACGTCCTGAGCGGTCGGCTCGCGCTCCGCAATCACCACTGTATCGCCCTGTTTTATCTTCGCCATGTTGCTGTTTTCGTCTCCGTCTGGTCTGCCTCAGTGTACGGGAAACGGCTGTTTTTGTCAACGCGCGCAGGCCGCGCGGCAGGTTAAAAGGGAACCCGGCGGAACCGGCGGCGGTCTTTGTTTTACGAGCGGCCCGCGCCGCGCGATACGGCTCCGTGGGGCGAAGCACGGCACCTGGGAAAGACACGAAATGGACATACAGAAGACGGTACGAACGATAACCAACGGCGCTTCCTCGGCAGCGAACGAGGCGGACTGGCGGCGCGCGGCGATGGAGCAGGCATTGCTCTTGGCCGCCGACGACGGCACGCCGCCGTTCGCGCTCCTGAACGCCTTCCAGCAGTATCTGCCCGGCCACGAGGCGCGTGTTTTCTCGGAAGACCGGCTGCGCCTGCTTTCCGCACTGCGCCGTCACCTGGACGAAATGACGCCGGTTTTCACCCAGGCGCTGTATCGCAGTGACGACGAGACGACTTTCCCCTCCTATGGGTGGTGGCGCGGCGCTCTGCCTGGCGACGAAGCGGCGACGCTGGAGATTATCCTGTCACCCGCGTTTTACGGAAGCGGCAGCTTCATAATCGCCGGGCCGTCCGGCCCGGCGCTGGATGCGCTGGTGGCGCGGGTTCTGGACGAGGCGGCGCGGCCCACCAGCCGCTGCCTGCGCTTCGCCAGCTCTTCGTGGCAGGACGCGCCGGAGATGGAAAGCGAGACCGACAAGATCACCTGGGACGACATCGTGCTGCCCCCGGCCCTGCTCACCGACATCCGCGCGACCATCGACGCCTTTTTCACGCAGCAGGAGACCTTCCGCGCGCTGCGCTTTCCGTGGCGGCGCGGCATGCTGCTGGTCGGCCCTCCGGGCACGGGCAAGACGATGGTCTGCAAAGCCGCCGCCGCGACCTATCGCGACGTGCCGTTCCTGTACGTCCGCGATCTGACCAGTCGGGGTATTCAGGATGTGATCGCGCAGATTTTCACCCGCGCCCGTAAACTCGCGCCCTGCATCCTGGCAATCGAAGACATCGACGGCCTGATCGGCAAGGACAATCGCACGGTCTTTTTGAACGAACTGGACGGCTTTCGCAACAACGACGGCATCCTGATCATCGCCTCGTCCAACCACCCGGAGCGCATCGATGAAGCCCTGCTCAAGCGTCCCTCCCGCTTCGACCGCGTCTATCACATCGGCCTGCCTGACCGAGCCGAGCGCGCCGAATACTGCCGCCGTATCCTGGCCCGCCTGCCCAACCTGTCCCCGGACGTGGACATCGCCGCGCTGAGCGAGCGCGCCGTCGAAGGCACCGAGGGTTTCACGCCTGCGTTCTTGAAGGAAGCGTTCCTGTCCGCCGTCCTCCAGATGGCACAGGAGGGACGCTATACGCTGGACGAAACATTCGCCGCCGCCGTTCAGGAGCAGGTGGACACGCTGCGGAAGTACCAGAAGAAAGCCAACAACCCCGAAGCCCACGCCCACTTCCAGAACG
>JAUJOK010000072.1 GCA_030447685.1 Armatimonadaceae bacterium
GATCTGGCGCGTTATCTGGGCGGGGAGGTGGAGGAGGTTTCCGCGTTCGCCGCCAACCGCTTCAACCAGAAGCTGCCCAATATTATCCAGAACTATAATCTGGACGACGCAATGGTAGTCAATTTCCGATTCGCGAGCGGCGCGATAGGGAACCTGATGTCCTGCTGCGCAGCGGGCGGCGGCGGGGGCGGCGTCTTCCTGAATGTGTGGGCGTCCCGCCACACGGCCCGGTTCACCGATTGGGCGCACCATGTCCAGATACATCGCGCCGGGGAAAAGGGCACGGAAGAGATCAAGGGCGACATCGAGGACATCTTCCCGACCGAAGACCGCGCCTTTATCGATGCCGTCAAGAGCGGCGACCGGTCGAACATCAAGTCCACCCATGCGGACGGTGTCCGCACCACGCTGCTCGCCCTGGCCGCCAACGAAAGCCTGGAAACCGGCCAGCCGGTGCGCGTGAACTACGGATAAGAATTGCCCCCTGGTTCACACTTGCGTGAACCAGGGGGGCAAGAACTTACTTTCCCGCCTGCCACTGCTCATAGTTCAGGCGCGGCATCTCGAACAGGTCGGTGGTTCGGGCGTACCAGCCGCCGCCGTGCAGCCGACCGATGGCGCGCAGACGGTCGGTATGGACATAGCCAGCGGCTTTATCCAGTAGATCGTCGCGGATGTGCAGGTACAGTACCTCAGCCAGGATAATGCGGTTGCGGCCCACATCCTGCGTCGATACCGCGCGGCATTCCAGGCTGGCCGGTGACTCCGCGATGCGCGGGGGGGCGATGCGTGACGACGGCATACTGCTCAGCCCTGCCGCCGCCAGTTCATCGCTGCCGGGCGGGAAGTCGATAGCGGTGACGTTCATTCGCTCGGCAAGCGCCTCGTCCACGATATTCACCACGAACTCGCCGGTGCGCGCGATGTTGTTGGCGGTGTCCTTGCACTCGCCGGGCCGACGCTCGCCCACACCCAGGCCGACAACCGGCGGATCGCTGCCCAGGATATTGAAAAAGCTGAACGGCGCGGCGTTGATGTTCTCGTCCGCATCCTGCGTGGTAACGAGCGCAATCGGACGCGGCACGATCAGGCCGGTCAGCAGCTTATACCCGTCACGCGCTCGAAGCTGCTGAAGGTCGAACTCCATTTGCGAACTCCTTTCGCAGCCACTCCTTCGCCGTATCGATGTCGTCCTGCGCCAGGGCATGGCCGCTGCCGCCTGACCAATGCGTCCTGACGCGCGCGCCTGCCGTTTGCAGCAGAGCCGCCAGGCGCTCCGTCTGCGCGGGGGAGACCATCGGGTCGCCTTCGCCTGCCGCCAGAAGAACCGGCGCACCACTTAGAGCGGGCAGTACGCCGGGAACGAGCGGGACCATCGCGCGCAGCAGGATGGCCCCGGCCAGCGCGTCGGGACGCAGCAGCAGCAGGCTCGCGGCGATATTAGCCCCGTTTGAGTAGCCCACGGCGACGATGCGATTCCGGTCCAGCGCGTACACACCGGCTGCCGCCTCGATGAATTCAGCCAACTCCTGTGTCCGCAGCTTCAGGTCCGCCTCGTCAAAGACCCCTTCGGCAAGGCGGCGGAAAAAGCGCGGCATTCCCCGCTCCAGCACCTTGCCGCGCGGACTGAGCAGAGCGGCCCCCGGAGCAATTTCCCGACCGAGCGGCAGCAAGTCGCTTTCGCTGCCGCCCGTGCCGTGCAGCAGCAGAAGTGTCGGCGCATCGGCGGCTGTGGCCGGAACGAACCGATGCGTGAAACCCAGGTCTTCTTTGCTTTGCGCCATTTTAAGCCTCCAGTCCCACGGTCTGCGGCACATGCACGGGCGGCAGCGCCTCTTCGATGCGGCGGCGCTCCGGCTCCAGCCATTGCGGCAGCCTCAGGGTCGAACCCAGCGTCTCCGCTGTCTCGTCCACCAAAAAGCCAGGCTGATCGGTGGCGATCTCGTACAGCACGCCGCCCGGCTCCCGGAAATAGATCGAATGGAAATACTGCCGGTCCATTACTTCGGTGACACCGACGCCCGCCGCCGTCAGCGATTCCTGCCATTCCTTCTGCGCCGCATCGTCCGGCGTCCGCCAGGCGATATGATGGACGACGCCCGTACCCATCGCGCCGCGCGGTCCGCCCGGCTGGTGAAGGATGTCCACCTGCGCGCCCGCGCCACTGCCGTTCCCCGCTTCGAATCGCTGCCGCCCGTTCTCCGCGCCGATCTGCCGGAAACCGAGCGCTCCGGTCAGCAGCGCGATAGTCGGGGCGCTGTCGGCGACGCTGAGCGTGACGCTGTGGATACCCCGGATGGCGTGTTCCGAGGGAATATCGCCGCCGTCCCACCCGCCCCCGGTCTGCTCGCCTTTATGGGCGATAATCTCCAGCGGCATGGCGTCGGTATCCGTGAACGCCAGCGTCTGCTCTCCAAAGCGCGTGCTTGGGCCGGTGAAGGGGACGCCGAGGCGGACAAGGCGCTCTATCCAGTAGCCCAGCGATGCCTGGGGAACCGAGAATGCCGTGGCGCTTGCCTGACCCACGCCGACGCGCCCTCGCTGTGCGCCCGGCCAGGGGAAAAACGTCAGCAGGGTTCCGGGGCTGCCTACGGTGTCGCCATAATAAAAATGGTAAGTGCCCGGATCATCATAGTTAATCGTTTGTTTCACCAGGCGCAGACCAAGCACGTCGGTGTAAAAATCTATGTTGCGCTGCGGGTCGCCGGCAATGGCCGTCACATGGTGGATACCCGGTAGTTGCTTGCTCATCGAATGCCTCCTATCTGCTGTATAAAACAATTCGACATCGAATTAAGTTCCCGAAGGAATCATGGCTCCGGCTTGCCCAGGCGTCGGCACAGCCGCCCGATCTCTTCCTGCTCCCCCGGTGTCAGGCTCTTCATCTGGGCGACAATAGCCGCGACATGCGCGGGAAGTATCTCCTGCAAAAGGGCGCGGCCCTCGTCGGTCAGATGCACGAAGATCACCCGCCGGTCCCGGTTATCGCGTTCCCGGCGCACCAGCCCCCGCTTTTCCAGGTTATCCAGAACCGTGGTGATATTTCCCCGGCTCATCAGATGCTTCTGGGCAAGCTGGCTGGGCAAAAGCGACCCCAGATGGTAGAGCGCCTCCAGCACTCCGAACTGGCTGGGTGTGATTCCCGCCTTAGCCAGATGACGTGTCGCGCGGGCGGAAACGGAGTTTGCCGCCCGCATCAGCTTGATGTAGGCGTTTAAAGCACGCACTTCTTCTTCCGTGCCGCTGTAATGGGTTCCCATGATTACCGGACCGATCTTAAATGCTTATGAGACAAATATAGGCCATGTCTGGCAGGGCTAACACATCGAACACAGTGATAAGTGGAGGCGAAATAGATAAACGGAAGGCATGGGATGATGATTCCGGCGCAGAAGAGCGTGTAGCTTCTGAGCGAATGCGTTTGACAGCACCGGCTGTTCTATGATATAATAGGTGCATATTCAAATTCGGGGAAGCACCAGGCGACAGCACCTTTTCTTGGCGGTGCCGTCGCTTTTTTGTTTTGAGCAGCGGAAATAAACCTGTTATGGCTGCTAAGAATGTCTATCCGGTAACACCCGCCACTCGCCTTCTGCGCGAGAAAAACATTCCCTTTGTGCCGCATCTATAAAAGCTCCTACTGGCGCGACAGCGCGACATTACCCCTATGTGGAGCAGGGAGGAACCCGTCACGCCGCCGCCACGCTTGAGGTGCCCGAGCATCAGGTTATCAAGACGCTGGTGATGGAGACGGAGGCGAAAAAGCCGCTTCTCGTCCTGATGCATGGCGACAGGGAAGTATCCACGCAGAGGCTTGCGCGGGCGCTGCCGGGCGTGAAGACGGTGTCCGCCGCCACACCCGCCACGGCGCACCGGTGCACGGGCTATGAGGTCGGCGGCATCAGCCCCTTCGGAACACGCGCCGCACCGCGCTCCCGGTCTACGCGCCGCCGACCCTTTTCGCTCTGCCCATCCTTTATATCAACGGCGGAAAGCGCGGGTTTCTGGTAGAGCTGTCTCCCCAGGCGCTTTCCGCCGCCCTGGACGTTCAGGAAATCTCAGTGCTTTCGACAACGGAGTGACGAACGCGCCGCTACCGTGATAAAGCGATGAGATCAGTCAGAATTCGCTTCGCTTCGTCCATCGTAATGTCTTTATCTGTGGCTGCGTCTGCGTCCGTCTCATCGCCGCTGGTTGGGGTGTCACTGCGGCGGGGCGGCGTCGTGGGATTAGAGACAGCGGCCTTTACCGCGCCTTTTTGAACCGGCTGCGGCTTGGGCAGGCCCGGCGTATTCACATCCTTGAGCGTCAGCGCGAATACCCGCTCTTTGGACGGCGGACGCGCCGCAAGCTCTTTTTTGCGCGCCGCCGCGCGGGCCTCAGCTTCCTGCTTCTCTTTGCGTCGCTGCGCCTCGTTCAGCGAAACGCTTTTCTGAGCCATCGCCGTCTTCAAGCGCCCGATCTGCGCGCGCAGAAAGGTGAAATCCTTATCCGAGGCCACCCGCGCCTGCGACCGGCGCTTCAGTTCCGGCAGAAGTGACTGAACGCGATTCAGCTTCGTATAGCGCGCCGGGGGAATCGTGTCCCAGGGAAGCGGGTTTTTCAGCGACTGCTCTCCCGTATCCAGAACCTGGTTCAGCGATGGCAGCACCAGGTCGGGCGTCACCCCTTTAAGCTGCGTGGACGAGCCGCTGGCTCGGTAAAACTTCTGGATGGTCAGATGCAGCGAGCCGGGGTCGGAGGTCGTCGTCAGTCCCGCTCGCTGCATGATCGGCGCAAGCCCAACAACCGCCTGCACGGTGCCCTTGCCAAAGCTGGAAGAGTCACCGACAATGAGCGCGCGGCCATAGTCCTGAAGCGCACCCGCCACAATCTCAGACGCCGACGCGCTCATGCGGCTGGTCAGCACGACCAATGGGCCGTCATACGCCACGGCGGGATTGGTATCTCTATCCACCCGAACCTCACCGTCGGGGTCGCGAACCTGCACCACCGGCCCCTGCTTGATGAACAGTCCGGTCAGCGCAATGGCTTCCGGCAGTGAGCCGCCGCCATTGCGCCGCAGGTCAAGAATCACCCCGGCTACCTTTTCCCGCTTCAGCTTGCCCAGCAGCCGGGCCACATCCGCGGTCGCGCTGCGTTTTTTGACCGGGTCCTCGTAAAACGAGGGAAGATCGATCACACCCAGGCGCAGACTTTTGCCTTTAGCATCCGGCAGTTCAATCAGCGATGCTTTAGCCGCCTGCTCTTCCAGCTTGATCTCATCGCGAATCAAAACGACGGTTTTACGGGTAGACGGGTCGGGCGCGTCCGCCGGAAGGATTGTCAGCCGTACCGGGGTGCCTTTGGGGCCGCGAATCATCTCCACGACTTTGGGCAGCTTCATCTCCACCACGTTCACCGGTTCAGCGTTCTGGCCTTGAGCCACTTCGACAATCCGGTCGCCTGGCTTTATCTGCTTGCTCTTGATGGCCGGGCCGCCGGGCGTCAGCGACTCGATCTTGGTATAGCCGTCCTCGGAACCCAGCACCGCTCCGATGCCGAACAGCGACAGGGTCATCTGGATGTCGAAGTTTTCCGAGGACGCCTTGCCGAAATAGCCGGAATGCGGATCGTAAGCACGCGTCAGTGTGCTCAGGTACAGCTCGAAAATATCGTCGCTGTCGTATTCGTGGAGGGTGCGCGCTAAACGGGCATAACGTTTAGCGATATTTGTAACGATCTCTTCCGGCTTGGCATTGTTCAGCTTTTCCTGAAGGTATTCATAGCGAAGCCGGTCGCGCCAGAGCCGCTTCGCCTCGTCCATATCTTTGGGGCGGGGCAGCTTTTCCCTATCGGTGACGAAAGTCTCATTTCCGGTGAATGTGAACGACTCTGATTTCAGCGCGCTTTCTACAAAGGCGGTCTGGGCATCGAATCGCTCCAGGAACCGGTCGAAGATTTGCCGCGCGGGCGAGGTGTCCCCCTGTTTTCCGGTCAGATCGTCCAACTTTGTACGCAGCGGCTCGAACTCGGCGATGTCGGATTGGAGAAAGAAAGCATGCTGCGGGTCCAGCGTCTCGATAAAAAGATCCAGAAGCCGTGAAGAGACGGCATCATTCACCGGCTGGCGCGAATAGTGATTCTGGGTCAAAAGCAGGGAAGTGACTCGGGCGATATTCTGATTATCTTCGGACGATGCCGCCGCTTTTGACGGCGTGGCCTGGCTCGCGCCAATGCTCAAAGGCCGAGCCTGCGCGGCAAGCCCCGCGCTCACATTGCCCGCCTGCTGCTTGTTTGCCTGTATCAACAGTCCCGCCGCGACAAGTATCGTCACCGCCGCGAAGCTGTGTAAGAGACGCTTTACCTTCATGTTGTGGCTATTTCCTTGAAATGCAGTTCCTGGAATGACTATACCATTATGAGGATAGGTACGTCAGGGCGGCGGCTCCGGTTCCTATGGGCGGCGGGCAAAAAAGAAGACGATCTCCTTCTTCTGTCCTTCCCAGGCAACAAATCGACTTTCCAATGTCAGACGCCAGCCTGCGCGTTCCAGCTTATCGGCAAAGTCCAGCGCGTAGGGACGCTGCGGGTCGGAAAGCAGCAGCAGGCCATTCGGAGCCAGCACCCGTTCTATCACATCCGTCAGGGCCGCATGCAGCGTGTGCTCATACAATACGTCCGAGCCGATGACAACATCCTGCGGTTCCGTTGGGGGAAAGCGTCGCCAGTCGCCCAGAAAGTAGCGGATGCCGGTGACGCCGTTTTTTTCCGCATTGCGCTGCGCGAGGTCGAGCGCCGGGGGCTGATAATCCGTCTGCGTCACCTGTCGTGCTCCCAGCGTCCGCGCCACCAGGCCGGGCAGTCCCACGCCCGCCCCCAACTCTAATACCCGTTTTCCCGCAACCAGCGCCGGTTCGTCCGCCAGCCGGTGCGCCAGCCCGACTGCCGATGCCCAGAGCAGCAGTCCATAAGGAAAGTTTTCCAGGTCGGCTTCGGTTCGCACACTGTCCAGCAGAACATCCTGATTCTGCACCGCCGCGATTGTCCATTGCCGCCCGGCGATAAACAGAAGCGTTTCCGTCAGCGGGGGGAGGGGTGCGGCCCCGGCTTCGTTCACGACGCCCCCTGTCGCTCGGCAAAGACCGCCACATCCTGAGAAAACGAAGGCGGCGCGAGCAGCGTCAAGCCCTGCTTATCCGCAAGGACGACGGCGCGTGAAAGAAGAGGCCGCTGCCGGTCTATGTCCCACCAGGTCACGGCGTAGCGACCGGGAGTGATGCCCGGAACGCGCAGGCGAACGTCGCCGGTCTTCCCGGAGGACGTACCGGAGCGCCGCTGCTGCACGTATAACGCGGCAAAGCCGCCCCCGGCGCGCGCGGTGGCGGTGAGCGTGGGCGCATAGGGCGACAAAGCGATCTGCCGCACGACAAACCAATCGGGGCCGGTGGAGGCGATACGCAGTGTATGGCGGCCCGCCGGAATGGGAACCGTGAAGGGGCGACTCGCGGTGGTATCGGAAGTGGTGGCGGGAAACGTTTCCGCAAGAACCTGCCTGCCGTCCACGAATACCTCGATGCGCGCGCCGAGGCGCGCGATCTGGCCAAGGTGGATCGTCGCCGTGCCGCCGCCGCCGCTGGATGGGAAATCCACATCAAACTCCGGCGCATCCGGCATCATGTCCCGCTTATTGTTGCCCTGGAAAAACGAGGACAGACCGGTCAGGTCCGGCGCGCTGCCGTCGGCAGGGATGACGAAGCGAGCGCGGGTATGCTTTCCCCAGCCGCCGGGCGGCCCGAGAACAAGGTTGGCAGTGCGGTCGCCGCCCAGAATGGCGACGGATACCTGCCGTGTTTCCGTGCGCTCGGAAAGGCGTGCGGCCCGGATAAAGGCGGCGGCTCGGGCGAACGCCGCATATCGATCCGTCGGACCGGCAGGGTCGACGAAATCCCAGGCCCACCACATCGGCGCGGCGGCATGGTCGGTCATCAGTCCGGTCCACAAACCCCGGCGCAAAATCTCCGCCGAGCGCCCATCGCCGCTCGCGCCCCACTCCCCGACAAAGAACGCCTTGCGCCGCCCCGCCGCCCGCAGGGAGCGCAGCGTCGCCTCGATGTCGTCGGTGTAGCGGTGATCCTGGGTATAATCGCACGCCGCAAAGATAGGGTTCTTCTCGTCGTCATCCGACGATGTAGTGATCAGATGACGATTCGGGTCGTGCCGCCGCAGGAACGCCGCCATGCGGGCGTGCCAGCCCCCCACCACCTGCCATCGTTCCGGGGTTCGGTCGGTGAACTGCACCTCGTTGAACAGTTCCCACGCGAAGAGGTGCGGCGCATAACCCCAGCGCGCCGCCATGTAACGGTATTTCTGCTCTGTCAGCGCAATAGCGTGCGGGTCGGTAAAGAAATCCTCAGGCCGCGTCAGAAAACCGCCGTTCTTGATGTTGTACGGGTTGTCGTTCCAGTTCGGATTGACACGGGTGGAGTACTGCCCGTGGTGCTGGAGGCACATCTGGATCATGACACCGCTGGCAGCGGCAGCCTCAAAAATAGTGTCCCATCGCCGGGCTGCCACCAGGTCATACGTGCCGAGCGGCGGCTTATTCGGCGACCATTCCAGATTCTTGCTTTCGTAGAAATGATCGCACCACAGGCGCGCCCAGTCACAGCCCGCCTTTTTCATTTTGGCGAACGTTTCCGGGTAGGGCGGGTCGCGGTCGCTGCGCCAGGCCTGGTTCAGTCCCAGCGGATAAAGGGGGCGGCCCGCGCGCAGAAATCGCTGCCGATGCGCCGGGTCGCGGGTGACAAAGCCCGGAAGCCGGGAAGCCACTGCCCGGAAGGTGAGAACGCCGGACACTATTCTCGGCGCGGGAATGGCCCGGCGGTTGCGCGTGATCGTGAGGGTGTGCGCGCCGGGGATTGTCGGCGTTACGCGCACGCGCCACAGGGGCGAGCCATCTTTTGCAGGGCCGTCATAGAAGGCGGGAACACGGACAACGCCTGCCGGGGTTTCCACGCGCGCCACGACATCCGTCTCGCGAAAGTCGAAAGGGTTCTTCGCAGGGGCACCCGGCAGCGTGAACGAGACCTCGAAGCGGGAATGGATCGGGACGGTCGGTATCGGCATGGAAGCGCCCGGTTTCTTTCTCCTGCACGGTCACGCATCGCCGCGCACCGGGCGCGGCGGATAGCTGGTAAAGACGATGGTCGGCTGGATCAGCACGGCCACGGGGCGGAGCAGATCATTGACATCAATCAGGCCCAGGTCCGTCCACAGCGAAAGGCGGGCCGCCATCAGCTCCGCCGGAACCGGATGCATCCGTGCGTGCTCTACCGGAAGCAAGCCCATACCGCCCGCAGAAGTATCATAATAGGCTTCTTCCCGCTGGGTCAAAAAGAAAACCATATCGTCCCAATCGGTGAACGGCAGCGCCGTAGGCAAAGGAGCCTCCCGGCCCTGCACATCCATCGCCGTCTGGCCCCGTTCACCCACGGCGCGCATCGTGTACCGCTCGTAGCGGCTCTCTATCGGGTTTCCCGTAATCTGTACCGTGAACGGCGCGTGGTCCACCTCGCGGGCAATGGCGCGCTGAAGAAGGTGCGATTCGATGGTGCTCAAGTAGGTACGCAAAAAGAACGCGCCCCGGCGGCCCTTCTGCCGTGTGAGAATGCGATAGGTGCTCTGATAAAACGATAAGCCCGGCCCCGGCAGCGGCGACCAGTGGAAGTTATCGTTGAAGAAACAGGTCGTCTGGATAAAGGCGAGCGTTTCGCCATCCGCGCCGGGCAGCACGTCGAGCGGCAGGCTTTCAGGGACATGGGGCCGGGCGCGCTCGGCGGGAACCGCATACGTGACGATCAAAAAGTCGCGCAGAGTGACGGTAAGCGTCGCCGCGCCGCGCTCGAGGGCCTCCAAACGCGCCTTCAGACGGGACAGAAAGGGGGGCAAGTTCATCAGCTGTGCTCCCTGTTTCTTTGGCGGAAGGGGTTCGGTTTTCCTTCCCCGGCTTGCCCTCACCCCCGTAGCCACCTTCGGTGTCTGTGCCCCTCTCCCATGGTTTCCGCTTCGCGGTGGGAGAGGGGTGCCTGTAACGCCGCCAACCCCGGCTTCGCGCGTTACCCGTCGTACGGCTGTAACGTTACATGCCCCGACTGTGTGTTCCACGCCTGTTCTAATTGCCCTCTTGCGAAGCCGGGGCCGCTATGGTGGCAGGCACCCCTCTCCCGCAGCGGGAGAGGGGGCTTGCCGGGGGCGAGGGCCAAAAGAAGGGACGTCCATCGGCAACGGCGAAAGAGACGCTGGAAACGTTGCCCAATCCGTATCTGTCCACGCAACCGACGCTCATGTTCTCGTGTCTAATTCGGCGAAGGAAAGAACTGTGAACCGTCAGCCCCAGCATCCCTGCCCCACCTGTCATGGCTTCGCCCGCGTTCGCACCCCCGATAAGCAAGTGGCCTGCGCGCGGTGCGGCACGATCCTGTCAGACCTGCCGTTCGATAAAGGGCGTGCCGCGCCGGGCACCCTGCCGCACCTGACGCCGATTCGTGTCGGGATGAAGGCGCGCATCGGCGGCAAAGAGTTTTACAACGTCGGACGCATCCGCTATATTCAGTCGGAAGAGGGCGAGACGTATACCTGGGAGGAGTGGGTGCTGTTGAACCCGGACGGCGATGCTTTCTACCTGGAATACGACGAGGGCAAGTGGACGCTGTCGGAGCCTTTCCACCCGGCGCAAGCGCCGTCCGCCGGGGAGCTTTCCATCGCCGAGGAAGGGGTGAACTACACAGTGGACGGTAAGCCCTGTGTGGTCAAGGATGCCGGTAACTGCCGGGTGAGCGGGGTCGAAGGGGAGATTCCCTGGCCCGTGAAAAAAGGCGACGCCGTCCGCTATGTGGAGACGGAAAGCGGAAATGAGGTCATCTCGGCGGAGCCGATGCCGGACGGCACGGTGGAATGGTATCGGGGCCGCCGCCTGAAAGACCGCGCGGTCTTCACCCTGTTCGAACTGCGCGAACTGATAACCGCGCTGGACAAAAAAGAACAGGCGCTTCAGGGACGACGCGGCTTCGGCATCGTCTGTATCGTCGCGGCGCTGATCGCGCTGGTCGGCTGGTGCGCGGCGCTCGGACGCGGCAGGGTGGTCGCGGAAGGCAGCGCCGCTATCGCCCAGATTCCCGCCGACGGTCTGCGGATGGGGCCGTACCCGCTTTCCGCCGCGAACCGGGTCCACCGGCTGCGCGTCTCCTCCAACCTGTCCCAATCCGCCGCCTGGGTGCAGGCCGTGGTAGAAGATGAAGACGCAGGCGAGATGATGAATCTGGACGGCGACTTCTGGGATGAAACCGGCTACGACTCCGACGGGGCATGGCACGAGTACAACCTGCAATCCGTGAGTAACTTCCAGCTTTCACAGCCGGGGAGCGTTTACGTCCGCCTGTACGCGGAAGGGGAGGGAACCTCTGCTTCGAGCGGTACAGTATCGTTTGCCATTGAAGAGAAGGTTCTGCACTCGACCTACCTGGGCGGGTTCGGCCTGCTGTCGCTGCTGATGGGCGGCAGCTTTCTGATTGCCGGTGCGCCGGAGATGGCGCGCGGCGTGTGGAACGGAATGAAGGAAACATCATGATTTGCGCGAGGTTACGACAATGGGCATAGGGTACCGTCTTGCCGCAATTGCCATGGTTGCGCTGCTGGGGATGACCTGGTGGGCATCCATGACCGGCTGGGGTTTGCGCTCGACGGCGCAGGCGCGGGCCGAAGCCTTGCGCCGACGGCGCAGCGTGCGGCCCGGCGGTTATGGTATGGGCCGCTACTATGGCGGCGGGCCGCGCTTCGGGAAGTAAGCCCTCACCCCCGTGGACACCTTTGGTGTCCGTGCCCCCTCTCCCCGCCGCGCAGCGGCATTTGAGCCGCCCTGCGGGCGTGGGGAGAGGGGGAGGAAGAGTGCCATATTTCCTATCCGGTACCCCCATTATTGGGGGCGGAGGGGGCAAAGCAGTTACAGCAGGTATAAGGAGGACGAATGCGACAGGTTAATATCAAGGCGCTGCTGCGCGGGGCGTGGCTGGCGGGAGGGACGCTGATGCTCAGCGCGGCGGCATGGGCGCAGGGAAGCGGCAGCGGCGACGCAGCGGCGGCGGGACGTTCTCGCATGCCCTTGGTGGATGGTATCGTCTCGACAATCGCCTTCGGGCTTATCGGGATTCTGCTGGCGATTCTGGGCTTCAAGCTCTTCGATCTGGTCATCCGGCACAACATCGAGCACGAGATATTCGAGCACAAGAATGTTGCGGCGGCGGTGCTGGCGGGTGCTGTGGTATTGGGCGTCTCGCTGATCGTCGCGGCGACGCTGCTTTCGTAAGGCAAGCATGGCGACCGAAACCCTGACGGCTCCGCCCGGAGAAAATGCACCGACCGCGCCGCTGAGCGAGCAGGAGCGAACCGAGGCGCTGACGCTGCTCGGCACGGTGTTTCTGGTGGCGGCGTGCGGGCTGATCTACGAACTGCTGATCGCTACCATCTCCTCATACCTGCTCGGCTCCAGCGTCACTCAGTTTTCCCTGTGCATAGGCACGTTCATCGGCGCGATGGGCGTCGGCTCGTATCTGTCGCAGTTCGTCACGCGCGGTTTGCTGCGGATATTCATCCTGGTGGAGATCGCGCTGGGGGTGGTGGGCGGATTCAGCGCCTGGGCGCTGTTTGGCGTCTATGCGCTGGTCGGGTCGTGGTATTATGGGGCGCTGTTCGGGCTGCTCATCGTCATCGGCGCGCTGGTCGGAATAGAACTGCCCCTGCTGACACGTCTGCTGAACCAGTATGGCGCGCTGCGGACGACTATCGCGCAGGCGCTGTCGTTCGATTCGGTCGGCGCGCTGTTAGGCGCGGTCGCCTTTCCGCTTTTGCTGCTCCCGACGCTGGGCACGACGCGCACGGCGTTTCTGGTGGGTCTGCTCAATATCGGCGTCGCCGCCTACAACGTCTGGGTTTTCCGCCGCAGCCTGCGCGTGCCCGCCGCGCCGCTCGTTTTGTGCGGCACGCTGGCGCTGGCGCTAACAGGCGGCATCGCGGCATCGGAAAAGGCGTCCTCCCTCTTCGAGCGGCGGCTGTACGAGGACGAGATCATCTTCGCCCGCCAGACGAGGTACCAGCGCATCGTGCTGACCCGCTGGAAGAACGATACGCGCCTGTTTCTGGACGGCAACCTCCAGTTCTCCTCAGTCGATGAGTACCGTTATCATGAATCTCTGGTGCATCCGGCGCTGGCGCTGGCGCGCAGCCGCGAAGAGGTGCTGGTTCTGGGCGGCGGCGACGGCCTGGGCCTGCGCGAAGTCCTGAAGCACCCGGACGTCAAGCGTGTCACACTGGTAGACATCGACCCGGCGATGACACGTCTGGGCCGCGATTATCCCGCGCTTGCCTCCCTGAACCGGAAGGCATTCGAGGATGCTCGCGTCCGCGTTGTCCACGACGACGCCTACAAGTTCCTGGAGCACGAAGGGACGCTATATGGCGTCATCGTCGCCGACCTGCCGGACCCGAACAACGAGGCGCTCGCCAAGCTCTATTCGCGTGAATTCTACGGGCTGGCGAAGCGGCGGCTGGCGCGCGGCGGCGTCTTCGTCACGCAGGCCACCTCGCCGTTCTTCGCCCGTGATGCGTTCTGGTGCGTCGCCCGTACGCTGCGCGCGGCAGGCTGGCAGACCGCGCCGTACCATGCCTATATTCCTTCGTTCGGGGATTGGGGGTTCATCGTCGCCGCGCCCGACGCTCCTCGCTCCACGCCCGCGCCCCGTCTGGCAGCGGCGAAGATCGCTGTTCCGCTGCGCTTCCTTCAGCCGGATTCGCTTCCCGCTATGGCCTCGTTCGACAAAGACATCGCCGAAATACCGGGGGAAGTCTCGACGCTCGATCATCCGGTGATCCTGCGCTACTACGAGAAGGAGGCGGGGCGATGGGAGTAGAGAAG
>JAUJOK010000073.1 GCA_030447685.1 Armatimonadaceae bacterium
GACATCAGGAAGAACATCGCGCCGAGCGCGGCGCCCTCCTCGAGCGTGAGGTCCACGAGGGCGTCGACCCAGTTCGCACCGCGGGCCTGCGCGATCCGGGCGAGGGACTTCCCCTCGAACTGCCGGAGCGCGGGGCGCTTGAACCCCGCGACCATCACGCCCGCAGGCGTCGCGAGCTGGCACAGGTTCTCCCACGGCGCGCGCGGCGGCGCCTGCTCGAGCATCTCGGCCCTGACCTGCGCGCGGACCGCCGGGTCGCGCAGGTTGGCGAGGAGCTTGTCGTCGGCCGAGGCCCACGGCGGGGTGCAGGCGGCGAGGGCCGTGCCGCCGGCCACGTAGGGGTACATGTTCGCCTGCACGTCGAGGCCGGCGCGGCGCGCGGAGTCGATCTTGGCGATCGCCTGCGCGGCCTTGCCCCAGTTGCGCTTCCCCGCGGCCTTGAGGTGGTAGATCTCCACCGGCACGCCGCCGCGCCGCCCGATCTCGATCGCCTCGTCGATCGCCTCGAGGAGCTTGTCCGCCTCGGAGCGCATGTGGGTGATGTAGACGCCGCCGTACGGCGCCATCGCCCGGGCCAGCTCGGCGAGCTGCTCGGTGGTGGAGAAGTTGTCCGGCGGGTAGATGAGCCCGGCGGCGAGCCCGAAGGCGCCGTCGTGCATCGCGTCGCGCACCACCGCGCGCATCGTGTCGAGCTCCGCGGGCGCCGGGGGGCCCCGGCGTGACCCCATCGCGTAGCCGCGCACGGTGGCCGACCTGCCGAACCTGCGGGGACGGCTCGCCCGGATGCGCATCGAAACGGATCGGGCGCGGGCGCATCTTATCAGCGTGCTGGACGCCGTGGAGAACCCGTCCGACGCCACCATGCTGATGGTGCTGGAAGCCAAGCCCGCCGCCTCGGAAACCGCTATCCATGTCACTGACCTGGCGATGCAGGCGTGCGGCGGCGCGGCCTTCAGTAAGCATCTGAGCGTCGAGCGTAATTTTAGAGATGCGCGGGCGGCGGGCGTCATGGCCCCCACGTCCGACGTTCTCCATGATTTTATCGGTCGTGCCCTGTGCGGCATGCCGCTGTTTTAGAAAGGCGCACTTATGCAGTCTCCAATTCTTGTCGGCGCGGTGGTGTATGACCCGAAGGTGGTCGTGATCTGGGACATCATCAAGGACTTTTTTCAGGCGCAGGGATGTCCTATCGACTACGTGTTTTACAGCAACTATGAGCTTCAGGTGGAGGCGCTTCTGGCCGGGCATACCCATATCGCCTGGAACTCGCCGCTGGCCTGGCTGGATGCCGAGCGACAGGCGCAATGCCGGTCTATCGCCATGCGCGACACCGACCGTGACCGGGTGACGCATCTGCTGGTCCGCAAAAACAGCGGTATCGAGTGCGTGGAGGATTTGCGCGGAAAGACCGTAGCGACCGGCGCAAAGGACTCCCCGCAGGCGACACTGATCCCGCTGGGCCTGCTGGGGCGGCACGGCCTGCTGCCAGAGCGTGACTTCACCCTGCGCCGTCACGATCTGCTCGTTGGCAAGCACGGCGACCACGTCGGCGGCGAACTGGAGGCGCTGAAAAGCCTGCTGCGGGGTGAAAGCGACGCCTGCGCCGCGCTGGACATGAACGCCGAACGCTGGCTGTCCGACGGTACCGCCGATCCGGGCCAGATAACCGTGCTGGCGACCACCGACCGCTTCGACCACTGCAACTTTACCGTTCTCGAATCGTTCCCGGCGGACGAAGAGGCGCGCTGGAAGGAAGTGCTGTTCGCGATGCGCTACGACAACCCCGACCACCGGGAGATGATGGATATGGAAGGATTGAAAGAATGGCTGCCGGGCCGCACCAGCGGCTACGCCGCCCTGAGCGAAGCGGTGAGTCATCAGAAGTTCTTCGAGGAGGCACAAAAATGAAGTCACTGCCCCTTTTCCCGGTGACGATGGTCGGAAGCTGGCCGCGCTCGCCGGAGGTGCTGCGGGCGCAGCGTCGTTTGCAGCGCGGCGACATTTCCCGCGATGACTTCGAGCGCGTGGCGGACGCGGCGGTTCTCGATGTGCTGCGTATTCAGGAAGAGGCCGGGGTGGACATCGTCACCGACGGCGAGCAGCGCCGGGATAACTTTTACTCGTTCGTCGCCGCGAAGCTGGAAGGCGTGCGTCTGATGTCGCTCAACGAGATGCTGGACGTGGTGGAGGATCGTGCGGGCTTCGAGCGCCTGCTGCAAACGCTCGATGTTCCGGCCTTCTCGATCCTGAACCCCACCTGTGTCGGTAAGGTGCGGCGGCGAGAACCGCTGGCCCTCGACGAGTACCGCTTCCTGCGCGCCCACACGAACCGTCCTATCAAGGTTCCCCTGCCCGGCCCGTATCTTTTGACGCGAGCCATGTGGGTGAAAGAGGTCGCCGGAGCCGCCTATCCGACCAAGGAGGCCCTGGCCGAGGATGTGATTGCCCTGCTGCGCGAGGAGGTTGCCGCGCTCGCCGATGCCGGAGCGGACTTCATCCAGTTCGATGAGCCGGTTCTGACGGAAGTGGCTTTCAATCCGACGGGCACCCGCACCTTCATGTGCGCCGCGCTGGCCGCCCGCGCCGACCCGAAGGAGGAGCTGGAGTGGGCGGTCTCGCTGATTAACCGCGTGGTGGAGGGCTTCGACGGCGTGCGCACGGGCCTCCATATCTGCCGGGGCAACTGGAGCCAGAATGAGACGACGCTGCTCAGCGGTTCCTACCATCCGCTGACGCCCTACCTGGAGCAACTGAAGGTGCGGCAACTGGTGCTGGAGTTCGCGACGCCCCGAGCCGGGGAACTGCCCGCCCTGCTCGGTTCGGAAGTGATCCGTGCGCACAAGGAGTTCGGCATGGGCGTTGTCAATCCCCGAACGGAAGAGGTGGAAAGCGTTGAGGCAATAGTGGCGCGCGCCGGAGAGGCGCTGGAGTATCTGCCGCCGGAGCGTGTTTTCCTTAACCCGGACTGCGGTTTCGGCACCTTTTCCAGTCGCCCCATGAACACGTCAGAGATAGCCGCACGCAAACTGGCCGCGATGGCGCAGGCTGCGGCGGTGCTGCGGACGAAGTATCCGCAGTGAGAGGTCCATTGGCATCGGGAAAATGATTGCGTGGCATTTTGCCCGTCGAATAAATTCGAGGCTAAGAAGGTACGAAGTCCGCCTTCGCGGACTGATGCTCGTTCGCCGATCTCTTCAGCCTGCGCAGGCAGGCTTTGTACTTTTACAGCCTCGAATTTATTCGATGGGGCTTCTACGAGATTATTCGACCGGGCTTTCTATCCCTTGCTCGAAACGTGCAGCACGGCTTTGCCCAGGTAGCGGCGCTCCGTAAGCTCCTGGGCAACGTCGGCGATCTGTGTCCAGGAGGCTTCGCGGGTGATGCGCGGGTTCAGCTTGCCCGCCGCGACCAGACGGGCAAGCCGCCCCAGACCCACCGCCGCCGGTTCGACACCCAGTTCATCGAAAAGGATGAAGCCGTACAGGACGGCCCTGCCGATTGGATAAAAGCGGGAAGCGTCGAAAGTCACCTGCGCGCCTCCGGTGGTGCCCAATAAAACGCACGCGCCGCCTTCCGCCAGCAGAGCCAGAGCCGCCGCAAGCGTCCCCCCGCCTACCGATTCGATAACGAGGTCATACGGGCCGAAGTCGCCCGCGCCGGGCAGGTCGTCGCCGATGACGACGTTGTCGGCTCCCGCCGCGCGCACGAAGTCTTCCTGATCCGCGCGGCGGACGCTCGCCGTCACCCGCGCACCGGAAAGGCGCGCAAGCTGTATCGCGTAATCCCCGACGCCGCCGGTCGCTCCGGTAATCAACACACGACGCTCCAAAAGCAGACCGCCTTTGGCGAGCGCGTGCAGCGCGGTCAGGCCCGCGACCGGGAGCGTGGCGGCCTGCGCGAAGGTGACGGCGGCGGGAAGCTCCGCAAGGGCATGGGTCGGCACGGCGACCTGCTCCGCCCAGCCTCCCGAACGCATAAACCCGACAACACGCGCCCCCTCTTTCGGCCCGGAGCCGTCCGCCGCCGCCTGCTCCACAACACCTGCCACGTCCCAGCCAGGTCGCCAGCCCGCGTCTGCGGCCATCGCCCGCCGCACCTCGCCGCGATTGAGCGAAACGGCGGCGACACGTACGCGCGCCTCCGAGGGCAAAGGCGAAGGGGCGGACGCTTCCCGGATTACCAGCCGCCCCGGCGCGGCGGGGTCTACGACAACCGCACGATTGGTATTCATCGGATTTTCCTTATCGCTTTGTGGAGAAGACATATTCCGTGCGCTGCCGGTAGGTCTGTCCGGGGCGCAGGATAACGGACGGGAACATCGGCTTATTCGGCGAATCCGGGTAGTGCTGCGCCTCCAGGCAGAAGCCCGCGTGCTTCTCATAGACCACGCCGTTTTTGCCGGTCAGGGTGGCGTCCAGGAAGTTACCGGTATAGAACTGGAAACCCGGCTCATCCGTGTACATCTCCAGCACGCGCCCGGTCGTCGGTTCATAGACCCGCGCCGCCAGGCCGAATCGCTCGCCACCGTTCTTGACGTAGTTGTGGTCGTAGCCGGTCGGGTTCTTGCCCACATCGTTGATACGCGCCCCGATGGGCCGCAGGGCCGTGAAGTCGAGGGGCGTGTTTTTCACCATAGCGATCCTGCCGGTCGGGATCAGCGTCTCGTCGGAAGGGGTGTAGCGGGCAGCGTTCAGCCGCACCTGATGCCCCAGAACCGTGCCGCGCCCGGCCAGATTGAAGTAGCTGTGGTTGGTCAGGTTGACCGGCGTTGCTTTGTCGGTCGTCGCCGCGTATTCGATTCGCAAAGCGTTCCGGTTCGTCAGCGTATAGACAACCGCGACGTTAAGCGTGCCGGGATAGCCCTCCTCACCGTCGCGGCTGGTATAGGTGAACCGGACGGACGGCCCGGCGGCGCTATTGCGCCGGGGCGCTGCCTTCCAGACCCGCTTATCGAAACCTTTCAAACCGCCGTGCAGATGGTTCGGGCCGTTGTTGGTGGCGAGCGTGTACGTTTTTCCGTTCAGGGTGAACCTGCCCTTGGCAATGCGATTCGCAAAGCGCCCCACGGTGGAGCCGAAGAAAGGATGGCCCTTCTCGTAGGTTTCCAGACGGTCGAAACCCAGCACCACATCGCCCGGTTTCCCGTTGCGGTCGGGGACATGCAGTTCCGTCACTGTCGCGCCATAAGTCATGATACGCGCCCGCAGGCCGTTCCTGTTTGTCAGGGTGTAGATTTCAATCGGCGTGCCGTCCTTCAGCTTGCCGAACGCGGCTTTCGTCACGCCCGCCGTCGCGGCTGCCGCGCTGCCCGCACCGACCGGCAGCAGCGCCAGAACCGCTGCGCCCAATGCCGCGCCTGTCATCCTCTTGCGCATGATGTTTATATTCATAGGTTTGCTTTGGTGTCCTTTGTCAGACTGTGCAGTGGCAGCCGCATTGAAGCGTTATTTCCACGGGCGATGTGAGTTCGCGGGCGGGCAGCGCGCCCTGGTAGTGCAGAACCGCGCCGCTGTCCGGGTCGACAACGATGATGTCCTTGATTTTCATGCGCCGATAAAACGGCACGCCCACATCCAGGTCTTTGGCCTCGTAGCCCTTGCTGAGAATCTCGATGACGGCTTCAGGCAGCAGGGTTATCTCGGTATCCTGCTCATCCGGCTCACGACAGAAGATAGAAATGTCGGGCCGCTTATGCGAGCCGTCCGGGAAGTGAATCTGCACATCGGCGTAATGAACGCAGCCGCAGTCAGCGCCTGTGCTGGTTTGCACAGGGCGGATGGTGGCGCGGATACGGTCAACGGCGCGCTGGTGCTTGACAACCGGCGACGATTCCCAGACGGGCAGACCGCCGACGATTTCGAGGCGATACCCCGCCTCGTCCGCCTCGCGAAACAATCGCTCCAGATTGGTCAATTTTCGCCTCCTCTATCAACGATGAGCAGCGCCGACGGCGGTTATCGAACGCTTACACCGTGCAGATTTCGACGGCCTGCCGCAGAGAAGTCATCGGGTCGCGCCGGGGGATGAATTCATGGGCGAAGTAGCCGGTAAAGCCGGTGTCGGCGATGGCCTGCGCGATTCGCCGGTAGTTCAGTTCCTGTGTCTCATCGATCTCGTTGCGGCCCGGATTGCCGCCGGTGTGGTAGTGACCGATATACGCCTTACTCTCCTCGATGGTGCGGATAACATCGCCCTCCTTAATTTCACATTGCGCATACATTTGGCGCAAAAACCCTGCAAAACCTGCATTTATGCCTTGGGAGCGCAATGTGAAAAATCTTCAGAACGAACCCGTTCCGCCTCTTAGTATAGAGCAAATCGTCGGTATCGCCCTGCCCTCGACCCAAGACGCGCGCTTCGCTATTCCAATGGCGACCAAGCCCGGCTCTGCACCACAGACGTCTTCACCCGCGTTTTCGACACCAGCAGCGGCCACATTGTCGAGCTGGGCGCGATGGCGGCAAGTACGGTGCCTTTACATCCGTGTTTCCACGCTCGGCCAGGCAGAGGATGGCTGCAGCGCCGAGGATCAGGTGCGACGCGGCGTCGAGCATTTCCTCCGGCATCGCCAGGGCATTTCGCATCTTCTCTGACGCCTCCTTTTCGGCGGTTTACCCATCAACGAGCCAAACCTGATCCGCAAGCTGGCAATCAGCAAGGCGACCCGCTATGAAAAGGTATTTGCCAGTCTTTTTCTTTATGAGCACAGCCGCTTCACCGAGGCGCAGCGTACGGGCCTGCGCGCTTACCTGGAAGCCCAGAAGGCCGAGATTCTTAAAGGCGTTAACCTGGACCCGGAACTGATGGACGCGCAGCCTCTCCTGAACGGGGCCACGGCACGGTTCCGGCCCGCGCTGACGCTCCTGTTCCAATCGCTGCGCCAGATACACACGCTGGCGGTTTCCGACCTGTCCCGCCTGTGCCGTTCCCAACTGCTCTTTGCCGAACTCACGGAGCGCCTCGGCATTTATCAGGTGGCCGTCGTCGGCTTTATCGAATCGCTCGACTTTCTTACTCAGGACGATCTGGGCATCACGGCCTTCGTACTCTCCAAGGTCGCAGAGATAAAACTGCGCGAGGTGCTCTCCGGAACGCTCCGGGGGCTGGCGAGCCTGCTCTCGACCGGACGACCGCACGGGCTGCTTCCCTTCTGGCTCTACCGCAACGAAGATGGATTCGCCCAAATGAACGCGGAGCGCGCTCGCGCTGTGCGCCGTATGGTGGACCTTTACCTATATGAGGGACTGGGCCACGGCACCATTGCCAAGCAGCTGCAGCGCGATGGGTTTGCCCCTTCGCGAGGAAAGACGTGGTCTGTCCGTTACGTCGGATACACGCTGGCAAATCCCGCGCTTATTGGACAACAAATCGTTTTTGGCGTCGAGTGGGAGGTATTGCCGCCGCTCCTCTCGCCGGAAGAGTGGGAGGGGCTGCAAAGGAAGTTGAAGGGGCGCAAAACCGAGTACCCACGGATTCGGCACGGCGAGGTGCGATTGCTTGCGGGAATCCTGAAGTGTTCCTGCGGGGCCGCCATTGTCGGAACGCGCCGCTCTTCGGTCAAGTATGCCACCTACACCTGCTGGGCGGGCGGCGTCAAGAGGATGAGCCGCCCGGGCCATACCTTTGTGCTCAACATGGCGGATGCCGATCAGTTTTTCGATTCCCTTTTTCGCGAACATCCGGCCACGCTCCTGGCTGCGTATGCGGACTCGCGTGCGCGCAACACGCTCCTGGACGAGGTGAGGATGTTAGAGGAGGAGGCCCGCGCTGCGCGTCAGCGGCGCGAAGCGGAGGCAGTGGACGCAGAAGAAGCGGCGCGACAGCGTCTGGGCGCGGCGAACCTGCAGGCCACCCCCGACCTTTTGCGCTCCGTCATCGCGCAGTTGCTTGCGCCGCTGGACAGCGAGATCGCGGAGATGGAGCAGCAGGCCCGTGAGGCGCGGGCACGGCTGGATACCCTGGTTCCAGAGGAAGCTATTCTGAGCCTGGAAGAGCGAGTTCGCCGGTGGGAGGCGCTCAGCATCGCGGACAAGAATCAGGTACTGCGCACGATCTTCGAGGAGATTCGCGTGGAAGGGGAACCCGGCAGCGAGCGGTTGGTGCCGTACCTGCGGACGCTCGACGGGCGAGCGCGGCGAGCTATCGCGTTGGAAACCCGGCGCGATAAGGCAGGACGCTACTGGCGCCGGTTCCCCTCGGTCGAGACGTATATAGAATCCTTCTACAGGACCGGCACGTAAACCACGAGCGATAGCGAATCGAGAAGCTCGATGTTCCCCGGCTCATCGGGCTTCTCGGCAGCACAAAGCAGTGCGGCGGCGAGGCGCTCCGGGTTCAGGCAGCTATGGTGTTCCTGCGGCTTCAATTGACAAACACGCTCCGCTGCCCGCACAAAGGTTTCCGCCGTATAGCTCCTATTCCCTTCGCGGTGCGGGAACCGATCCTTCATCCCTTCTTCGGAATTCCCCGTGGGAATATTCCTGCGTGCGGGAGCGCCCCGTCCGGGCACTTGCGGACATTTAGTACTCATGGGGTGTGCATACCGTTGTTCGGCTTCGATCTCCCTCCGTGCGGATGATGACGGTAAACTGGGGGCCGTTCCCCAGGTAGACGGAGACGATGGCATCGCCGCCGTGCCGCTCCACTGCCGCCCGGTTCCGATCCGCGTCTTCGTCGCTGACGTCGCCCCACAAGCCGCAGACGTGCATCGACAGGAGGTCATCCACATCTATGGGGCGGACGTCAAAGACCGCCCGCGCTCCAGGCGTCACCACGACCCGACCGGGCAGGAAAAGCGGCGGCCTCAGCCTGTCCACCAGGCCGTACTTCTGCTGCCAATAATCTGCATCCAGAAACGACCAGTCTACGTCTCGTTCCAGCGCCATCCTTCTTCTCCTTTCGGTGAGCGTCCTTCAGACTCGGGCAAAGGGGACGCTTACGGTACCTTTCCTAAGTCTTTTGCGTTCTGTCCGGCGTTCCGCGGATGCGCCGCAGGCACGAGTGCCCGGCGAATCAGGATCAGGATAAACTGTAGAAAGCGGCACAGCAGGCGAAGCGTCTGCCGGAACAGCAGGAGGGGAAGACTCCGCAACCACGTGCCGGTCTGCCCGCCTTTGCCCGGCAGGAAGCCCAGAAAATGGCCCAGCATCCAGAGCATCACCAGCCAGGTCATCCCTACCAGGATGCTTGCCTGAAGGTCCGGGATGCTGCTGTTGAAAAAAAAAGCCATGCCCCACACCAATCCCGAACTTCTCCCTTTCAAAAACTCTCCGGCATGCGCTAGGCACCACTTCCAGAGGAGCAGGGCCAGAAAGCCCGTGCAGAAAGCGGACACCCCCCCAAGCTGCAGGGCGCGCGTCCCTTCTGAAAGCTGGAGGCTGCCGCAGGTCGTGCAGCAGAGTCCGTTCAGCGAATTCCGGTGCTTCTCCTCACAGACGCGGCAGTTCAGGCTGCGGGCGCAGTAGGCGCAGAATACACTCCGGTCTGCTGAAGCATGGCGGCAGGCAAGGCAGACGACCACTACCTGTCTCCTTCCGGGAAGAGCGGCTGCACTTGCGGCGAAAACGGAACGTGCCAGATGGGGGCGAAAAGGCCCGTTCTCCGTACCGCCATTTTGGCAAAGGCGGTAAGCGTGGTAAACCAGGCAAACTGCGCGCCCTCTTCCTCCGCCAGGGCCTTCAGGTGTTCCGCCCGGCGCTCGCCGGTGGTGAGCACCAGCGTCCGGAACGCATCCGCTCCCGGCCCGAACCGGCGGGCGAACAGTCCCTCCTTCAGATAAATGCCGTGGATGCGAAGCTTTTGGGCTATCTCCGCAGAAGCCGCCCAGGAAAGGTCTACCTCGAAGAATAGATGATGAGTGCTGCCCCCATGTTCGCAGATCGCCAGAGCGTCCGGCTTGAAGACCTGCAGTCGCCAGGCGGCGTCCGTCCGCGTCCCGTCCGCCACCCGCCGCACCTCGAAGGCGTGCCGCAGGGGAGCTTCCCCGGTAAAGGAGACTACCCGGGCGCCGGAGCCGGGACGGCGGGCCGCCTGCTCCAGCACGATCCGGGCGTTCGCCACCTCCAGCGCGTGCGCCGCGTGCGTGCGGCTGCCCTCCCGGATGCGCTGACGCACGGCGATAAGATCTACCTCCAGTCGCCGGGCCACGACCTCGGCACCGGCAGGGCCGAGCCGGTAGACGCGCTGGCTTCGGCTGCCCGGCACCGCCGCCATGGTGGGATTCGTCAGCGGACCGAGCGGGAGCAGAGAGCCAATGACAAAGCTCGAATCAGAGAGGATCTTGAGCCGCCGGTTGACCCGCCGCAGCTCGCACTCGGAGAAGTGCAGGGCATGGATCTGGTCGCGCAGGAGCAGGCCGAAGCCCCACAGGTCGCACAGCAGGGCGACATCGCGCTCGGTAAGACAGGTTACTCCGATTGCTGCATACGAACGGGTTTGGAGAATCGCATCGGCAGTTGCCTGCGGCTTTCTCGTCCCCCTTTCCCGTGTCAGCCTCTCCGTCATTACGTTCCCGGCCCTTTCTTCGCTTGCGAACGTTTCCGCGCTTTGGGCGCCTCCCTAACCTCACGCACTTCGAGTTGTCCAGCCGTATCGGGTTTAGGCGTGTGCGGGCCGGAAACGGACGCCGCCCCTTCCGTGACCGGGGCAAAACGCTGCTCCTGCCGGGCAATCTCCGCCTCCACCTCGGCCTTGGGCCGCCCCCAGCGCTCCAGGCTCGTCTGGCGCAGCGCCGCGACCTTCTCCGGAGGAACCTCGGGATCCGGCGAAAAAGCGGCGTGTAATCGGGTCAGCGGCTTGCCGCGCCGCAGCAGCAGGGCGTGGCCGACCGGCTGCGAGATGAGAAGGTTCCTCAGCACCGCCTTCGGCTCGTCCGAAGGAAGCTCCCCCGCCAGCAGGTCGCTGTCGCTTCCTCCGCAGGCGAAGTAGACCTGAATCCCCATGATGTTGCGGGTCAGGCTCCGGAGCTTCGGCTCCAACTGCGCCGTGCTCTGGTGGGCCGCGACGGCGGCGAGGCCGAAGCGCCTGCCCTCGCTGATGATCTCCTCGAAAAGCCTGCCCGCTTTCGTGAAGTTCTCGAACTCGTCCAGGTAGAGGAAGGTCGTCTCCTTGCGCCGGTGGGCGGGCCGGTCGCCGCGCATGACCGCCTTGGCCACCGCGCTGATCAAAAGGCTGCCGATGAGACCCGCGGCGGAGTGCAGCTCGTCCGCCCCCAGGGAGCAGAGCGGGATCACGTCTTTGCGCCCTTCCAGGAGCGGGCGGGGGGACTGGCTCCCGGTTCGCAGTGCCGGCGGGCGCGGCGTCGGCGGGAGCGAGTTGAGGGGGGTGATTTTGTTAAGCACCGCCGAGACATATTGCGGCCCCTCCGCCAGCTTCGGGAAGCGCTGTTCAAAGAACCGGAGTACGCTCGCGTCCTGCACGCGCCCCAGAACGTGGCGGCGGAACGCCTCGGACAGAAGCAGGTGCTCCACATCGAGCAGAGTGGGCCGGTCGCCCGCGCCTTTGTTCCTCGCGCTTGCTTCGCCAGCGAGGCCAAGCGCAAGCAGCGCGTTGCGCAGTATCTCTGCGGTCTGCACGCCCAGGTCCCACTGCGCCTGGATCGCATCGAAGCAGAAGAAGGCGGACGCGTAGGCATCGGCTCCGGCCTCGGCAAGCGGGTTGAAGCCTGCGCAGTGCGTGTCCCCGCCCGGCGGCATGTAGGCGGCATGCTGGCGCAGATCGATCAGGACAAGGCGCTCCTGCAGATCCTCGGGCACGAAGCGGGCGGCAAGCCGCACCAGCACGCGATCCACCAGGTCCCCGCGCGCATCCAAAAGCACCACGCCGCGCCCGGCGGCGATGTCCGCGTCCAAAAGCGTCGTCAGCAGCACCGACTTGCCAGTTCCCGTCGAGCCGTGTACATACATCTGCGTCCGGCGCTCAGCGACGCTCAGCGCAACGGGTTCGGACGCCCGCGTTCCCGGACAGGCCGCCCTCCCCTGCCGGAGAAGGTCCAGCTGGGAGGGAATCACCTCGCCGATCACCACTTCCGCTTCCAAGGCATTGCTTGCCGTGCCGGCGGCGGGGGGCGTCGTTCCTTTCGTCTTGTTCCTGCGGCCAGCCAGAAGATTCAAGGCGGCTCGCAATAGGGCATCTATTATCGCGGTGAACATAGACGTGAGTAGCGCGGTGATTCGCGCACTTCGGTAATAAACTCGGACAGGAAAAAGCGGCGTTCCCGCAGGTATAACCCTCAGCAGGCGACCCGTGCTGGCCCAGGCTCTGGCCCACCCGCAGGCCCACCGGGCGGCACCGACGCCCTCAGGCGACAAGTACAGGTGTGCCTCAAGATTTACGCGGGAGCCGGGACGGCGAACGCCGGGAATGCAAGGCAGCGGACGGCGACGCTGCTGTGTCGTATGCCGAAGGAAGCGGCAAGCCTGCGCTCCGGTGCCGGCAAGAAGCGCACGCCCCCGTACTCGCTCCCATCCGGCAGACATGCCGCCACCGATGCGCGAGAAGAGATACCTGCTAACGGGAGTCTGTTGCTGGAAAGGGCGTGTCCAGAAGAAGAAAGCCTACGGACCGGTACGACCGGCAGGTCCGGTCGTACCGACGTACTGGTGGAGGTTCTGCTGGATGTGCTGCCGTGCCTGCGGTTTCCAGGCGTCGATGACCTCCTGGGCCATCTCCGCCCGCGCCGCGCTGATCTGCTCCGCCTGGTCCCGGCTGTTAGCGATTTCCATCTCCTCCAGGACCCGGTACTGCTCCTTCAGGACGGCGATCTCCATGTCGGCGCTGGCTTCGGCGTCTTCGGTATGGATGCGGGCCATCTGGAGCGCGCGGTCCTCCTCCGCCTCCAGAAGCGTGTCGTAGGGGCGGCGCGGATTTGCCGACTGCGTCAGCTTGGCGAAGACCGGCAGGCAGTCGAGGGTCATGATGAAGAGGGCGAAGAGCGCGTGCGCGATGAAGAGCCAGGAGTCCTGCCAGACGAGCTGGTGCAGGGCGTGCATCCGCGCCAGCAGCCCGGTCGCCGCCCCCGCGAGCGCGTCCAGCCCCGCCAGTTCGGCGTCCTTTTGCGCCTGGAGACGGTCGATGCGCCCCTGGTACGCCTGCGCCTGATCCGCGATCTCGTTCTTAAAGGCCGCCAGTTCCGCGTCGGCCTGCTTCAGGCGCTCCAACTTCTCGGCGGCGACAGAACCCCGGCCCGGCCTGCCCGTGCCGCTCTCGCCGGTGATCTCCTCGATGTACTCCTTATAAAACACGTCGCGCTGGGCTTTGCGCTCGCCGATCTGGGCGCGCAAGCCTTTGCCGGCCTCCTTCAGCGTATCGATCTCCTTGTACCGGGGATTGGCATCCGCCTTTTCCTGCGCCTCCTGCCGCGCCTGGGCGCGATTTACGGCCATCTGCTTCTCGATCTCCGGGGAGAAGACCTGCAGCACCAGCGGCTCGGAGATGATCGCCCCGAAGAGCAGCGCCAGGAAGATGCGCGGCAGCGCGGCCCGGACCTCGCCGAGGAAGTTCTTCTGCCGCCGCGAACTGGAAACCAGCCACCGGTCGATGTTGAAGACCACGGCTCCCCAGAACAGCCCGAAGAGCGCCGCCGCCCAGTTGGGCATAGCCGGAAAGGCCATGAGCAGGGTGAGCGCGCTGGACAGGGCGGCCATGAGGGCGGTCGTCAGGACAGCGCCGCCGAGTCCGACGTACTTGCCCTCCTCGGTGGGGCAGTGGGCCAGGATATCGCGCTTTGCGCCGGAGCAAAAGATAAGGAAGTTCTTCATGACGTTGCCTCGCTCTCCTCGTGTTGTGGTTGCTGCTGTGGTACGGTGACGGCGATCAGGGCCGGTAGAGACGCCAGAGAAGACCCGGCAGCGGCCCCCGTGGCAGCCGGAGCAGCGGCAGTCGCAGTCGCGGCAGCAAAGCAGCCATCGGGCGTCCCAGAGGATTAATGCCGGGAACCACGGGCGATTGGGACATCCGGGTAAAACGCAGAGCGCGAAGCGCACACAGCGGGAGCGGGCCGCCCTGCCCGTTCGGCGCTTTCGGTGCGTTTGCCCGCAGCGTCGGCAACTTTGGCGGCGGCGGCACCGGGATCGGCCCGAGCGTCGGCCCCGGGATCACCCGCACAACGGGCGTGGACTCCGCCGCCTGCCCGAACGCCCCGTACGCCGTCAGCGTATACCGCATGCTGCGCAGGGGCGCGACCATGGCGCTGCTTTGCCCGGTCACGTCGCCGACGCCGCTCAGCCAGAGCTTGTGCGCGTGGTCCACCTGCCAGGTCAGCGTCACCGAAGCGCCCATGGGGATCATCAGCGCATCGGCGTCAAAAAAGGAGATGACCGGCGGTTGCTGCGTCGCGCCCAGCGCCCGCGCCCAGGCCGCGCCGTCCGGGCGTCGGTCAGGCGCGAACGTGCCTGTATTCAGGAGAACGTCCAGAGCGTTCTGGATCGGGGTCGGCAGCGTGGGCAGTTCCTGCCGGTAGTGCCGGTAGACGGCATCGTTGGCGGCGTTGTAGAGCGCGTCCTGCGGCGCAATCTCCGGCCACAGGTGGGCGGCGAAGTAACTCTGTAAGGTGCCGCTGCCGAAATCGCTCAGGTAGACGAGCGGGTGGTGCAGAAACAGCAGGTAGTGAATGCCGATGCCAACTGCCCAGGCGTCCGACCGGCAGTCCACTATGATTGGCTTGCCCGGTGGCCCGGCGAGCTGTGCCGTTACCTCGGGGGCGAGCCAGTCGCCGGGCTTGCCCCAGGTCGCGGGCTGGTCGCCGGGGTTCTCAACCACCGCGCCCGAGTCGAAATCAATGATCGCCAGATGCCCCTCGGCCAGATGGACGAACAGGTTCGGCGGGTTGATGTCCCCATGCACGAACCCAATCTCCTCCAGAAGACGGAAACCATCGGCTAAGTCGTAGGCCATGCGGATACGGTCGGCAACGGGCAGGGCCAGGTAGTCCTGCATCACGTCCGCGTCGCCGTCGGTAAACGTGTCAAAGGACACATACCCGAGCGTGTCCAGGCGGAGCGCCCCGTAGCCGCACACGTCCTGCCCCCTCAGACGGGCCTCGAAATAAAACTGCGGAACCGCCAACAGCGCGGGAACGTCTCTGAGCGGCGGCTCGCCGCGCCGCTGGCAGCGCGTGTCCAGGTCACGCAGACGCTCGCCCAGCTTCTGGAGGGTTTCGCTGCCGTGCCGGAGGCTGCCGTTGCCGTCGTCCTGAAGGATTTTTATGACCAAGGGCAGGGGCGAGGGGGCCGAATTCACGCTCTGGCAGACATAGTTCTGCCCGAAGTTCCCGCCGCCCAGCGGCTGGTCCTCGATCTCCAGTGTTTGGAGAACGCTGAGTTCCGGGCGCAGGCCAAAGGAAACGGCGCGCAGGTCAGCGAGCGTCGCCATGAGGCCTCTCCTGCTGCTTGCCTGGCTTCTGCTGCCGCTCCTCGCGGAACGCCAGGGCCTGCGCGGTCACCAAAACCCCGAGGGTAGCGTCATCGTCCAGGGCGCGGCGGTCCCGCAGACCGGTGAGACAAACCTCCATCGCCTGCTGGAGCCGCGCTTGGGTAAGTGCGTCTTCCCGTGCAAAACCGGCGCGCAGGGCGCGGTGGACGGCGATAAGCGGCTCGCTTACCTCGCCCCAGACGGAACCGTCACCGGGATTGCCGTAACGGACCTGGTCCTGGGAGAAGACGCCGTCCGTGCAGAGCACCAGGATGTCGCCAAAGCGCCTGTCCTTGCGGATCAGCAGCACGGTCGGCTCCGCCTGCTCCCGGTCGCCCGAGGCCGAGAGGTAGCGGTACAGCGCCTCGCGTCCGTCTTCGGAAACGGAGTGCGGGTTCAGGTAGCTGACAAAGCTCCAGGGAAGCGCCCGTTCCGCGCCGAACTCGGTAAAGTTGCCCCGGATATGGAAGATGCCCCCGTTGCCGACGTAGGCCACGAGCAGGGACTCGCGCGTCTCGATGGCGGTCAAGAGGGTCGTGCCGAACGCCTGGCGGCGGTTCAGCGTCTCTTCCGGGTGCGCCTCCTCCCAGGCGTCTGCACTCTGGGTAAGGCGTGCCTGGGCGCGGTGGAAGAGGCAGGCGATATCGGCGCTGCCCTGCGGCGTTTCCAGAATCTGCGCGGCCTCAGCCACGGCAAG
>JAUJOK010000006.1:0-95947 GCA_030447685.1 Armatimonadaceae bacterium
GCCCGAACCCGACTGGCTGTCCTATATCCTGAACGCCGAGGCGAAAATCAGCCTGACCTGACTGCCGCCTGGCAAGCCCTCACCCCCTCTCCCGTGGCAAGCCCTCACCCCCTGCCCCTCTCCCGCAGCGGGAGAGGGGGTGAGGGCTACGCAGGGCAATCGCATGAAGAGTTCGCCGGTTGAAAACCGGCGTCTGGGCGGCGTTCCGCCAAGCACCCTCCGGGTGCGGGATCGGCAAATGTGACGAATTCGTCCACCCGATAAGCGCGTTGTTCGTCCGAAGGACGTTTGGCCGCAGGCCGTCCAGACGGGGGTTTCCAACCCACGGGCTTCTGGCGGGGCTTCATGCGATTGCCCTGAGTCCTGACGGCGTGGCCTTGACAGCGCGCCGCCAGGCAACCTATACTCTACTGTCATAAGCGTGTGGAAAGGCGAAAAACATGGACGATAAATCGCAGATAGACCTGACTCGGCGCGAGTTCCTGCGGCGCGCGGCGGCGGGAACGGCGGCGCTGGGGGTCGCGGGCCTGGCCGGGACGGAGGCCGAAGCGGCGGCGGCGGCGAAGATGCCCCGGCGCACGCTGGGCAAGACCGGTGTTTCCGTATCGCTGCTGGGTTTCGGCGGCGGCTCGAACTTTCTCAGGGGGGGCGAGGAGCAGGCGGCGGCGATGCTGGATCGCGCGGTCGCGGCGGGTATCACCTACTTCGATACCGCCGCCAGCTACGGGCGCAACCGGGCATCCGAGCGGCTCTACGGCCTGACCCTGCCCAAATACCGCAGGCAGATTTTTCTGGCGACCAAGACCGGCGACCGCACCTATGACGGCGCGATGCGCTCGGTCGAGGAGAGCCTGAAACTGCTCAAGACCGACCGCCTGGACCTGATCCAGATGCACGATGTCGGCCCCCGCGACACCCTGACCGCCTGGGAAAAACCCGATGGCGCGCTGACGGCCCTTCGTAAGCTGAAGGACCAGAAAGTCGTGCGTTTCGTCGGCTTCACCGGTCATCAGCGGGCTTCCGTCCATAAGCAGGTGATCGAGAGCCTGGAGTTCGACACGGTTCTGATGGCCCTGAACGCCGCCGATTATAAGCCCTTCCGCGAAGAGGCGCTGCCTGCCGCGGTCGCCAAAAAGCTGGGCATCATCGGCATGAAGGCGACGCGCGGGCTGGTAGGCCGGGGTGAAGCCAGGGCGACGCCGAAGGAGCTTCTGGCCTATGTCTGGGACCTTCCCGTCGCCACGGTGATCGTCGGCATGGAAACCCTCGACATGCTCAACGAGAACATCCGCCTTACCCAGAGCTATCAGCCGGGCAAGCTGAATACCGCCGCGCTTACCGCCCGTCTCGCCCCGCATGTCACTGCCGAGCAGCTTGCCTGGGCCGTTCCCGGCTACACGGACGGCCAGGTCGTATAGTCAACAGAACACGGTAAGCAACGGCAAAGGCGCAGCAAGCAACGCCTGCCCCTACAGATGTGGGTAATTCCTGTAGGGGCAGGTGCTGTTTGCTGCGCCCTATTTCCGGGATTTTTACAGCGGCTCGCTGTGGAAAAATTCCCAAACTTCGCCGTCCGGGCCGAGAAAGAAGCCGACGCGGAAGGTGATGGGCGGATCGCCCACGTCCACGCTTTTCGGCTCCACGGTTATCTTCGCTCCCAGCGAGCGCACCCGCTCGATGTCGGCGTCTACATCATTCGAACGAACCGCAAAGTGGATAAACGGCCACCCCACTCCCGCCGCTCCGTCCGGGGGAATCTGCTCCGGCTTCGCGGCGAAAAGCTCCAGATAGTTGCCGTCGCCCAGGTCGAGCAGAGCGGCGCGCCCCGTGCCCTCCCCCCAGGTATGGGCGACGCGAAATCCCAGCCCCTGCGTATAAAAAGCAAGCGACTTTTCGAAATCGCGGGCGCGCAGGGCGACATGGTGAAACCCCGTTCCCTTCAGAACCGGGTTGGTTGACTCTCGTGCCATAAACTATCTCTCCTCCAGGAACCGGCCTGTTTAGGCCGGATACAAACTGCTGCCGCCATCGACACGCAGCACCTGCCCATTGACGAAGCGGGACGCATCGCTTGCCAGAAAGGCTACGGCGTCGGCGATCTCTTCCGGCGTGCCGTAACGCTCCAGCGGTTCGGATTCATCCATCATCTGCGGGTTTACCGTGCGCGTCACCAGAAAACGCGCGGTCTTCGTCGGCCCCGGACTGACCACGTTGACACGCACCCCGTGCGGACGCAATTCCTTCGCCAGGCAGCGCGACCAGTGGACGACGCCCGCCTTCGCCACCGCGTACACCACGCCGTTCGAGACGCCCGTATGCGCCGCCCCCGAAGCGATATTGATGACCGAGCCGCCGCGCCGCGCGATCATGCCGGGACACACGGCGCGGCACACCAGCATCGTTCCGATCAGGTTGCGGTCGATCAAAGCGCGCACGTCTTCCAGGGGGATGCCCAGCGCATCGTTCGGCTGGGGCTTGCCGCCCCGCGCGGCGATGTCTCCCCCGGCGCAGTTCACCAGTATCGTAATTGGCCCGAGCGCGCTTTCGGTGCGCTCGGTCATCGCCCGCACGGACTCCTCGTCGGCGATATTGCCGGTAACGGAAACCGTCTTCACGCCGTGCTGCGCGATTCGCGCCGCCACCGCCTCTAAGTTTTCGGCCTCTCCGAACTCGGCGGGCGCATCCTCGGATATATCGTGCACGGCGACCTGCGCGCCCTGTTCCGCCAGCCGCTCCGCAATCGCATACCCCAGCCCGCGCCCGGAGCCGGTGACAAGAGCCACATTGCCTGCCAGTATCTTTTCCATGTCCCCTCTTACGGTTTTAAGATGATTTTGAGCCTATCCCCCGGATCGGCGGCAAGACGCTCGAACGCTTGCTGCCCTTCACTCAGCGGCAGAACGTCCGTCCACGGGCGGTAGTCCACCGCGCCGCGCGCCACCAGATCGAAGGCGGCGGCGAAGTCGGCGTCCGTGTAGGTAAAGCTGCACTGAAGACGCACCTCGCGCCGAATCAGGTCGATAAAGTCCAATGAGGTCGGCCCCTGATCCAGCCCCAGCAGCAGTACCGTACCGCCCCGCGTCACACTGGCCGCCGCCGCCTGCCGCACCACCTCACGCCCCACCGCATCGACAGTTAGGTCAACGCCGCGCCCATCCGTCAGCCGGTAAATTTCCGCCGCCACATCGTCCGTGTTCGGGTCGAGCACCCGTTCCGCCCCCAGCGCCTCGGCCACTTTCGCCCGCTTCGGGTTCGGCTCCACCAGCGCCACGACCCGGATTCCCCGCGTCCGGGCGACCGAAAGAACCGCCGCCCCCAGCGTCCCCCCGCCGAAGATCGCCGCCGTCGGAAACATTCCGGCGTGGACCGGCGCAAGCGACAGCAGGTGAACCGCATTTGCGAGCGGCTCGATCATCACCGCCTCGGTGTCGGAGACATGCGCGGGAAGCGGGTAGACAGTGCGGGCCGGTACGCACACCGATTCCGCGAACGCGCCCGCCGTCGTGTCCAAACCCAGAATGCGCCAGTCCGCGCAGACATTCTGCCGCCCGGCCCGGCAGGCCGCGCAGCGTCCGCAGGAGGCCAGCGGATTAACGGACACCCACTTGTCCCGCAGGTCCGCATCCACCCCCGCGCCCAGCGCCGACACCACGCCATGCGTCTCATGCCCCAGCACCAGCCCCGGCTTGCGGCGCGCGCTGTGCCCCAGGAACCCGTGCATATCCGAGCCGCAGATTCCGGTCATGCCCACCCGCACCCGCACCTCGCCCGGCCCCGGACTCGGCTCCTCGACCTCGCGCATTTCCAGCGTGCGCGGCGCGGTATAAACCAATGCTTTCATGAAAGAGCCTCCGCTTCCAGCATCAGGTCGGAATACCACTCGGCGCGGCGGGCACGAAGCGTCTCAGCATAGCGGGAAATGCGCTGACGAAGGCGGTCGGGAAGGTCGGCACGGGCGAGCAACTCATCGCTCAAAGCGATGGCATGAAAAAAATCCCCCGCCTGCGCCCAGCAGCTTGCCGCACTGAAGCGGTGGACGAACGATTTCTCCGTAAGTCCCTGCGCCGCGCAAAGGTCGCCAAGCTGTTCTTCAATCACAGCAGCTTCGGCAAATTCAGCCGCCGCTTCCTCATAGCGTCCCTGTTCCCGCAGGACGCGGGCATTCAAAATCAGGCCGGATTTGCGCGCTTCATCCGCTTCAAAGGGCGCGTCAAGCCCCTGGCGACGGATGCCGCGCGGTGATGGATCTATTTTCATGCTTCCTCCTCAAAGCGATTGAAAGAGAAGATAACGTGACGCACAGCAAAACCCACGACGACCACGTACCCATCCACGCCGTAGGGATTCTCCCGCAGTTGACGCACCTTCGCTCGATGTCGGGCTTCCACGTCCTCCCCATCGCTGCTCATCGTACCGCTCACTTCCAGACCATACTCCTGATCGCCGTCATCCACCCAATAGTCGAAGCGGTCGCCATCGGCAGCCACGGTGCGCATCCGCAGCCCGGCGTACCGAGATACCACCGCGCAGGCAACGCCACAGGCAGCCCATTCGGTAATAGTACGCTCCTGCACTGCCGGAGACTGCGCCAATATGCTGTCATTATCCCAGGACAATCGTAAAGAACGATGCGTTTCGCCCGCGCCGCCGACATCTCGCAACGTAACCGCCAGCACTGCCGCCGTGTCCTCCTGCCCCGCGCCGCGCAGGCGCAGGAGGGTGAAGGGCAGAAACATCGCCGCCCCGATAGGCTGCGCGGCCAGGATGTCTTCCAGACGCGCTTCATCCCGTGGAACTGCCACAAGCGGTTCTTCCTCTATCTACTGTCTGCGCTCACCAGATGGGCTTCTACTGCGCCGTCCAGCCGCCGTCGATGAAGAGCGCGCTGCCGGTGACGAACGAGGCGGCATCCGAGGCGAGAAACACTGCCGCGCCCGCGACCTCGTGCAGTTCGCCCCAACGCCCCATCGGGATTTTCGCGACAAAGGCGCTATACTTTTCCGGGTCGTTCAGAAGCGGCAGGTTCATTTCGGTGGCGAAGGGGCCGGGGCAGAGAGCATTCACCGTCACGCCTTGCCCGGCCCATTCCAATGCGAGCACGCGCGTCAGGTTGAGCAGGCCCGCTTTGGCCGAGGCGTAGGGGGCGCGGCCCGGCAAAGCGATAACCGACAGAATCGAACCCATGTTGAGGACGCGCCCCCAGCCACGCGCGCCCATGCGAGGGCCAAATATGCGCGCGCACAAAAAAGGAGCCTTCAGGTTGATGTTGATGACGGCGTCCCAGTCGGATTCGGCAAGCTCGTGCGATGCGCCGCGCACATTGATTCCGGCATTGTTGACCAGAATGTCGATGGGGCCGAAGGTCTCCTCCACTTCGGCGGCCAGGCGCTCCACCTCGGCGGCCTGGGTCACGTCGGCGGCGAAGGCGGCGGTCTTCCTGCCGGTGGCGGCAGCGATCTCCTGCGCCGCCGCCTGGCATTCGGATAGCGTGCGGCTGACCACGGCGACATCGGCCCCGGCCTCGGCCAGCGCGCCTGCGATCACGCGGCCCAATCCCTTGCTGCCGCCGGTGACAAGCACGCGGCGGCCCTCCAGGCGAAACGAATCCATAACGGTCTTTTGCGACATACTTATTGCCTTTCCGTGCGCTTCATACCGCCGCCCAGTGCCGAGGGACAGAACGGCCCTCGCTGGTGGGCGCTATGGCGCCAAGCGTCCTGCCGGACGCAACAAACCCGTCCGTGAGGACGGCCAGCCAGAGGCTCACGAGCGAGGGACGTTCTGTCCCTCGGCGCGAAGCTCAGTTTGCGACAAAAGGCAGCGCGGCCACGGTCGCGGCGCTGCCTGCCACCATGACCGGCGTGCCCGGCTGCGCGTATTCATGGCGAAGATAGCCCAGGGCGATGGGTCGGCCCAGTGTCGGCGACAGGACGGCGGATGTGACCCAGCCCGCGTCTTTGCCGTCCACCGTTAGCGTCGTGCCGCTTGCCGGAACTTCGGTGCCTTCGATCAGGAAACCCACGAACGTGCGGTTGGTGTGGCCGCGCGCATCGATACGGGCGACAACCTCCTGCCCGATATAACAGCCTTTGCGGTAGGAGACGGCCCGCGCCTGCTGCGCGGTTTCGGGGGCAAGCGCCTTCGGGGTGATGTCCGCCCCATACCGTGGCACGCCCGCCTCGATGCGCGCGGCATCCAGCGTTTCCCGGTCCGTTTCCGTCGCGCCTTCTGCCGTCAGCGCCGCCACCAGCGCCGTTTTCGCCTCGGGGCCGCCGCCGCCGCTGCCGCTGGGCAGGTAGATATCGAAGCCGGGCGCGGCGATTAGCCGGGTCGCGGCAACGACGGCTTCCATTTGGCCGACGCGGATGGTGCCGTTTGCCCCTTCCGGCCAGACTTCGGCACCCACAACTCCCAGGCGTTCCAGAATCTGCGGCGCTTTCCTGCCGCCGACAAAGACCTGCGCCGTTTCCCCGGTAACGTCGGCGATGCGGCACTTTTCCATGATCAGGTACTTGTCCAGCGTCTTCGAAACGAACGGGGCCATGCCCGGCTCCACGTCCAGGAGCAGTTCGGACTCGCGGCAAAGGATGCGCAGGTCGGAAAGGACGTGCGCCGTCGGGTCGAGCATAAGGGCATAGCAGCCCTGGCCCGGCGAAAGCGCGGCCACATCGTTCGTCACCATGCCCTGTAAAAACGACTGACGGTCGCGGCCCGTGACGCGAAGCCGTCCCCGGTCGGAGCGGTCAGCGAAGAAGACGGCGTCAAGCGGCGCAGGCTCTTGTGGGCTGTTCATGGGCAGGTCACGGGTTCCTGGGCGCGGTCGAGGTTGAGACGGCGTGCATCGACAAAATGGGACGTATAGCGGTCGTCCCCCCATTCGGTGAGGATGACCCCCGCGCCGCCCGCCGAGTGGATGAACGTCTTGTTCTCGAAGTGCATCCCGACATGCGTAATCCGATCCGGCTTCCCGAAGAAAACCAGATCACCGGGCAGGAGGTCGTTCTCCGGCACGGGGACAAAACGCGGGTCATCGCGCTGAATGTCGGCGTCGCGGCGCAGGATGATGCCCGACAGACGGTAGCAAAGCTGAACCAGACCGGAGCAGTCCAGCCCGAACGAGGATGAACCGCCCCACAGATAGGGCGTGCCCAGAAAATCGCGGGCGCGTTCGGCGGCGGCCCCGGTTATCCGCTCCGGGGCGATACGCGGCGGCGGCATGGGGAAGACGGAGACCGGCAGCCACCCGTGCGTTCCGTTCAGGATGGTGACGGCCACCCACTCTTCCTTCGCCGAGCGCGGCGGCATGACGTGGACGGCAGCCCCAAGCGGCAGGCGCATCACCAGCGGGCCGTCCTGCCGGGGCAGTTTCCGCATATCCGCGAACGTCGAGTTCACCGTCATCAGCGGCCCGGCGGGCGGGTCCGCCAGCCAGCGGTTCTCCACCCATCCCCGATACGTGTCGTCGGTTTCGACCAGAGACCAGCGTTCCCGCTCCTCATGGACAAGCGCCAGGCGGCCCATAAGCGTCTGCGAAACCAGTTCGGAGTCGTTGGTCGGTTCGGCGCGCATATGAACCACGTTATGCGCGATAATTTTGCGTGGAAGCGTCGGAGCGGCGGACATAGCTCTATTCTACCCGAAGCGAGCGCGAGGCAGGGAAATGCAGAAAAGCCTCTGCCGGAGGCGCGCGTCCCGCAGAGGCTTTTCTGTGGCAGCCGGGTCAGCGGCTTCCCCAAGGGGACTATTACTGTGTCGGTGTCGGCGACTGCTGCGGCAGTGTCTGCGACAGGCCGAGAAGGGCGGCCCCGCCCAGAATCCAGGCAATGATGTAAAGGATCATTAACACGGTGCCGACGATACCTAAGATGCGCCCGATGTTCGCCATGCCTCTCTGTGATTCATCTCCGCCGCCCGCATTCAGCGTTGCCATAGCGCTGTTGCCCATGATCCATGCCACGGGGGAGAGAATCGGGAGACACACGAGTCCGAGAATCCCCAGCACCAGAATCAAGGTGCCGTTTACCGGGTTTCCAGCAGGAGGAGGCCCGCCCATAGAAGGCGGTTCATTGCCCATAGTCATAACGCAGTGTCCTTTCTGAGCGTCGCCGCAGTTCGCCGCGGCGAGTGCGTGTATTCACGCAATGTTGATTCTAAATTGCAAGCTCAGCGGAGCTATCCTGGCGATTATAAAGAGCCGTCCGCCAAAAGTCAAGCATCGCGCACAATATCAGCGCACGCCGAGCCGCCGGTCTATCGCCGCAAGCCAGGGAGTCCGCTCGATCACGCGCGACAGGGAAACCCGCTCGGCGGCGGCATTGATAAAAAGAAGCGCCAGCAGCAGCAGCGCCCGTCCCCATACGGGAAGCGCAATGGCCGCCGCCAGGCCCGCCGTCGCCCCCAGCAGGTTGGAACCCGTATCGCCCATCATCGCCCGCCCCCGCGCATCCGGCACGGCCTCGACAGCGGCGGCAATAACAAGAACGATCAGCAGCCCCCCACCGGACAGGCTCTGGCCCAGCGCCGCCAGCGCGCATGTCGGCAGCGCGAGAAGCGCGAACCCGGCCAGCGCGCGACCGGGGCGAACATCCAGAAGATTGAGCGTATTGGCCGCGAGCGCGATCAGGAGCGCGTCCAGCCCCAGTTCCGGCAGGTTCGCCGCTGCCGCCGCCGCCGACGTGCCGCCGCCGCGCAGCCCCCAGGCCGCCAGCAGCGCGATGACGCCGCCGCCGACCAGCTTGACGCCGCCGGTGGTCGGGCGGCCCCGCAGCAGCGCCCGCAGGTGCCCGCGAAAGCCGCCGACCGCGCGCGTCCCCCACAGATCGTCCGCCAGGCCCAGCAGCCCGAATCCCACCGTTACCAGAAGAAACAGCCGCGCCGACGACGCCATCGGCCCGCCGCTGCCGCGCCATGCCAGGGATGCGTACACTCCCGCGCCGACAAGAAGAAACGTCAGTCCCACCGATGATGGAATCACATCGCCGCGAAAGTTGGGGCGCACGAGGCCCAGCAGGCGGCAAAGGAGGCGGGAAACGAAGGGAGCGGCTACCAGCAGCAGCGCCAGCGCCAGCCACGCCGGGCCGGGGACAGTCACGAACGGCCCTTTCGCTTCCGGGAGGAGAGCAGGCGGGGCAGGAGCGCGCGGGCGACATCGCGGAGCTGCCGGAAACGGTGCCGCCGCGCGCGCCAATCGCGCCCGGTAACACGATGATCCATCTGCGTCGCCACTTCCCGCACCCGGAATCCGGCCCGCAGAACATCGATGGTCAGGGCGGTCTCCACGCCGAAGCCGCGCGCCAAGGGACGGGCGGCGGCAAACGCGGCCTGGGTGATACAGCGCTGGCCGGACAGCGGCGCAAGCACAGCGCATCCGGCGAGGCGGCGAATACCCCAGCGTGATAAACGCACGACCAGGCCGCTTCCGCCTCCCCGCCCCGGATGAATCGGAAAGGTGGCAACGGTCATGTCCGCATCGCCCGCCAGCACCGGGGTGATCAATACGGCTGCCCCGGAAGCGGTCGCCCCCAGGTCCGCATCCAGAAACAGCAGCAGGTCGCCGGTGGCCGCGCCGGTGGCTGCGCCTGCGTCCGTGGCTGCGTCTGTGGCCGCGTCCGCGCCGGTCTCCATCGCCGCCGCCTTGCCCCGGTTGCGACCGTGTTCCACGGCCACTGCCCCGGCTTCGCGGGCAGCCTGCGCCGTGCCGTCGGTGGAGCCGTCGTCCACCACGATCACCTGATAAACGCCGGGCAGCGCCCGCGCCGCCGCAACCGTGGCCGCGATCCGATCCGCCTCGTTGTAGGCCGGGATAATCACGGAGACCCGCCCGGCGGCGCTCACGGAGCCTCCGCGCCGGGCGAGTCTTCCAGCGAGGCGGGCAAAACGCGCTCGGCGGTTCCTTTCATCCCATAGGCCGCTTTTTCACCTAACAGCGCGAACGGCAGCGCGATGCGCCCGGCGGCGCGGTCGATATTATCGACGGTGGCGATTCCCTGCGCCTGATACGCCCGCATATAAGACACGTCGGCTCCGAGCGGTTCCACGCCCACCACGGCGACCCCCGCCGCCTGCCATGCTTTCGCCAGAGCGGCGTCCAGCGTCCGTGCCCGTTCCAGAGGATCGCGGGCGTCCTTGGGGCCGGATAACGCCTCCGCGCCGCCGACCAGGACCGCCAGCCGAAACGGAGCGTCCGGCGTCTTTCCCGTCAGCAGCCCATCGCGCCGAAGCGCGTCCAGAGCGCCCGTATCGCCGCCGCTGCCCGCCGTTACCAGCAGCGGCGCGATCTGCTCCGCCGCTGCCGCCGCCGCTGCTGTACTCTCCGTACCGGCAGCGAGACGATCAAGCCATGCTTCCCGAGGCAGCGTTATCCGCGTTACGCTCGCCCCGGCAAGCGTCAGCGCCTGCTCCGTCTGCTCGGCGGCATCGGCATAGTCTCCGGTCTGCACGACCAGAACTTTCCGGCCCGACAGCTTGCGCGCCACTAATTGCGGCAAAAGCCCGCTCAGCGCCTCCTCGTTCTTTTCCGCCTCCTGGGTCTGCCGCCGCAGTTCCGAAACGCTGGTAGAAAGGTTCCGGTTCAGTGAGCGAATCTGCCGCTCCACGACCGGCGCGCCGACAAAAAACGTGCCCACTAAAATACCCAGGCCCAGCGCCAGAAACACAGCGGCAAGCGAGGCGATATGAAATCGAAAGTCGGAACTCATGATTAATCTGCGGCGGTCAGCGGAAAAGGACGCGGAACCAGAGCACGATGGATTCCCAGGCGGCCCGGCCCGGCGACGTGCTCATCAGCAGGACAATGACCGGAAACAGGCCCGACAGCAGCAGGTAGCCGAGCAGCGGCGTGATTCGTTCCTGCTTGCCGTACAGCCGCGACACCCCGCGCGCGTCCACCAGGCGGCTGCCTACCTTCAGGCGCACCAGGAAAGTGCTCGCCATGCCGCGCCGCCCTTTATCCAGGAAATCTTCCAGATTGGTGTGCGTCCCCACAGCCACAATCAGGTCGGCCCCTTTCTCATAGGCCAGAAGGAGGGCGGCATCTTCGCTGGTGCCCGGCACCGGAAACGTCTGCGCCGTCAGCCCGAGCGATTGAACACGGGCAAGACCGGGAGCCTGCTGCGCGCCGTCGCCGCGCGGGTGGGCATACGCATGGACGACCAGTTCCGCGCCGCAGCGCAGCGCATCATCTCCTATCGAGTCCATATCGCCCAGGATGATGTCGGGACGGACACCGGAAGCGAGCAGCGTATCCGCCGCCCCATCCACGGCAATGACGATGGGCCGCTGCTCACGCAGATAGCGCCCGAGCCGCTGGAGGTCTTCCTCGTAGTTCTCGCCGCGAACCGCCACCAGCACGGGCCGACCGGCAATGGCAGCCCGAAGCTCCGGCAGCGAGACCGGGTCGAGCAGAAGGGCGCGCTCTTCGGCCTGGGAAAGGTAGGTCAGGGTGTTTTCGGCAAAGGCGCGCAACTCCGCGTCCAGATTGGCCCGCGCGGCGTCGAGCCGGTCCTGGAGCACATCGGTAGATAACTCCCGCAGGCGCGCAATCATCGTGCCGTCCTCGCGCAGCAAATCATTTCCCTGAATCGCCACCGGCTCTCCATCGGCCAGCAGGCTGAAAAGGTCGGGGCGCGCGCCCGCCTCATCGGGGGAGATATCATAGACCGGAATGCCCGCTTCCAGCAGCACGCCGGGGCCTCGGTTCGGGTACCGCCCGCTGATCGACGACTGGTTATTGATGACGGCGACGGGGCGACGGCGGGCCAGGGCGCGCGCCGCCAGCGCATCGATGTCGCGGTGATCGATCACGACGACCGTACCCGGCGCAAGCCGCGCGGAAAGCTCCTTGGTGCGCCGCCCCAGGCGCACCAGGCCCTTGACGGCGGCGGGCGCAGCGGCGGCGTCCCCCGTCCGCCGCCCACCCCGCACACTTCCCGCCGATAGCTTCATCCACGCCTTTCTTTCCACGGCACAACGCGCGCCGTCACCGCTGCTGCCACGCGTGCCGCGCGCCACCGCCCTGCAAACCGATTATAAGAGCGAGCAAACCGGGTGTCAAGCGCACACGCCCGCCCGGTTTGACAGCCCCCTGCCCGTATGGTAAACTGCTGCTGTTTGCGCGGACAGCACCGCGCCGCGCGGGTGGTTCGCAGCCAGGCACTCATCGCTTAGATAACGCCGACCTTTCCCGGTTAGTTACGCGCCTCCTGCGTCGCCGCCACCGCCGCCGCCGCTTGCGTCGGCCTGTTCCGCTCACTCCCAAAGGAGCTTTGAAATGACTTCGATCCAGTTGCGCCTGACGCTCACAGCGGGCGTCGCTCTCTCCGCCGCCCTTGCCGCCGCGCCCACCCTGGCCGGTCCCAAGGTTCTTAAAAAGACCACAGCGGCAGCGCCCGTTGTCTGCGCCGTGACGGGTGAAGAGGTCAAGGACACTTCCCGCCCCATCAGCTACAACAACAAGAACTACTATGTCTGCTGCGCGGGCTGCAAACCGGAGTTCGACAAGAACCCCGCCAAGTACAGCCGGATGTCCGACCTGCGAACCGAAATCTATGCCGCCGAGCAGAAGCTGGCCGCGCTGAAGGCTGATTTCGCCGCCGTTGAAAAGGGACCTGCGGCGGCGGCCCCCGCTGCTGCGACCAAGCCCGCTTCTGCCGCCGCCACGGGCGAAACCTACTGCGCGATTCAGGGCAGCGTGATCCCGGCGGCCAAGGCGGGAACGCTGACCACCGCCTACAACGGCAAGACCTACGAGTTCTGCTGCGGCGGCTGCAAGACCAAGTTCGACGCCGACCCCGCCAGGAATGCAGCGGCTGCCGACGAGCGAGCCGCCAAACGCACCGCCAGCAAGTAGTTCATTCCCGTTTTTGAAAAAGCCGACGCTTCTCCTGTCAGAGCGTCGGCTTTTGCTTTGCCTGCTTCGCTAATACTTCTCGGAGCCTTCCTTGGGCAGCGGCGCGATCCAGATGTTGCGATAGCGGACCGCGTTGCCGTGATCCTGAAGCATGATCGGGCCGGGGTCGGCGTAGTCCTCGTTCATCGCCCCGCCGGTCTGCGTCGCGGCCTCGACATTGTTATGGATCAATATCCCGTTGTGCAGCACGGAAACGCGCGCGTTTTCCGTCTTCCTGCCGTTCCCGTCGAAACGCGGCGCGCGGAAGAAGATGTCATAAACCTGCCATTCGTCGGGCCGCTTCGAGGCGTTCACCAGCGGTGCGGCCCGGTCGTACAGCGCGCCGCAGTCGCCCCGGCCCGGCGGGTTCTTACCCCAGGAATCCAGCACCTGAATCTCGTAACGCCCCTGCAGGAAAACGCCGCTGTTGCTGCGTCCCTGGCCGGTAACATCGGGCGGTGAATCGGGGCAGTAGAACTCCACATGGAGCTGGAAATCCTCGAACTTCTGGCGCGTGACAATATCGCCGCCGCGTGTCACCATGTAGCCGCTTTCGATAGGCCAGGCGGCTTTCTCACCGCTGCCGCGTTTTGTCCATTGATCCAGGTTCGAGCCGTCAAAAAGAGCCACGGCTCCCTCCGGCGCGGAAAGGCCGGCGGGGCTGCTGTCGGGCATGGAAGTCTTCTCCTATCTGCGTTTGGCGCTGCCGGGAACGTTCCGTGCCGCTCCCTTTAACTCCTCCTGCGGACGCGCCGCAATCGGTCGCGCCGCAATCGGCGTGAGCGGCATCCAGAACGCGCCGCTACGCTGCCACTGCCGCCGCAAGAACGCCTTTTCCGGCCTTCGTCCACCACCTGCTCGGCATTAAATCCCTCTCCCTAAAAACAACGGCTCTTTCTTCATAGTACCGCGTACCGTGCGTGCGGTGATCCCGGCAGAGCGGGCAATATGATAAACTGGTTGCAGGCAGGAGGCGGCGAGGGTGGAACGACTGACGACGGCAAGCAGCGTGCGGTTTCGGCTGCGCGAGGCGCGCAAAGCGGAACAGGTTATCGGTTATGTGCCGACGATGGGGGCACTGCACGAGGGGCATCTGAGCCTGATCCGTCAGGCAGGGAGCGAGTGCGGCACGGTCGTTGTTTCTGTATTTGTCAATCCGACTCAGTTCAACGATGCCGCCGACCTGGAAGCCTATCCGCGCGACCTGGCCCGCGACGCCGCGCTTGCCGAAGAGGCCGGAGCAGACCTGCTGTTCGCGCCCGAAGCCGGTGAAATGTATCCGGAAGGCTTTCAAACGCATATCACGCCGGGCGCGCTGGCGAAACCGCTGGAAGGCCATTTCCGACCCGGCCACTTCGAGGGTGTCTGCACCGTCGTCGCCAAGCTGCTGAATATCGTCCAGCCGGACCGGGCGTACTTCGGGGAAAAGGACTGGCAGCAGCTTAAAGTCGTGGAGCGCATGGTTCTCGACCTGAATCTGCCGACCGCTATCGTCTCGGTTCCCACGGTGCGCGAGCCGGACGGCCTGGCGATGAGCAGCCGCAACGCCCGCCTGTCCCCCGATGCCCGTGAGCGCGCGCGGGTCATTCCTTATCTGCTGGATACCGCGCAGGAGCTTCTGGAATCGGCCACCACGGAAACCCGCACCGACAGCGGCCCGGTGCTGCGCCAGTGGCTGGTCAGCCTGCTGGAATCGCACCAGCCCGCCGCCCAGGTGGATTATATCGCCGTCATGGACCCGGAAACGCTGCACGAGATAAACGAAATCCGGGACCGGGCGCTGGTCGCCATCGCGCTGCATATCGGCGGCGTCCGCCTGATCGACAACCGCATCATCACCGCCCCGCCTCGATAGCCCCGAACCTTTTCTCCACAAGACAACTATATAGAGTGCAGGCCAACGGATGGAGCCAACGGACATCGAACTGATGCTGCGGGCGAAGGACGGGGATGTCGCAGCCTTCCAGGAACTGGCGCACCGCTACCGGGAGCCGCTGAGGCGGTTCTTCGCGAGCCTTCTGGCGGATCGCTCGCAGGCCGATGACTTTGCCCAGGAGACACTTCTGCGCCTTTGGAGCACGCGGCAGCGCTATGAGCCGACGGGCCGGTTTTCGACGTATCTTTTTCAGATCGGCAGGCACTACTGGCTGAACCAGCGGAACCGATTCCAGGCGATTCACTATTGCGAGGCCGCGGCGGACGCCGTTATCGAAGTGCAGGCCCCGCCCGCCACGCAGCCGGAGAGGATTCTGCTCCAGCAATACCGCGACGAACGTATCCGCCGCGCCATCCCGGCGCTGCCGGAGCATTACCGGATTGTCTTTGAAATGAGCCACTTCGAGGGCCTGAAGCACACGGACATCGGCTGCCGTCTCGGGATTCCCGTCGGTACGGTCAAATCGCGCATGGCGGAGGCCGTGCGGCGGCTACGGCAGACGCTTTCCGAAGAGGACGAGAAAGGATAAACGAATGGCATCCTATCTGGAAGAACAGCAGCAGGCGCTCGCCTATTTGCGGGGCGAGATGAACGACGAGGAGCAAAGGGCTTTTGAAGATGCTCTCACACGCTCCGATGAGCAGCGTGCGGAACTGGAGCGAAGCCGCGAACTGCTTGATCTTCTGGCGGCGGCCAGCGAAGAGTCCATCGTCAAGCGGGTCAACCGGATCATTGTGCAGGCTATTGGGCGAGCAGCCAGCGATATTCACCTCGTCCCGGAAAAAGACGAGACCGTGGTAAGCCTCCGTGTGGATGGCTACCTCCAGGAGATGGAGCGTTTTCCCCGAGAGTTTCACCGGCCCGTGGTGAACCGCTGGAAGACGATGGCGCAGGCGAACCTCACGCAATGGCAGGTGCCGCAGGAGGGCCTTATTCCGGTGCGGCACCACGAGAAAGACTACAATCTGCGCGTGAGTTTCCTCCCGCAGCTATACGGCGAACGCGTCACCGCGCACCTGATGGACAAGTCCGCCGTCTTTCTCGGCCTGCAAAGGCTGGAACTATCCCCGTCCCACCGGGAATCTCTGAAGCGGCTGGCCGAGCGCGGCTCCGGTCTGATCGTAACGGCGGGCTCGCGGGCAGCGGCAAGACGACCCTGCTCTACTCGCTGCTCCTGCATCTCCAGGCGCGGGATAGGGAGCAGAAACGCACGCGCAACATTATGACCGTCGAGGACCCGGTGGAGTGCGCTCTCCCCGGCATCTCCCAGACCAGCGTGAACCGCAACGTCGGCCTGACCTATCCGGCTGCCCTGCGCGCCTTTTTGCGCAGCGACGCGGACGTGGTGATGCTCGGCGGGTTGCGCGACCTGGAGACGCTGGAACTGGCCGCGGAGATAACTATTACCGGACGCCTGCTGCTGTCCGTGCTGCACGTCAGCAGCGCGATAGGGGTTATCCAGCGACTGCGAGAGATCGGTCTCGCCCCGTTCCTGACGGCCCAGGCGCTTGCGGGCGCGGTCGGCCAGCGCCTGGTGCGCAAAGTCTGTTCCGAATGCGTGACCGAATACGAACCTTCACCCGATGATCTGCAAAAAGCCGGGCTGTCCCCCATCGAGGACGGCCCGTTTCGGCGCGGCGCGGGCTGCGCGGCCTGCGGGAACACCGGTTTTCAGGGGCGTGTCGGCCTCTTCGAGGTGCTGGAAGTTCCCGACCGGCTGCGTCCCCTCATCGCCGAGAACGCGCCGTATGAGACGCTGTGGCGGGAAACGTTCGGGCGCACGGGCGGCTCGCTCTGGGACGATGCGCGCGACAAGGTGCGGGCGGGTCTGACCACCGTCGAGGAAGTGACCTGGACGCTGTTCGACTACCCGCGCCTCGCGCCGGAAAGCCCCATCGAATCTAACAGCTATCCGCTTCCGCGCCTATCAGGAGGAACCGAAATGTGGCAGCGATTTACCGAGCGCGCCCGGCGCATCGTTTTTTACGCCCAGGAAGAGGCCGGGCGGCTGGGCGAGCACAATGTCTGCACGGAGCATCTGCTTCTGGGAATGCTCCGCGAGAAAGATCATGTCGCCGCGAAAATCATCACCGGCCTCGGTGTCAGCCTGGAGCAGATCCGCGCGGATATCGAGCAACAGGTCGTCCACGGCGAAGGGCACCAGGGCCAGGACATGCAGCTCGCGCCACGCGCCAAGCGAGTCGTTGCTCTGGCGTATGAAGAAGCGAACGATCTGAATAACAACTACATCGGTTCGGAGCATCTGCTGCTGGGAATGCTGCGTGAGGCAGAGGGACTGGCAGGGCGCGTACTTTTACATTTAGGAATCTGGGAGCGGGTTAAAAACGAGGAGCGCCCGAAAAGTGCTCAAGCAGCGAGAGCGAACTCAGGAACCGCCGCCGGGCGTTGCCACGGTCGAAGGAACAAATGCAGGCGCAGAGTCAGCAAGAGGATGTTTCGTCACACGACACTGATACAGCGCCGCCGGAGACCGGGTTGCCGTCGCAGGGGGAGGAGAAATATTACGCTCTGGTGCGCCTGGAAATCGTCAGGGGACCAGGATGGTAGCCCCGGCGCAGAAGGGCGATCTGGGTGTTCTGCGCAACGCCGATGACCGGCAGCAGGTAGAAGTCGCGGCGGAAACGAGTGCGCTTGACGAACTCGCGGAGGTGATGGCGAAAATGGTTATCGTGACCTGCTGTCGATTTCCTATACTCAGGTGCTGCGCGCGGAGGATGCCTCCGGCTATCAGATACGTATTCTGCAAGGCCAGCAGGACGGGCAGATTCGTCATCACCGGTCCAGTGGACCGGCGCGCGCCGCCCCCGATGGAAGCTATCCTCCCTCCTCCCGAATAGCAGGCACACCATTGAATGAATTCGAAAAGTATAGTCCGAACTGCTGTGCGCGTGGAGACCGTCCCCCTCCCAAGGGAAGGGGGAATAGAGCCTGCGGCGTTTGGAGAACCCGAATTCATTCGATGGTATAGGTCATAATCCTGCGATCCTGAATCGCACCTCAACCAGGGCGTTTTCTTTCTGGTTCTGTTATACCGCAACGCTATCTTGATGAGGTTTGCGACGATCGGGTTGTCGTCCAGGACGTGCTCTCGGAAGGAAGGATTTTCGCAAGAGTCAGGGCAGACGCCATCCTTTAGGAGCGGTGCTTGCTCTTGCCTGTGCCGAACTGTGCGGTTACAAGGAGGCGCTATGGCCGACCAAAGAACTGGCACAGGCACTGGGCTTCCCCGGTGGTAAGACACCTTCGGTGGGCACGCTGACGATCTTTCGCCACCTGGACAAGAAGGACTTGGAGGCAAAGGCCTGGGCACAGAGCGTCTCTGAAGCATTCACAGCCGACGAAAGCGGAACCGAGGTCAAGGTGCGGCGCGCGGAGGATCTGTTGTCCGGCTATCAGATACGTATTCCGACAAGACCAATGAGAGGCCCGGAGGAGGTACTCAGCTTTAGTGTTGGAGGGGCGCGGTGGGATGGACGCACTGCTCACGCAGCGCAAAGTCGCCGAGACCATAGTGGACCCCGATGCTCGTCAAGAACAATCCCCTATCCTGCACCCTGAGATGGAAGCCCGAACTTGTTTGAACCCGTGCTGCACCGAGCCAGCAGCAGGCACACGGAAGAGTCACGGTGCGGCGTCTTGTGGCAAGCGCCGATGTGCCTGCCGGGTACGAAGTCCCCACGCGCCAGGTGTTCTGCCTGAGGCGGCGCGTGCGCATAAGAAGAGCGGCGGCAAGCGGCAGGAAGAGACGATCTATGGCCTTACCAGTTTGTCGCCGCAAGAGGCCAGTGCCAAGCGTCTCTGTCGCTGCTGGGAACTGGCACATCGAGAACAAGAGCCACTATGTACGCGATGTCACCTTTGATGAAGACCGCTCCCAGGCATTCCTCAGGTGCTGGCAGCCATCAGGAACACCTGCAGCCTCGAATTCATTCGATGGTATAGCGGCGCGAAACAGCGGCTACAAGAACATAATGCTGGGAATACGGCTGAATGACCCTGCCAATTCAACCCGCGAAAGAGGAGAGAACGCGCCATCAGGCGAAATAAGGCCGGGTGTGCCCTCGCGGCACGAAACGAAATTCCCCTCCTGAGCGCAAAGGCATCGGGAAGAAGGACGGCAGCGTCGCCGCCAAAGAAACAACCCCTGACGATAGACGAAAGAGATACGTGTGGCGAGAAGATCATTACGAGTCGGTTACTGCGGCGCGCTTGTGCGTGTAGCTGCGGGCGTTCTGGCGGCGTTTCTGCCGCTCTTTTTACCGTTGATTGCTCAGGCGCAGCAGCCGCGCCGGGAGCAGCGCCGCCGCCGGTGCCGGAAGTGGCCGCCACGGGCGCAGCGGCAGCAGCAGCACCGGCGGACAGCAATATTCTGATGAGCCGTATCCCGAACCCCACCGTTCCTTCCGGGGCCTGGGTCCGCTCGCGCATTCCTATCGCCCCGGCGGCCACGCCGCCCAAAATCGACGGGCGCATAGATGAGGACTGCTGGAAATCGGCGACGCGCGCGCCACGGGCTTTTACCGGCTGAGAAGTGGCAGCGCGCCGATCACCGAGCAGACGGAAGCCTGGATCACCGCCGACAAGACGCACCTGTATGTCGCCTACCATTGTCTGGTAAGCGACCCCGCGCGCATACGCGCCAGCGAAACCCAGCGCGGCGGGCGTGTCTTTAACGACGATCATGTCTCTATCGATATCGACAGCCAGAACACGCGCCGCAACTTTTCCACCTTTATCGTGACGCCGCGCGGGACGCAGTGGGAATCTATCGAGGGCGGCACGGCGGATAACATCACCTGGGCGGGTGACTGGAAGGCCGCCGCGCAGCGTACCGAAGACGGCTGGACGGCGGAGATGGCGATTCCGTTCGCGCTGCTGCGCTACCCGCGCGGAACGCAGTCCTTCAACATCCTGCTGCGCCGCAAGCGCGCCGACGAAACCGATTTCGAGATATGGCCGTATGTGCCGCCGGAGGGCGAAAATAATATAACCCAGTACCTGAACGAGTTCACCGGCATCAACCCGCCGTTTTACGCGCCGCGCCCCACCTTTTTACCCTACTCGCTGGCGACTGTCGGCGATGGCACCTCAGCCCGGCAGGGAGTGGATGTCAAATACCCGATCTCGACGACCCTGACCGGGGTGGCGACGCTGTTCCCGGACTTTCGCACGATTGAGCAGGATGTCACCAGCATCAACTTCTCCTATACCGAGCAGTTCGTGGACGACCGCCGCCCCTTTTTCGCCGAGGGCGCGCGCTATCTGCCGAGCCGGGATATGTTCTATTCCCGCCGCATCGGAGACGTGGACGGCGGCCTGAAGGTCGTGGGTAAGAGCGGCGAGACAACGATGGGGCTGCTGGGCACGACGGCGCAGGGCAACAATGGGCAGAGCGCGCTGGCATTTCGCTTCAACCGCGACATCGGCCTTTTCAGTTCCGCCGGGCTGGAGATGGTGGCGAACGAGCAGAAGGACAAAGCGTCCAACCAGGTGGCCCGGCTGTATGGCCGCTACGGCTGGCAGGCCGGGCAGACCCGTTACTCGGTGAACGCCACGCACACGCCTTCCTGGGTGAATGGGAACCGCAAAGGAAGCGCCGACTTCGTGCGCGTGGGCAACGACCCGCCGCGCGGTCGTCTGGAATGGGATGTCTTTTACCGCAGCACCAGCCCCGAATTCATCAGCGACCTCGGATTCGTGCCGGAAAAGAACCTGCGCGGCTACGGAATAGACCTGAGTCAGTTCGACCAGTTCGATAAGGGATTCATCGAAGTCTACGGCATCGGCATTGATCTTAGCACCTTTCAGCGCCAGACCGGCGGCTTTTTCCGGGGGGGCCTCTCCACCTTCGGGTTTATTCAGGACCGCCGGGGACACGCCCTCAACCTGGGCGTCTCCCGCACCCGGCGCGAGCAGTTCAAGGACCAGGTTCAGAATGTCGGCCTGTCCTGGGGAAACAAGAGCCTGTTCCAGCGGGGCGGCATCAACGAGGCGTTCGGGCGGCAGGCGGGCAAAGCCTACAGCTTCCTGTCGCTTCGCCAGGGCTTCCTGATCTTCGCCCCCCTGTCCGTGCAGGTGGACTGGAGCCGCCTGCGGCTGGGCGAGGAGAGTTCCATGCAGACGATCCTGACCGGCACGTACCGGCTGAACAGCTACCAGAGCATCGCCGGGCGGCTTCTTCAGCGCAGCGGCGGCAGCAAACCCGAAGACCGAGGGACGAATCTGTACTTCGCCTTTGCCCAGAAGGTGCGCGCCGGAACCGACCTGTTCCTGTTATTCGGCGACCCGAACAGCCGCACCACGCGCAGCCAGATCACCCTGAAAACGGTCAGCCCGTTCTGATGCAGCGGTTAGCGCCTCGCGGCGGACTCGTAGACCGCGAGGCAGGCGGCTAAGTTGGCGCGGGCGTCGTCGGAGCCGAAGGGGGGCGTCTGTCCGTTCTGAAGCAGGTCCGCCAGGGCTTCCAGGTTGAAGAACGGGCCGGGCGGCACTGGATGACGTGTCTCCGCAGCGCCGCCTTTGGTCAGCACCCAGTCGCTGCCTTCCGGGCGCAGAGAACCCGCCGAGCCGAGAATCTGCTGACGGTGCGCGCCGCCGCCCGGCTCCGCCGTCCAGGTGTCCTCGAAGATCAGGGAGACGCCCGGCCCGCCGCCTGCGGGCGCGAGGCGCATCAGCGACGCGCCGTAGTCTTCCAGCGAAAGGTTTTTGTGGACACGGTTCTCGATAATGCCCGCCGCATAGTCTATCTCGCCCCCGAAAACGAAGCGAGCCAGGTCCACGGCGTAGATGGCGTGGTCGATCCAGGCCCCGCCGGGAGCGTTTTCCGCGTGCAGCCACCAGGAATCGCCCTGCTGCTGCGGCCACGGCTGCGGCAGCCCTCCATGCCCCATCTGGTAAAAGGCCATCGGCTGCCCGATTGCGCCGCTCTGGATGAGTTCGCGCAATAGCTGAACGCGCGGCGTCAGCCGCTGCATCCCCTCGAACGAGCCGTAAAAGCGCCCGGCCTGATTTGCCGCCGCGATTACCGCATCCAGTTCGGCCAGCGTGCGCGCCGGGGGCTTCACGGAAAGCACATGCTTCCCCGCCGCCAGCGCCCGCTTCGCCAGATCGGGAGCCGCGCTGGTCGGCGCGGTTATGGCGACCAAAGCCACATCATCGCGTCGAAAAAGCGTCTCCGGGTCCTCAGTGACAAGCGCGCTGGGATACTTGCCGCGCATCTCTTCCCGCCGCTCCGCGCCCGCCTCCGCGATACCGATCAGCGGCGTCTTTTCCGATTTCGCCGCCCCCTCCAGCACCCCGAACGCCGTATACCAATGATCCAGACCGACCACCGCGATTCCAAAAGGCATTGATTTATTCCTCTTCCTCCGAAGCCGCCGCGCCGCCGCCGCTGCTGCCCGCGTCTTCCTGCATCGCCTCTTCCATCATCTCCTCGAAATCCTCGCCGTCCATATCTTCGCCCATCTCGCGGCTCATCTCCTTCATGAAGCGCCGCATCGCCTTCGGGTCGTCTATGTCCGCGCTGTCGGCGGCCTCCGCAAGCGAATCCATCGCATCGTCTTCGGAACGCACGCGGGCGAAACGGGAAACCAGTTTTTTCAAATCCGTAGCGCCGCACCGGGGGCAGGACGGCGGCGTCGCCCCCGCCACCACCCCGACCAGAGCGGAGAATTTGCGGGCGCAGGCATTGCAGGTGTATTCGTAGATCGGCATCGTTATCGGGTTCCCGCTGTCGGCTCGCACAGCACAGCCAGATATTTTTGCCCGGCGCGAACGACTATCAGAGTCGCCTCCGCGCCCGCGCCGGATAAACCCAATTCCCGCGCTACCGCGTCCGGCTCTTTCGGAAAATGGCGCTTTTTCACGACCAGCCGCCCGATGCCGCGCGCCCGCAGTGTTTTTCTTAGATCGGACGGACGATACGCCAAAGATTCGACCACCCGGTAGGAAGACACCAGCCGCCGCTCGCCCGGCGCATTCGAGGTCAGATAGGCATCGTCCGCGCTGACCAGGCACGCTCCCAAACGATGGGCAGCCGTCCCCAGCACGCCCGCCCGCACCAGCGCCGGGTCGGGGTCATGAATGAAGGTGCCGCGCGCGCCCGTAATCAGGGGTTCATCCTCCGGCGGCGGCGACGGCGCAACGACGATACCCTCCGGCAGCAGCACGGCGGCGCGCGGGGCGTTTCCCGCCGCGCCCACCGCCTCGCCGAAAAAGAGACAGGCTTCCTTGCACTGGCGCTCTTCCGATAAAAACTCCACGCGCCCGCCCAGCCCGTCCAGCACCTCATCCGGCAGCGCGGGCGACAGCTTGACGCAGCCACCGCGCACCTGGGCGCGCAGCGTTTCCAGAAACGACAGCGGCGGCTCGTAGCTTTCGGCGTGGCGGGAAACGCGCCTGCCGCTTTCGCGCCGCGCCGGGTCCCAGTACACGGCATCGGCGGGAACCCATCGCAGCGCGGTCAGGTCATCACAAACGAACCGAATCCGGTGGGCGACGCCGCGCGCCTCGGCATTCGCCTGGGCGAACACCAGACGGGCCGGGTCGGAATCCACGGCTGTAACGGCGACTCCCGCCTGCGCCAGCGCGAGCGCGTCCATGCCGACGCCGCAGCCCAGGTCCGCCACGCGGCCAAAGCCAGTTAGACGCGCCGCATGGTAGGCGGCCAGCAGCGGCGATGTCGCCTGCGCCAGCGATTCGGACGTGAAAAACAGCTTCTGAGCGTCCGCAAAACGCCGCGCCGCGCGCCGCCGCGCTTCCGCCACCTCGACCGCGCCGCCCGCGACTTCGCGGCTCAGGCCACGCTTCCGCAGCGCCAGCACCCGCTCGGGCACATCGCCGGGCAGCGCCGCCGCTTCATCGAGCAGTCGCACGCCCTCTTCCGAAATCAGAAAGTGCGCCGTCGGCTCATCCATTGCGTGTTCAGACTGCCCCATTTTGCTACCGGTATACCATCGGCGCTTCCTGCACAAACTTTGCCCGACGAGGGCGCATCTGCTATACTGTATATGTGCGCCGCCTGCAAAACAACCTGATCGCCGTTACCGCGCTGCTTCTGGCGCTGCCCTTGCTCATAGGCAGGCCCGGCCTGGTGTGGCGCAGTGCGGAAGGTAGCCTGTGCGCCCCCTGCACGTTCGCAGACAGCACTATTACGGATGACTGCTGCGACAGCGCTATCCACATCACCGCTGCGGACAACTGCCGCGAGTGCTGCACCGTTGACGAACAGCAGCAAGAGTCGCGGCGCAGTGCTTCCTTTGCAGCGGATACGCTCGTCACACTGCCGCCGCCGACGGCTGCGCCCGCCCCACTTTCGTGGGCGCACCCGCCTTCTGTCGTCGCGCCTTTACTTCGTCCTGTTCCGCGCACCTTCCTGCATGGCCCACCTGGTCTGCGCGCCCCTCCTCCGTCACCCGTTTGACGCTCGTCTTCTAACAGGTTCGCTATCTTAATCTACGGAGGAGAAATGACGTTTTTATCGCGCTCCTCCCGGCGTTTTCTCGTTGGCTCTGCGGCAGTGCTGGCCCTTTCGGGCGCGGCAGCATTCGCGCAGCAGCCGGAGGAACCCGCCGGGCAGGAAGTCCAGCCCAAACCGCCCACAGCCACACGCCCGCGCCCGGCGCTGCCCCCGTGAACGGGGTGACCCGGCGAAGGGTCGCCGCTCCGTGCGAGCGGCGTTCAATCGGAATGGCTGTTCAGCCAGAGATATATCGATACCGTCCAGAAGCGCCCCCGGTGGCGCACGACGCTGGATTATCGGGTGACGCCGAAATTACAGATGGGCCTGGAATACAATGCCGCTATCGGCGAGGTGGATACGCGCGGCAACTGGTTCCTGCAAACCGAGACGGACACGCGGCCCGGCTTTATCTTCGGATGGAGCAGCGACCGCATCGGCACACCCCACGGCAGGATGTACTTCCTGACCGCGAGCAAACTAACCGCCTCCAATGCGCGGGGCTTCGGCGTCGCGCCGTATGTCAGCGTGGCGTATTCGGAGTTCGACCGGGGCTTTACCGTCCCCTGGGGAGCTTCGCTCGCGCTGGGGCCGCAGTGGACACTGCTGCCGATGTATGATGGGCACCGCAGCCATACCACGCTGAGCTGGTCGGCCCCGGACGGCAGATCGTCGGTGACGCTGATCGCCGCTTTCAACAGGCGGTTCGGCGTCTCCATAGGACGCAACTTTTAAAAGGGAAAACGATGAAAATCAAACGGATTGGTGCGGCGCTTGCCGCAGTCACGGCTCTGATGGCCGTACCCGGCAGCAGCGCCCGCGCGCAGGACAAGCCGACGCCGGTAACGGGTAAATTGCCCGCGAAGGCGGAGTGTGTGGTCTGCTCGGCGGGCGGCGAGGCGCACGGCCTGGAAAAACCGGCGGCGGGAATGCAGTACAAGGGGGAAACCTACTACTTCTGCAACAAAGGGGAGATAGCGGAATTTGTGAAAGCCCCCGAATCTTTCATGCCGCCGACGCTGCCGCGCCCGGCCCCGGCATTCGCGCTCAAGAACACGAGCGGGAAAGAAAAGACGCTGGCCGGATTAAAGGGCCAGGTGGCTCTTATCGATTTCTGGGCGACCTGGTGCGCCCCCTGTGTCAAAGCGATGCCGGACCTGCAAAAGCTGCACGACCGGTTTGCGGGAAAAGGCTTTACCGTCGTCGGTGTCGCCATTGATGAGGACGGCATGAAATCCGTCGCCCCCTTCCTCGCCAAGCGTAAATTCACCTATCCGATTCTGCTGGACACGGAAAACGTGTGGCAAAGCTACGGCGTTCGGGCCGTGCCCGCACTTTTCCTGGTGGATAAAAGCGGCAGGATCGTGCGCCAATGGACCGGCAAGGTGGATAAAAAAGAGGTCGAAAGGGCAGTCGCCGAACTGGTCGGTTAAAGCGTGTTATGAACTCGGGCGGTAAACTTGTGGTTGATGAACCGCAAGCCTTACCCCAGTGATGTTTCTGACGATGAATGGGCCTTTGTCGCCCCGTACCTGCTGTTGATGAGCGCGGATGCGCCCCAGCGCAAGCACGATCTGCGCAAGTTGTTCAATGGCCTGCGCTATCTGGTGCGAGCCGGTGTACCATGGCGGATGCTGCCTCACGACCTGCCGCCCTGGGAGGCCGTCTACCAGCAAACCCAACGGTGGATTCGCTGGGGCTGCTTCGAGGGCATTGTTCATGACCTGCGTGAACTTTGCGTCAAGTGGCCGGACGCACAAAGCAACCGTCGGCGGCAGTTTTCGATGGCCGCACCAGGCGGCAGTCCAGCGTGGAGAGTGGACAAAGAGCGGGCTATGACGGACACAAAGAAAAAGCGAGGCAGCTGGGTGGTAAAGTTCACCTGGCGGTGGACACGCTGGGGCATCTTCTTGCTCTTTTGGTGACACCGGCTAACGAGCAGGTTAGAGGGCACAGGTAGCGCAACTGGCTCAAGCCGTTCAGGCGGCGACCGGACAGAGCGTGGAGGTCGCCTATGTGGATCAGGGTTATACCGGAGACGAACCTGAAGAGCTTTGTGTTATACCTGCCCAAGCCGCCGCCAACCAGGGCATGCGCCTGGAGGTGGTCAAACTGGAAGAGGCAAAGCGCGGGTTCGTGCTCTTGCCAAGACGCTGGGTGGTAGAACGCTCTTTCGCCTGGGCGGCCTGCCCAGTCGGGTAAAGCCAGACGCGAAGACTCGGAGTACATCCGCCGCACGGCTTGCCCGCGACTATGAACGCCTGCCGCGCAGACGCTGGCGAGCAAGGGCTGCATTTCCTGGTCTTTGCCGCATTCTGATGCTCGTTAAGGCTAATGCGCAAGGGTTGCTTCTATCACACCTGAAAAATAGCGGCAACGCAAGTCCATAACAGACGCTCTATTGTTATATCGAAAGAAAGGAGTACTGCTCTCCAGCGGGCGATGACTCATGGCTTAAGTCCACGAGAGGCAGTACTCCTTCTCGAATCTATCTCAGCGTACCATTCAATCCGTTGGGGAAGAAGGGTCGCGCGATTTTCAACACTTCTTCAACGGTGCGAACGAGCGACAGAGCGTTGTTGTCCACGCAAAAGAACTTGGTGCCGGACGGCGGCTCTCAGGTCGTCCGCAGATTGCCGTTCATGCCGTTGGGGAAGAGGCCTCCGCCGCTCACTCCACTCCGATCCGTCAGGTACACGATGCGAAGCACCTGCTGCGGCGTCCGGCTGAACGCCTTCGCGTCGGCGTCGGTCGGGACGATGTTGGCCCGCCCGTTCACTTCGATGCCCTGATCGAGGTCTTCCGGCCCGTCCAGCCGATCGCGCGCGTCCGAGATAGCATTGGCCGCCCGGCGGGCTTTGGCCCCCCCCATGCGGAAGAGCATCGAGCGCACCATGCCCATGTGGTAGCCCTCGACGGCCAAAATCCCGGCGGCGTCTTCGAGGAACTTCTTGCTCTTGATCAGCGGAGCGGCGCCCTTGTAGGCTGTCACGCCCACGTCCTCCATGAGCATTCCGCCCAAGAAGAAGTTCATCTCGGAGGCGAACGGGTCGAAGTTGTCTCCCAGTCCCGCCGCGCGGGCCGCTGCCGCGAAGCCGCCAGCGAGGTCAATGGCCGGACGGCTCACGGCATCTCTGCCGAGTACGCGTCGGTAGTAGCGGACATGGGCGAGTTCGTTCTGAGCCACTTCCTCCATGAACTGCCGGAGATCGGCGTTCTGCCACGGCACCATGTGGCCGCCATTGACGGTGCCGGGGTTGCGCCCGGCGTCGGCGTCGCTCATGCCGCGTCCGGTGGTGCCACGGAGGTAATACTCCGTCTCAAGCGATTCGAGGTTGAGCGCGAAGTTGAAGATGTCGACGTCGGATGGCGCTTGGGCGTCGGATGGCGCTTGGGCGTCGGCGGGCACGGGAGAGAGCGCCAATCCTGTTGCAGCGGCAATGGCTCCGCCTCCGAGTACTCCCAACAATGAGCGCCGCGACAATGACGGCAATGCGGGAGCCGGGGCTTCTTCAACAGTCTGAGTTTCTTGGGTATCCATGGTGTTCCCCTTGTATTTTTGTTTGTGCCCTTTCTGGCAAAGGCACGTCCCAAAGTTACATTAGAACAAATTGGAGCTATAAGTCAATACATTTTCTGACTTATTCCGCAAAGAATTTTACAGCCTTATTTTTTGGACTTATACTGTATCGAGGAAAGGGGGATATGCCATGACGGTTGCCAAATGGAACAAACGTTTTCTGGTCAGCACGCGGGGTCGCATCATCGGGCTGCTGCGTTCTTCCGGGCGCACCGTCAACGAATTGGCGGAAGCCCTCAGCCTGACTGACAATACAGTGCGGTCGCATTTGTCCACTTTGGAGCGCGATGGCTTAGTGCAGCAGAGCGGTGTGCGACCTGGCCTTCGTAAACCTCATGCCATCTACGAACTGACAGCCGAGGCCGAACACCTTTTTCCCAAAGCTTACGCGCCGTTGCTCAATCAAATCTTTGACGTGCTGGGTGAGCGTCTCTCCCCCGAAGTGATGGAAGCGGTACTCCGTGAAGTCGGTCGGCGCATGGCGGCAAATTACCTCCCGGCGGCGCAGAGAAAAGATTTAGAAGGTCGTGTCCGCTTAGTGCAAAAGGTTTTTAGCGACTTGGGCGGCTTGGCGAAAATTGAAAGGCAGGACGGTCAACTTTTCATCTGTGGCGATAGTTGCCCACTGGCCGCCGTGAGTGCTACCCATCCTCAGGTCTGCCAGCTTGTTGAAACGCTGCTAACGGAGATTATCGGTACAACGGCTCAGGTGTGTTGCAAGTATGGAGCAACGCCTCAATGCTGCTTCGAGATAACCACAGCATCAAATGACAGCCGGTAAAGATAGGTTGTCCAACTCTCTGGTTGTGCCTTGCGACCAAGTATCGCGCAGCGGGCTAACGACTGAACTCTCTGGCGCGATGCAGCCGAGCCGTAGCGCCGGAAAACGCTCGCGAAGCGCGCCGATAAACAAAGGCTGCTTTCGCGTCCAGTGCAGTGAATTGTTCAATGGAGCACGGTAACTGGCTGTAGCGGCGGACAACGACAACCGAAAGAGGGGCAAGCGCCCCGAACCCGTAGCAGCCCCGCCCAAGACCAGCCTGCTGCAAGGCTGGCAAGCCCTCCGAACCGGCTCAAAAACGCCGACAGGCCAGCGCCGTCTGCTCCATTGAGCTTGTGATTATACCGAAGATTTTCGGCATAGTACGGCCAGAGCTGCGCGGACGCACGGTGGTGGACCGGGCGGGCGAAGAGATAGGACAGGTCAGCAACCTCCTGATCGATGACCAGCGAACGACAGTACGTTTTCTGCTGGTCACACCCAGCGGTTCGGCGGCTTCGGATGTCTTTCCCACGCCGCAAGAGGCGGGGCATAGACTTCGTCGTAAAAGCAACCTAATGGGGCTGTATGTTATCGCCCACAAATTGAGCAGGCAAGTTCATAACACGCTCTAGAAAACCGGGGCGAAAAGAGAACGGAAAGGGGTGGTGCAGGCGCACCACCCCTTTCTTATTCAGTTGATCGGTTCGGCGAGCGCAGCCGGTCAGAACTTCAGGCCCAGCTTTGCCTCCGCTTTTACGTCGGCGGGCACGCCTACCTGCGCCTTGTCTTCGGCCATGCTGCCGCCGAACGAAAAGTTAAACAGCGAACCCAGGTTATGGGTCAGACCGAGCGCATACATACGCTTGCCGCGCGGATCGTCCGCGCCATGAACGAAAAGGTCCTTATAGCTGCCGGTGAGCCGTGTGAACCGGCTGAAATGCAGTCCCAGGTTCACGGACAGCTCCCCCGACTGCGAACCGCTTCCTTCGGGAATGGCGTTCCCGGCGAGCGTCGTGAGCGCATAGCCGCCGCCCATCTCCAGCGCGCCGAGCCGCCCCGCCAGACCGAACTCCTGACGTCTCGCTTCCACGACCACGCCCTTGTCTTCCGGGTTGATCGTCAGGCCGCCGGTCAGGGACCAGCCTGCCGTGGGGCGCAGCGTCAGACCCAGGCGCTGGGTGTCGAATGTCTCTTCCGCGCTGCTGTCCTGCCGGTTCGTAATCCCGCCGGTGACGGCCACATAGCGCAGCGCCTGCGTTTCCGCGCTTACTTCGCTCTTAGATATCCGCTCGTCGCCGGTTTCATTTATCGTTAACCCGCCGATAATGCGCGTCGCCCTGAACGGCTTCAGTTCCGCCGTCGCTTTATGCTGGCTGATTTTCTGCGCAGCGTCCTTATCGGCTTCAATCGGCTTGATCGTCTGTGTCAGCGTTTCGGCAGTCACACTCAGGATGGCGGTGGGCTGAAGCTTCACCTGCACGCCCTGCCGCTCCTCGACCCCGGAAACGGTTTCCACGGTTCCCGCCCGCAGCGCAGCCGATGCCTGCGCGGTTTTATCCGCCGAGACCGAGGTAATCGAAAGCGATACCTCTTCCTTTGTCTGGTCGGCGGCGGGTTTCGGCCCATCCACCACGGTGCGCTGGCCCTGCGCGGCATACGTGGTGCCGGTGCCCAGCTTGCCGCTCAGATCGACTTTGTCCATCACCGTTTCGGTTGCCGCAGCGCCGCTCGCGGTGGAAACATCGCTCTGGGTACGCGCAATATTGAGCGCGGGCGCACCGCCGGTTCCGAACAGCTTCAGCGTCAGCGCATTGCGCTCGGTGGCCCCGCCTTTGTCGCTCAGGTCGCGGGTCTCCGCCAACTGAAGCTCCGCCGCCAGCCAGTCGGTGGGCCGCGCCTGCGCGCCCAGCGCCCAGCGCTGCGCCTGCTCCGCCAGCCCGAAGGCTTTGCCCGCGGTCGGCGCGAAATCCGCGCCGGAGCGCAGGAAGGACATATCCACTTTGGCGCGGTCGGTCGTCACCCCGTAGCCCAGCTTGATCCCGGCCCTATCCGCGAACGCGCCTTTGCCGTTCGGCCCGAGAAGCACCTGCGAGGTCAGCCCCCCGCCCAGCAGGCTCATTTTGCCGCTCAGGCCCCATACCAGGCGCGGCCCGCTCAGAGCGTCGCTGCTGCTGCCACTGCCGGGCGCGCCGCCGCTGCCGGGCGCGCCGCCGGGCAGCGCCGTTACCTGCAAATTCGCGCCCTGTGTCTGCATCAGCGAAAACGTCAGCGGCGAAGGGGAGGGGTTGGCGTTGCGCTCGGCGCGAAGCGGATCGTAGCTGTAGTCCACGCGCGCAATGGAAGTGGCTTTGAGCGGCGTTCGGAAGCTGACTTCACCCTTCCCGGTGTCCAGCGTGTAGCCGGTCGGGTCGAGGGTCTTGCCGTCCACGATCACTTCCACGTTCTCGGCGCGGATGCTTTTGTAGGCAAGCAGGTACGGCCCCGGCTTGTTTTGCCCGACGAACACATCCCGTGTCCGCGCGTACCCATCCGCTCCCATGCTGGTCTGGGCGCGAACGGAACCAGCCGCTGCTGCCGCTGCGGTGAGCATGGTCAGGCCGATTCCGGCTATGCAGGCGATCTTCATCGTGGATTTAGACGTCGTTGGCGCGTAAAAGTTTCCAGAGCCGCGCCCATTACTGCCCGGTCTCTTTATTCAGGGCAAAGTAGTAGTTGTAATCCAATAAATGCGGATCGCCCGCCCGAATGCGCGCAGGCAGATGGGCGCGGCTGATCTCGCCGATAAAGCGGGCGCGGCGCGCATCATGGAGAGAGTCGGAGACAGGCCGGAACATCGGGGGGAGTGTGCCCGCGTGCCCATCCGCCCACAGCACACAGACTTTGTTGCCGCTGTGTCGGCCATGCGCCTGAGGCGCTTTGCCGTACTGACCGCCATTGTCGGAAACGCCGCCCGAAGGGGTGCGAGTCCAGGGAGGCCCGATCAAGAAGGATTTGTTCATCTTGTTCGGGTCGAACATACTTGCCGAATCCACCATCAGCAGTGTGCTGGACGGCTGTGTCACCTGCGCCAGATGCACCGGCGGGACCGGCTGCGCCCCGGTTTCCGTCGGCTGCACGAAAAGGAGCGTATTGACGCCATACGCAGGAATCGCCTCCGCATTTTTCCAGGGCAGCAGATTAGCCAGAGGCTGCGCATCCGGGCACTGCTGAATGACGGAATTTTTCATGTACGGGTAGAGCAGGCCCTTATCCGAATGGTAGGTAAACGGTAATGGCGGCAGTGTCGCCCCGTGCCAGTAGATCGTGACATTGGGCGCGGGCTTTACCCAATGCGGCACCAGACACTCATCGTAGTCCTGGCTGTACATCATGGCCGCCAGGCCGATCTGTTTGAGATTGCTCAGGCAGGCGGTCTGCCTGGCTTTGGCGCGGGCCTGCGCGAAGACGGGGAAAAGGATAGCGGCCAGTACCGCTATTATGGCGATAACAACCAGCAGTTCGATAAGTGTAAAACCACGTCGCCGCATGAACCGGGAACCTCCCTCCAGGGGCAGGGTAAGAGCGAAGACAGCGCGCAAATCGTCCGTTCGGCTTCGGAAAAACCGCAGGGCCTCACCGGCGTCCCGCAGCGGATCGGCCCGGAACGCACTCCTACGTTACCGCATATTTCGCCAAAAATCCACTTTTGGACTGCTTCGGGGAGGCGGCAGGTGAGCTTAGCGGGTCGGCATGGGTAAAAAAGCCTGCCTGCGCCGCTCGAAGCGTCCGGGCCAGGGAAAGGTATCGGTACTATGACGGTGCGGCAGCTTTTGAAACGGGACGAACCGGAGACTCCGGATTCGCAGCAGGCGGCGGTGGAGATTATCGAAGACCCGGTGGCGGCGGCGAAGGCGGCGGGCCTGCGCTATGTCACCGACACACGCCCCGGCATCCGGCGCGAGCGGGTCGGGGACGATTTTCAGTATATCGGGGTTGACGGTCAGCCGATTACCGACCCCGCCACTCTGGACAGGATCAACGGGCTGGGTATTCCGCCCGCCTACACCGATGTCTGGATATGTCCGATAAAAAACGGCCATTTGCAGGCCACGGGGCGCGATGCGCGCGGGCGCAAGCAGTATCGCTACCATGCGCGCTGGCGCGCAACCCGCGACGAGAACAAATACGGGCGCATGCTCTTGTTCGGCGAGGCGCTGCCGCGTATTCGTGAGCGTGTCGCCGAGGACCTGGCCCTGCCGGGAATGCCCCGCGAAAAGGTGCTCGCCACCGTCGTCCGTTTGCTGGAAACGACGATGATTCGCGTCGGCAACGAAGAATACGCGCGTCAAAACGACTCCTATGGCCTGACCACGATGCGAAACGAGCATGTGGACGTGCAGGGTTCCACGGTGCGGTTTCAGTTCCGGGGCAAAAGCGGCAAGCACCATGAGATAACGCTGCGCGACCGGCGTCTGGCGCGCATTGTCAAGCGCAGCCAGGAACTGCCCGGCCATGAGCTGTTTGAGTATGTGGATGCGGACGGGAATCCACATACGATCAGCTCCGACGATGTGAACGCTTATCTTCAGGAGATAACCGGCGAGCACTTCACCGCCAAAGATTTCCGCACCTGGGCGGGAACGCTGCTTTGCGCGCTGTGTCTGAAGGAGACGGAGACGGCGGAATCGGAAACGGCGGCAAAAAAGAACATTGTGGCGGCAATCAAGTCGGTGTCCGATCGGCTGGGAAACACGCCCGCCGTTTGCCGCAAGTGCTATGTCCATCCCGTCGTCATCGACTCCTATCTGGAAGGAACGATGATCGAGGCGCTCGGTCAGCATGTGGCCGAGGAGACGCAGGACGACCCGCACGCGCTGAACGCGGAAGAAGCCGCGGTCCTATCTTTCCTGCACCGGAACCTGGCGCAGACAGCCGAAGACAGCCCGCGCAAAGCGGCCTGAGCAGAGAAAGCCCCCCTGCCCCCATTATTGGGTGAACGTCGCCTGAGAGGGGGCAGGGGGGCCTTTTTACGGCTTAAGCGCCACCTTGATACCGTTGTCCTTGTGGTGTTTGAAGATTTCGCAGCCTCACATGCGTCTGGCCCATTTTAAGAGTCGGAGGCGGTGGGAATGTCGCCTGTCTCCAGCACCTGCTTCAGGCGGCGCAGATCGTCTTCCACCTGCCGCGTCGGCTCCTCGCCGAAAAGCCTGGCGACGGCGGCTCCCAGCATTCCCCCCGGCGGATCGTATTCCAGCACGACGCGCACCTCGGTGCCGCGCCCGCCCGGCGCGGCCTCAAAGCGCACCGACCCGGCATTGTCCACATCCGCGCCGGGAAGTGAGCGCCAGGCGATCAGCGCGTTTTCCTGCTCATTGATGATCTCGGCATCCCAGGTAACGGATTTTCCCGCCGGGCCTTTGGCGACCCAGTGCGAGCGTCCACCGTCGCCGCTCGTGGTGACGGATTCCAGGTGATCCATAAAGCGGGGCAGGTTCTCGAACTGCCGCCAGAACGCATACACCTCCTCCGGCGGGCGGTTGATAGTCACGCTTTTTTCGACCTTGATACCCCGATGATGCGGAATGCTCGCCGATTCGCTGTCCAGCGTGCCCGCCGTGCTCAGACGCAGCGCGCCGTAGAGATGGCTGTGCCCCGTCGCGCCCCGGTACGCCAGCACCCCGCCGACCAGCGCGACCAGCGCGCCCGCCGGAGAGCGGCGGCTCAGACCATAAGCGGCCAGAAGCACGCCCCCGACCACCGAGATTACACGCTCCGGCACCCCGACATTCAAATGGGGATCGCTGTGCGTGGGAGAATCCGATGCCATTCGCCTCTTCCTCCTGCTACTTGTTCATCAGCGGCGGTCGTCCCGCGCCATTGTGCTGCCCGATCTTCTTGTCATCCTGTAACGAGTTGGTGTTCTCGCCGTGGTGCTGGTCGGTCAGGTTCTGCTTCATCGTCTTCTGACCATCGTCATTGGCGCTCTTGACGGGCGCTTTGACGTTGTTTCCTCGTTTTTGCGACATAACAAGCCTCCTTGTTCCGGTGTTTCGATAGTTTCTTTTACCCCCTCGCGCTCTCCCTAAACGGAGAGCGGCGGAGCATCGGTCTGCTCAGGCGTCGTCGCGGCCATGCACCTGGGAGGGCGGATAGGTAGCCTCGACGGCGGTAAACGGCTCGGTGATCTTGTAGGCATGTGACGCGCCTCTGGGAACCATCCAGGAATCGCCCGGCTCCAGGAGCACCATCTGGCCTTCCGTGTGCAGTTCGGCGCGGCCTGAGATGACGTAGCCGACGGTCTCGTAGTCACGGGCGACGGCGGGCCGGGGATCGACGCTGGGCGGCGTCTCTTCCCATAAGCGCATCGAGACGTTCTTGCCGCTGGCGAGATATTTCTGCCCCATCTCGCCCTTCGGAGAATGCCGGGACTGCACCTTCATAACCGTGGTGTCACTCATACCAGTCTCCTGTCCGCCTGGGCGCGCTCTTCGGCGGATTGCGGCGCGGGGGCGGCGTCGGGAGCAGCATCTTCTTCTTCGTTCACATCCGGGGTCGGACGGAGCGGCACTTTGTCGATGTTTGCTGCGTGCTGCAAAGCCGACGACATGCGCCGGTCGATGTCCCTCCCGCCGTGCCGATGCAGAACCGCCTGGGCCGTCTCCACTTCCTGATCGCTTTCGGCGTTCACGGCCACCAGGACGCCGCCCTGGCGGATGCCTTCGGCGTAGTAGCTCAGGTCATTGGGATGAATGCCGACGCTGCTCAGGCCGCCCGCCAGTCCGCCCGCCGCCGCGCCGACCCCCGCGCCCAGAGCCGCCGACCCCAGCGCGCTCGCCAGGGAACCCGCCGCGATAACCGGGCCGATGCCGGGAATCACCAGCGCGCCCAGCCCGACCAGCAGACCCAGCGTGCCGCCGAGCACCGTGCCGACCGTCGCGCCCTGCCCGGCCCCTTCCGCCACGGCATCATTCACCACATCGGTCGGCGTCTCGGTTTCCAGTTCGTCCCCTTCATTGCGGGCGACCAGGCTGATCGCCTCCAGCGTAAAGCCTTCCAGCATCAGTTCATCGACGACGTTCTGCGCCTGCGCAAGGTCGTCAAACAGACCGACTACGGTTCTCGCCATTGCTTTTCTCCTGTCTTTCCGCTCCCGCCGCCATCCGCTCACGGTCTGCTGCCACCGCCCGCCCCAAAAAGCACGGCACGGAAGCGGAAAGACAGAATCTTCCCGCTCCCGTGCCGCTTACTTGCCTGCCCGCTGCGTTCTCTTCGCTTAGCTGTTGGAACGCGGCGTTGTCGTTGTGGTGGCAGTGGTGGTGGGCGTCGAGAGTACCGTCTCGTCATCCACCTCCTGAACATCGACATCGGTGCGGCGAACCGTGTCACGGATGGTTTCGGTGTGCTGTGTCGCCTCTTTGTTGACGACTACCTCTTCGACTACGCGCGCCTGCTTGGCAACAACGGCCTCCTCGGCGGTTTCGCGCAGTTCAATCGTACCCTCTTTGAAGGCATCCATATCCGCCGCCGCGACGGGCCGATTCACCGGATGGCGCTCGACATGGACATGCTCTTCGCGCAGCGTCACCTGCTCCTCGACGGGCTGCTCGGTAATTCGGGTATAGACCCGCACGCGGCCCCGCTCCACCTCGCGCTTGCCGACCTGAAGCTCCTCCTGAACGACCGGGATGGCTACCTGCTCCGCCGCGTTCAGAGTCTGTGGGGCTGCGGTGGACGCTGCTGCTGCCACGTTTTGCGTGGTCGCGGGCGCGCTCTGGTAGGTCTGACGCTCGCGGATAATCTCTTCGTGCGTCAGCGGCTGCGCCTGCGGATTGAAGCCCGTGTAGCCGCTTGACCGAAGCTGCGTGCTGCGCTGGTCAATATCCACCGCGCCGCTTCGATCCAGAATAGCGACGGCTGTCTGCACATGCTCGTCGGGGACGCTCGCCGTGACCAGCGTGCCTCCGCGCCGAACCCCCTCCGCGTAGTGGCCGGCATCCTCATCGGGAACTCCCAGCCCCGTCAGACCGCCGATAACGCCGCCGCCCATCGCACCGAGCGTCGCGCCCGACAGGGTCGCCGCAAGCGGCCCCATCGCCAGCACCGGCCCGATACCCGGAATGGCGAGCGCCGCCAGGCTGGCCGCCAGCCCGGTCAGGCCGCCGATAACCGCGCCCTGTCCCGCGCCCGCCACGGCCCCGGTGGCCGCCCCGGCAGCCGCATCACCTGCGTTATGGCCGCTGCTGCTGTGCCCCGATTTCGCGGCGCTTTCATGGGCGACTATACTGATATGATCGCGGCTGACACCGGCGCTTTCCAGTTGACTGACGGCGCTTTGCGCCTCGTGGAAGCTGTCAAAAAGACCCACAACTGTTTTCATGCGTTTTCTTGCCTTTCAAGGGGAGCAGTTCGCTGCTGCTCCGGGGTATAGTCTTGCCCCTGCCGGATCTGACTGTCCGGCAACGGGTCAAGCGTGTCATGGTCCCCGCCGCCAGCGACGGGAACCCGGTCCACGGTTATCTCCTCGCGCCGAAGCGTTACCTGCTGCGGCGCGTGGAATTCCTGCTGCGTGCGCGTGACGCGAAGCTCTTCGCGCAGCATCAAACGTTTCTCAACAACGAGCACCTCTTCTAAAAGGGGAATGATCATCGTATTCCCCTCATGGCGCACCGGCGGCGGCCCGCCCTCCACGATCCGGTTTATCGGCACCCGCTCCACCTGCACCTCCTGGCGAAGAAGCGGCTCGTCCACAGTCTCCTCGCGCAGGGCGACGGTTTTGTGGACGCGCACCACGCCGGTATCGACGACGTGCTTTTGAACGTCCACCTCTTCGCCGATAAGCGGCACGACGACCGATTCAACCGTGTTTGCCAGTGTCGTTGGCCGCACGGTAGTAGTGGGCGGCACCGTAGTGGCGACAGGCGGCGCGGCAGCGGGCGACGAGGTCGCGGCGGCTTGAGCCGCTGCCGCTGCTGGATCGCCGCCGGAAAAATCCGGCACGGCCATGATCGTGGTTTCTTCGGCAGCGTCCGCCGTTACCGCCGTCGTTCCGGCATAGGCTTCCAGCGCCTCGCGGGTAAACGGCAGGTAGTACATGCCGTCGGGGCGGTGCTCCAGCGTCCGGGCAGGCAGAAGCAATACCGGGCCGCCGTTATCCACGCGAACCAGTACCTGTGGGACGCTGACGCCACCCGCCGCAAGAAAGGGATGGGCGGGTTCCAGGCTTCCCGTCCAGCCTCCTTCACCCACCACGATCTGACTGTCGCCGCCGCCCGGAACCATCGTTAGCGTCCCCCACCACTGCCGCTGCTGCTGTTAGCTCCTGCCGGTCCGGGGGGATTCGATACGCCGCCACCGCTGTTACCGCGCTGCTGCGGCCCCGATGGGTTCATCTCGTCCGATGTCGCGTTTCGGCCCGACTGCTGGGCAGCGGCGGGCTGCCGATTCTGTTCCTGCTCCGGGCGGTTCATCGCGCGTGACAGCAGATAGGCGAGCGCCGCGAGCACCAGCACAATAGGGATGATTCGGGCAAGCGGGTTTCCGCGCCGCTGCGGCTGATCGTAGACGCGCACCGAGGATGCAGGCGTCGCCGTCGCGCCTCCCTTGCGTCCTTCTTCAGTCGGATCGATGTTTTGTTCCGGCATGATAAAACTTCCTTATTCCATTAAATAAACAGGAGGCGATTCGATAAAGCTTTCTGCCCCTTGCGCGGATGTCCTGCCTGCGCCGGGCACCGCAGTCTTGTTCCCGGATAACAATCCACGGAAACCGACCGGGCAGAAGAAAGGTATGCCAAGACGTGAGTCCCGGCATACCGTTTTTCGTCGCTCTGCTCACCGGTCGGCTTTGCCGGTAAGCAGGTTCCAAAACTCATAATCGAGTTCTTTTTTAGAAACGTAGTAGTGGCCCGCCTCGGCCTCGCGGCTTCCCGCCGCAAGAAACTCTCCCGCCGAAAGGTCGTTCAGATCGATGTACGTATCGCCCTGATGCAGCGGCGTGCCGTTCGCCAGGATCGGAATCTGCCGAAGCTGATCATCGCGCAATTGCGAGAGCCGTCCGTGCAGCTCTTTAATATCGTAGGCGAGTATGCGGTCGTCTCGTGTTTCCTCATGGCCCTTCAGGTCCGCATCGAACTCGTCCGGTTTTTCCTCAACTTTGCCCTGCGACATGGTGGTAGTTCCTCCCGGTAGTTTCTTCCCCGGCCCGAAGGCGGCGAAACGAACGTTACCTACCCCCTGTCCCCCTCCCTAAAGGGAAGGGGAGGTCGTTTATCGGTGGGCGGTGACGCCGATCCGGGGACACATAAGGGAAGGGGAGGTCGTTTATCGGTGGGCGGTGACGCCGATCCGGGGACACATATCCAGGACGGGGCAGGTGGAGCAGCGGGGCAGGTTTCCGGTGCAGATGAATTTACCGAAGGGCATCACGAGGCGATTGAGGTCGATCCAGTAGGGAAGCGGCACCTTCGTTTCCAGCGCCGCCAGGCTCTCCTCCGGGGTGCGCGTGCGGACATAGCCCCAGCGGTTGGCAACTCGGTGGACATGCACATCCACGCCGATGCGGGGCTGGCCGCAGGCGATACCCAGCGTCAGGTTCGCGCACTTGGGGCCGACCCCGCGCAGTGACATAAGCGCGTCGAAGTCGCAGGGGAGGTCGCCGCCGAACTCTTCGATACTGCGCCGCGCGATCTCATGGATTTGCGCCGCCTTGTTTTCGTAGTAGTTGCTGCGGGTGATTAGCGCGGCAATCTCGGCGGGCGTCAGCGCGGCAGCTTCGGCGGGCGTGCGGGCGCGCGCGAATAACTGCCGCGCGACCGGCAGCATTACCTCGTCCGTGGTTCGGATGGAGATAATGCAGGCGACGAGTATCTCGAAGGGAGTATTGAAGCCGTCCTTGAAAAGCTCGAAAAGTCCGGCCTTCGGGTAGCCCTCCACCGCCGCCTCGATACGGGGAAGGGCGAGCGTCAGGTCAAAAGGCCGCTTCGCCGCTTCCCCGTTTTGTGTTGCTGCTGCGTCGTCCGTCGTTTCGCTCCCCCGTACGCCAGTTTAATAGTCCACCATGACCGGCTCGTCGTGCTGCTTCCAGCCCATAACCGCGGTATCGTGCAGCCAGAACAGCGGCCCCTGCCCGTTCTTGCTTTCGTCGGCGTCCTTCTCCACCAGCGGGCGCACTTCCTCGATAAGAATCTGCTCCTCGCGCTCGCTGAGCGGCTGGAAGTTGGCGGCGATATCGACGATCTGATCGATCTGCACCGGAACGTCCATACCGACGATAGCCAGCGATACGCCGGGCAGACCGAGCGGATAGCGCAGCGCCAGATCGACGCTGGCGAACTGCCCGTGCCCCAGCACCTTCATGGCGACGACACCGGTATTGCGCTCGACCGCCTTGGGCAGCAGAAAGGTTTCCGGGCTGGTAACGAGCCTATCCGCCATGCCCAGCGCCACCAGCACCGTATCGAACGGGTACTGCGAGATAGCGTGGCCCAGAAGCTCCGGGCGCGCGTGCCCGGTGATGCCGATAAAGCGCACCAGTCCCTCATCGCGGGCCTGCTCCAGCGCCGCGCACGCGCCGTCGGGAGCGAGCGCCTGCTCCAGGTCCGCCCAGGCATTGACGGCATGCACCTGAATCAGGTCCACATGGTCGGTTTGCAGCTTTCGGAGCGACTCCTTCAGCTCGTTCAGAACGCCCTGCTTGCTGCGGTTGTTCACTTTGGTCGCCAGGAAAACTTCGTCCCGGCGCGTCTTCATCACCTCACCGACCTTCTCCTCGCTGCCATAGTCCGGCGAGGTGTCCAGGTAGGTGATTCCCCGGTCAATCGCGTGGTTCAGGCAGCGAATCGCCTGCTCGGTGTTGATATTTTTTTCTTTTCCCAGCGGAGCGGTGCCGTATCCGATCAGGGGAACGGTGACGCCGGTCCTGCCCAGGGGGCGCGCGGGGGATAAAACGGTGGACATGAGAAACCTCCTTGGTGCAGGGCGGCTATCCATCAGCGGATGCCGCGCCGCCCCGTCAATGCGGTGTTACCCGGCGCAGGCAGGGTATTCAAACCCGTTCCGGCGGCGCTGCCCCGGCGCGATTCATAGAGAAACATGATATTATTGCTGTAGTAAGGCTCTTTATCGACCCTGGGCCGTTCCTTGCCCGTCGAATAAATTCGCGGCTACGAAAAGCACAAAGTCCGCCTTCGTGGACTGAAGAATGCAGCCTGCGAAGGCAGGCTTTGTACTCTTACAGCCTCGGATTTATCCGATGGTGCTAAAAGCTGGAGGATTTATGACGGACCCCTTTCGCCTTTCCCGCTGGGTTCTGGCCGCATGGCTGCTGCTGCTGGTAACGACGGGAGCAGCGGCGGCGGCGGACACTGCCGCTGCCGCTGCCGCTGCCCCCGTCCCGGCGGAACAAGCGGGCGCGGCGCGCATCGTCCATTGCGCGCCGGTCGCACCCGATATTCTGGCGCTGACGATACGCGCGCAGCGCGTGGAGCACGGTCGGCAGGTGCGCTATACGCCCGCCGCCGATGACCGCGTGGAAGAGCACGGCCAGCATCTGTGGGTGATGCGCGGCGGCAAGTTTCTGGGAACGCTGGTGGGCAAAGATCGCGGCCTGCTGTGGACAGCGGATCGGCTGGAAGGCAAGCCGCTCGATACGGCATGGGCCGAGCGCCCCACCAGCTACCGGCTGTCGTCACCGGACGATAATGGCTACAAGGGCGGCAAGAGGCCCGAAGCGGTGTATCGGAAGACGCGGCCAACGGATCTGGCGCAGATCGGGCAATGGCGCTTTGAAGCGCCTCAGGAGCATACGATCTTCCTGCGCCTGCCGCGCCCCCTGCAAATCGGGCGGCGCTACAACCTGACCTTCGGCAAAAAAACATTCAGCAGGCAAAGCTTCGTATACAACCCCCGGGCCATGCGCAGCGAAGCCGTCCACATCAGCCATGTCGGTTTCCGGCCCGACGACCCCGCCAAAGTCGCTTTTCTTTCCTGCTGGATGGGCACGGGCGGCGCGCTGCGCTATGCCGAGGGAACCCGGTTTCTGGTGCTGGACGCGCGCACGGGCATGATGGTTCATGACGGAAAGGTGAGCCTTTCCAAAAGCGCCGACGCCGCCGAGGACGCGGGCAAGCGCAACTACAACGGCGTCGATGTGTACCGGATGGATTTCAGCGAACTGCGCCGTCCCGGTATCTTCCGTATTTATGTCGAAGGCGTCGGCTGTTCTTACCCTTTCCCGATCCGCAGCGAGGTCTGGAACGACGCCTTTGGGGTGGCGGCGCGCGGCTTTTATCATCAGCGCAGCGGAATCGCCCTCGGCCCGCCGTATACCAAGTATGTCCGCCCTCGCCCCTTCCACCCCGAAGACGGCGTCCGCGTGCGCGCTTCTACGACGACGCTGATGGATACGAAAAACGGGCTGCGGACGACCGCCGCCGATAACTTTAAAGAACTGATAGCCGGGGCGACGCAGCAGACGGTGCCGGACGCCTGGGGCGGCTATATGGATGCCGGGGACTGGGACCGGCGCATACAGCATCTGAGCGTCCCCCGTCTGCTGCTGGACCTTTATACGCTGTTCCCGGCCTATTTCGACGAGCTATCGCTGAATATTCCGGAGTCGGGCAAGGACGGTCTGCCGGATATTCTGCATGAGGCGCTGTTCGGCCTGGACTTTTACCGCCGCCTGCAAACCGAAAGCGGCGGCATCCGGGGCGGCATCGAATCTTCCGAGCATCCCCGGCTGGGCGAGGCAAGCTGGCAGGAATCGCTGAACGTCTTCGCCTACGCGCCGGATGTCTGGTCGAGCTACCTGTACGCCGGGGTGGCGGCGCGGGCGGCGCTGACCCTGCAAACCCGCGTGCCGGAGCGGGCGGCGCAGTATCGTGACAGTGCCCTGCGCGCGATGACCTGGGCCGAGGCCGAGCTGCCCAAACGGGCGGATAAAAAAGACCCCCATGAGGTCGCGGACGCGCGCAATCTGGCCGCCGCCGAACTGTACCGGCTGACCGGCGACGACCGCTGGCACCAACTGTTCCTGCAAACCACGGTCTTCAAGGACGCTGCCGCGCCGCTGGCGCTGTGGCAAAAGCACGAGCAGCGTGATGCGGCCTGGGTATATGCGCGCACCACCGGGCGGCCTATAGAGGCAGCGGTAAAAGCCAACGCCGAAGCGGCGCTGCGCCGCGAAGCTGACGACCGCGCGACAACGGCGAACACGACCGGTTTTCATTGGACAAAGGATGCTAACGCGCCCGCCGGTTTCGGACGCCTGACCGTTCCCGATGCGATCAGTCTGGTGCGCGCCCATGCGCTTACCGGCGAGGAGCGGTATCTGCACGCCGCGCTGCTGGCCTGCCAGACGGGCCTGGGGGCGAATCCGCTGAACCTTTCCTATACGACCGGCCTCGGCCACCGCAGCCCGGAAAACCCGCTGCATATCGATTCGCGCGTTTCGAATCAGCCGCCGCCGCCGGGTCTGACGGTTTACGGGCCGCTGGACGCCCAGCTAAACGCCGACGCCGATTTTCGCAAGGTGGTGGAGCCGTTCGTGTTTCCGGCAATCGCCGACTGGCCGACGATGGAATCCTACTGGGATGTCTTCTGGTACCCGCCGATCACCGAATACACGGTGCATGAGACGCACCGAATACACAAAAGAAAGGTGCATCTCTTGCGGTTGGTGCTCTCGTTGATAACGATGACGCTGCTGGCTGCTGGGAAATTGCACACGCTAATATCTCTACTTTTTTTATTGCGCGGTGCTAACCGGTTTGTGGGTGTACCTGTTGGAACGTCTCTGGGATATTGTTCACATGCCGAGACAATGGCGGCGCCTTTAGCCCTGATTCTCAGCATGGTAACTTTTTTAATGCCTTTAATATTCCGGCGCTTATACGAGCACATTAAGAAAAGACGGTAACTCTGTATTAAGGCGGCGACAAGGAAAACGTCTAAGCAGGGCAACAACCAATAAGAGCCTGCTGCGTCAAGTATATTATTACCCAAAAAAGCGGGGACGGGATAATAATCCCGCCCCCGCTTTCTTTCGGAAAGTAAGACGCTTAGTGGCTGCCGCAGGAGCCGCAGCCGCCGGTCAGGGTCTGGCCGGATTCATCATCCTCGGTGGAGAACGAAGAGCCGCAGCCGCAGGCCTTGACGGCGTTCGGGTTCTCGACCTTGAAGCCGCCGCCCATCGCCGTCTCGACATAGTCCACCACGGAGCCGGTGATATACTTCAGGCTCATCGGGTCAATAACGACACGGATGGCCTTGTCTTCAAAGAAGGCATCGCCCTCTTCCACGTTCTCGTCCAGCGCCATGCCGTACTGAAGGCCGGAACAGCCGCCGCCCGCCACATAGATACGCAGCGACACGTCGGTCGGGTTGCCCTGCTGCTCCAGAATGTCCCGGACTTCCTGGGCCGCGCGGTCGGTAAGGGTAATGGGGCTGTCGGTCGTCGTTGTCGTCGCCGGAGCCTCGATTGTCGGTGCCGCCATGTTGTCGTAATTCCTCCTACCGGCTGGAGCCGGGGTAATTCCAAGCAAAATCTTTGGCTTCTTTACGCCAATCCTATTATACCGCGCCGCAAGCCTCGGGGCAACCCGCAATGCCCCGTCCCTGAAGGAACGGGCTGTTCGTATCAGAAAAGCCCCGTGAGCGGGGCTGGGAGACACGGGAACCTGCGCCGGTTAAAATCATCAGCCCCATTTATGGGGCTTCTCCGTACGAAACAGACCGTTCCTTTAGGGACGGGGCCGATTACTGCTCTTCCCGACGGAAGCGCAGATAGGTAATCGGCGGGTCTTCCGACGCTGTTATTTCCAGCACTTCGTCCGGGTTGACCTCCGCGCTCATCACGCCCGCCCCGGTCTTATGGAAAACGCGCTGCGGATTGGTGACGGTGTGCGTCAGATGGTCGTCCGTTTCGGTACCGGCCATGATCTGGATGGTGTTCGCGCCGCTTCCCTTGTCCTCGAACGTGATGCCGACGAACGGCAGCGCCCGTGTCTGTGTCTGCGGGCCGTCCGTGCGGGGCGCGACCGTCTCGATAGAAACCATCACCCCCTGCCGCGCCTTGCTGAAATCGTCGAAAAACTCGGCCCAGCCCTCGCGGGCGATGTCGTGCGTTGCCATTGGAAGAAAGCCTCCTGCTGCTGCTATCTGCCTTCTCTTTTCCGGCAGCGTCCTCTTCGAAACCTGCGTAGGAAATAATCACGCCCAGTCACTCTTCAGCACCATCGGATAAATCCGAGGCTGTAAAGGTACGAAGCCTGCGAAGGCCGCACAGCACGGTGCTGCGGACTTTGTGTTTTCCATAGCCGCGATTTTAATCGACGGGCACAAAAACAACAAAGCCCCCTCCAATGCGGAGGGGGCTTTGAGAAGACGAAAGCGGCACACGCGCTAAACGACCGGACCGAAGTGCGCCCCCCACCGCTCAGCGATATTACGGCCCGTGGGCACCAGCGCCGCGCGCTCTTTTTCCGTAAGCGGCTTGAACTGCCTGGCCCAGGCCAGGTTCTGATGCAGCTCCTCGCGGCTCGCCATGCCCAGCACCGCCAGCGACACGCGCGGCAGCGACAGCGCGTAACGAAAAGCCGTCCGCAGATGCTCCGGGGGCATCATACGGTTGCTCATCTCCTTGCTTTGCCAGTTCGCCCCTCCGAATACCTTCATCGCTACCAGACCCGTGTTCTTTTTCGCCGCCACGGGAAACACCTTCTGCTCGAAGTTGTACGTGTGCCGATCCGCGAAGTTGACGGCGCACATGATCACGTCGATGTCGTACTCCGCCAGCGCCCGCAGGAACTTGCCGGGGCGGTGGTGGCCGCTGATACCGACAAAGCGGGTCAGACCATCGCGCTTGGCCTTCATCAGTGCGGGAAAGACACCATCTTTACCCAGCGCCCGGTCGAGATCGATGTCGCCGAGGGAATGAACATAGACCAGATCGGCGTGATCGGTTTGAAGCTCTTTGAGATTCTTTTGCAGCAGGCGCAGGGCATCATCACCGCCCGATTCGTGGCATTTGGTGACGACGAAAACGCCTTTGCGGCGGTTCTTGAGAACATGGCCCAGTTGTACCTGCGCGCGGCCATAGCCGGTATGCGAGGGAGCCGTGTCCATATAGTTCACGCCCAGGCGAATCGCCTCCTCGAACAGCTCCGCGCCGTTGCGGACGCTGCGCCGAATGCCCGTCGAGGCGGTGCCGAAGCCCAGAATCGGCACGCGTACGCCGGTTTTGCCCAGCACGCGCCGGGGCAGTGCCGCCGCCGCTTCGGCCTCCTCGTCGCTTGCGGCCAGCCCCACGCCCAGCGCCGCGCCCGCTGCCGCCGTGAAAAACGCCCGCCGTGTCAAGGGAGGCGTCTCCTCCTCTTCTTCGGGAAGACCCTGCCACTCCTCGCTCGCTTCCATTAAATCCATATCTCGCTTTCACCCCTGCCTTAAGTACAGCTATCGTACCCTATATACCGCTGTTATGCGCCGCGTAATGCCTGCCGCATTGCGCGCTGTTCTTTGCGCTGGTCGGTCAGGATTTTGACGGCGAGACGACGCACCTCGGCGTGCGGGGCGCGGCGACGCACCGGTTCGGACATCTGAATCGCCCCTTCGTGGTGGTGCGACATTTCTGCCACGAAAGCGCGGTCGAACGCCGCGCCGGAAAGCCGCGCCATCTTTTCCATCGTATCCTGCATGCGCGGATCGGGCTTTGCCCGGCGGTCCATCCGATACCAGCGCGATAGATAGACCCGCATCTGCTCGTTTTCTTTCGTCTGCACGGATACCATTTTCTGGGCCAGGCGGCGAAGCGCGGGGTTCTGAAGTTTGCCCAGAGCCATGCGGGCCATATCGACGCCGGACTGGTGATGGTCCTGCATCATAGTCAGAAATGCCCGTTCCAGAGCCGCGCCCCGCAGGCCGCGCAGTTGGCGTACGTCATCCATCATTTCGTGATGGTCGGGCCGCTGGGACTACGGGGCGTGCCGGGGGCGCTTCGGCTGGCCGTGGTGCGCTTCATGCTGCGCGGCGCGCACGGGCGGCGCGAACATCCCCAGCAGCAGAACCGCGCCGCAGAGGGACAGCCGCGAAAGATGGTCAGCAGGGGCGCGTTTCCTATTCATCCCCGAGGAGCCTTTCATTGTTTTCTAAAGGTAGAAGTACCATTACCGGCATCGTCTGAAACCGGCCCTGGGGGTAACCGGGTCGTACGCATGAAGCCCTTGACGAAAAATACCCACAGGGGGCACCCGGATAATCAACCGGCGAACTCTTCATGCGAATGCTGCGCTCGCGGTTCGCCATTATTATACTGGGTGCCTGGTTCCTGGCAATTTTTGCCGGGCCGGTCGCGGCCTGCGTCCCTGTGGGCGAGACGATGCCGGGCGTCGGCGGCGGCGGCAGCGCCTGCTGCTGCGGCGGCGCGGACGCAATGCAAAGCCACCAGGCCGCGACAGCAGCCATCGCCGACGCGGATTCCTGCGCCTGCGCGATGACGCCCAGCGTTCCCGCCCCAGATGCGGGCGCACACCCGATTGCGCTGCCGGTGCTGGTCGCGGCGGTGCGGCCCGTACCAGCTGTTCTGCGCGTACCGACAGTTCGCGTTGCCGCCACCGCGCCGCGCACGTCTTTTACCGTTACCCCGCCGCGCCTCCTGCCCCTTGCGTCCGATGCGGGCCGCGCCCCGCCTTTCGCCTGAACGTCCCCAATTCGTGTCCTGTAGACACTTCGTCGCGACACGAATAACAAGCACGTTTTACGGCGAAAGGAGACAGAAGCCTCCTTTCTCCCTGGTACCGACATCTTCGCCGCCGCCTGAGCGGCATCTACCCTGGAGGAATCGACTCATGAATCGCACGTCTTTTGTTTCGCGCCGCCGAATGCTCGCGGGCAGCCTCGCCGCCTTTGTTTCCCTTGGCATGTCCAGTTTTCTTGCCGGTCGCCCGGCGCAGGCCCATGAGGCCAAGTGCCCCTACTGCAAGCTGGATGTCGTGCAGGACACCCCGACGATGGATAACGAGGTGGCGCTGCGCTATGGCCGCAAGCGCATCGAATACCGCTGCGTCTACTGCGCGCTTGCCGAGGCCAAAAGCGCGTTCAAGGGCGACCTGAGCATCCTCGCGCCCAGCGAGATCAAGGGAAAGCCCGTGGTGATTACCCGCAAGAACGGCAACTGGTCGGCTCCGAGCGGCACGGTCTTTGTCGGCGAGAAGGCGAACCATCGCCATTGCCAGACGACCTACCGCGCCTTCACCAGCAAGGCCGCCTTCCAGGCGCATGTTCAGAAGAACAAAGCCCTTCTGAAGAATGCCAAGCCGCTGACGCTGGCTCAGATCGTCGAGATAGCGAAGTAAGGAAACAAAGAGGCACACGAATGAACACAACGCCGTTGCAAAAACGGGCGCGGGTGTTGACGGCGGCGGCAGGATTGGCTTTCGGGTTTTTCCTGCCTGCTGCCTCCGCGCAGCAGCAGGCCCCGAATCCGCACGCCGGACACAAGCCGGAGGCAGGCCGCAAGACCGCTCCCGCCGCCGTGCGCGCGCTGCCGCCCCTGCCCGATAACCTGCCGGGATGGATGCGTAACAAGCAGGCCAACCATATCTTCTACAAGCGGGGGCCGTACAACCACGACATCTACAATATCCGCCCGCTGGCTTATGACCTGAACGCTGTCGCCGTGGGTCATAGCATGGCCTACGAGGATTTAGTCACGGGGAAAGCGGATCGACTGGAAACGGCGACCTATACGCGCATCAATCAGGTTTTGAAAAACCCGCCGAAGCTGATGCCCGATGAGCGGATGATTTCGCCGACATTCGCCCGCCGCTACGGGGTGCTGGAACAGGTCTTCGACTGGACCCATATCCTGCACGCGCAGACGGTGGACGTGCTGGCGAGCACGAAGCTGACCCAAAAAGAGAAGGACGCCGAGATCGAGCGGCTCTGGGCGTTCTACTTTGAAAGCGTCCCCTACGCCATTACGCCGCTGCCGATGAACATGGCCTATCTGGACAGCCAGCCCTACAGCGGGGCGTTTAGAAAGAAATACCCGAAGGTCAATGGCCTGTTCTGGGGTTACCACTGGCTTCAGGGCGCGATGTACGACATGCTCTACAACAAAACACTGGCGCAGCAGCGGGCGGCCTACGCGGTCGTCGGCGAGCAGTACCGCAAAACGGAGCTGTACAAAACGACGCGCCCGTTCATGCCGATGTTCGCCGAGGTCAGCCCGACCTTCTCGGCGAAGTTCCCGCACATCGCCAATGCGTTCGACAACCTGCATATGCTCCACGATATGGTCAACGACATCCTGGCTTCGGATTGGATGACCGAGCGGCAGAAGGACGAGCAGATACAGCGCGCCCTCTATCTGGTGTCGGCGCACGCGCACCCGGACGAGAAGCCGGGGCAGGGCAAAGCGGCAAGCGGTCTGCACGACCACCGGCATCTTTCCGGAATGCCGGGCATGGGCATGATGAAAGGCGCGACCACCGAGGTGATGTACATGCCGGAGATGGGCTGGATGCGCATGGACGACTGCCATCACTGCTCCATGCCGCTTGTCGGGAGCAAGCCGGGCTTCCGTCCCGCCCAGGTCAGCGCCGACGGCTGGACGATGCGCGTGCGTTGCGCCCTGTGCGCCCGCGATATGTCGGCGGAAACCAAAGGACAGGCTATCCTGGACCTGCCCACCGAAGACCCGGCGCGCAGCGTCGTCCTGATCTCCGACGACCAGGGCAATCTTACGCTGGCGGGAGAGCCGATGCCGGGCCTGGTCTTTCTGGAGGACGAGGGCAGCCACGCGCACTGCGATGCCTGGTCGCAGGCGTTCACGTCGCGCGCCGCCTTCGACGCTTACGTAAAGGCGAACCCCAAATACGCCGACACCAAGCCGCTGACGCTGGCTGAGTGGTCGGAGCGCGCGGGTAAAAAACCGGACACCTATGTAAAGCCGCAGGGGCCGGTCGAGAATCCTTACGCGGATAAGACGGCGAAGAAGGGTGCGGTGAAACGATGATAGGGAGAAGAAAAGCCGCCCACGCATCCTCTTTCTCCCCCTCTCCCGCAGGCGACGCTCGCCCCGCAGCGTGGGAGAGGGGGCCGGGGGGTGACGGCCAGAGGGGCTACCTCCTAACACTGCTCGCCCTGCTCTTTTTAGCCGTCCCCGCGCGGGCCGTGGATCACAACAACATCGATGCGGGCCGTCCACTCTCGTTCGATGATGCGGAAGCGGTAGCGTACCGGGAACGCGCGCTGGAGTTCGGCATCGGCCTGCATTTTCCGCGCGGCAGTTCCGCCGGGCTGGGATTGACCGCCGAATACCTGTACGGCTTCGCCCTGAACTCGCACCTGAGCGTGGATTTCGACCCCTCTATCGGCGGGCGAACAGGCTCCGAGGACCGGCGGCTCGACATCGGCGATGTGGGTATCGGCGTGCTGCATAACTTCAACCGCGAATACGGCGGCACGCCCGCCCTATCCCTGCGCGGCGATGTATTCCTGCCCACGGGACGCGGCAGCAGCAACACGGAGTTCCGTTTGCGCGGGATTTTAAGCAAAGCGGCGCGGCAGTACGACCGGCTGCATGTGAACGTGGACTTAGGTATATCTTCCCGCCCGGAAAGCGGGCAGCGGCGCTTCCGCCCCGGCGTTACCCTGGGCTATACCGTGCCGCTCGGTTATCCCACCCGTTTCGACCGCACCGGACTGGCGGAAATATCGCTGCAAAGCGCGGAGGAAAGCGGCAAAGGCCCGGCGCTGTCGGTCGGGGCGGGAATGCGCCAGCAAGTGACCGTGCGCTCGGTGATGGATGTGGGCGTGCAGTCGGATGTGGCCGGATTTCACGGGGCGGAGCGCGAAGCGCTGCGTGTCGTCGCCGGTTACTCGACGGCTTTTTGAAAAGGAATGATTATGAAACGAAATAGTATGACCAGACTATCCCTGACTCTGGCGGCTGTGGCTGCCACGGTATCGCTCGCAGTGGGCACGCCCTCGGTCAAGGGGCAGAAAAAAGAGACGGAGCGGACTGTCTTCCTGACGCCGGGCGGGATGTACACGAAAGCCGACATCAAGGCCAACGGCGGAAAGACGGTATCGGAGAAGTACCCGGACTTCATGCCGTCGCACGATGCCAATCCGAAGCGGGGCGAAATCCTTTGCCCGATCAGCAAAACCAAAGCCAACCCGAAGCTCACCTGGATTGTCGGCGGTAAAACGTACCGGTTCTGCTGCCCGCCCTGCATCACCGAGTTCGTCGCCAAAGCCAAGAAGAATCCGAAGGCGATAAAACCGCCGCAGGCCTACGTCAAAAAATAGGACGTCCTGCTTATGTTCGGTGGATTGGCGAATCTGGTGGCGGCGGCGCACGGCCTAATCGCCGCCTTTATTCTGGTGAGCGCGCTCGCCGCCGTTGTGGGCCGCCTCCACCGTCACCGGCGCTGGGAGATAGCTTTCTACCTATTGCTCGCGCCGGTGATTCTCTTTGATTTCCTCCCTGACGGCTGTCCGGTAACGGTCTGGGAGAACCATCTGCGCGAACTGGACCGGCCCGGCTCCGGCTATCGCGACTCCTTTATCGCGCACTATCTGCCGTTCGTGCCGATGCACTTGTACAACTACTTCATCGTTGCCCTGGTCGTCGCCGCGATCCTGGCCGCGCCGTTCTGGCGCTGGCAGGATCGGCGGCGCAGCGGCGGCGTCAGGGCGCAGCAGTGATGGTGATGGGAAACGGCGGGCTTGCCACGGAACTATTGTGGGTGACGGTGATGCTGGTCGTTCCCACTGCCTTGCCCCCTACCGTCACCGCGTTGTCGTTGTCTGTCGCGGGCAGTATCTCCACGGAAGCCGGGTCCGCCGCCTGCCAGGTCAGGCTGTTCGGCGCGACCGCCACCTGCTGATTTCCCGAAAAAGCGCGGGCGATCAGCGTGATGGGCAGGCGGTCCCTGGTAAGCGTACTGGCGGTGCCCTGAATCTCCAGGCGGGTAATCGCGGGCGTGGGAGGCGCGGCGGCGGTAAACGTGACCGTCAGCGGCGGGCTGGTCAGATTGTCCTTGTACTGGACGGTGACATCGGTAGTTCCTGCCGCGCTGCCGCGCAGCGCCGCCGCGTCATTGCTGGAGGGCACCGCTTCAAAGGCGGCCACGGCGGCATTGGCGATGCGGAAGCGGAGTTCGCCCGGCCCCACCGTCACCGGCTGATCGTTGACGTAAACGCGGGCAATCAGAGTGATGGTGCTGCCGACCCTCGCGGCGGGCGCCGAAGCGTAGAGTTCGACCCGGTTCGGCCCCGGCGGCGGCACGTTATCCTGCGTGATGGTAACGACGAACGGCTCGCTCGCAAACACGCCCCGGTGCCGCACCCGAACCGTTGCCGTTCCCACAGCAAGGCCCGTGATGGTTGCGGCAGCCTGGTTCTGGCTTACCGTCAGCCGCGCCTTCTGCGGGTCCGAAATCTCCCAGGTCAGATCGGCGGGGGCCACGGAAACCGGCGTATTCCCGGCAAAAGCCTGCACGGTCAGGGTAACGGACTGCCCGATGGCGACGCTGCTCCCCGCCGAACTCTGGATAACGATTCGGGAGATAACGCCGGAGGGTCCGTTGCCGTTCCCACCGCCGCCGCCGCCGCCGCCGCATCCGCTGATAAGGCCCATGAGAGCCGCCAAAACTGCCGCCAAAAACAATCGCCTCATTTGTCGTGTCCTTACCCGCATCAGTGTTCCAGTTGACGTATGCGCTGGTCCAGACTCGCGCCATCTCGTTGATGAGAGCTTGTTCTGCGCCTTACTCGCTGCCGCCAAAAACAATCGCCTCATTTGTCGTGTCCTTACCCGCATCAGCGTTCCAGTTGACGAATGCGCTGTTCCAGATCGGCAATGTCCTGCGCCATCTGATTTAGCTGCCGTATCTTCTGGTTCAGCTTGTTCTGCGCTTCCCGATGCGTGGCGGCATCGTTCCTGTAATCGTTCTCGTCACTTTGCAGTTGGGCGACCTTTCGGTTGTAGGCCGCCACGGCGGCGGCATCGCTCCGGTTGATACCGGCGGCCTCGTTCTTGGCCTGGCGGAACACGTTATCCAGCTTCGCGCTGCGGTCGTCCAGCACGTCCGCCTGCTTTTGCCAGGCCGCTCTCTCCTCGTCCACCTGCTGCTTCAAGGCGTCGCGCTGCTGCCTCATCGTATCGCGCTCACTGCGAAGCTGCGCTAACTGCGGGTTGACCGTCGGCGTCGTCACTGGCGGGCGCGATGGCTGCGGATTGGACGGCGGCGGCGTCACCGGATTGGACGGCGGACGCGACGGCGTAGACACCGGCGGGCGCGGGTTCTGCGGCTGCGGTCGCGTCGCCGCTGGCGGGCGGGGGTTCTGCGGCTGCGGCACCGGCGGGCGAGCGGGCGGGATCGTCGGCAGCGCGGCAGGCGTCCTGCTGCCTCCTCCGCCTCCACCGCCACCACTGCCACTGCCGCCCCCACCCATCGGCGGTATTGGCTGAAGCGGCGACGGCGCGCCGCCGCGCGTATTTCCCTGAGCCGTCTGCACCGCATCCACGGGAATATTGATAGTGCCTGCCGGGAAGGCGCGGCCATCAGGCATCGCGACGACGACTGGAAGCTGGCCGTCGCCCGCTTCTCGGGGGATGCGAACGCGAATGCGGTCCGGCTTCCAGCCCATCAGCGTGCCCTGCTCCCCGCCGACCAGGACCGTGCCGGGGTCCTGCCCCAGCGCCTTGACCGGATCACGGATGGTAAACTCCGCGCCGCGCTTGACGGTGCCGCCCGCCAGGGGTCGGGGGTCTTTCACGGCGACGGCGGCCCACCCGACCTGAACCTCGGTTTTACACTTATATTTGGGCATGAGCGGCCCCAGAAAAGGCAGAAGGCCGACGCGCTGCACGGAAAGCCTTATCTTCTGCTGATCGTACTGCTTGGGAACCGTGAAGGTCAGGTACTGGCGATTGTTTACCGAAATGCGGGTCAGCAGGTTGCGCGCCTCGGCATTGAGCACATTTTCCGCGCCGCGCGGCCTGCCCAGCTTCGCCTCCACCGCATCCTTGTCGTTGATCAAAACCCGCGCGCCCTGCAGGAATTTACCGGCGACGGTCAACTGCCCATCGGCGGCGACCCGGGAGGACAACGGCTCCGCGATAACACTGCCCCGCCACACGTTCTCGAACATCAGCACGGCCAGGTTAAAGGCGACAACCAACGCGATCAGACCCAGCAGCAGGCCCTTGCCATTCTGCACCAGCGCGCCGAAAAAGCCGGTCAGCGTTGCGGGAATGGGAGGGCGGCAGTAGATGACCGCCCGCTCGGACGGCGCGGGGCGCACGTCGCCCGATTCCGACGCTACCACAGACCCCACTCCCGATGCGGGCACCAGTCGCCGGGTTCCGGCGGCGGCACGGAGACACGCACCGTGGCCGGTTCCAGCAGCAGGTCTTTGCTGCGTCCGGGCCGCAGGTCGCAGTACAGCCAGTCGTTGCCCTCGTTCCCCCACCGTGCCCTCGGCGGCGGGCTGCTGGGCACGGCAGCCCGGCACGACCTCGATAACGGGATGCAACAGCTTCATAGTAGCGGGAACCTCATGCGGCAGCAAACCTGGCGCTTGCTTGCGTGGAACCTATTTTCGCGATGAATGGGGAATTATCCTGCGAATGACTGCCTGTCCGCCGTGTGAGATTTTTCGCTGCTGCCGGGATTTGCTCAGGCCCGAGCCGTTTCCGTAACCGCCGCCGTTGTGCCTTCGAGTTTCGGTTTATCGGGGTCGAGCGAGGGGATGGCGGTAAGAAGACGCTTGGTGTACTCCTCGCGCGGGTTATCGAAGACTTCGTCCACGGTGCCGCGCTCGACGATCTTACCGTTTTCCATCACCACGACGGCATCGGCCAGATATTCCACGACGCCGAGGTTGTGGGTGATGAAAAGATAGGTCAGGCCGCGCTCGCGCTGCAAGCGGCGCAGCAGGTTGAGTATCTGGCTCTGGATCGAGACATCGAGCGCGCTGGTCGGTTCGTCCAGAACGATAAAGGACGGGTCGACCGACAACGCGCGGGCGATGGCGATACGCTGGCGCTGTCCGCCGGAAAACTCGTGCGGATAGCGATCCAGCGCCTCCGGGGGCATACCGACCTGCTTGAGCAGGGCCAGGCATCGCTCCTCGCGCTCCGCCGCCGACCCGCCCATGCGGTGCACGATCATCCCCTCGGTCAGCGTTTCGCGCACGGTCATGCGGGCGTTCAGGGAGGCGTAGGGGTCCTGGAAGACGCGTTTCGCGCACGGTCATGCGGGCGTTCAGGGAGGCGTAGGGGTCCTGGAAGACGACCTGCATCTCGCGCCGCAGGGCGCGGCGCTCCCCCCCGCTGCGCGCCGAAAACGGCTTGCCCTGGTACAGAATCTCGCCGTCCGTGGGTTCAAGCAGGTCGAGCAGCATCAGGCTGACGGTGGATTTGCCGGAGCCGGATTCGCCGACAAGCGCGACAGTGGTGCCGCGCGGCACATCGAAGGAGACATCATCCACCGCCCTTTTATAAGCGCGCGGCGCGAACAGTCCTTTGCGCAGCGGAAAGTATTTCTTCAGGCCGCGCACCGAAACCAGCGGCGCTTCACCGTCCTTGGCCCAGGGATTCGCAGGGGTTGCTGTCATCGCGCCGCCTCCACGGTCGGGTCCGGGGCGACCGGCTCTTTGGCAATCGGCGCGGCTCCACGCGCGGGCCTGTCAGCGATCTCCGGGTCGTACAGATGGCAGCGAACAGGCCTATCCGAGTCGGCGGGATGGTACTTGGGCGGAACCTGAGCGCAGGTGTCCCAGCGGTACGCGCAGCGCGGCTCGAAGCGGCAGGCGGGCGGCCACGCGGTCGGCGGGGGCACGATACCTTCCAGTGTCGCCAGATCCTGGCCGCGCCGCCCGCGCGCGGGCAGACTGGCGAACAGGCCGCGCGCGTAGGGATGGCGCGGCTCGTGGAAGATGGCGGACGTCGGGCCATATTCGACGATCTGCCCGGCGTACATCACCGCTACCTCCTCGGAGGTCTCGGCGACAATCCCGAGGTCATGGGTTATCAGCAGCACGCCCATGTTCTGCTCGCGCTGAAGGTCGCGAATCAGGGCAAGAATCTGCGCCTGCACGGTCACGTCGAGCGCCGTCGTCGGTTCGTCGGCGATCAGCAGTTTCGGCTCGTTGGACAGCGCAATCGCGATCATGACGCGCTGGCGCATCCCCCCGGAAAGCTCGTGCGGGTACTGGCGCAGCGCCTGCGCGGGGTCCTGCAAACCGACACGCGCCAGCAAATCTTTAGCGCGCTGCCGTGCCTGCGCTCCGGTAAACTTGCCGTGCATAGTCATCGCCTCAACCAACTGATAACCGATGGTGAAGGTCGGATTCAGGCTGGTCATCGGCTCCTGAAAGATCATCGCGATGTCGTCGCCGCGCACGCGCCGCATCTGGTCCCAGGTTAAATCTAAAAGGTCGCGTCCCTCAAACAGAATGCGCCCGCCCTCGATATAGCCCGCCGGCTCCGGCACCAGTTGAAGCAGCGAAAGCGCGGTGATGGACTTGCCGCAGCCCGATTCGCCGACAATCGCCAGTGTCTTCCCCTGCTCCACCTGGAAGCTGACACCGTCCACGGCTTTGGCGATGCCGCGCGGGGTGTGGAAATAGGTCCGCAGGTTCTCGACCTGGAGTAGTGGCGGCATCGTTAAGAACTCCGGAGCCGGGGATCGACGGCGTCACGAAGCGCGTCCCCGAAGATATTAAAAGCGAGCACCAGGACAAACAGCGCGGTCGCCGCCGAGGTCAGATTCCACCAGATGACCGGGTCGCGCGCCAGTTCGTCGCGGGCGGCGTCGATCATGTTGCCCCAGCTTCCGATCTCCGCGCCCACCCCGACGCCCAGATACGACAGAATGGCTTCGGAAAGAATCAGGCCGGAAAAGCCGAGCGTGACGGAGATAATGACGACCGGCAGCAGGTTGGGCAGAATGTGCCGCGCCAGGATACGCGCGTTGCTGACCCCCAGAGCGCGCGCGGCGCGCACATAGTCCCGGTCGCGGTGCTTGAGCGTTTCGCCGCGCGTCAGGCGGCACAGACCGACCCAGCGCGTAATGCCCAGCGCAAGGCAAATCTGCAGCAGGCCGCGCCCCAGAACCAGAATCAGGGCGATCAGCAGCAGGATGCTGGGGACCGACGAAAGAACCGTGTAGGTATACTGGACGGCATCATCGGTGCGCCTGCCGAAGTAGCCCGCCAGCAGACCCAGGCAGAGCGCGAGCGGCGTAGCGATAAGGCTGGTCAGTCCCCCGATAATGAAGGCGGTCCGGCAGCCTTTGAGCGTCCGGTACAGAACATCGTCGCCGACGCCGTCGGTGCCCAGCAGGTGCGTCCCCGGCGCTTTGAGCGGCGACGGGATCGGCTCGCCGGTCGTCATGCGAGCACCCGGCGCGGAGTAGGTCTTCTCTTTTTCTTTTTCAAAGACACGGTCTAAAAGAGTGCGGCGCGTTTGCGTCTTCGGGTCCGTCGAGCCGATGCTGTCCAACAGGGCGACAAAGCCGTACAGGCAGATTACTCCCAGCGCCGTAAGCGCGATCTTGTTGCGCCCGATGCGCCGGTAGGCTTCGGCCCAGAGCGGCTGGCGGCGCGCGCGCACGACCACAAAGATCAGCGCGGCAGTCACGAGCAGCGGCACGAGATTGTAAAAAAGGTCCGATTGAAAGAAACGACCCAAAGCGAAGCGCCCCTTCCTATTCCAGCCGCACGCGCGGGTCTACCAGCGCATACGCAATGTCGGTAAGAATCAGGCCGACGATATACAAAATGCTGCCCAGATACACCATTGCCCGGACGACGGCAAAGTCCTGGCTGTTGATGGCGTCAATGAGATAGCTGCCCAGGCCCGGAATGCCAAAGAAATTCTCCAGCACCAGACTGCCTAGGATCAGCGCGGGGATGGCCGCGACCGTGGAGGTGATAATCGGGATCAGGGCGTTCTTCAAAACGTGCCGGAGCAGAACCGCGCGCTCGCCGACCCCCTTGGCGCGAGCCGTTCGCACATAATCCTGATTGATCTCATCCAGTAGAAAGGTGCGAAACAGCCGCGTCTCCGACCCCAGACCGGCCAGAACGCCGATGACGACCGGCAGCAGCACGAACTTCCAGGCGGCGATTCCGGTCTGGAAGCCGGCAATCGGCCCGTACTTCAGTATCTTGCCGAGCAGATACTGAAGCCCGATGACATAGACGATGAAAACGATGCTCATCAGCAGTACGCACAAAAACGTGCCGAAGTAGTCTACGTAGGTCCCCCGGAAGTAGGCGACGGCGACGGCGAAGCTGATCGCCGCCGTCAGTCCGGTCAGAAACACCAGCGAGGCGACCAGACCCGACGGCCCGGCCCCCTGCTTGATGCGGTTCCAGATCGGCTCGCCGGTTGCGTCGGACTTGCCGAAGCGGAACACCAGCAGACCGGTGACATGGTTCTTGAACTGCACGGAAAGCGGCTTATCGTAGCCGTGATCCTTCAGCCACTGCTGAATCTGCTCCTGCGTCGGGTTTCGGGTGGACAGGTTGCGCCGGGCCAGGCTTTGCGGGGACGCGCTGGCGTAAAACAGGACGAATGTCAGCAGCGCGACCCCGACCAGTATCGGAACGGCGTACAAAATGCGCCGCAGCACGTAGCGCAGCATCAGTGCGAAGCCTTTCCGTTATTATTGCTGTCCGCTGCCGCCGCCGCTTCGGGCGCATCCGCGCGCCGCACCCGCCGGTTCTGCCGCTGCCGGACCACCGAGACCGCCGGTATCGCGCCGACGACCAGCAGACCGGCGATGGCGATAAGCGGCAGGTAGTTGGGGCGGTTCCACGCGCGCTGCATTTGTGCGCGCTTTTCCACATCCACGGCGCGGTATTTGGTGGTGTCGTTGGCGATGGGGTGCGACTTGACATTCAGGAGCCAGTCATAGTGCAGGGACAGGTCCTCGTCGTGGTTGATATACACCCAGGGAACGTCTTCCACCGCGATAGCGCGCATCTGCCGCAGCACCGCGAGGCGTTCCGGCCCATCCTCAAGCGCGCGCATCTTCACGAAAAGCTTGTTGTATTCCGGGTTGTCGTAGCCGGAGGCATTGGGGCCGGGGCGCTTATTCGGACCGTACAGCAGGAAGACGAAGTTTTCCGGGTCGGGATAGTCGGCGAACCATCCGTAGCGGATAAACTGGAACTGCCCCTTGTTCACCTTGTCCTGAAACACATTGGAGCGCGTGGACCGCGACTCGACCTTCACGCCCAGACGTTCGATCTGCTTGGTAACCAGTCCGACAAGCTGACGCCCGGCGGGCGTGGTGGCGCTGTTATCGAAGTTGAGAATCAGTCTCTGACCGGTCTTCTTGTCCGCCCCATTCGGATACCCGGCTTCCGCCAGTAGCTGCTTCGCCCGGGTCAGGTCCGGGTCGTAGCGCCGGTATGGGTTCTTGTACTCCGGCTCGTACCCGAAGACGCCGGGCGGAATAATGGACTCTGCCTGCCTGCCGATGCCCTGCGAAAACAGATCGATAAACGCCTGCGAATCGATGGCCAGGGAGATGGCCTGCCGTAGCTTGCGCTTTTCCGGGGTGTAGCCGCCGACCACCGGGTCTTTCATGTTGAACGCAATATAATAGATGTTCGCCTGCACGTCCCGCTTAAGCTGTACGCCTTTGCGCTTCATCTCCTCGGTCAGCATTCCCGCTTTGGCGATTACCTGCTGGTAGTTCGTGTTGCCCACTCCGGCGGCATCCAGATAGCCCTGCTGAAACAGGTTCCAGCTCGTGACGGCCTCTTTGTTGATATTGAAGACGACCTTCTGGGCCAGCGGAAGCTGCTTTCCGGCATCCCTCAGCAGACCCGCCTCGCGGTCGCCCGGCTGCCCTTCCGTCGGGTAAAATTCGGGGTGACGGTTCGGGTTGGCGATCAGGACGATCCGCTGCTTGGGCCGGTACTCGCTCATAAGGTACGGCCCGCTGCCGACCGGATGCTGCAAAGCGAACTGCTCGCCGTACTTTTCCACCGCCTCGCGCGGGATCGGGGTCGTAAAGTGCATCGCCATGAGAAAGCGAAGCTGCGGGTAGGGCTGATTCAGCAGGACACGGAACGTGTACGGGTCGCGCGGGTCGGCCTGGACGCCGGGCAGCGAGGCATCATAGTGCGCCTTGCCCTTCTTCTCGAACTCAGCGGCGTACTCTTTCCACCCGACTACCTTGTCCTCGAAGAACGAAGCCACCGGGGAATGGACGCCGGGGTCGGCGATGCGCTTGAAGCTGTAAATGAAGTCATTGGCCGTGATCGCGCGCCCCTTGCCGCCGGGAAAGACCGGGTCATCCTGAAAGCGCAGGCCCTGCTTGATCGTAAACGTATACCGCTCGCCTTTTACCGTTTTGCCGTGCTTGTCCGTGAACACGTACGGCTCGCGCACCGGCTCCTTCGCGCCCAGATTCAGTTGCAGCACGAACGGGTCGCGCTTCAGGTAGTGATACTGAAAATAGGACGGGTAGATCAGGTCCGTGACCTGGGCTTCATCGACGGTATACGTGACGCTGGGGTCCAGTGACTTCGGATCGTCGCTCAGCGTCCGGTACAGGACATTGCTCGTGGACTCTCCCGCCGGATACGGGTTGTTGTTACACCCCGCAAGGGTCAAAGCAAAAACGGCGAGGGTGGCGATAAAAGACACGTTTCTCATGGGCATGGCTATTTTCGATAAGATCGGCAGACAAAAGTCGAAAGGCGATTCGCAGGCGGCGAGTCCTCGGCGGTGAGGCGGATACATCGGAGGGCAAAATGCTGGAACTATGGACGTTCTTACGCGCAATTTCGCCGTTGCGTTCCCCGACTCCTGTATTGTACCGCTGGTATTCGGTTTTGGCTCCCCTGCCCCTAAAAGCCAAAGGCCAGGAAGCCGCCGTCCACGGCGATGCACTGGCCGGTAATGTGAGACGCCACGGGAAGGCACAAAAACGCCGCCAGGCCGGATATATGCTGCGGCTCTGCCACCCGGCCCAGCGGCGTTCTCGCCAGCACGCTTTCCCGAAACTCCGGCTTGTCCAGCACCACGCTGGCGAGCGGCGTCTGCGTGTACCAGGGGTTTACGGCGTTGACACGGATACCGTCCGACGCCCATTCCACGGCCAGATAGCGCGTTAGCTGATCCAGAGCGGCCTTGGTCATCGCATACGGAGCGCCGGAATGGACGGAAACCGAACCGGCCACCGAGCCGATGTTGACGATGCTGCCGCCGCCACCGCTCGCGCTTTCCCGCAGCAGCGGATACGCCGCGCGGCACATTTCCCAGGCCGAGCCGAGATTGGTTCGCAGAAGAAAGTCGTACTCCTCCGGCGCATATTCCACAGAGGATTTGCGGATATTGGTGCCGACATTGTTGACCAGGATGTCCAGGCCGCCCAGAACGTCGCCTGCCGCCTCCAGAACGGCGCGGCGACCCTCCGGCGTGGTCACATCCGCCGCGATTCCGTGCGCCGCGCCGCCCTTTTCCCGCGCTTCTTTCAAACAGGCGTCAACATCCTCCGCGCTGCGGGCCACAATCAGGACAGCCGCCTCCAGTCCCAGCAGTTCGTCGGCGATTGCGCGGCCAATGCCCTTTGTCGCCCCGGTAACGAGGGCGCGCTTTCCTGCCAGTGTCCAGCGTTCATTCATAGTTCTTTGTCAGGGATTGCGGCAGTTCTCTGCTTTTACTGGATGATTACCACGGCGTCGCCGCCCCGGATTCGGATGGTGACGGTGGCGGTTTGGCCGGTGCCGTTGACGGTAAACGTGATGGTGACGGTGCCGGGGGTGATTGTTCCACCGTAGCGTATCAGAAAGCCGGGTCACGTTGCAGTCCTTTTCCGCGCAAAACCACTGCTAAAATCGGCGGCATACAGGCAGCCTGCCGCTATATGAGAGGTCATTCAGTTTCTTTCTGGTTCTGTTATACTTGCGGCAACGGAGCCAATCGGGTTGTTCGGGACGGCTCTCGAAGTGAAGGATTTTCGCCCAGACGCGCCGCGTTTGCACGCTGTGCGGTTACAAGAGCTTTCCGACTGGGGCAAAAACTACGGCAAGGAACTGGCACTGGGCTTCCCCCACCTTCTGCGTCACTTCGCTCCTTGCGCCTTTAGCCGGAGAGGGGCAAAAGGGGGGAACCTGCGACGTGCATCTGTTGTCGGCGGTCAGTCATGGCCTGGGACTGACACTATTGCAAGAAGCGGTTTCCGGCAGACCAATCAGGTGGAGAACTAAGTGACGTGGTGACGATATCACCAGCCGTCCCACCATAGTGGACAAGGAGATTCGTGCATGACTGCTATGCTTCTTTGCTGCTGCGGTTCCCGGAAGGTAATGAGCACGGTGCAAGGCTTGAAGAGTCTTGTGGCGTCAAGCGCCGATGTGCCTGCCGGGTATCTGGACTTCCCCCACGTCGCTCAGGTGTTCTGCCTGAGGCGGCGCGTGCAGCGCCGATGTGCCTGCCGGGTATAAGAAGAGGCGGCGGCAAGCGGCGGCGGCAAGCGGCAGGAAGAGACGATCTATGGCCTTACCAGTTTGTCGCCGCAAGAGGCCACAAGCGTCTCCTGTCGCTGCTGCGCGCTGGCTGCCACTATGTACGCGATGTCACCTTTGATGCTCCCAGGTGCGCTGCGGCGCTGCTGGCAGCCATCAGGAATCGGCCTGATGGACAAGAACATACCACGCGGCACAGCCCACCGCTGGGTATACGGAAAACTGAATGACCCTGAGAGAGAGGTCGGGAAGGAATGCGCCGCATCAGGTGAGAATAAGTGACCCAATATCACCACCGTGAGTTCGTGCATGACGACTGCTGCTGCGGTTCCCGTACACCGGCGCTGCTGCGCTGACGGCGCTTGGCAAAGAACTGGACACGTCGCCCGCCGCACCCTGCGAAGAAGCGCGATTTATGACTGTACGCTGCGCGCCAGGAAGACGGCTATCTGGAGCGGGCTATCTGGACAGCGACGAGGTTCTGGCGGCGCGGCGTGCCGTCACCGATAGGCTCGCCGCCGATGGCCTGCTGGACGACCGATATCCGAGCATCGAGGCGGTCGCGGGACAGGGCGTGGGGGTGAAGTTCAAGCCCGACCTGGCGCACGACAACGCGCCGCTGCACACGCTGCTGTATACGGGCCGGATGATGGACTTCTACGAAAAGCTCCTGGGCGGCCCCGTCCGCCACTTCGATACCTGGATGCGCGCCGTCGCGCCAGGAACAGGCACCGCGCCGCATTGTGACATCGTCTTCATGGGGCGCGGCACCACCAACCTGTATACGTCGTGGACGCCGCTGGGCGACATCTCGCTGGAGATAGGCGGGGTGATGATCCTGGAAAACTCGCACAAGCACGAGCGCCTGCGGTCGGGCTACGGCACCAAAGATGTGGATGAGGTCTGCACGAACCACAACATCGGATGGGGCGGCCACCTGACCCAGAACCCGGTGCGGCTGCGCGAGCGGTTCGGCGGGCGCTGGCTCACCAACGAGTACCGTGCGGGCGACCTGCTGGTTTTCAGCATGTTTACCGTGCATGGCAGCCTGGACAACCAGAGCGACCGCATTCGTCTGTCGTCGGACACGCGCTATCAGTTGGCGTCGGACCCGGTGGATGAACGATGGATCGGCCCCGCGCCTATCGCGCACGGCCCCGCCGCCAAGCGCGGGCGCATCTGCTGAAGCCGCCGCCGCTGCCGCCCCGGATATGATTATCGATGAGACCACCTATGAGCGCGTCAAGCCCTACGTGACGGTCGAGCCGCAGGGCAGGGTGGATTTGAAGGGCAAGGCCGAACCGGTCGCCTGCTTCAAGGTGCTGGAATGGCATGAGGCGGGCGCAGTCGCACCCGCCCCCGAACCGCAGCTATGTGAGAACCATGTATGAATGCAGAGGCGACAGAAGTCCTAACACAGATGCTCAGCACCGCTAAGAACTTCCTTGAGGGCAACACTCCCCTGGAAGATAATGAGCGGCTGGAGTTTCTTTTTGCTCCTTTGCGCATTCTTTTTGCTTTGAAGCCATTGCTGACGCATTGCGAACAAGCAATATTCCGCACGTATGAGCTGTGTTTTTTCCTTTTAGGCTCAATAATAGGCGGATTAGCGATGGAGTTAGATGCTGTAATCAATCAAGCCTCGGGCTTGCTGCGGCGGCTAGAACTCAAGTTGGGCATCATCAGGTGCGTCCCGATGCGCCGTGGCTGACTCGAACAAGCAATATTCCGGCACCGTGCGCGCAGAAATCAAGCGCGTCACCGCTTGGGTGATCGAAAGGCTGGGCGGAAACGAGCAGAAGATATTGTTTCCATCTCATCAATGCTGATATGATGCGCCTCAGCGATCTCGCGCAGCAGAGCGTCCATGCGCGCGGCGATTGCAAGAGCGATGCCCAGACCAGATGGTTGAGCATCGTGCTGAGAAGTTAATCAAGGCTTGCCTCAAGCCTTTCGAAAGGCTTATCCCGCGCCGCAAGCGGCGATTCTGAGCGGTTTTCGTAAAAATCGACCTGGATAACGAGCAAGAAACGCTGCATGCCATATCCCAAAACTTTCGAGATCGGGAAGCGAGAGGGATACCGGTGCTAACGCCTGATGGTTTTGAAATCACTATGATGGTTCAGGTCGGAGCCGAGGCCATGCCTCTCTACGTCAAAACAAACAATACAAACGGTGCAGCTCGACATCTTTTGGTGAAGAAACTCAACCCTCAACGTCATAACATAGCCCAGAGCATCTTCACGACCGAGCTACCTTAGCATTGCCCTCCCTGCCCCCTAAGTTTGGGTAATCTTGACACAGTAAAAGCGAAAGCCGCGTGTCAGACCTTTTTGCAATATGGAAAGCTACCTTATTTGGCTGGCTATCCCGCCGCCTTGCTTGCTGTTCTACTCCTATGGATTTGGGTTGCGAAGCGAAAGAAGTAGATTCCCTCGCTTGCGGTGTCAAGTATATTATCGCCCAAGTTTGGGCAATAATGTACTTGACACAGCAGGCGTTAGTCAGGGCGTGCTTTGTGTTTGGTACATCTGCCTAAGCTGACGCTCCCGAATCTCGACCAACCGCTTGGTTTCCCACTTCTTGGCGAAAAACGCAAGCGTTAGAACGACGATGGCTAAAATCAAAAACTCGATGGGATGCATGGAGAACCAGGGGCGTCCCGTTTGCTCACGGTCTTTGTGTCTTTGTGGCATGGCAGCGTAACGGGGCGAGGTTCAGAACCCCTAAACTTGGGGGCAAGGGAGGCCTCTTAATGTCCCCCCGCTTTCAAATGATCGATAAACGTGCCGTCGATACTTTCCAGGCGCGGCCCCAGCTTCGCGACCACCTGCGCGGCGGCGTAGGCGGCGATGCGGCCCGTCACATCGAGCGACAGCCCCTGGGTCAGCCCGTACAGCAGGCCCGCCGCGTACATATCCCCGGCCCCGGTCGTATCCACCGCCTGCACGGGGAAGACCGGAATCTCGTAGCGCGTCTCGCCCTGCTGGATCAATGACCCCTTGTCATCCATCGTTACCACGGCGATGTCGCTGAGCTGCGCCAGCGCGCGCACGGCATCGAACGGGTTGTCGGCGTCGGTCAGCATCTGCGCCTCCTGATAGTTACCGAACAAAACGTCCACATGCTCGCGCAGGAGATGAAGAAAGTCTTCCTTGTGGCGGCTGACACAGAACGGGTCGGAAAGGCTCAGCGCGACTTTGACACCCGCTTTGTTGGCCTCGCGCATGGCGTGCAACACGGCTTCCTTCTGATTTTCCGTGTCCCACAGATAGCCGGTCACATACAGATAGCGGCTGGAGCGCAAATCTTCGACATTAACATCCTCGCGGCGCAGGCTGCGCGACTGGCCCAGGTAGGTGCACATCGTCCGCTCGGCGTCCGGCGTAATCAGAATCAGCGAGATACCGGTCGGCCCGTCGCCGACACCCAGGTTCGGCTTGACACCCTGCTTGAGCAGCCCTTCGCCGTACAGATCGCCGTGCTCGTCGCGGCCCACCCGGCTGGTATAGCAGGCCCGCCCGCCCAGCAGGGCCAGACCGATCATCGTGTTCGCCCCGGAGCCGCCCGCCTCGGTATTGACGATATGGGTGTAGATGCGCGGGACGATCTCGCGCTGCTGCTCCTCTTCCAGGAGCATCATCGTGCCCTTGGGCAGATTCAACTCGGTCAGGGCCTCATCGCGTACCTCGGCCTGAATATCGAACAGGGCGTTGCACATGCCGAAAACGTCAAACTGCATCAACTATCCTTCTTTCGTTCTTCCATGATTCCACCGGATTATACAGCAGTCCACCGTCGAATGAATTCGAGGCTGACAGTGCACGAAGTCCGCAGCACCGTGCTGTGCGGCCTGCGCGGACTGATTCTTGAGCCTGTGAAGGTCGCACAGCGCGTCGCTGCAGGCTTTGTACATTCGTAGCCTCGGATTTATCCGATGGTGTTCGGCCACACAACCAGCCCCGGTCTTACATGATCTGGACTTCGTGGCTGCCCCGGACGACCTGGCCGATAATGGCGGCGTTCTCGCCCGCGCGGTTCAGCCGCTCGATCAGGCTCAGCGCCACATCGCCGGGCGCGATAACCACCATGCCGATACCCATGTTGAACGTCCGGTACATCTCATTGTCCGGTACGCTGCCCGCTTCCTGGATCAGCCGGAAGATCGGGGCAGGCTCCCACTGGCGTCGCTCCACAATCGCCTGGCAGTCCACGGGCAGCACGCGGGGAATATTATCGTAGAAGCCGCCGCCGGTGATATGCGCCAGCGCGTGAATCTCGAACTCCTCCAGAAGCGGCAGCAAAGCGGGCGCGTAGCAGCGATGCGGGGCCAGCAGCTCCTCGCCCAGCGTCCGGTTCAGTTCGGGAAAAAACCGATCCAGGCGAAATCCGGCCTTTTCCTGAAGCACATAGCGCGCCAGGCTGTAACCGTTCGTGTGCAGACCATCCGAGGCGATGCCGATAAGCGCATCTCCCACGGACACTTTGCGCCCGTCGATGATGCGGCCCCGTTCCACCAGCCCGACGATGCACCCGGCAAGGTCGTATTCGCCCTCCGCGTACATGCCGGGCAGTTCCGCCGTCTCCCCGCCGACAAGCGCGCACCCGACCGCGCGGCAGCCTTCGGCCAGTCCCTTCACCACGTCGGCGGCGATTTCGGGCTGAAGCCTGCCGGTGCCGAAATAATCGAGGAAGAACAGGGGCCGCGCGCCCTGCACCAGAATATCATTGACACAGTGCCAGACCAGGTCGCGCCCGATGGTGTCGTGCTGGTTCATCTGGAACGCCACTTTGAGCTTCGTCCCGACACTGTCTATCGAGGACACCAGCACCGGTTCCGTCAGTCCCTCGGTACGCAGCGCGAACATGCCGCCGAAGCTGCCCACATCGGCCAGAACATCGGGCGTGAACGTCGAGCGCAGGTGCTCCTTCATCCGCAGCACGGCTTCGTTCCCGGCGTTGATGTCCACCCCGGCGTCGGCATACGTTGTCGGTTCGGTTTCTTCCGGCATATCTACTCCTTGGGTCGAAACGGCGGGTAAATCGGCATCCGCATCTCCGGCTCCGGCCACAGCGCGCGCAGCGCTTCGCTCAGCATCCGGGCCGTCTCACGCATCACGGCAAGGCAGCCGGATCGGTCGGCAAGGTCCGTGAACGTTTCCAGCCGGAGCAGGTGGCGCTGCCGCTGCGTCGCGATCCCCCACTGATCGTCTTTTTCCAGCGCCGGTTTCAATCCCCAGCTAAGGCTCGTCACCGTCCAGCTTGCGCAGGCATGGCAGAGCGCCGTATAAAACAGAGAATCGTCCGCCGCTTCCGGGCAGCCTGCGATCAACTCGGCGCGGTAGGCGGCTTCCAGACGCGGCACCAGGCCCGGCGGCACGCGGTTGACGCACCAGCAGGTCGGGAAGGGGACCCGCAAATACGCGGCGTCCAGCAGAGCGTGCCGAAAGCCCGCGAACTCGAAATCGAAGAAGCGCAGATAGTCGCCGGGAACAAGCCGATGGTTATCCGGGCAGGTATCGCCGGGGGAAAAGCTTAGAAACGGCCCCGGTTCGTCCAGCGTGCGCCCGATGACGGCTGCCTCCTCATCAAAACCGGCAGCGACCGGGACACCTAACGCCTGAGCCTGTTCCCGAAACCGCCCGACGTTTTCACGCAGCCAGCGCGTCCCTTCCGGCTCGCGCGTCTTTTCTGCTCCTCCAATGCTGTTGCGGATGCGCCGCCATTCGTCCTCGCGCCCCACGGTGGCCGCGTGCAGCCTGCCCAGCGACGCGGCGTAGCTTGTCAGCGCGGTTTCCGCCGCTTCCGGGTCGTCGCCCAGAAGAACGTCCGCAAGCGATGCGCCCGTTCCCAGGTCTTCGAGGAGGAACAAGCCTGCCGCCCGGTCGCCGCCGAGGAGCCGCGCGTTCAGTGGGGTTTGCGCCAGGCATTCGTTCAGAAACCGGTTGCCTGCCCATTCGTTGTAGAAGCGCCAGGCCGTGCCGTTGGGCACATCTTTGTCGGGATCGTAAGCGTTCTCCGCCTCGCCCACCGATGCTTTGACAATAACGCTTTCCGGCACGCCCAGAGACGGGGCCTCAGTCACGCGGCAGCGCAGAACGCGGTTGCGGTATTTTTCCCGCAGCGCCTCGCCGCTTTCGAGCCGAACCGTTCCGCCGAACGTCTGAGACAGCGTCTTTTCGGCGGCGGCAACCAGTGCTTCTAAGTATTTGGTATCGTCGTTGTTTTCGGTCATAGGGATCAGGAGCCTATCGAGCGGCGTGCCCACTCGCGCAGGCTCCGGAGCCAGGCCGTACGCTTGAGCGTCCGGGCCGTCTCCGCAAAGCCGGAAAGAATAACGCCCGTGAGGCCGGGAAAGGCAAGGCTTTCTCCGCGCTCGACATATCCCGCTTCCCCTTGAAGCGCAAAGACCTGCACCGTCTCGCCATCGTCGCGCCAGATCTCCGGCACGCCGATGCTGGCATACAGCGGGAACTTATCCAATGAGGGATGGGTAATGTCGATCTCGATTACCAAATCCGGCGGCGGGTCAACGCCGAGGTCGATCTGCGCGGCGTCGGCATCGATAGCGTCGGCGTTCTGGATATAGAAACACGAGTCCGGCTCAAAGCCACGCAGCAAATCTTCCCGCCGGAAGGTGGTCGAGCCAAGGTTTTGAATATCCTGGTTCCGCTCTTCGGCCAGCACCTCGACCAGCAAAGAAAGAATGCGGTTTCGTCGTTCGTGTTCGGGCAACGGACTCATAATCTCCAAGGTTCCCCGATCATAGGTAAAGCGCGGCGCGCTGCTGTTGGCGAAGTCGGCCAACAGGCATTCGTAGGTTTGCCAGCTTACGTTGTGCAGAACGGTGTTCTGGCTGGGTGGATTCAGAATGGTCGCCATAATACGAGAATTCCTCGCAACTCGATATGCCCTTCAGAGCTATTTTACACGCTATCGGCGCGGCGTTACCAGAAAGGTCTTTATCTCGAAGGGCCGGTATTCGAAGGTGAGGGTGTTGCGCGTGTGCGGTACGGCAGTGGGGTTTTCCTCGACCAGATTGACGGCGAACGCGGCGGAAATCTCGAAGCCAAGCGTCAGCGTCGCTGTGCCGCGCGTGTTCATCGCCTCGTACAGGCGAATAACGATGCCGTCGCCGTCCTCGGCTTTTTTGACCGTCTCGATAATGACGCGCGTGTCGTCCACCGTGGCAAAGGTGTAGGAAGTCGGCAGCATTCCGCCGCCGCGCGCCGGGACGAAGCGCGACAGCAGCGGGTAGTTCAGCGCGTAGGCTTCGTCCACCGTTTCCATGCGCCAGTCGCCGTCGTGGGGCAGCAGGGCGTAGGTGAACGAGTGCTGGCCCAAATCTGCGCCGGGGTCGGGCGCAATCGCCCCTTTGAGCAGGGTCAGGCGCAGGACATTGTCGCGAATGTCATAGCCGTATTTGCTGTCGTTCAGCAGGCTGACCCCGTAGTCGCCTTCGGACAGATCGGCCCACTTATGCCCGCACACTTCGAAGCGCGCCCAGTCCCACGACGTATTCGCGTGCGTCGGACGCTCGACCACGCCGAACTGTATCTCGTAGGTCGCGCGGGCGGCATTGACCGCCACCGGAAAGGCGGCTTTTAGCAGCATCTGCCGCTCCTGCCAGTCCACCTCCGTTTCGAACTCCACCCGCGCCGAATGGGCATAGAGAAAAATACGCTGCGTCAGGGATGACTTCAGGAACCGCCGCCGGACCTCGATTCCGGCGCGCACCGGCCCGTCCTCGACCACGGCCATACTTTCCACCGTTCCGATGTCGCGCAGGGCGTAGGCTTTGCTCTGGTAAAAAATGTCGATGTCCCATGCATCGTAGCGCAGGGGCTTGTCCTCGAACAGAACGAGCGCGTTCCCGGTCGAACCCGGCGCGATCACTTCCCGCTCGACCACTTCATCGCCTTCTCCGGGCAGCTTGTGGATCAGGGAAGCGATCTCGCCCGCCGCGTCCAGCGTGACGCGCACGTATTCATTTTCGAGGGTTGCCGCCTGGCCCCCTCCCCCCTGCCCCTTCCCCCACGCTGTGGGAGAGGGGGAGCCAGAGGTGAGAACGGCGGGGGCATTTCCGGCACCCCCCGCAGGCGACGGTCGCCCATTATTGGGGGCGGGGGGGGCTTCTGCCAATTCCGCCCACACGGTAGACGCTTCCGGCGGGCCGCCCGCACGGTACACCGTCAGTGTATCGTAGCCCATCGGGGCGACCGAGGAGACGCTGACGAGATAGGTACGCTCGCCCTCCGCCTCGGAAAGAAGCGGGGCGGGCACGGGCGCGTTCGCGGCGTCGGTGAACTCCACATCGCCCAGGTCGGCGGGCAGGGTGACGCGGACGGCGTCCCCGGCGCGCAGGGTGTCGGTCGGGTTGAACAGGACGACGGAATCACGGCGCACGTCCACCGCACCCGCGAGAGCGTCCAGCGCGCCGTTCAATGCCTCGCCGCCGATGCGCGCCGCCTCCGCGTAATCCCGCGCCGCCTCTTCATAGACGGGGGCAATGGATGAGCCGGGCAGAATATCGTGGAACTGGTTCAAAAGAATCCGCTCCCACCCGGCGTTCAGACTTTCGCCCGAATAGGCCGTTTCCAGTTCCACCAGCGCCAGCGCGGAAAAGAGTTCGGCGTTGTGGTACAAAATCTCGCTGCGCCGGTTTGCCTTTTTCATACGCGCCTGCGACGTGTACGTTCCGCGATGGTATTCCAGATATAGCTCGCCGACCCAGCGCGGCAAAAGCGGATTGTCATTAACCCGCGCCGCCAGCCGGTCGAAATACGCTTCCGCGCCCCCGAACGCGCAGCGCGGGAAACCGGCAAGGGAGCTAAAACGCCGTCCCGCCTCGATCATGCGCCGCGTGGGGCCGCCGCCGCCATCGCCGAAGCCGAACAGGTTCAGCAGTTCGTCGTTGACATCTTTCTGGCGGTACTCGTCCCAGGCTCCGCGCACTTCCCGCGCCGTCATCTGCCCATTGTAGGTGTAGAAACGCTGGTTAGATTCGGGTGTGGTGACGAAGTGCGTCAAAACCTCGGTGCCGTCGATGCCGCGCCAGGTGAACGTGTCGGCGGGCATCCGGTTGAACTGGCTCCAGGAGATTTTCGTGGTCAGGAAATACTCCATGCCGCAGCCCCGGATAATCTGCGGCAGCGCGGCGGGATAGCCGAACACATCGGGCAGCCACAAAACGCGCGTGGTTTTGCCGAACTCGCGCTGGAAGAAGCGATTGCCGAAAAGTATCTGCCGGATCAGGCTTTCGCCGCCGGGAACGTTGCAGTCGGCTTCGACCCACATGCCGCCGGTCACTTCCCAGCGCCCCTCGGCGACCCGTTCCTTTATCTGCTCATACAGCGCCGGATACCGTTCACGGGCGTACTGATACAACTGCGGCTGGCTTTGCGTGAAGACGTACTCGGGGAACTCGTCCATAAGCCGCAGCGCGGTGGCGAAGGTGCGCCCGCACTTTTTGCGCGTGTTTTCCAGCGTCCACAGCCAGGCGACATCGATATGGGCGTGGCCGGACAGCGTCATCGCCGGTTCGCGCGCGGCATCGGCGGGGAAGGTATCGTAAAAGGCGTCCCTTAATGCCTCGCGCGCCGTGGACAGGGAAGCGTAGAAGGCATCGCTGTTGCTGGCCGCTGCGCCGCTTTGCGTGTAATCGAGCGCGTTCATCGCCGCGTCGAGACCCAGCAGCAGTCCCTGGTACTCGCGGCTGTTTTCCGGCAGAATGTCCAGAGCTTCCACGGCGACGGCCATATCGTGGAAAAGGGCGTACGCGGTTCGGTCGACTCGAACCAGATCGGCGGCGCGGATTTCGAAGACACCGCCGCGCGACGGGGCGTAAGCTTCTATGGCGAAGGTGTGCGCCTCGCCGCCCGCCGCCGATTCATACAGAAGCATATCCTGGTGGTTGTAATCGAGCGCCTGGGCGGGCTGGCCGTCCAGGAAGAGCAGCGGTTCCGCGCCTTTAATTTCGATCCACAATCCTACCCGCTCTCCGGCCCACGATTCCGGCACGGTGAACCGCCCGCGCAGCCACGCCGCCGCCTCGGCATCCTGCCAGGAATGCCCGACACCCACCTCAGTCCAGTCGGCGTCGGCAAGTTCCGGCGTCTCTCTCCCCTTCAACGCTGCCTTGATAAAAACGCAGCGGCGCGAGCGGGACGCGCTCCCGATAGATCGCCGCCTCGACATCCCGCAGCCGCTGCTGCGCCCGCTCCTTGACATAAAACAACACTGGTTTTTATTCCTTGTGCCGCCCGTCGAATAAATTCGCGGCTAATGCACAAAATCGGCCAGCCGATTGAAGAATCAGTCCGCGAAGGCGGACTTTCGTGTCTTTCGTAGCCGCGAATTTATTCGACGGGCACAATGACAGGCGGTGACTGCTGTGACGCCAATTGCCGCAAATACCACATATTGATCCGGTGCATGGTTTCCGATTCGGGCGTTTCAACGATAACGGGCAGCCCCTCCGGCAGGCGCGGGTCGGACAGCAGCGCGGCGAAGCCGTCTTTGCCGATGCAGCCCCTGCCGATATGGGCGTGCCGGTCCACGCGCGAGCCGAGGCCCTTCAGGGCGTCGTTGGCGTGCAGGCAGCACAGTCGCTTCAGCCCTACCTTCTCGTCAAAAAGGGTCAGCGTCGCCTGCACGGCGTCGGGGGTGCACAGGTCGTAACCGGCGACGAAAATATGGCAGGTATCCATGCAGACGCGCAGGCGGTGGTCTTCTTCCACAGCGGCGAATATCTGACCGAAATGGTCGAAGGTGGCCCCAAGACCGGTGCCCTGCCCTGCCGTGGTTTCCAGCGCGACCTGCACCCGAAAGTCCGGTATCTGTTGGTGGAGCCAGTTCAGCGATTCGCACAGCCCCGCGCGATGCCCGCTTCTTCGCCCGCGCCGGTGTGCGCGCCCATGTGGGTGACGACGAAATCCAGGCCGAGCGTCTCCGCACGACGCATCTCGTCCAGAAAAGCCTCGCGCGATTTTTGCAGCAGCGCGTCTTCCTTGGCGGCCAGGTTAATGAGATAGGAGTCGTGGGCGATGAGGGATAGATTCCCGTCTTTTCGACGGCGCGGCGGAATGCGCGTACCGCCGCCGTGTCCAGCGGGGCGGACTTCCATTGGCGCGGCGAAGCGGTAAATAGCTGAATAGCGTCACAGCCGATAGCATAGCCGCCGGTAACGGCCTTGTGCAGCCCGCCCGCCGTGCCCATGTGCGCCCCGAACCGAAGCAGCGCCAACCCTACTCGCCTCCGGGCAGGGGACTTCAGCAGGTTCGCCATCTCGATAGCCGCGCCCGCCGCCTCCGCGCCTTTGTTTCCGGCCTTGGTTCCGGCGCGCTCAATCGCCTGCTCGATACTTTCGACGGTGATGACGCCGAAGGTGACGGGAACGCCGGACTGAAGCGCGGCCTGCCCGATTCCGCTGGTGCACTGCCCGGCGATATAGTCGAAGTGGGGCGTGGAGCCGCGTATGAGGCAGCCCAGACAGATCACGGCGTCGTAGCGGCCCGACCGCGCCAGGCGCTGCGCCACAATCGGTATCTCGAACGTCCCCGGCACGCGCGCCACATCCACGGTTTCCATGTCCGCATCATGACGCCGGAGCGTGTCGAGCGCGCCGTCCAGCAGGCGTTCGGTAATAAAGTCGTTCCACCGGGACACGACGACGCCGAAGCGCAGGCCGGTGGCGATAAGATTTCCTTCGAAAAAGTTCGACATGAGTGCAGCAGTTCTCCCCGCAAGGTTCGCCTCAATAGGGGATGGTTCCTGCCTCGTTTCGACCCGTCCCTGAAGGAACGGGCTGTTTAGAAGCAGAAAAGCCCCGTAAACGGGGCTAACGTCTCGCAGCCGTGAACCGTTCGAGACCAGCCCCGTTTACGGGGCTTCTCCTTCGAAACAGCCCGTTCCTTTAGGGACGGGGCCAGCCGTCACGCGGCGGCGTCTTCGGGGCGGGTATCGGCAGCGAGCAGGTGGCCCATCTTTTCGCGCTTGGTTTGCAGGTAGCGGGCGTTGTGGGGATTCGGGGCGACGCGCAGCGGTATCTCTTCGACTATCTCCAGGTCGTAACCTTCCAGACCCCGGCGCTTGGCCGGGTTGTTGGTCATCAGACGCATCTGGCGAAGGCCCAGGTCCACCAGAATCTGCGCGCCGATGCCGTAGTCGCGCAGGTCGGCCTTCATCCCCAACAGTTCGTTGGCCTCGACCGTATCCGCGCCCTGATCCTGAAGCTCATAGGCGCGCATCTTGTTTAAGAGTCCGATACCGCGCCCTTCCTGCTCGATATACAGCAGGACGCCGCGCCCCGCTTCGCCTATCTTTTGCAGCGCAAGGTGAAGCTGGTCGCCGCAGTCGCAGCGCAGCGAGTCCAGCAGGTCGCCGGTAACACAGGAAGAGTGGATACGGGCGAGGGTCGGCGTGCCGTCCGAAACATCGCCCATCACGAAGGCGACGTACTCACTGTCGTCCACGTCGGACGTATAGGCGTACGCGACGAACTCGCCGTATTTGGTGGGGATTTTGGCCGTGGCCCGCTTGTGAATCAGGTTCTCGGTGCGCCGCCGGTACTTTATCAGGTCGGCAATCGTCACCAGCTTGAGGCCGAAGCGATGCGCGAGTTCGGTAAGTTCGGGGACACGCGCCATTTCGCCGCTGTCGCCCATGATCTCGCAGATAACGCCGACCGGCTGCAATCCGGCAAGCCGGGTCAGGTCCACGGCGGCCTCGGTGTGGCCCGCGCGTTTGAGGACGCCACCCCGGCGGGCCATGAGGGGGTTGACATGGCCGGGCCGGTTGAAGTCGGCGGGGCGGGCGTCGGGGTCGGCCAGCTTCCGCATGGTCAGCGCACGGTCGGCGGCGCTGCTGCCAGTGGTGGTTCCTTCGCGGGCATCCACGGTGACGGTGAAAGCCGTCCGCATGCTTTCGCTGTTTTCACGCACCATCAGGTCAAGCTGCAACGCTTGCAGACGCTCTTCGGTCATCGGCACGGTGATAATGCCGCTGGCGTGGCGGATCATCCTGGTAATGGCTTCGAGGGTGACGAATTCGGCGGCCATGACGAAGTCACCTTCGTTTTCCCGGTCCTCGTCATCGACGAGGATCACCATCTTGCCGCTGCGAATGTCCTCAATGGCATCTTCGATGCGCGCAAAAGGACTCTCACCCGTTGCCATCGCCGCGTTTACCACCGTTGGGTCTCCCGGGCAGGTTGAGAGATGAGCGTTGAGCGTTGAGAGCAGGGAATCCGTCTTTCCAAACTCTCAACTCTCAACCCAGGACTCTCAACTCGCGAAGCGTTCACCACGGCTCGGTTTCCGTTTCCGTGGCGATATAGCCGGAGCGGGTCAGCAGGTCCATCGAGACATCGCCGCGCCGGTCGGAGGCCGACTCCCGGTCGGAGGCCGACTGGCGATCACCGGAGACAGACGTTCGGCCCGCGCCGACGCCGTAGCCGTCCAGCATCTTCTCCACATACTTGCCCAGAATATCGCACTCGATGTTGACGATGTCGCCTGCCCGCTTATCCTTCAGGTTCGTCGCTTCCCAGGTGTGCGGAATGATGGAGACGGCGAATGTCCGGTCTTCGGATTCGGCGACGGTCAGAGAAATGCCGTCCACGGATACCGAGCCTTTGGTGACGATATAGCGCATCAACTCCGGCACGGCGTCGATATAGATGAAGTAGGAGTTGCCGATGGGCCGCATCGAAGCGATACGCCCCGTGCCATCCACATGCCCCTGCACGATATGCCCGCCCAGCCGCCCGCCCACCGGCAGCGAGCGTTCCAGATTCACCGGATCGCCGCTTTGCAGCGCGCCCAGCGACGTTTTCCGCATCGTCTCATACACCGCATCGAACGTCACATGCGGCGGCGCGACGCTGGTTACAGTCAGGCAGACGCCGTTCACCGCCACCGAATCGCCCACCGCCACATCTTCGGCGATACACCCGGCGGCCACCGTCAGTCGCGCCGCTTCCTGTTCCCGCTCGATATGGGCCACTTTTCCGACCGATTCAATGATTCCCGTAAACATTCGCTTCCTTTACCTCCCCCTCCAGGGCCACATCCGGCCCGAAACGCCGAAACTTCAGGCTTGCGAGTTCGATTGCCTTGCTCATCGCCGTCCGCCCCGCGCCTTCGACGGGGGTCTTAGCAGCGCGCCCGCCAATGATTTTGGGCGCGATAAAAAACAACGCTTTATCCACCAACCCGGCCTCCCAGAACGAGGCAGCCAGTTCGCCGCCGCCTTCCAGAAGCACCGATAACGCTCCCCGCTCGGCAAGCAGTCTTGCCGCCGCCGCCGCATCCACCTGGCCTGTGCCGTTCGCAGGCAGGGTTACGACCTCCGCGCCCGCCGCTTCCAGCCGCGCGCGCTTCGTTTTATCCGCCCCGTCCACCGTCACCACCAATGTACCCGCAGACGGCACCTTCGATACCCGCACGGCGCGCGATTCCGGCGGCGTGCGAAGTCTGCTGTCTATTATGACGCGCAAAGGGTCATGGCCGTTCCCGCGCGGCAGGCGGGCAGTCAGCTCCGGGTCGTCGGCTAAGACCGTGCCCACCCCCACCACGATGGCATCCGCGCGATCCCGCAGCCGATGCACATAGGATCGCGCCGCCTCGCCCGTCACCCATTTCGAACTGCCTGTTTCCGTCGCTATCTTGCCGTCGAGCGTCATCGCCGCCTTGTGGACGATATACGGCAGGCCGGTCTGGCGATGCTTTATATACGCCCGGTTCATCGCCCGCGCCGCCGCTTCCTCCACGCCCACCGTTACGGCGACACCCGCCGCGCGCAACTGCGCGAAGCCCTGCCCGGAGACACGCGCATCCGGGTCGGTCATGGCTCCGACCACGCGCGCAACGCCCGCCGCCACACACCGCGCCGTACAGGGCGTCCGTCCCCCGCCGGTAAACGAGCATGGCTCCAGCGTGACATACAGCGTCGCGCCGCGCGCCGCTTCCCCGGAGGCGGCGGCGGCGGCGGCGAAGGCAGCCGTCTCCGCGTGCGGTTCGCCCTTTCGCAGGTGGAATCCCTCCCCCACGACCTGCCCGTTCTTTACCAGCACGGCCCCGACCATCGGGTTCGGATGAGTGCGTCCGCGCCGCGCCAAACGCAGCGCCCGGCGCATATAACGAATGTCGTCCGCACCGCTTTCGCTCATCGCACGTATCAGGCCGCGCCGCCGCCGCTGCCGGGCTTCGTGTCCTCATTGTCCCGCTTCTGGTCCTCGATCTCGTCCTGGATGATTTTGTAAACGATGTCGCGCTGGGCGCGCCGGTAGGCTACCAGCGATTCCAGCCAGTCCAGAAGCGCGATGCACATCAAAGAAAGAGCAAGAAAGATACAGGCGATCCAGTAGACGATTTCGCGAAAGGCCGCCGTCCGCGCCGAGGCGTTGGCGCGAAAATCGAGGAACGTGCCCAGCAGAACCAGGCCGAACAGAAGATTAAGCAGGAACAGGCCGACGGTGCGAAACAGCCGCGAGCGCCCGGAAAGCGCGCCGTACTTACTTGGATAACCGACCACGGTGTATGTGCAGGAAGCCGCGAAAAGCACGGCGAGAACGATCTGAAAAGCGTTCATGCCTGCGCCCGCGCGGCAGCAGCGGCGGCAGTGGCAGCGGACTGAAGGGCCTCAATGCCCCCCTTCGGCCCTGTCGCGTGCTGGAACACGAACGAACCGGCCACCAGCACGTCCGCGCCGTCCCGCACCAGGCCGGGCGCGGTCGTGTCATCCACGCCCCCATCCACGGAGATAAGGAAGTTCGCCCCGGCGCGCTCGCGCAGGGAGCGCAGTTCGCGTACTTTGGCCGCTGCCGCAGGCAGGAACTTCTGGCCGCCGAAGCCGGGATTCACGGTCATTACCAGAACGATGTCCACATCGAAAAGGACGTACGGCAGGAAGTCCAGCGAGGTAGCCGGATTGACGGCGACGCCCGCCCGGCAGTTCAGAGCGCGCACCTGGGCGAGCGTCCGCTGCAAATGCGGCGTCGCCTCCACATGCACCGTCAGGTGATCCGCGCCCGCTTCGGCGAAGCGGGAAATGAAATCTTCCGGGCGCTCGACCATCAGGTGAACATCTAAAGGCAGGCGGCATCGGGGGCGCAAAGCGCGCACCAGATCGGCTCCGAAGGTCAGGTTAGGCACGAAGTGGCCGTCCATCACATCCAGATGCAGCCAGTCCGCGCCCGCCGCCGCGCAGGCCGCCGCGCCCTCGGCAAAGCCCCCCCAGTCAGCGCTCAAAAGCGAGGGGGCAATCCGTGTGTTTCCCTCCGAATCGCCTTTCGCCGACCCGGAGAAGGTCATATCGTCAGTTCCCGGCGCATTTCATCGTTGTCATAAAGCTTGATGGTAATGCTGCCCTTTTTGCCGAATGCCTCGACCTCTTCTTCAACCCTTTCCCCGGACTGGCGCAGCTCATCGTATACGGTGCGGGTACCTTCCATGTCGGTGATGTCGATACGGATACGGTGGCTCTGGTCGTCACGCGGAATTTTGTAGATGATCGTAAAGATACGTCCCTGTGTAGCGTCCACCGTGCCGCCACCGCTGCCACCGGTGCCGGATTCGACAGACGGCGTCTCGACGGGGAACGGCTCTTCCACAGGCTCAATCGGCGGCGGCGCCGGCTCCTCGCCTTTTGACACCACCAGGTCGATCTTTTGACCGCGCGGCTTGGTTTCCCCCGGTTCAGGCTTCTGACTCAGCACGTTGCCTTTCTGCACCAGCACATCGAACTCACGCTCGATCAGGCCGACGCGCAGCCCGCTCTTTTCCAGGGTCGCCCGCGCCTTTTCGACGGACATGTCCCGCACATCCGGGATTTCGACCAGCTTCGGCCCGCGACTGACCCACACGGAAACCGGCCTGCCCTCGCGTATATGCCGTCCCGCCTTTGGATTCATCATGTAGATGGTACCGGCGGGTTCCAGTTCGCGGACAGCCTCTTCCACCACTTCGATGCTGAACTTGCGCTCTTTGGCAAGCGCGCGGGATTCATCCAGAGACTTGCCTACCAGATTCGGCACGATCACGTCCTTGGGAGCGCGGAAATAGAACTGGCTCATATAAGCCAGCCCGAGGCATCCGGCCAGCACCAGGGCTAAAAGGAACAGGTTCAGCGCGCCCAGCCAGCGGGTGTCCTGCGGTTCCGGCTCCGGCGCGTGGGGGACAGCAGCAGCAGCGGCAGGGGCAGGACGCTTCGCACGCTCTTTGGGGGTCGGTGTCGGCATAACGATTGTAGCCTCCGCCTCGGATATTCGGCGGGGCGCGATAATAGTCCCCATCTCCTCAGGCGCTTCGGTTTCGAGGGGCGCGGCTGCGGCAGCAGCGCCGGGCGCAGCAGCGGCACCAACAGCAGCAGCAGCGACGGGCGCGGCGCGGTCGAGCGGCGACCAGGAAAGCGACTTTCCATGGCGCAGGGCATCGCGAACCGCGCGCAGGTCGGTAAGCATCTCCGATGCCGAGCCGTAGCGATCCTGGGGCCGCTTGCCCAGCGCGCGGTGAACAACGCCTTCCAGAGCGCGGGGGACGCCGGGGTTCAGCACGCGCGGCGAAGGGATCGGCTCCTGAGCATGCCGCAGAACGATCTGCATGGGGCCGTCCCCGTTATACGGCATATTGCCGGTGAGCATCTCAAAAAGAGTGACTCCCAGCGCATACAGGTCGCCGGACACGGTGGGGGTGCGGTTTTGCGAGACATCGGGAGCGGAATACGGCACCGTCCGCAGCAGCGTGTTCGCATCGGACAGAAGCGGCTGTACCAGCGCCGTTCCCAGCCCGGTCAGCTTGACCTGGCCTTCGGGACCGATCAGCACGTTCTGCGGGCGCAGGTCGCCATGGATAACGCCGCGCGCATGGGCGTATTCCAGCGCCTCGGCAAGCGCGATAGCCACGTCCGTCGCCGCTGTCAGCGAAAAGGGGGCGACACGCCGGATACGCTCCTTCAGGTCGATGCCGCGCACATACTCCTCGGCCAGAAACATCGTGCCGTCCGGGTCCTGACCCACATCATACACCCGCGTCAGGCTGGCATGGCTGAGGGAGACGACCGCTCCCAGACCGGCGCGCAGACGCTCCAGAACCAGGGGCTGCTGGGCATGAACCGGCAGCAGCGTTTTCACGGCGACGATACGATTCAGCGCCCGGTCGCGCGCCCGAAAAGCCTCCAAAAGCGGCCCTTCGCCGATGGCTTCCAGCACCTCGTAACGCCCGTTGATGACGCGGCTGCTGCTACTGCCGCCGCCGCCGCCGCCGCCGCCACCGTTCGTGCCCGTTCCCGCACCGCCGTTGCCGTTGCCGTTGCGGGCACCGTCACCGGTAACGTGTCCTACCGTACCGGATGATGTTTTGTTATCCACCTGCTCCCCTCCCCCGTCGGGCACCCGTTTTCCCGGTTCGTTCCCTCCGCGCGGAACGCGGCTGCGCGGGAACCGCCGGGGTGACAGCGGCAGCGGCATTGCGCGCGGAGGGAGCATCCCGCACTGCCTGCGGGTCCCGCCCCTGCCTGCTTACAAAGCGCAGTGCCATTGCCGCCGCCGATACCAGCAAAAACAGGCCGTACAGCGGTGTCAGGTCCGGCAGTCCCCATCCCAGATACGGCGACCAGAATGCCAGTCCCACCAGCGCGAACCACCCGCAGATTACGTAATCTCGAACTATCATTATAACAAGCTTTAATAGTTATATCCTAAAATGGCCTATGGTGTGCAATCCCGCGCCTGCGCTGCCAGTCCCGCCCGCACGATTTCTTCGTCCAGGCCACGTACCAGCTCGGTTTTTCCCAGCGCCTTCAGCAGAACGAAGGTCGTCTGCCCGGCTTCCGTTTTTTTATCGCGGTTCAGCAAACTCAGAAGCGTATCTGCGGGAACATCCGGCGGAACCGCGCACGGAAGCCTCTGCGCGCGCAGCGCCTCAATCAGCAGGGGCCGCACGGATGAAGGCGTGATACCCGCCTGCTCGCCGATACAGGCCGCCGCCGCCATTCCTATAGCCACCGCCTCGCCGTGCCGAAAGCGCCGGTAGCGTGTCGCCGCTTCCAGCGCGTGGCCTATCGTGTGGCCGTAGTTCAAGATCGCCCGCAGCCCGGTCTCCTCGCGCTCATCCGCCGCCACTACCTCGGCTTTAATCCGGCAGGAGCGTTCGATGCAACGAGACAATGCGGCGGCATCAAGGTTACGCAGGTCGCCCGCCTGCTCGGTTGTAAAGCGAAGCAGGTCGGGGTCGCGGATCGCGCCGTACTTGACCACCTCGGCCATACCGGAGCGTATTTCGCGCGGCGGGAGCGTGCGAAGCGTATCGGTATCGGCAAGCACGGCGCGCGGCTGATGGAACGCGCCGATCAGATTTTTGCCGTCGCGATAGTCCACACCGGTTTTGCCGCCGACGGACGAATCCACCATCGCCAGCAGCGTCGTCGGGATCTGCACGTAATCCATGCCGCGCAGATAGGAGGCAGCGACGAATCCGGCCACATCACCGACCACGCCGCCGCCCAGCGCGACGATCAGGGTCTTGCGGTCGGCCTGCACGTCATACAGCGCCCGATACAGACGCTCCACGGTCGCCAGTGTTTTGAACCGCTCGCCGCTGGCAAAAGTCGCCACCTGAACGTCAAGACGCGAACGCTGGAGCGCGTCCAATAGAGTCTCCGCATACCGGGCGGCAATCGGAGGCTGGGTGATGACGACGATGCGCCCGGCACGCGGCCCTTTTGCGGCGGATACCAGCGGCGCTATCAGCTCTCCCGCCCGCGCCAGCAGGCCCGGCCCGATGTGAATCGGGTAGTCGCGCCCGCCGCCCAGCGGCACGGTCAGCGTCATGTTGTCGTCCCGCTGCTGCACCGAGCATCCTTCCCCGGCGTCGTTTTGCGCTCGATCTCCCGGACGATTGCCTGGAGCGAGCGATCCGACGTATCCACGATAAGATGGGCCGCGGCCTGGTACAGCGGCCCGCGCTCGCCGAGCATTTGCAGCACATGGGCCAGTGGGTCAGCCATCCCCGCCGCCAGCAAAGGCCGCTCCTGCGCGCGGTGGCGCGTCCGGGCAACCACCACATCCGGGCGGGCCGTCAGCCATATTACCACTCCGGCCCCGCGCAGCGCCGCGACGTTTTCCGGGCGCAGGATCGCCCCGCCTCCGGTCGCGATCACCTGCCGCTGCCCGGCGCAAACGCCGAGCACGATCTGAGTTTCACGGTCACGGAACTTCGCCTCGCCTTCTTCCGCGAAGAGGGTAGGTATATCCCGCCCCGCCGTCCGTGAAATAACCTCGTCCGTATCCACGAAGCGCCAGTCGCGCCGCCCGGCAAGAGCGCGTCCGACGGTGCTTTTGCCGCTGCCCATGAATCCAATCAGCGTGATGTTGCACGGTTCACCGGTCATGTTTCGGAAACTTTCCGTGGATTGGTTCCACAGGCGGAGCCTAAACTCCTGCCTGCGCGCTGCCGGGCTGCTGCCCCGCAGGGCGCAGTGCGTAATGTGGAAAGGCCGGGATGCACGCGGCATCCCGGCCTTTGGGGCTGCTTACACCGCACCGGCGGCGACGCTACGGCGTCGGCGGCGCTTGAATCGCTCCCGTGGTTCCGGTCGAAGCATCATCGATGATCGTCGGCGTCAGGAACACCAGCGTCTCGGTTCCGGACACCGTCCGCTCACGAGAACGGAACAAGCTGCCAATAATCGGCAGGTCGGACAGTATTGGCACCCGGTTGGTCGCCCGGGCATCGGACCGGGTGATGAACCCGCCCAGCACCATCGTTTCGTTGTTGCGGATACGGCGTGTCGCTCCCACCGTGCGGTTCCGAATCTGCGCACCGATGGTTCCGGCTGGGCCGGGGACAAGGGTGAAGCTCGATAACTGCGGCTGCACGAACAGCGAGATCGAGTTGTCACCATTGATTCTCGGCTGCACCACCAACCCGTTAACCGACGGAATGTCTCTTTGTGTTGTTTGGGTAATAACGTTGCCGTTGCCGGTAACAATCTGGGATTGTTGGAAAGTCGGCACGATATCGGATATGGTAACAAAGCCGATACCATTGTTTACGGTAGTGACAATGGGCGACTGGACCACGTTGATATTGGTACGTGTCAAAGCGGCGCGCAGGGCCGCAACGGCATTACCAGACGCATATGCAAGGGAAATGGAACCGCCGCTACCCACGGACGTTGTGGCGATATCCAGGTTTCCGGCAGGACGAATCCGCCAGTCAATACCGAAGCTATCAAGCTCCTGAATACCAACGTCAATGAACTCAACCTTGATGAGAACCTGACGCGGCGGCACATCCAGAAGCCGGACGAGGTCCTGGAACGCCGCAATCCCTTCCGGGTCGCCCGTTACCAGAACGGAGTTGTCGGCATCATAAGCGATGACATTGGTAACACCTTCGGGGAGCAGCGCATTGCCCGCGCCGCCGCCCGCCTGGCCGCCGCCCAGACCGCCGCCACCGCCAGCCAGACCGCCGCCGCCGCCGCCCTGGCCGCCGAAGCCGCCGCCACCGGCCAGTCCCCCGCCAAAGCCGCCACCACCGCCACCACCGGGATACCCCTGCCGGCCTGCGGAATAGCCGTTGTTTGCGGCGGAAAGATCGCCGCCGCCGCCGCCGCCATTCAGGATAATCGGCAACGGCTGCGCGGAGGGCTTGGGATTCATGACCGCATCCGCATCCAGTTCATCCGCATGCAGGTACGTGGAATCGTATAGAGTGTTTTTGAGCACACTGGGCTGCATGAAGTTCAGCCGTATCTTGACGGTCTGCTTCGGACCCGAAACACGCGCCGGAGCGGGAGCAATTGCGGGGACGACCACAGCCTGGCTGACATCCGCACTGTTCAATCGAGGAGATGCGGCGGCAGCGGCGCTGCTGTCATTGGCAGTCAGCGGGCGCAGGTAGTAGATACCGTCTTCCTGCGAAACAACCGCCCGCGCCGTATTAGCGACCACGCGCAGCACTTTGCTCAAAGGCTGATCGGCCAGCGTCGTGGTGACCAGACCATAAGACTTTCCCGCCTCCGGGGGAACAATGCTGATGTTGGTGATCCCGGTCCTCATGGTCAGGATCTTGATAACATCTTCCAGGCGCGCATCACGCACGTCTAAGCTGACAAGCTGTTCATTGGACGCAGGAGCCGCGTACTGCTGTGCCCGAACCGGACCGGCAAAAAAAGCAGCCCCCAGTGTCCATAGCGCGATAGCGGCACTGTGGCTGCTCCACCGCGAAGAGAGTCCCATACATGTCCTCCTGTCTACTCCACCACACCGACCGTGCTATGCACGGTCGGTGTCTGGTTCTTTAGTGTTTTTCAATAAACCGCCGAGTCATTGCCCGGCGTGGGCGCATAGTCATGTGCTGTGGTTAGCGGCCAAAGCCACCACCGCCGAAGCCGCCGCTGCCACCGCCAAAGCCGCCGCCGCCCTGGCCGCCGGTGCCGCCGCCGCCGCCCTGGCCGCCGAAGCAGCCGCCGCCGCCGCCCTGGCCGCCAAAGCCGCCGCCGCCCATGCTGCCGCCGCCACCGAAGCCGCCGCCCATGCCGCCGCCGCCAAAGCCGCCGCCACCACCGCCACCACCCTGCTGCATGCCGGGATAGACGCTTAATATGACCGAACCGCCAAGCTGCTGAACGATCTCAGGGCCGACATACGTGAGATAGATTTTCGACGGCACGGAAGTGGCGCGCTGAGCGCCGGCATCCAGTCCCGCCGTTGGATCGACCGGGGTCTGTATTGCCCCCTGATCCTGCTGATTCTGGCGAAGCCGAACGATAAATACCCCGTTTTCCCGTGTATAGGTAAGCGGCGGGTTTGCCGAACGAAGCAGAAGCCGGAACGCGTTTTCAAAAGGCTGATCCTGGATTCGAAGAGTGACAAACCCCTGAATCCCCGGATCAAGCGTATACTGCGCCCGCGCAATGGTAAACAACTGCTCAAGCGCCGAACGAACCGGAGCATCACGCAGATCAAGCGAAATCGGCGGAAGAGGCGCATCACCGGTGCCGCCGCCGCCGCCGCCGCCGCCGCCCTGCGCCTGAGCACGGGCTGTTCCCGGCGTCAGCAAGGCTGCCGCGAGGCCCAGACCGAGCACCACGCCCATTCCTATAATTTTTTTCATCGTTTCTGTCTCCTTCCCGTTTTGGGAGGTTAGGATCGTTTGTTTTTGGCGTAGAAGAGGCAATTACAGGCCGGGCGCGATGCCGCCGCCAGGGAAACCGCCGCCGCCGGGATAGCCGCCGCCGCCACCAGGAAAGCCACCGCCACCGGGGTAGCCGCCACCGCCACCGCCGGGATAGCCAGCCCCGCCATCACCCAGATCACCGCCGCCGGGGAAACCGCCGCCGGGAACGCGCGCCGCTCCGGGCGGAAGGCCAGTCAGCGGCACTTCGGTGCGGCGGCCATCTTCCGCACGCAGCGTCAGCCGGGTGGGAGCGATGGACTCAACCGTGAAATCGGCCAGACCTGCCACACCGCTCGATACCAGAGAACCGGGCTGAACCACCTGGGCCGGTCTTTCTCCAGGCACTCCGGTTTCCAGTATCGCGGACACAGCACCATTATACAGTATTCCCGCGACACGCCGCTGTACGGGCGGCAAGGGGCCTAAAGTCACCTCAGGTGCCTCTCGGGGCGTCACTCTGGGGCGGGGCACCGAAGCCAGGCGCAGCGGCACCGCAAAAGCGTACGCGGGCGGCCCCTGCGGCACTACTCGTCGGAAGAAGGAGACAAACGGGTCGGTGCGCGCAGCAACCGCTCTCATACCGGGCCGAACACCCGCCGGCTTATTGGCAGCCGTTGTGGGAGCAGCCGCCGCGGCGCCTCCGCCGAAGCCGCCGCTTTCTGGGAAACCGCCGTCGCCACCGGGATAACCACCTAAACCGCCGTCGCCACCGGGATAACCGCCCCCACCGTCAAAGCCCGTTGAGGCCGCCGCAGCAGCTCCCGCGCCTCGTTGCAAACCTGGCGGCGCGCCGGTAAAGGAGTTCGGCAGGGCTTTTCCGCCCGCAGCGGGCGTACCGGAAGCGGCAGTACCAGTTCCCGCACCGGCGGTGCCGCCTGTGCCAAAGCCGGGATAGCCTCCTGTCGCGCCCGGATCGGTGCCGGGATACCCACCCGCTACACCGGGATAACTGCCGTCCATTGCGCCCGGATACCCGCCCATCGCAGGATCCTCTAAGCCCGTCGTCGGCGCATCGGCGACGGTGCCTCCGCCCCCGCCGCCACCCAGCGTCAGAAACAGAACCGCCGCGATACTAAGCAACAGCACAATCGCGATACCGATCTGGACACGCCGATCTTTTAATATTTCCGTACTTGCGGTTGAGCCTGTTCTTGCCATTACATAACCTGCCTTCGTATTCGCACTGTGCGTCGTATCATTTCACCGTTCAGGAAACCACTGCCGACAGCTTAAAGCGCCGGAGCGCCGCCGCCGCCGCCACCGGGATAGCCAGCCCCGCCATCGCCACCGGGATAGCCACCACCGCCGCCGAAACCGCCGCCGCCGCCGTCCTGCCCACCCGCCGACGGCACGGTGCCCTGCGCGGTGCCCCGGGTGAAAATGTAGCATGTTAATGAATACTGGGCGGTCAGAAAGGGAGAGTTCCCTGCAAGGGTCAAATTATCGACTAAAACCAGTCGTTTGAAGCGGTTCCAGCGTTCCGCATGGTTCAAAACATTACGGAACGACCCAACCACACTGACATTTCCCAGAGGCAAGGTAATCAAGCTCTCATTGGCGGCATTCGGGTCTGAAGGCGGCGCAGGAACTGAAATTGCCTGCTGAGCGATTCGGACGGACCGGTCGGCGCGAAGGAAGCGCAGCGTCAGCGGCCCGAGCGTATTCGTCTGCTCTTCCCAGCGCTGCTGCACGGCGTTCAAAAGGTTTGTCAGTTCAATTCTGGGCATATACCGGGCTTCATAGCGCGCATATTCCCGCCGCGCCGCCGCGACTTCCCTTTGAGCCGCCCTTCTCTGTTCCTCAACCTGGGGACGGCGCAGTGCGTTCACCTCGTTGGATTCATACAGCGCGTTGGCAGCCGTCATCCTGTCCTGAAGAGGCCGGATAAGCCCGAAAAAGATACCTACCGCCGCCAGCACGGTAAGCACCGAGCCTATTATAGCGATCTGCGGAATCGTCAGCCTGGTTCTTGCTCTCATAACACGTTCTCCTCTGTGCCCTTTGGGCGCAGATAGCCACCCTGTTACCCGCCGGGATAGCCACCCTCAGCGCCGGGATAGCCGCCGCCACCCAATTCAGCGCCAGGGTAGCCGCCAAGGCCACCCCCTCCGAAACCGCCGCCTGCCTGTCCGCCCGCCGCTCCGCCTGCCTGGGGCGGCGTCGGCGGCGTCACCGGCTGAATCAGGCGTCCCGTAATCGTAAAGGGAAACCCGCGTCGACCGGGAATCTGCTGCCCGGCACCACCGCCGCCGCCGCCAGGATAGCCGCCACCGCCGCCAGGATAGCCGCCAGCGCCGCCAGCGCCAGGAAAATCACCACCGCCGGGGAAACTGCCAGCGCCGCCACCACCGGGATAACCACGCCCGCCGCCGCCGGGATAGCCGCCGCCGCCCAATTCAGCGCCCCCGCCACCGGCGGCGGTACCGCCACCCTGATTCTGCGGCGGCGCCCAGCCGGGAATACCGGCGACGCTGACCGCTTCCAGGTCCGGGTTGCCGAACATCGTGATCAGGAACCGGCCCACATCCGACGTTCTTTTGGCAAAAGCGTTGATCGAAAGCGTCTGCTGCTGCACGGCCATCGAGCTGTATTCAATATCCCGGTAGGTATATTCCGCCGCGCGGCGGAAAATCTTGGGGCGCAGGGTGTTATAAAAAAGCACAGCGTCGATGAAGTCGCGCTTGTTGCGGATCGGCGCGATGCTGTCCCGAATCGTCTGCGCCTCGGTTTCGAGTGTCGCGACCTCCCCAGCCAGTCGTACCTGCTCGTTCGCCGCCGCTTCGCGTGCTTGCACCGTCGGCTTGAGGGTTAAAAACCATCCCAGCATCGCAGCCGTGACGATGGCGAAACCAACCGAGAAGCCGATGATAGCCAGCCGCGTTTTGCGTCGTTCCGCGATATAAGCGGGCAGCAAATTAATTCGCAGCATCTTATCTCCCTGTACCCTTCTTTATTGTAAGACCGTGCAGAACGGCGGAAACTTCACCGGCAAAGCGAAAAGGAGCGATCACTTTTTGTCCGGCCCCATCAAAGCGTCGCGTGTCGCCAGTCCGACCGCCACGGCGAACGCCGGGGCCACTTCCTGAAGCCGCTCGCTCGACATCTGGCGCGACGAAACCTTGATGGTAGCGAAAGGGTCAGCGACTACCGTAGGGATACCCAGTTGCGTTTCCAAAAACTGATCCAGATTCGGAATACGGGCAGAGCCGCCGCACAGCAGGATCTGATCTACCGTATCGCTGGGATAGCGCGAGCGGAAATAGTCCACCGACCGGCGCACTTCCGCCTCGAACTCTCCCAGTACCGGCAAAAGAGCGTCGAAGAGTTCTCGCCGCCGCCGCGTACGGGCGTCTTCCGGTATGGCCGCCGGCGGACCGGCAGCGGCGGCAGGCGCTGACCCGAACGGAGACGGGTCCGGCGCGGGCGGCGGCGTGGCAAAGGGATTATAGCCGGGGTCGTCAGCGCTGCCGCCGCCGCCGCCGCCGATAGAACTCATCGAAGCCGTCGACGCCGGTTCATCATTCAGATCGAACGGGGAAGGAGACGCCGTCGTCTCTTCCGACAGGTCAAACGGCGATGCCGCCGGAGAAGGCGGGTCAGCGAAGGGCGACGCCGCAGTAGGATCGGCAAACGGCGTGCTCGGGGGAACTTCGGAGGAAAAATCAAACGGCGTGCGGCCCGCAGGCGCGGTATTCGCGGCATCATCCAGGCCAAAGTCGGGCGTCCCCCCGCCTGCGATAAGGTCAAGGAAGATAGCCGCGTTTTCGCGCTTTTCTTCTTCGGCGGTTTCCATTCCCAGACCCAGGTGATCGGAAATGGCGCGGGTAAAGTTGTCGCCCGCGATAGGGATGGTGCGGGGAAAGCGTAAAATGCCGCTCTTGAAGATACCGACATCGGTGGCCGATGCGCCGATATTGACAACGACGACGTTCTTAGCGGCCAGGTCGGCCTTCGACAGATTGATCAGCGCCCGCCCGACAGCCAGCGGCTCTACATCCACGGCAACCGGGTTCAGCCCCGCCGCCTGGAGCGTCTCGATATGCGTCGCCACCATATCGCGCTGCGCGACCGCCAGCAGCACTTCCATATTGACGCTGTTGGGGTCCGCTGCGGCGACAGGATCATCGATGGGCTGATACGCCATCTCCACATCGTTGGCGGCAAAGGGAATATGGCGCTCTACTTCCCATTTCATCGTTTCCGCCAGCTCTGCCGGGGTCATGCGGGGAACTTCGATAACGCGCACGACGACCGACGCCGCGCCCGTGGCGGCGGACACCGACCGCTTCGCGCCGATACCGCTCTTGGCCAGCAGCGCCTTGATGGCCGCGCCCAGCGCCTTGGGATCAGCAACGATTCCGCCCTGAATCGCACCCGGCGGCGTGTTCTCGATACCGAGCGCGCTGATCTGGAGATTGCTGCCCGCGCCGCGCGCTTCTACCGCCTTGATCGTTTGAGAACCTATATCGAGACCTACGAATGCCCCGCCGCTGGGTTTTGCCAATTTGCCGGTCCTTCCTTGCACGAATTCGCGCTATTTTAGCATGCGCTCGGACGCTTGTCAAGGGACGAACAAGAGGAGCGGCGCCGAAACACCCCGAAGCCAAACCTCTTCCTGTGCACAGGAAGAGGGCCGCAAGGATATGCCTATGGCGCGGGCGGTGCCCCGGAGAAGCTTCGCGACTCGAAGTTCGGGGCGATAGTCTGCCAGTACACGTCATAGGCCCGCCCACGCGGGCTGCTCCAGAACAGCCACACCCGCCCAGGCATCAGAGTCGGGTCCCGCATCTCGGCGCGATCCGGGAAGCCCGCACGTGGGTCGAACAGGTCGAGGAACGCCTGGGCCTGCCCCTCGTTCACCGAGCGCTGCATCGGAACCATCTGCGCCGACGCCTGCTCATTAATAAAGTTCAGGACGCCGGACGCCCCTCCGGATCGATCTGGCCCGAGTGCCCGACCATTGTCATCCAGCTCGATGGCCCGGAAGGTGACGTTGTATGGCAGCCCGTCGTAAATGGCTGAGACAAAGATGCGTCCGGTCTCGAAGTCCACATCATAAGGGACTGCCACCCCCTGCACGGTGAAGCTGGTCACGGCCACAGCTTGATTTCCGGCAGCGTTACGCGGCCCAAGCAGAATGGACTCATTCTTACTCATCGCGCCAATGGCCTCCAGGTCGATGCCCACGCGGCGCGTGGCGTAGAAGAGCGTGGACGCTCGCCCCGCCTCCGCGCCCTTTTGCCAGACTATCCACTGCCGGTCTATCGTGAAGGGATCCGGGTTCGGTCGGCGTATAACCGTGCCCGTCGGGTTCCGGTTACCCGGATCGTTCAGCGTGCCGTACAGCACGGTGCGATCCAGGAATGTCGATGCGCCCACGTCCGTCACCGTATCCTGCGTAATGCGGTGCGTCTGCGGCGTGTAGTCCGCCGTCACAATATCCGAGGAAGTAGGCGTGCCTTCTCCCCGGAAGCGCACGGTTCCCGCCGACGGGTCTACATACACCACGTTCAGCGTTCTGCGGCCATTGACGGTGCGCTCGAACGACTGGTACAGCAGTCCGGTTGCATCGTCATACTGCCACCCGAGTTGCTGCGATGTCGCCTGACCCTGCGGGCGGGTATTCCTCCGAATCGGCACTCGGGGGCCTCGTCCATTGGCCTGAATAAATACCTCCGGGAGCAAGGGCCGTTCCCTGCCGCCCAATCCGCGCGACCAGGCGATATGCTTACCTGCCCACACCGGATCACGCGCGCCGCCCGAAAGACGCTCGCCTTCAATGCGCGGCAGCAGCACGGGTTCCAGCCGCGCTTGCGCTCCGGCATTGCGCGTGCGGTAGCGCGTCATATAGATGTCGGGGTTCTGATTTGCCCGCGATATGCCGGTGTAGAAGACATCCAACACCCATGCCGACAACCCTTCGGAATAGTGGGCGATAGCGCTCGGTTCCGACACCGACGAAAGCGCCGCCGGAATATTAAGCGCTGCTTCACGCCGCTGCGCCGGTGGGCCGCCGGGAACGCCGTTGTTGTTATTCGACGCACTGTAGAACAACGACCAGCGACCGGGCGCGCCGCCGTAGTAGAACAGGAACAGCGTATCCCTTGCGGCGTTCTGCCCCGCGTTTCCGGTCGGAATAGTGACAGCCTTCGGCGCGTAACGGCGGATGGTCGGATCAGCGTTGGGCAGATACTGCTGCGGCTGTCCGGCGGGAAGCCCCGCGTTGTCCAGCCCGACGTACCACAGGGTGGTCACGGGCGCGCCGCCGGTGGTATTGGCCGAGTTAAGCCAGAACAGCGTAGCCGTTTCGGCAGTGGGGACGCCGTTCTGGTTTCTCTGCACCTCGTGCAGCACGTAGGGCGACACATTGGACGATCCTGCCGCGCCCACGTTCATGGCTACCAGGTCGGTGAACCAATGCCCCTGGTTCCGCTTCGGGTTATCTGTCGGCTCGCCCGGATTGGCGGCTACCCAGGTTCCCAGCGCCATATCCCATTGCAGCGAGGAGCGGAACAGCGAGAACGCGCTGCCGGGCCGCGTGCTTGCCGCCCCATTCACCGCGTTCCGGCTGAAGTACGTGTGCAGCGAGCCGTTCAATGCCGAACGGAACGCCGCAGGCGACAGGGCCGCCGCCTGACGCGCCGTTGCGTCGTCCAGAGAAGCGGCGGGCGGGTCGAGCAGCGGGAACGGATCGACAAACGGCAGCAGACCGCTGACGATGCTGGGCGGCGCGCTGCCCACCGTATCGGGCCGCTGTCCGGTCAGCGCGCTTTCCGTGACTGTCACCTTGAGCGCCGGGCTGGGCCGGGTGGACGGCAGGAAGTCCGGAACGAGCGTATTATTGAGCGCCATCTTCCGCTGGGGCCGCAGTATTCCCTCGTACTCCCTGCCGGGAAGGATAGGGTTATTGCCGGGGTGCTGCAGGTTCGTTCCGGCATAAAGCGGCCCGGCGGGCAGCGGAATTGGGCCGCCCCCCTGAAGAATCGGGGCGGGCCGGTACTCGTTGGCGGCTCCCACTCCGGCAGTCGGAAGCGGCGTGTCGTAGTCCTCGAAGAAGACCAGCGGCCCGGAATAGACACCCGACGGCGTGCCGATGGGCACGGACACGCCGACGGCGGCCCGAGCGATAAGCGTCGCAGGCACCGGCAGGTTCTCCGGGCTGTCCGGCAGGGCAAGCAGTGTCGGGTTGGTTATCCCCGCCTTTTGCTTGTGAAGCGTATGCCGTCCGCCGAAACTCAGCAACTGCTGCTTGTATGCGGTCAGTTCCGTCGGGTAGGTGGTGGATGCTATCAGCGAGTTCCACACCGCATCGTAGGGAGCATCCAGCGATGTGAGGACCTGCGGCACCAATCCACCGCTGTTCACCCGTGGGTCTTTTCCGGCGGCGGAAAGGCCGAACCGGGAATCTACCGTATCCGACTGCAGGATGAGCGGAAGCGGGAGGCGGTAGTTGTTCTGCGGGACCATCGCGAACTGAGCCGCGCGCAGGTTCCACAGGTTGACGTTGCCTTCGTTCTGGACATGGTAGGTCCGGAAGAAGCCGCTGTACGGGTTGTTCAGGGGCGCTAACGGCGGCGGAGCGATTCCCAGGTTAAGCGGATTGCTTCCAACGCCGTATCCCATCAGGCCGTTTTGCTGCCCGAAGCCGTGCGCCAGCGCGCCGACATCGATCACGGATTCCTGCGTTCGCAGCCGTATATCCACCGGTACGCCAAACCAGACCTCGAAGACGCGGTAGGCCTCCTCGGTGTTGTTGGCCGTGTTTATCTGCGGGTTGTTCGGGTCCACGCCGAACTGGCTTACGACGTTCGCGGGGCCGTCCCACCGTCCGTTCTCGTTCTGGTCATAGTACACCATCAGGCGCACGGTATAGCCGAAGGGAACGATGGTCGGATTCTGCGTTGGTCTCAGTGTCCCCGTATTCGCTGTATCTGGATTAAGGATAGTCAATCTACGCGAATCAACGCCGCGCGGCAGTTGTATCGGTCCTGGTGGGGCCGCGCTTTGAACCGTCGAGCCACCCTCTGCCGGGTTTGGCCGCTCGTAGGTGGAGGTCAGGTTGTTGATGGCGACCAGGTTCGCAGGCTGATGCACAGGAACCCGGACATTCAGCCGCACCCCGACGTTCGGCCCGGCAGCGGGTATGGTGCCGCCCGAACCCGTGCCTGCCTGGCTGAAGTTATTGCTTCCCGTACCCGGCAGCGTGCTCAGACCGGCGAGCGGATTGCCCCCTGCCGGAGCGACGGCAGAGAGAGCGCTGCGCGCAATATCCGGGTAGTCCTGGCTGGGGTTGATGCCCGGCGCGACCACGCCGTTCGGATCCACCTCGCCGGTTCTTTTCCACGGCTGCGCCTCGAACGGAGCCTGCTCCCACGGCAGGAAGTTAACGGTTCCGTCCACAGGCATTTCAGCCGGTTTCACAGGTTGGTTATTATTACCGTCCGCATCGGCGTTGGGCAACACGCGCGGCCAGTAGCGCCACAGCACATCGGCGCTGCCGATACGTATTCTGTCCAGACCGGGCAGGAGGCTGCGGTTCAAGATACGCAGGTTCCGGTTCTGGGGGACAACATCGGTAGAGCCAGTGGAGCCGTGGCTGGTGAAGCCCATGCCCGCCGCTATCGGTATAAGGCACACGGCACCAGGGTCGCTAGGAACTGCCGCCGCGCCGACACGCTGGTAGCGCTGGGGCGCGGCCCCGCTCGCTGGAGTGTTCAGGTAGGGGCGTATTATCACGGCGCATAATGGTATTGCCATTCGCGAGCGCCATATCATACTCGGCTCCAGACTGGTTCGGGTCTACGTCGACCGGGTTTATGGCTGCCGAATTCTTCTTTATATTTACGTTGGTGTCCGTGTTAGCGAACGGCCCTATCTGGTTCGCGAAGGAGCCATCTGTCGGCGTGACACTCGCCGGGTTGCCCAGTGTATCCGTAAAGAGACCCTGCACCCCAAAAGGATTGGCGATTATGAACGCCGGGTTGAGGTCGTCCCGGATAACCCGTCCCAGAGGCCCGCCCGTCGGCGTGGTTATAACGCGCCGCTGCCGTCCGCCGCCGGGGCCGCCCGTGGGGATTGATACCCTCTGCTGTACTCTGACAGTAATCGGAGTACCCGGCGTCAGCGCACGGTTCGAATTTGCCGGGTCCAGCCGGTATTCCAGGAAGGCCATTCCGAGCCGAACCGGAGTGCCAGTATCACTCTGACCTCGGGGCGATGGCTGGGTCTCGAAAGCAGGATCATACTCATAAAAAGCGGGCGGGACGCTCGGGTCCGGGTTCGTACCCGGTCGCTGAAGACGAACCGTCTGCTGTATTATAGGTACGGGCGAACCGTTTGCCGCTGTGGCAGTGATTTCGACGGTATCCGCGCCTGGCGTCGTACCGGATGTGGACGCGTTCAGGTCCCAGGCGACGATGTAAATCGTATCGCCCCACTCATAGTAGTTCGGCTGTCCTTGCGCGGCCAGGGACGTTGGGCCACCTGTCCTCTGGCTGCCGTCACGGTCGGGACGTGCAGATGGGGGCAAAGCCACATCACGCGTGCCGCCTCGGACAGCATCAAGCAGTCGCCCGAAATCCTCTGCCGTAAAAATGTCTACCTTCGGGCTGCCGGTGGCCCTCAAGTCGCTTTCGCCGGGCCGTATGGGGCGGGTCACAGGTACGCCGCCGCCGCCGGTGCCTAACCGCACCGGCGTAATGGCATACGTCAGACCATCCGGGCCACCGGCGAATATCCACACCGCCCGCGAACCGATGGGGTTTATGTCATCGGGGTCGGGATTGACGTTCGAGACAGGCCCTTCAAATGGTAATTGAACCGTGCCCTGCTGGTTGGCGGGGTTTTCCGGGTCGTAGAAAAGCCCGTTGCCATCAAGCGGAAAGCCGCTGTCGCCGGTGTCGTCATCCGTAACGGTCAGCGGGCGCGGACGCAGAATCGGCGGCGCATCCGTAGCCGGATAGTTCTCCAAGGCCAGATCGAGACCGGGGAAGTAGGCGTTGGTCGCGACGGCGACGCCCGACGTGCCGCCCGGCCCCTGGAACGTGTCCAGAAGGACGTGCCGGTTGTTTTTACGCAGCGGGTCGGTCGTCAGCGCCCAGCCCAAAGTCGCGCTCTCGTTGAAGGCCGCCTCGTCAAGGGGTTCCGTGTCCTCATCTTCCGTGTTGGTGCTGATCTCGTGCAGGAAGCCGCCCGCCGTGGTCACAAAGATCGTCGGATACGGGAACGTCGGGAGCGTCGGGTCCTCCTGCGTCGTCTGCGGGTCGCGAATATTCTGCGCTACCTGCCGTCCCCGGGGATCGTTCGTCGGGTTCGGGGGAGGCGTGCCGCGCGGCTGAAGCGGCCCGCCGGTAATCACCAGCGTACCGTCCACCCGGGACTGATCGCTCAAAAAGTCCATCGTGCGCGCCAGAATGGGGCGATCTTGCAGAGTGGCAGGCACAGCGGGATTCGCGGGGCGCAGCGCGTCCGGGTCGTCCGGTGGAATACTGCTGGAAAAGTTATCCGGGTTACCGGCCCCAAACTGTGGCCGGGGGCCGGGGAAATCCGCCTCATTTTCCGGCCAGCGCGTGAAGAGGCCGGTAGCGGGGTCAATATCTACCGCGAACAGACGTCCCACGCCGCCCACGAACACCGTCGGCAC
>JAUJOK010000006.1:96047-125921 GCA_030447685.1 Armatimonadaceae bacterium
CGGCCCGTCGCGGGCGTGCCTACGGCCTGATCGTTCGCCGACAGAACCACATACTGCCGTGGCGCGCCGCCGCCGGGCATGGTGAACTCCATCAGGCTGACGGAGCCGAAAATAGCCCCCAGATTGTCCGGCGACGCAAGCCGCACGCCGTTCACCGAGTCCGGGTTCGTGGTCGTGTTGTCCGTGGCATCGATGTCCACGTAGCGGTTCGGAAAGGCCCAGCGGGGCCGCACTCTTCCGTCCGTGTTATCGGCCTGTTTGTTGGGCAAAGTGCTCAGCGCGGGCTGGATGTTGTGAAAACGGTAGGCATCGTTGAGCGCCGCCGCGTTGGCACCGTTAAAGTTCAGCACTGTGCCGTGGTCGGCCTTGGTTACCGGCCCCTCCCAGTCCACGCAATAGACGCGGCCTTCCGTGGTAGTGACATAAACGCCGCGCCGAGCGTTTGTCCCACCGCCCACAGGAAGCTGGTTCGTGGAAACAGCGGGCGTCGAAGCGACGCGCCCCTGTGTCTCGAACCACCACCGCAGGTCCGGCCCGTGAGCAGGGTCCGCTGCCACTCCCTTGCGGAACGGCAGCGCCGCCGGGGCATTATTCACCATATTGACGGCGCGGGCGTCCAGCGCGTACAGGTAGCCGTTCTCGTTACCCGCGAAAAGGCGCGGTTCATTGGTAACCGGATCAAGGCTTCCCGGTTGGTTGAAGGCAACGGTGGGCGCGGACGTGCCAAAGGCTGCCGTCGCAGGCACTTCGTTTAACTGGCGCTCATTGAACGCCTCGCGCGATTCCCCTCTGGCCCGTGGGCTGGAAACGGCGTTGAACGTCCACAGCAGGTTCGTCGTGCCGGGCGTAAAGGTTCCAAACGTCGGGGGGGTCGGCTGCTGGTAGGTGCCGTCGTTGTTGCCGTAGGGGTCGAAGGCGTAAATGACGCCGTTGTTGGCGGCAACGTAGGCCACGGGCCGCACTACCGGCCCGCCGCCGGTCGTCGGGTCATTATAGCGGCCCGGCGCGGCCTGCGTGCCGTCCGGCAGCGTCACCACTCCCTGCACGGCCATATCGCGCACAAAGGTAACCGAAGAAGACAGTCCGCCGCTGCGCGAGCCAAGCAGTTCACCGGCGTTCACGCCCTGCCCGACAATGTACACCTCGTCATCGGCAATAGCGCCGTCGCCGTTTCTATCCACCGAACCGATACCGGGCACTCCCTTGCGGGCACCATCCGGTAGATAGGTACGGTCCGGGAAACGCCAGATGGGTGCGCCGGTCAGCCAGTCCAGCCCATATACCGCCCCGACTTCAATGCTGCCCAGCGGGTTGACAAGGCGGTCCCGGGCATCCACACGCGGGTCGGGCGCGAATTCCGTGCGCGCCACCAGCACCTGCATCTGCGAAAAGATCGGAAACGGGTACAGGCTGTTGTCCGCCGGTGGGGGCTGCCCCGGCGTGGTAGGAACGAACGAGCGTGGCCCCCGGAAGAAAGTAGAATCGGCAGTGAAATCGTTCTCGGTATATCCCGATCCGGCGGCAGGCTGCACACCACCGGAAACAAGACGCCCGCCGTGACGATTCGTGAGCGTCGGCGAGGCCCGCACGATGTCGAACTGCTGGACGAACCGGATCGCATCGGCGATCACAAAGGTCGAAGCGGTAAGCGCGTCCTCGGTTCCCCGGCTGAGCGTCACCCGCGCCTGACCGCCTGCCCGGAACGGAAAGAACAAAATGTCGCCGTCTTCGTCCTGAAGCGTCTGCCAGCCCTGGCTCCGCTGGGACACCCGCACCGTGCGTGCCTCCGGCTGCCCGTTCTGGCCCAGATACGTTACCGTGTACTCCGCATCCGAAATCCGCTGCTCGGACAGGCTGATGTTCTGGTCCGCATCGTCGGCACCCGGTATCGGCGGGCCGGGGATGTAGACGGAGATGGCGAGGCGAGTTCGCGTGCCCGGCGTGCCGGGAACATTGGCGGCCCAGGTAAAAAAGGTATCGGCGTCGGACCGGTTCCGGCTGATGGCGGTGGCACGGTGATAGTCCCCGCCTTCGTAGTTCACCGAAGGACCGGCCACGGGCTGCCAGCCCGCGCCCGCCGAGGTAACACCGGAGCCGCTTCCCGGCCCCAGCACCTGGTTTTGGCCGGGCAGACCTACCGGGTTGTTGTCCAGATAGACGTATTCCCGCTGGACAAACGTCCCGGTGTCCGGGTCGGATATGGCAACTCGCGGAAAGCTCCAGCCGTCCACATCGAACGAGCCGGTGCGGTTGAGCGGAATGTCGAACCATTCCACGTTCGCGTTCGTCGCGCCCAGATAAAGCTCGTTCAGGGCGCGGCCCGTGTTCTGCGGGTCTACATGGACTTTGGGAAACAGCGTTCCCCGCTGCCCCGGCGTGGGCGACTGCGCCCATACCCCCATCCCGACGACCAGAACCGGCGCGGCGACGGACAGAAAAGCAGCAAGGCGGCAATAGACGGAATATTAAGGGTGAAGCGGGACTTCATAGTAATCGTTTCAGGGTAATCGGAAGGCCCCGGCGCGCTTTATGGACAGTGTTCGCCGCCGCATCGGGCGGCGGACGGTCGGCGCGCAGGGGCCAGATAGTTTCTTATCGCACGTTTTAAAGACGGTCAGCGAACAGCGGTTGTTCCAGCAGGTTCGTATTCCCGGCATTCCCACGCCCCATCTGCTGCTGGTTTAGCCCGGGTCCTACCGGGAAGAGTCGCGGAATGCTCAGGTTTTCGAAGGTTCCACCGCTGCCGATACGGGTCGTTCCATTGCGGAACGGATCGACCTCGAAGACTTCGCCCAGGAACTGCCGGTTCTGGAAGAAGCTGGACGCTCCCGTAAACGCATTGGTAATCAGATAATTGCCGCTGGGCAGACGGCGCACCGACGCAGGCACGAACCGGGGCAGGTTCCGCACCTGCTCAGCCGTCAGCGAACCGCTCGGCAGGGCGAGACGTGCGCCGGGCAGTACCGTGCCCGTGCCGTCATCGTTTATCTGCACGCCGTTCATCCGATGGTAGTCGTTCTGCGTGAACGACCAGGTGACATAGCGCACCGAGCGCCGCTGACCGTTGATGTTTACGATGCGCGGCTCGATCTCGTAGACCCCTTCGGCATCGGCAAGCAGGTAGACCTGTCTGCGGCCCGGCACCGGAGGAGCGCCCTGCAGCCTTGAGTTCGGCAGTTCCGCCAGCGTAACCTGCTGGAAATACAGCGGGCGCGTGATACGCTTGAGCGTGCGGAAAGTGGCATCCGCCGGGTTCAGCAACACCAGATCGTCCACGGACTCGCCGAGCAGCCCGTTAACGGGAGGCTCCTGGGCCAGACGCTCTGCTGGCCACGGATTGAAGTTATCCACACGATTGCCGTTGTTATCCACCAGCGGGTACGCGGTGTTCAGCGGGTTGTAGGGCCGATAATTGACGCCTACCAGCGCGCCGCCCGTGAAGTCCGCCGAGGCCGTAGTGGCCGCGCCCGCGGCGCGCATATTTCCTACCACCGCCACCACGATAGGCACACCGTTGACCAGGGTCCCATTTACGGTGTCGCTGCCGACAAACCGCTGCACGCTCTGGTAGCGCAGGCGACGCCCTTCGCGGGAACCGGTGCGGGTCGTCCAGACGAGAACGTGCTGGCCGCGCTCCCGACCCTCCGGAGTGTCGAGCACACGGATTCGTCCCGCCTGGTCAAAAAAGTCCACGACTTCTATCAGGCGGAAGTTACCGGCGTCGGCAATCAGGTAATGCACTTCGTAGCCGGTGGGCGTGCCGCTGTTGTCGTAGTTGATCGCCGTCCAGACCTGCACATCCATGGGGCTGTTCAGCGTTTCGGGGTCGCCGCTCGCCAGGATGCGGAACGGGTCGCTGACGCGCTCCAGGTTCCAAAGCACCCGCCCCGAGCGGTCAACGCGCACCACGCGGTTGTTGCCCGTATCGGCTATCAGCATATCGCCCGGCCCGAGGCGTCGCACCGTGGACGGACGCGAGATCGGCTTACGCTCTTCGACGATGCGGCCCTGATTGGGCAGGCCCGGCGGGTTCGTGGGCACGGGGTTGCCGTTCGCATCATAAACGGGCAGTTCGCCGCCCGCCACCGTGCGGCGCGTCGTGGAATCGAGTGACCAGACCACGGAACCGTCCGCGTTGGCTTCCAGTATGCGCTTGCCGTCGGCGATCAAAGTAAGGGCGTCCTCGAAAACGAACGTCCCCTTATCCGTGTTCACCGCCATCACGCCCTGCGCCCCGACCGGCGAACCCGTAGCGGTGATAAGGCTCCTGTCCAGACCTTCCAGCCGCTGTTGCCAGCGCAGATGGTTCATGAAGTCTTCCGCAACCTGTTGTCCGCGCTTTACCGTGGGATTCGTGGCCGTCGGATTGGCATCCAGCCCAACCACTGCATGCGTTGTCCTGCCGCCGGGAGCGGTCTGCACGGTGAAGTAGATGACATCGCCGGAAAGTGTCGGGGATGACTGTGGCTCGCCGGGCAGCACGTAGTACCACAGCAGCGGTGAAAAGTCATCCCGGAACAGGGAGTTCAGCGGCGCGTGAATCTGGTTCACCGATGTCTGTCCGGGCGGCGTCGTGACCGTCACCAGGAAGGACTGCGATGCCGACGCCACGCCCTGCCCGCCACCGGCTCCACCGGCGCTGGGCTGGTAGTTGGTGATAGTGATCTTGCCGCGCGCCGCGTCTACCGTGTACTGGTTCGGCTGAATCAGGATCTGCGCCCCGGTCAGAGCGTTTACCTGGAACACCTGCGGTGCGCCCGTCATCGGCCCGACATTGAGCACCGTCTCCTGATTGGTGCGGAACGCCATCAACACGGAGCGAAATTCGCTGCCCTGCCGAGCGGACGCCAGCACATAGGTAACATTGTCGTTGGTAACGATAGGCGCGCCCACAGGTACCAGCCCCGTCAGCGGGGTACCCGTGGAAGCAGGCGGGCTTGCCTGTATGTTAGGATAGTCACCCACAAACGAAAGCAGGTTTTGAATCGGAGCCTCGTCCTCACCGCCGCCTGCCGCCGGTTGGCCGCCGTGCAGCGTGAAGCGCCAGCGGGCTTTCGTCCCCCCCGCATACGGCTGCTCGATCGTGGCGTAGATGCTTCCCAGTGGAGCCGTTGTCCCTTCGGACTCCATAGCCGAGTAGATGAGCAGGTCGGTGGGCGAAAGCGCCACCGCTTCCATTCCGGCTACAAAGGCGCCGTTCGTGCGAAGCACGCCGTTCCCGCCGTTCTGGGTATCGCGCGAACCGTTGCCGCTCAGGCCGCCCGGCTTGCCGTACTGGTTCGTTTGATACAGCACATCGTAATCCACGGCGACAATAAACTGATCCGGGTCAATGGGAGTAGTCGGCAGAGAGGTATTCGGGGGCTTGGGCACGATTTTGATTTGCCCCACCGCCGCGCCCAGAGAGGCGGACGAAACTTGCCACTGCCCCTCATAAAGTCGTGATTCATTTCCGGCTTCATAGTTTGCCCGCGCGGACAAATTGAACTCGCCTTTGCTAAAAACACGGATTCTGGGCACGATAAAGGAAGGATCGTCGTTCCCCCCAGGCGGTCCCCGAGGCCGCGCCACGTCGTACCGCTCCTGGCCCGGTCCGGCGTAGATACGGGTGTTATAGAAGAGATTCATGCGGTCGGCGGGGGTCACAATCACTTCGTTGCGCGTTCCCAGGAAGAACGGCAGGATGCGCCCGGTGTTCCCCGAGCCGGTGGTGTTCGGCTCTTGCGCCGGCTGGTACAGCATCAGGTCCAGCGTATTGCCGCCTGAGTACGCCGCCGACGGCAGTGCCTGGAAGCGCGTAAAACCCACTGTCGGAGAGCCGAGCGGATTGAGCGACCCGGAGGACAGTGTCGTTGCGTCCAGGGAGTGCCAGAGCGTTACGCCGGTAAACGCGTTCACACAGCGGATGCGCCCATCCGGCTGCGCCACGAACATCCGTCCACCGAAATACACCGGCGACGGCGCGACGCCTGGCCTACCGGGAAGCGCGGTATAGGCTCCCCCGGGGAGGTCGCTTGCATTAGGGTAGCCGGACAGGACACGCGGCGCAAAGTTGAGACGACCGTTGGTGGCGGTGAAGGCCTCATACCCGGTCAGCCTGCCATCGGGCAGGGTGACGAACACCGCATCGAATGCCCTGCCCGTTCCCGGCTCGGACAGCGTTACGGCAGTCGGCGCGGATGGCGTGACGGGCGTCCCCCCCGTCGCCGTGCCTCCGGGAAGGTCCACGCGCCAGATCTCATCATACGGCGCGCCCAGCGCCAGGTCGGGCAGGCCGTCGTCCGGGTTGCCGTCGCCGTCCATATCACGGCCCGGCTGCGTGTCATAGGCCCGCAGCACCGGCCCCGTGCCGGAAGCCGTCGGCCCGTTTCCGCTTACGAACAGCACCGTCTTGAAGACCAGGGGAGCAGACCGGGAAGCCACGATGGAGGAGGCAGGCGTTCCCTCGCTGGTAAAGTCGAACAGGTTCACCAGGGGCGCGCCGACCGACTCGAACCCCGAGGCGGTGCGGCGGGCGTTGCGGCGCTCGGTGTTGTTGGCGCTGCCCCAGGCGACCATATTGTACAGAAACTTCAAGTCTTCCGCGTGCGCGGTCTGGATATTCGGCCCCGAAAACGCCCCCCGGTTGGCGGGCAGGCTGCCGCCCGCATAGTTGTTGATGTCGTCGCCGACGTCCGCCGCCGAGGCGATTACCGCGCCGGAGCCGTAGATTCCGGCGGCGATATACGGCAGAGCAACACCGTTGGACTTCGGCGCGGCGCTATTGCCGATGATGTTGATAAGAACATCCGGCTCCGGCGGCGCTGCTCCGGAATTATTTCGAGGGTCGCCGGTTTCATTGATGGGGAACGCGCTAAGATATTGACCGCCGTAGTTCTTATCACCCAGATTGGCAATCTCCGGGTACGTCAGCCGGTAGGGCGAAATCAGGAGCGGATGATTCGGTACGTTGATTACCGGGCCGCCATTGCCGTTCGTAAGCCGACGGAACTGAAGATCGAGAAAGAATCGCCCGTCCTGTTTGATAGCAAGTCCGCCCGAATCTTCGATCCAGATGATTCCGCCCGCATCCACCAGCTTCCGCAGCTTTTCACGCTCCGCCGCACTGAACCTCAAGTCCCGATGGCCGGTAATGAACAGCAGATCGAACTGAAGCAGGTCTTCAACCGTCGCCTCATTGAGAAACACTTCCCAGTAAGCCGCCATATTCTTGGTAACTTGCTGGCCGGACTGATAGCGGGCGCTTGGGTCGCGCGCATCCCAGCGCGCCTTAATGTCCGCAGTAACGATATTCGGCGCAAGCGGGTTGACGAACTCCCAGTTCAGCGGCTTGAGGTCGGTGCGGGCATCCGCGATGAAGAACGCATACGGCGCGGTGTTCTCCGGCCCTACGACTGACCTTATCTTTGTTGCCGGGTCGACGGGTGTCGTGGATTCGATCAGCAGGTTTCCGACCTTAAAGGTGCGCCGTGTTGTGGAGTAGGTAAATGCCTGCGCGTGCGCCTTTCGCGGCAGCAGCAGTGCCGCCGCCGTTCCCAGAGCGCAAAGCAGCAGACCTGCCGCAACAATTTTCGCCACTATCTTCATGGCTATAACGCCTCGAACTTCCTTGTGCAAAATGTTAATTCCCGCGCGCAACGGCAGCATGACTATTGAATATTGCTTTCGCCGAAGAAGAGCAGACCCGGAGCCACCGGCAGGCGCGGCGCAATCGGCAGAGCGCGCCCGTAGGCATCCTGGCGGATGGGAATCAACTGCCCATTCGCGTCCAGCGCATACGTGCCGTCAAGATTGCGCCGGTAGGGCAGGATGGCCCGGTCGTCAAATTCATAGACGATCCCGTTGCCCAGCCTCTCGTTGGGACCGCCGCCCGCCTTAGGCGATCCGCCGAGCGCCCCCAGCGGCCCGTGAACCGTATTGACAACATCCCCCTGCGGGGGAGCACCAACGATTTTCGGGTCACGCGGCAGGCCCGTGGAGCCGTAATAGCGGGGCACCCAGCCCCATTTCTCCAGCCACGCTCCCTGATCGCCGATCTGGGCCGGAAGATTCTCCGCTACCGTGCCGTAGACGGTTATCCGTATATCCATCGGCTCACGATAAAACGGGTAGCGCGGCAGAACCTCGATATTGGCAAGAGTAGATAGATTTTCCCCGGCGCGGTGGAGGCGCGGGTCGCCCGTTTGCGGATGTATCGCCAGATAGTTCCTGTACGTATCATCCACGTCCGGGTTAAACCAGGGGCCGGGAATGATGAAGAACGAGCCTTCCTGCGCGTAGATTACCGCCTCTATACGCACATCATGCGGCACGATCCCGACACGGGTAATCCGGTACGCCGCCTGCGCGAATGGGTTACTCACATCATAGTTTATCGCGAGCAGGTTATCCAGGCCAATCGGCGACTGCGGCGCATAGGGCGCTTGGTTGGCTGGAAAGAGAAAATCGAAATCCAGCGGATAGCCATCATACACATAGCTCTGCGAGGGCACAATCAGCGTGAACGTGTTCGGGTTCGGCGGCGAGGGGAAGCCGGGATCTCTGGGCGAAGGGAAACCATACACGTTCGGCCTTCCCGTATCCACATCCTGGTTGATGAACAGGTTGATCGCTGACCCTGCCGTACCTTCTGTGGTGGTAAAGTCCCCGGAGTGCCGGAAAAAGATGCTCAGCGGCGGCACACCGTTCGGCGGCGTCTGCTGATAGTACGGCGGCACGGCGTTTTCCTGCTGAATGGTGGGCGGCGTGGTGCTGTAATCGCGGATTGTTACCGGCCCCGGCGTCAGGCGGAACGAGAACTGCTGCTGAACAGCCGGGTCTGCCGCGCCGCCCAGGCGCAGGAAGAACTCCTGGTTGTTTCCGCCCTGTGCCTGCCACTGCCCTTCGCCCGGCGACAGGAACTGCGTCGTATTCACCGCCACGTAATCTTTGGCAAGCAGCGCGATAGACGAGCGTCCTTTGATATTTCCCAGCGCCTGGTTGCTGGTTGCCATTTCGGGCGTGATGTTATCGCGCAGCAGGTTGCCGTCCACGTAGATAGTGCCGTTGGAAACAACCGTCAGGTGACGCAGGAACGCGGCCCTGGTTTCCGGGTCTACCCCTCCCAGAACGCCTCGGATGCGCACGTTACCTTCGGCGAAAACGACGTGCTCTCCGTAATAGTACAGTGACTCGTCTTCCTGGGTCAGCGGATTGTCCCGCCTCTCCGCCGGATAGCCTTCCTGCTTCGGAACATCGGGCGCAAGAGCGGCGGTGGGCTGATTGGGCGTCAGCGTACTGTCCGTATAGCGGACGATACGGGTCGTTCCCAAATTGTTGCCGTTTTCATCCCGGAAGAAGGGGCGGGGCCGCCCCGACTGTGCATCATAAGGCGACTGCGTGATAATCATGTAACGCGGCGTCAACTCGATAGTGACGGCGGGCGGAACATAGCTGAAATCGCCGCGCCAATAGGACGAGCGCCCGCCCGGCGTGTTGGGCTGAAGCCAGTCGCCGCGCAGGGAGTAGGCCCCGAACAGGCTTTCCGATTCCTGCTGCACATCGTTGCGGTTGTTGATATACAGCCCCGTGCCCCAGCCGAAAGCGCCCGCGAGATTTCGGTTAATGACGCGATCCGGGTTTATCGGATTGGCCCTGGTAAAGCGGGGAGCCATCGGCGGCGAGAAACGGGTCAGGGCGCGGTAGCGGGTCAGGCCGCCCCTGCCGGTTTCCGCATCCATCAGGGGCGGCGCAAGCCGGGGCACCGAGCGCAGATTCTGGTTTCCGGTCGCATCCGGCAGCGCCGCCCGGCCTGGGTTTTCATTGGCCGGAGTATCTCGCACCAGCCCTCCCAGCGTATTGAAATTCGGCGAATCGCTGGGGAACACATTAGGCAGCGTCGGGTTCAGATTCGGCGCGAAAACAAAGACGCGGCTGGGGTCGTTCGCGGCTGGGGCAGTCGTCCTGTTTGGATCGACGCCATTTAACCCGATCTTGCCCACCACTTCAATCGCATCGTTGCGCTGCGGCAGCAGGGTAAAGCGGTTTTCGCCGTAAAACGTCAGGTCGCCGTTGACACGGATCGGGCCGATGTACTCGGAAACGATGTCGCGCAGTTGCGGCGGATCAGCCGCCGTCGCCGACACCCGATCCTCAACCCGAATCGGCGACCCCAGCGCCGCCGCGCCCGGCTTGTTATCCTTGTTGGTGATGAAGCGGACATAGTCGGTGATACCGATAGCCTTGTACGCCACCAGTTCGCGCCGCAGACCCGCTCGTTCGGTGTTGCCATACGTGGTCGGGTCATCGGCGATTATCTGCCCGACGCGCCCGACCGCTTCCAGCTTCAGGTACTTAGAGGCCGGGTTTTCGTTCACCCGCGCCCCCGAGGGCAGGTTCGCCTGCGGCGGCGTGGGCCGGTAGGTGGTGCGAATCAGCGCCCGCCCGCCCAGCCGCGTGGCTGACGGATTCGGCCCGCCGAAGTTGATGCGCGTAAAGCCCCCCTCGCCGGTCGCGGAATTATACGGCTTGAGCCAGAAATAATCGGGGTCGACCAGGGACGGGTCTGCGGGCGGCGGCAGATTATCCGGGATGGGACGCCAGTCGGCCCCCTGCGGCGAATTCGTAAGCTGCTCGTCCATATAACGGATGCCCGACTCCGCGAACCCGCTGGCCGTGGTCGTCCGTGCGGCGCGCTCCGCGCTTCGGAGGTTCGTGATAACCAGGGCGACGAAGATTCCGCCGACGAAGAGAAGCACGAACAGGACGATCACGGCGACAATCAGCGATTGCCCCGCCATTCGCCCGCGTCGCCGCGCCCTAAAGTTATGCTGTTTTATCGTTGCGTCATCGCGCATCGGTTACGGTTCCTAACCTGTCTTCTCTGCTGCTTCCTATCCCGCCAGAGAAAGGCAGAGTTTGCCTCGGATAAATCGGGCCTTCGCAGATGCTTCCTCCCCCTCCTCTCGCAGGCGATGCTTACATCGCAGGAGAGGGGGCACGGACACCGGAGGCGTCCACAGGGGAGAGTTCTTACCGCCCCACGTTATTGATTCGGACCCGGTCGGTAACTTCGATTCCCTGCGGCTGCCCGCTCGAAGCATCGTACACGCGCACGCCGAGTCGCACATTCATCAGCGAGCGGGTGGAATAGTCCACCTTCACCACGTCCGGTTCGGGACGGATCGCCCTGCCCCGGTTATCAAAAATCGTATCGCCGTCGACATCCACCGGGTATCCCACTTCTTCCGCATTATCCGCAGTCCCTATCACCTCGCGGGCGTAGTTGTTCTGCCACAGATAGGTGATCTGAACCTCTTTTTGCAGCTCATCATCGAACCGCTTCACCGGCAGTCCCTGCGGCGGCGGCACCGTCGAGGCGGTGTCGTCGAAGACGATCTTCGGGTTCTTCGGCCTCAGGTCGATTTCCAGCTTGTAGTTGAGCGGTCCCAGAGGATTGCCGCTGAAGTAGGGGGTACCATCTGTTGGATCATTCACGATGCCGCTGTCCCGCCGCCCCAGCGGTGTCAGGTTGGACACGCGATAGTAGGGCGAGAGATCCGGGTTGTTCGGATCGTTATCGTTATCCGGGTCGTTGTCCGGCCCCAGAACGCGCTCCGAGCCGGGCGCGATAAGCGCCGGACCGAACAGGCTGAACGGCGACGCGTATGTCCCGACTGCGCCCGGCTGCGGTACTTGCGCCACCGGAAAAGCCGGATAGTAGCTGAACGGCTCTGGCGAGTCCTCGCCCTCCGGGTTCAGCCGGGCCTCAAGGATACCGGAAAATTTAGGTCGACCATCTATTCCGGCCCGAGCATGAAGGGTATTCAGCCGGAACACCGTCTGGATCGGGTCGCCGATGCCACCCGGAGGCACGCTGTCCGCCGTGCCGTCCCCGTTTGCATCGAACAATGGGACGCCGTTGTTACCTGCCAGCGGGGGGAAGCCTGTTATCACGCGGCCCCGCAGGGGGTCCACAAAGTAGGTCACACCCCGCGTCTTCACAAACAGGCCGCCGCGCCGACCGAAAGCATACGCGAAGTCTGCCGTCTGCTGATCCGTCTGCGTGCTTCGCAGGCTGCTGTCTGAATCCAGCAGGGCCGCACGAATCAAGCCGTCATTCTCCCGACGCACCTGAACCCTCAGGACACCGTAACGTGGGTCCGTCGCCCGGTTGCGTGAGGCGAAGCGATAGAAAGTGACCGTGTACGGCAGTACCCACTGCCCGTGCTGCGCCGTGTAGACCGAAGGCACCGCGCCAGGAACTTCGTTGCCGGGATCAGTCAGAAAGCCGGGACCGGCGGTATCCCCGACTATGGTGCCCGGACTGAAGCTGACCGTGGGCCGGAACGGGTTTGCGGATGGCAATATCTGCCGGTTATCGCCCCGTGTCCAGGCGATCATATCCAGATTCTGCGCCGACACAAAGGGCGAAGCGATATCGCGCCAGTTCTGCGCGTAGGTGCCGCCCTCTGCCGCCCGCGTGTTGTAAAAGTTGGGATCGTTCAGCCCGCCCGCATTGAGCGTAGAGCCGTATTTCTCGTTGGGGTCCTGGTTAATCAGACGCCGGTCGCTGGGGTCGAACTCGGCGCGATACAGGATGAACGGGTTATAGCCGCTGTCACTGCCGAATTCGTAGACATTCTGATAGATCGCCGGATTTCCGCTGGCGTTGGGCAGGTTATTCCGCAGCCCGATCCAGTACCGCACAAGGCGGGTGCCAGGCGCGAGCGGGAAACGCCGCTCGGTTCCCAGCACATTGCGCCCCGTCGTTGGGTCCTGCACATCCTGCTGATTATTTAAACCGGATTCCGTCTCGGCGGGAATGAAATCGACCTTGGCGAACAGGAACGGTACGTCTCCGGGTCTGTACCCGGCCACGTTCGTCACCTCGACCGGGCCGTTACCGCGCCGATCCCGCTTGATAACGGTTCTACCGGCAACAGTGGGCGTGTCGTCAAGCGCGCCGAACGGAAGCACAATAGGCGTAACCGAGTTATCGAAAACAAACGTCGCCTGAGACAGTTCGCGTGTTATACGCTCCAGACCGAATCGGGCGGCGTCCTGCGCCCCGACCATGGCACGCGTGCGGCTGGAGAGGTTGAGACCCTGAATGATCGGGCCGAACAAAAGCCCCAGGATGATAACGGAGATTGCCATTACCACCAGAAGCTCTACCAGGGTAAAGCCCTTTTTCCGCCCATTATTTTTGGTTACGATATGCGCCATTGGCTGCTTATAGTTCATGATTTTCGGCGGCTATGCGCCCGCCCCTTGCGTCACATACGTGTCCAGGTCCTGCACGCGCCACGCCCCCGATTGATCCGATTCGTTAATAAGGGGGGTGGCGGGGTCATCCGCAACGGCCCGGAGATTGTCTTTCCAGATCACGCGCACCTTGAGCGATACACCCTTTGCGGTTCCCGGCACGACGCGCCACGCGCCACTGACGAAGTCCGACGGCATATAGCCTGCCAGGTTAATGTAAGCATACTTTTCGCCATTTGTCCCTGCCGTCTCTTCCACACCGGAAATGGTCATCTGCATCGGCTGCGTCTGCTTCACCTCGCCGTCCGCCGTCCGGTACTCGATAGTGGCGACGATGGACTTATTCAGGTCATTCTGAAAGAAGTAGATTCGATCAAGCTCGCCTGCACGGTTGGGATTGCCCGCCGCGTTACCCTGCCCGAAATTGTTGTAGTTCGTGGGTCGGTGGTTGAAATTGGCGGCATCATTCAGCGCCGCTTCGTAATTGGCGAACGCCTTCTGCACCGCGACCGCCCATTCGCCCTCGGCTTTGTAGAGAATGCGAAGCTGCGACCCCGGCGGAACGCGCTCCGGATTGATATAGATGGTGCCGTTGCGGTAGGTGCCGCCGCGCGTGTTCCGATCTATCCAGTAGTCGGCGTTGGCGTTGCGAAGCGCCGGGTCAGGATCATAGTTATCGTAAACGAGGGGCCTCCCCAGACGAGAGGGGTCTTCCTTGATAAACTGGCTGTTGCCCTGAAGGTCGAACACCTGAATGTCGTCCGACGATTGCGTGCCGGGGTAAAGCCCCTGATAGGCCGTCTGGTCGGGCTGTATATCGCCGGTCTGCTTGATAAAGTTCAGCGTGGTCTTCAAAGGCAGCGCGCCGTTCGGGCTGACAAGCGCCGACGGCACCTCGCGGTCCTCGCGCAAAATGTGCCAGTCCAGGACAGAATAGTCAATATACGCCACAAACGCCCGCTGTCCGCCCGAAGTTGGCTCGGAATAGTTTGCCCCGGCGGGATTGAAGGCCAGCGCGCCGACATTCGCATACACCGGGACATTGGTATCCGTAGGCTCGATATTGCGGGAAAGCAGCTTGTACTCGTAGGGGTCGTCCTCGTCCCAGGGCGTCGGCTGGGTGGCATTTATCATGGCAGGCAGGCGCGTGAACTCCCGATTTACCACGTCGCTGCCTGGCACGATGTTTTCATATGCCGTATCCCCCATCTGGATAGGCTGCCAGACCGGATCATCGCTGTCAAAAACACGGAGGGTAAAGGGCGCAGCCGCCTGAACTTGATCCCCTTCTTCATAGGAAAAGGTGATAGTGAAGTCGCGGTAGGGCACTGCGCGGGCGGGCGATGTCGGTCGACGGGACGAGAACATAATCTGGGCAGGCCCGCCATCATCGCCGTAGTCGATCAGGTACGTCTGCGGCCTTCGTACAAATCCCCGTTGCTGATTCGCGTCCCCAGCATCCACTGGAAAGCCACGCATGGGAGGGCCGTAAACGCGCAGGTACTTGGATGTATCCGGATGGGCGACGTTCGGGTCGCCCATCGCCTGCGGCAAAAAGATCGGGCCGAATTTCACCGTATACAGAGAGCCGGAGAGATACCCGGCGGCAGTCGGCAGGGGAATCTTAACGGTTTCCCCGACAATATTGCGATACCGGTTCACATCGGCAAAGTAGGGGTTGTACACCGGCGGCTTATTGTCCGATTTGTCCGCATCATACATTCCAAGATCGTCGGGGTCTTCCGTCGTCACCAACGTCGCGGGATTCATGCTTGATGGCAGTACGCCCTGCGGCACATTGGCATTCTCGCCCTGAAGCTGTTCCATTGTCTGCTGGGCGAGGCGTGATGCAAAGGTGCGGCTTTCCGCGCTCCGCAGGCCGATAAAGCCCAGCGGAAAGATGCGGATCACGGCGAAGACCCCGATCAGCAGGATGACCAGCACCACCAGCACTTCTACAAGCGAAGTGCCGCGCCGCGTCCAGTTCTGCCGTCTCTTCTTCGCTGCTTCTGCCTGTCTCATCTTGGTCATGCTCGTTTGATTACCGCTTCGTTTTGCCCGTCTTACCCAGGTCGCTCTTGCCGGAACAAGGGCCTGCCGATGTTTCGCGCGCAGGCCCGGAAAGCCTCCCGCCGGTTTCCTGAAAGGTTGCCGGGGTTATGTTTTTTTGACGGGGCCGCTTCGCGAATTGTTCCGCGCCACCACCGGCCCCGACTATCGGATCAGACTCAGTCGGACGGGGCGAACTTCCAAAAGTCGTAGTCAAACCAGGGTTCCTCAGTCGGGTTCTTGAACTGCTCGAGCTTACGCAAATCCAGCACCTTGGTCGTCCCGTTCAGCCACAGCATTATCACCTTTTCTCCGGGCACATGGTAGCTGCACATGGTAATGTACGTCTCTTCGGAAGGCTGCGTCCAGGTAAGCTGGTTGTCATAGTCCCGCCCGTATTTCGTCCTGCCCTCCCCAGGCCCATTTGCCCCAGGAAAGAACTCCGTCCAGTTGCGCGAATAGCGGGCGATGAAAAACGGCGGCTCCATCAGCTTGCGGGTATCCCGATTGATCTTGAGGTCTGCGCCATAGCTGTCATATTTGTAAAAAAACCGCTCCTGATAGCCCACATAAGGGGTGTCCCTGGCGTCTTTACCATTTCGAGCTTCTTTATAGCCGGGGTTATCGCGTTGGCGGACTTGTCATTAGGATTGGCCCTGGCTGTTGTTCGGGCAGTGGAAAACGTCGAGCGACCGAATATATTCGGGATACAAACTTTGTCCCAGCACCCGGCTTTTCGTGCTTGCCTCCACCATTGACACAGGGGTCTGACCGCTCCTGAGCAGGTTGCCGTTCACATCCACCGCCGGGGTAAAGAGGTATTCCGGGTAGCTGCGGTTATCCAGCTTGAACTGACGCACGCCCTGGTAAAGCTGGCGCATGTTGCTCATGCAGGCCCCACGGCGGGCGTTTTCGCGCACCGTGCCGAACACGGGGAAAATGATACCGGCCAGTATCGCGATAATGGCGATAACGGTCAGTAACTCGATCATGGTAAACCCCGCAGGCGACGGTCGCCCCGCAGACGACGGTCGTGTCGCAGGCGACGGTCGTGTCGCAGGCGACGGTCGTGTCGCAGGCGACGGTCGCCCCGCGCCGGGGCGACAGGCTCGGGCACGCCTGCAGGGGGTGCTGCTGCTGCGGTGAACAGGGCGTGGTGTCATGGACGCTGACTCCTCTCGTTAAACAAACACACGCGCTCGGGAATCCGTCCCGACGACAGGCCGCGCGCTGAGGCCATATACTCTTGTCTCAATGACGATGCAAGAGAACCCGGTGTTCCCACACAACCGCTTTGGCTTCTTGACGCTCACTGCCTATCTGCGTATAATGGGAGCACTTGAGGCCCCTGCAGCGAAGCGGTTGCGGCCCTGCAAGGATGGAAAGGAAACACGCATGCACTTTGTTAAACCGGCGACCGTTCCCCTGGTCGCCCTTTCTCTGCTCGCTCTTTTCACTATTGCGCCCGCTCAGGCGCAGTTCCTGGTGAATCCCGCCGGCGGTACGACCGTTCATTCTCCCGGCGCGGAAGACGCCTCGGTCCGGCGTCAAACCGGACTTGCTTCGTTCTCCTTTTTCGGCACTCCCCTGGCACCTGCCAACGCCGGTGAAACTATATCCGTTTTTGTTAATGTTAACGGCAACCTGAGCCTTCAGTCGGACGCGGCGCAGTTCCGCCAGTTTCCCAATGCGGTTGCCAGTATAGCCCCACTGTTTACCGACCTCAGTGTGCCCGGCAATGGCAGCATCACCGAGAAGATCATGACGGGCCAGTACTATGCCGTCACGTACAACAACATTAAACCCTTCGGCCAGGAGGATACCAACCCTGCCCGATTCAGTTTTCAGGCCGTCTTGTTTGGCCAAACCACCACTATTCAAACGCAAAACGGCTCGTTCACGTTCGCGCCCAATGACATCGCCTTCAGCTATGCCAACACCTCCGCCGATTTCCCGGCAATGTGGGCAATCAGGCGACAGTCGGCTTGAACCGGGGCAACAACAGCAATTTCGTACCACTGCCCGGCGACGAGGACGGAACCATCACCAGCAGCCAGAAGAATCTTCTGCCCATTTACAGTGCGGAACAGAACTTCCTACTTTTCCGCGCTCAGGGAGATTCGTACAGCGTTATGGTCGTGCCTGAGCCGGGCACCTACGCGCTGTTCGTTTCCGGCACGCTGCCGATTGCCGCAGCCGCCGCCTGGCGTCGCCGCCGCAAGCAAGCGCAGCAGCGCGGTCTAAAATAAGCCGCCCGCCGCCGTCCCGGAGCGTTCGCACTCCGGGACGGCGCAGATCGAAACGGCAGGAGATTGCCGCGGCGATGCAGAATTCGGTGGTTGGCGCTATGACCATTCAAATACGCAACAGCCGGGTTTTCCGCTTCGAGATGCGAACCCGTATGCCGTTTCGCTACGGCATCACCACCCTCACCGACCTTCCCCACGCCTTTGTGCGGCTTGACGTGGAGGTGAACAATACGCCCGCCGTCGGCATCGCTGCCGACCATCTGCCGCCCAAGTGGTTCACCAAAAACCCCGATTCTCCCGCCGAGGAGGACATCGCGGAGATGCTGCGCGTCCTTCACCACGCGCTCGCGCTCGCCGACGGCGCAGGCGGCGACAGTGTCTGGCAAATATGGCGCGAATGGTACGATGCGCAGGCGCGCTGGGGCGCAGAGGAAAACCTTGCCCCGCTCCTGACGAACTTCGGAGTCTCGCTGGTGGAACGCGCTTTGATCGACGCCGTCTGCCGCGCCACCGGCCAGACCTTCGCCCAGGCGCTGCGGCAAAACACGCTGGGCATCCGCCTCGACGAGATTCACCCCACGCTCGCCGGACTGTCGCCCGCCGACCTTCTGCCCGCGCAGCCGCTTTCCCGCATTATCGCGCGGCACACCGTCGGGCTTTCCGACCCGCTTACCGACGCTGACGTTTCCGAAGAGGAGCGTCTGGACGATGGGCTTCCCCAGTCGCTCGCTGCGTGCATTCAAACATACGGCTTACGTCATTTTAAGCTTAAAGTCGGCGGCAACAAAGATCACGACCTCGAGCGTCTTCACCGAATCGCCGAGGTTATCGCCGAATATGCCCCGGCGGACTACGCCTACAGCGTCGACGGCAACGAATCCTACAAAACGCTGGATGACTTCCGCAGCTTCTGGGAAGGCGTTTCGGGCAGCGCACGGCTGAAAGAGTTTCTGACGCATCTGATTTTTGTCGAGCAGCCGCTTCATCGCAGTGTCGCCCTTTCCCCGGAGGTCGCCGCCATGAACCGGAACTGGCCGGAGCGCGAGCAGCGCCCGCCGCTGATCATCGATGAGTCGGACGCGACACTGGAAAGCCTGCCGACTGCCCTTAACCTCGGCTACGCGGGCACCAGCCACAAAAACTGCAAGGGTGTCTTCAAAGGCATCGTCAATGCCTGCCTGTTAGCGGCGCACCGGCGACAGGGGGAACCGGCCCTGCTCACGGGGGAAGACCTGTCCAACGTCGGCCCGGTCGCCCTGCTTCAGGATTTGACCGTCATGGCAAATCTGGGCATCGAGAGCGTGGAGCGCAACGGCCACCATTACTTCGCCGGTCTGTCGATGTTCCCGCCGGAGGTTCAGCAGCAGGTACTCGGCGCGCACCCCGACCTGTACCATACCGGCGGGCGCGGCTGGCCCACCCTGACCATCGAAGACGGCAAAATAGACCTGACTTCCTTGAATGCCGCGCCGTTCGGCGTCGGCTTCGACCTGGATGTGACTCGATTCACGGCGGCATAAAGGAAAGCCATGCGTATCGTCCATGAATGGGGCAAACATCTCAGCATCGAGATAGAGGGCGTTGAGCGGCTGCGGTACAACTACCAGTTGCCCTGGGACACTTCTCCCTCCGGCCCCAAGCCGTTCTGCCACCCAATCCGCACGCCGGACGGCCTGGAGATGACCGCGCTTTCGCCGCTCGACCACGCCTGGCACCGGGGCCTCTGGTTCACCTGGAAGTTCGTCAATGGCGTCAACTATTGGGAAGAGGGCCAGGAGACAGAGGGCAGGCAGATAACGCTCGCCCCGCCCACCGTGGAAGGCACTCAGCGCGAGGGCGCGGAGGTGCGCTGGACCAGCGACATCGCCTGGCGTGACCGGCGCGACGGCGCGGAAAAAACCCGTATCCTTGAGCGCCGCGTGATTACCTGCCGCCCCGGCCAGGATGGGCTGCTTGCGTTGGACTGGGACATTCAGCAGACGGCCCAGGAAGATTTGACGCTGGACCGCACCCCCTTCACCACCTGGGGCGGCTACGGCGGGCTGGTGGTTCGCATGACGCAGGCGCTGCAAAAACAGAATATTGTTTTTGATAACGGCGTTGAAACCGACCGCCCCACCGGGCAAACCTATCGCTGGGGGGCGATTCAGGGGCAATTGGACACCGGCAAGGCCAATCATGCCGCGTTTGTATTCCTGCCCTCGCCGCACAATCCGCGTGCGCCTGAGCCGTTTTATGGCTCTGCCCGCGCCTTTTCCAACTTTTTCGGCCCCGCCCCGCTGTTCCACGAACCGCTGACCGTTCCCCAGGGCGAGACGCTGCGCCACATGTACCGTGTCCTTATCCTGCCGCGCCGGGTTGACGCGAACGAAGTGGACGGGTATTATCGGGACGGGTTTGACCAACCGGGGGGGACAGTATGGCGAAACAACATAAACTACCGAGTGACGACTACCTGCACGGCGGCGGCAGCGGCAGCGGCAGCGGCAGCGGCAAAGCCGGATCGAAGGCGCTCAGGACGCTGCTCTGGACGGGCGCGGCCATCGGGGCGGCAGCCGCCGCGAACGCCCTGATCTTTTACCGGACGCCGCCTTTGACATCGAAGCTGAAGGGCGAGGTGCGCTACTTCCCCACGCCCAACGGCGATGTCTTTTATAAGAAAGCCGGTGATGGGCCGCCGCTCCTGTTGGTACATGGTATCGGGGCCGGGTGCTCGTCCTTCGAGTTCCGCAACATCTGGGACAAACTGGCGGAAAAACATACCGTTTACGCCCTCGATCTGCTGGGCTTCGGCAAGTCGGACAAGCCGCCGCTCACCTATACGGACGGCATCTACATCAATCTGATTTCCGACTTCGCGCGCCAGGTGATGCAGGTCGGCGACGGGCGCGGGGAGGCGGACGTTATCGCCACGTCGCTGTCGGCGGCCTATGTGATCGCCCTGTCGCAGCGCGACCCGTCCCTGTTCCACCGGCTTATTCTCGTCTGCCCCACCGGCATCGAAGAACTCCATAAGCCGATTCATGCCGGTTCGGTGGCCGTGCGCGGCGCGATGAAGGCACCCGTCCTGGGCACCTCGATCTATAACGCCATCGCCTCCAGAACCGGGATTCGCAACTACCTGACCAAATATATCTACGCCGACCCCGCCAAAGTGACCGACGAGGTGGTGGACGCCTACCATAAGGCGGCGCACCAGCCGGGCGGCGAGAACGTGCTGCCGTCGTTTATCTCCGGTTATCTCAATATCGATGTCGCCGATACGTTTCCCGGCGTGGTGGATTTGCCGCTGATCGTGTGGGGTTCCGATTCAAAGATAATGCCGCTGATCCAGGCCGAGGCGTTCCTGCAGGCTAACCCGAACGCCAAGCTGGAGGTCATCGAAGGCGCGGGCGCGCTGCCGCACGATGAAAAGCCGGAGGAGTTCCTTGTCGGCGTCCGCCCCTTCCTGTACGGCGCGGAGGCGGCCCTGGAAATGGAAACGGCGGAAGCAGCGGAAAAACAGGCAGCCGTTTAGCCAACTGTTTCCGGGCCGGTAAACGACCCGGCAAAGAAAGGCAAGCGTCCCCTGGACGCGCTGTAGCACCTTCCCCCGTCCGTGAGGACGGCTGTCTTTGGGAGACGGGTCGTTTACCGGCCCGGCAAAAACGGCCCGCCTCGGAACGGCCATATCTTTGACATAGGAGCAACGAAATGCTGCAACCCGCCCCCACTGCCGGGGATACCGAATGGTTCGTCCACGACCGCTTCGGAATGTTTATCCACTGGGGGCTGTACGCCCTCGCCGCCCGTCATGAATGGGTGCAGAACCGCGAAGAGATCTCCCCTGAAGCCTATCGCAAGTATTTCGAGCATTTCGACCCCGACCGGCTTGACCCGCGCGCCTGGGCCATTGCCGCGCGCGAAGCGGGAATGAAATACTTCGTCATCACTACCAAGCACCATGAAGGCTTCTGTTTGTGGGATTCGAAGTTCACAGACTATAAAGCCCCGAACACCCCGGCGGGCCGCGACGTGCTGCGCCCCATCGTGGATGCCTTCCGCGCCGAGGGTCTGCGGGTCGGCTTCTACTACTCGCTCATCGACTGGCACCATCCTGATTTTCCTATCGATGTCCACCACCCGCTGCGGAACCACCCGGACGCGGCGGAAATGAACAAAAGCCGTGACGTTCGCAAATACGCCGAATACATGCGGAATCAGGTGCGCGAGCTTCTGACCGAGTTCGGGCAGATAGACGTTCTGTGGTTCGACTTCTCGTATCCGAATCAGACACATAAAGGTCTGCCGGGCAAGGGCCACCAGGACTGGCAAAGCGAAGAACTGCTGAAGCTGGTGCGCGAGCTTGCGCCTCAGGTTATCGTGGACAACCGCCTTGACCTGCCCTTCGGCAACGCAGACATCTACACACCCGAACAGTACCAGCCGACCGAATGGGTGACAGTGGACGGCCAGCCCGTCGTCTGGGAAGCCTGCCAGACGTTTTCCGGCTCCTGGGGCTACCACCGCGATGAAGCCACCTGGAAAAGCCCCGAACAGCTTATCCAGATGCTTGTCAATATCGTCGCCACCGGCGGCAACCTGCTGATGAACGTCGGCCCGACCGCGCGCGGCACGTTCGATCAGCGGGCGCTCGATGCCCTCAAAGTGTACGGCGACTGGATAAAGCTGCACGACCGCGCTATCTATGGCTGCACCCAGAGCGAGTTCGCGGCTCCGACCGGCTGCCGCTACACCCAGAACGGCAATCGCCTGTATGCCCATGTCTACGCCTGGCCGTTCCGTCATCTGCACCTGACCGGCTTAGGCGGCAGAGTCGCGTACGCCCAGCTTCTAAACGATGCCAGCGAGGTAAAGATGCGGGAGAAAGAGGGCGTCCTGACACTGGAGCTGCCTGTTATCAAGCCCGATGTCGTGGTACCGGTTGTTGAGTTGTTCTTGAAGTGACCTCTCCCCCCTGCCCCCTCCCGCCGCGCAGCGGCTTTTGAGCCGCCCTGTGGGCGAGGGAAGGGAGAGCCAACGGCGGTGGCGTGGAATACTTTACCAGGCCATTTTACAGACACAAACGCTCATGCAGGAGATGAAACGCATGAACCGTTCAGAAATTGTTACGGGAAGGCATGAGGAAGGCAAGCAGCTACGGGCGCTGCAAATGCGGCGACAAATGACGCCAGCAGAAAAAATTCTGTGGCAGCATCTACGAGCGGGCCGATTGCAGGGTCTGCACTTTCGGCGTCAGCAGGTAATAGACGGCTTTATCGCGGACTTCTATTGCCATTCAGCAGGACTCGTCGTCGAGGTGGATGGCGCGGTTCATGAAGAGCAAAGGGATTATGATCGGGAACGGGACCGTATAATTACTGGGCGCGGCCTGCACATTTTGCGTGTCACTAACTCACAGGTCACTGCCGAGATCAAGAACGTACTTACGCAAATCGCCCACGCTGCCGCCGAGCAACGGCGAAAGGTGCAGCCCCTTGAAGCGGAGCAGAAGCAGCAATCGCCCATAGCTCCCCCTTCCCCGCCCGCAGGGCGACTCTAAAGCCGCTGCGCGGCAGGGGAGGGGGCAGGGGGGAGAGGTCCGCCCACGCAGCAGGCATCGTTACGATGAGAATAAAGGTACCCATAGCCATGCTCGCACTTTCGCTGATAGCTGCGCCGCCGGTGGAGGCGGCCCCAGAGAGGAACGAGCCGGATTTCGTCGTCGCCACGAACGGCAGCGATGCCTGGTCCGGCACACAGGCGACGCCGAACCGAGCGAAGAACGACGGCCCCTTTGCGACTTTGGAGCGTGCGCAGCAGGCGGTACGCGCATTGCGGCAGCGGGAGCCGAATCGTCACAGGCCCGTCGTCGTGCAGGTGCGGCGCGGCACCTATTTTTTGGATAAGCCCCTGACCTTCACCCCGGAAGACAGCGGCACCGAACAATCCCCCACCCTCTTCGAAGCCTTCCCCGGCGAGAAGCCGGTTCTCAGCGGCGGCAGGCGCATTACCGGGTTCAAGCCGACGGCGGCGGGGCGCTGGGAGGTGACTCTGCCGGAAGTGGCCCGTGGCGACGCTTACTTTTCTCAGCTTTACGTGAACGATGCGCGCCGTCAGCGCCCCCGCCTGCCCGAAAGCGGTTATTACTTCGTCGCCGCCGAGATGGCCCCGTCCCCGGAAGCGGCGAAAAAAGGCCATGACCGTTTCCGCTTCCGCGAAGGCGACATTCGCGCCGACTGGCAGAACCGGGACGATGTGGAGGTGGTGGCGATCCATATCTGGTCGGCGTCTCGGATGCGTATCAAATCGGTGGATACGGCGGCACAAACTGTCGCCTTTACCGGCACGACGCGCGGCCTGAACTATTGGGCGGCGTTCCGGCAAAACAACCGCTATCTGGTGGAAAATGTCAAGGAGGCGTTGGGGAAGCCGGGCCAGTGGTATCTGGAGCGCAAAAGCGGCCTGCTCACCTACCTGCCCCTGCCGGGCGAAACGCCGGACAAGGCGACCGTCATCGCGCCGGCGCTGCCGCAGCTTCTGCGGATAGACGGCGATATACCGGGAAAGCGGTGGGTGCGGCAGGTGCATTTCAAGAACCTGACCTTCGCGCACAATGCCTGGAACATGTCCCCTGAAGGCAACAGCTATCCGCAGGCCGAGGTGAACCTGCCGGGCGCGATACAGCTTACCGGCGCGCGAAACTGCGTTCTGGAAGGCTGCCGCGTCGAGAATGTCGCCACCTACGCCGTGGAAATCGGGCCGGGCAGCAAACAGAACCGCATCGAGAACTGCGAACTGACGGAGATGGGTGCGGGCGGCATCAAGATCGGCGAAACCGCGTATCGAGATGAGGACGAGGCGGTAGCGAGCCATAATATCGTGCGCGACTGCCGGATCGCCCACGGCGGGCGCATCCATCCCGCCGGTATCGGCGTCTGGATCGGCCATGCCCATCACAACACCATCGAGCACAACGATATCCACGATTTCTACTATTCCGGCATCTCCGGCGGCTGGTCATGGGGCTACGGCAAATCCCACGCGCACCACAACGTCTATGCGCGTAACCACGTCCATACACTGGGTCAGGGCGTGCTTTCGGATATGGGCGGCATCTACCTGCTGGGCGTCTCTCCCGGCACGCGGGTCGTCGGCAATGTATTCCATGATGTGAATTCCTTCGACTACGGCGGCTGGGGCATCTACTTCGATGAAGGCAGCACCGATGTCGTCGCCGAGAACAACCTGACCTATCGCACCAAGACCGGCGGTTTCCATCAGCACTACGGCAAAAACAACGTCGTCCGCAATAATATCTTTGCCTTCGATGAGTCCGCCCAGATCGCGCGCACCCGCCGCGAGGAGCACCTTTCCTTTACGTTTGAGCGCAATATCGTCTACTGGAAGGAAGCCGCTCTTCTGCGCGGCAACTGGTCGGACAATTTCGTTATCGACCATAACCTGTATTACGACGCCAGCGGCAAGCCGCCGCGCTTTCTCGACATGACATTGGCCGAATGGCAGGCAAAAGGGCACGATACCCACTCGCTGGTCGCCGACCCGCTTTTCGTCAATCCGGGGAAAGACGATTTCCGCCTGCGGCCCGGCTCGCCCGCCGCCCGGATCGGTTTTCAGCCCTTCGATATAAGCGGCGCGGGCCGCCGCACGAAACCGGCGGCGCGCGTCAAAAAAGCCGCACGCGCTTTTCCGCCCCCTCCCCCTCCCCCGCCCCCGCAGCCGATCAGCGAGGATTTCGAGGAGACGCCGGTCGGCGGCAAAGCCATTGGCGCGACGACGCACGAGGAGAATGAGAAAGCGACGATTCGTGTGACGGAGGAGACGGCGGCGGCAGGAGGCAAGCGTAGCCTGAAGTTCACCGATGCCGGGGGACAGCAGAACCGCTTTAACCCGCATCTGCACTACCAGCCGACATTCGCGACGGGAACGCTGGAGGGCCGCTTCGCGATTCGCTGGGAACGGGGCGCGGTCTTTTACCATGAGTGGCGGGATGCGGCAAGCCCCTACCACGTCGGCCCTTCGATCCGCATTCAGGCCGATGGGACGCTACTGGCGGGCGACAAAGCGCTGACCCAGCTTCCCCACGGCTCCTGGATTCGGCTGGAGATCGTCTGTGGGCTGGGCGCGGACGCTAAGGGCACGTATGACCTGACTGTAGTGCTGCCGGGCCGCACGCCGCCGCAGCGCTACCGGAATCTGCCGTGCAGCCCGGAGTTCAAAACCCTGCGCTGGTATGGCTTCGTCGCCGACGCCGACGGTCCCGGCATCTTTTACCTGGACAATATCGAGTTAAAGCCTTACGTCGCCCCGTAAACGCAGAGAGAACTTCTGGCGCGGTTCGCCCGTCACAACAGCGGTAAATGTGCCCATGGCTATCTACGATATTTCCCATCCTCTGCATCCATCGCTGGCCTGCTGGCCGGGTGACACGCCGTACGACTTTACGCTGAACTGGAAGCGCGGCGAAGGCTCGGTCGTCAATGTCGGCGCGGTTACGATGAGTGTCCATGCAGGCACGCATACCGACGCGCCTTTTCATTTTCTGGAGGACGGAGCGACCGTGGACAGCCTCGATCTTCATCCCTATATGGGTCCCGCCGTCGTCATCGATGTGGAAGGCCGGGAGCATATCGGCAGGAAAGAGATAGAAGGGCACGATCTTTCGCGAACGCCGCGCGTTTTGCTGCGGACGAACGCCTGGACCGATCCGGCCACCTTTCCCACGCAGATACCGGTGATGGATGAATCGCTGCCCTATTTTTTGAAGGAGGCCGGGGTCGTGCTGGTCGGCGTGGACGTTCCCTCGGTGGATTCGATGCAGAGCAAGCACCTGCCGATCCACCACGCGCTGGCCGCCTGCAACATCGGTATTCTGGAATCCCTGTATCTGCGCGAAGTTCCGCCCGGCGTGTATGAGTTGGTGGCGCTGCCCTTAAAGCTGGCGGGCGCGGACGGCGCTCCCGTGCGCGCCATTCTGCGAACCTGACGCACTACTCCCCCGCGCCACAAACAGCCAGAATGGGTAAACCGCCAGCAGCGGAGGCACTATGAAGCTGTTTTCAACAAAGTTCCACGGTTTTCTGGATTACGGAACCGTAGTCAACCTGCCCGTCCTGTTCCGCCTGCTGCGCGCGCAGAAACCGACTCAGCAGGTCGCGGACGCCGGGGCGCTGGCCGTTGTTTTGTACAGCCTGCTGACGCGCTACGAGATGGGCCTCCTCAAGGTACTGCCGATGCCTGCGCACCTGGCGCTGGACCTCCTGCTGGGAGCGACGCTGTGCGGTACGGCGCTGCGCCAAACGGAAGAAACCACAGCAGTGCGGGGCACGCTGGCGGGCCTCGGCCTGTTCTCCATGATCGCGCCCCTGCTGACGGAAACCACGCCGAAGTCACCCCATCCCTGAAGGAACGGGGCAAGCTTGACACCCACGTCCTACAGGGGTAAAATCAGTTAGATTGTGAAATAGGGCACAGATGGGAACGGCTATGAGCATCGCGGAAACGGAACTGCAAACGGCGACGCTGACCCGGCGGGCGGGCGAAAGCGACATCAGCGACATTGCGGATAAGGTGCTGGCAAGCGGCGGCGAACGCCTGACCCGCGAAGAGGGCCTGCGCCTGTTCCGCCACCCCAACCTGCTGGAGCTTGCGCTGCTGGCCGACCACGTTCGCCGCGTGAAGAACCCGGAACGCCGCGTCACCTATATCGTCGGGCGCAATGTCAACTACACCAATGTCTGCTGGGTGCGCTGCAAGTTCTGCAACTTTTACCGCAAGCCCGGCGAAGAGGGTGGCTATGTGCTGCCGCGGGAAACTATCTTCGCCAAGATTCGGGAGATGGTGGATGTCGGCGGTATCGAGGTACTGATGCAGGGCGGCCTGAACCCGAGGCTCAAGATCGAGTGGTACGAGGACCTGCTCCGCGCCATCAAGGAGCGGTTCCCCACCGTCATCCTCCATGCCTTTTCGCCCGCCGAGCTTATCTACATCAAAAACATCAGCAAGCTCACGATGGCCGAGACACTGACACGGCTCAAGGCGGCGGGTCTGCATTCCGTTCCGGGGGGCGGCGCGGAGATTCTGGTAGACCGGGTGCGCGATTTTATTTCGCCGTACAAAGATACCGCCGAAGAATGGCTCGACTGTATGCGGGTTGCGCATCAGGTCGGCCTCCACACGTCGGCGACCATGATGTACGGCTCGGTGGATACGTTCGAGGATCGGGTCGAGCATCTTTTGAAGCTGCGCGACCTGCAGGACGAATCCCTCGCGCATTACCCCGCGCATTTTCGCGCCTTTATCGCCTGGAACTACCAGCCCGACGGCACGGAACTGGGCGGCGCGCGGGCCAGCGGCTTCGACTATCTGCGTACCATCGCCATCTCCCGCATTATGCTGGATAACTTCCCGCACATTCAGGCATCCTGGGTGACACAGGGACCGAAGATCGGGCAGATCAGCCTTGCCTACGGCGTTGACGACTTCGGCTCGACCATGATGGAAGAGAACGTCGTTTCGGCGGCGGGCTGTGTCTTCACCGTTCCTATCGAGGAGATCGAGCGCCTGATCCGCGATGCGGGTTACGAACCGCGTCGCCGCAACACGCGCTATGAGGTGGTGGCGTGAACATCGCGCAGGGGGAGCAGGCCGTCCACGATCCGGCCACGGCGGCGTCACCGGCTCGCCCGCAGGCGAGTCTGCGGTCTATCTTCCTTGACGAGCCGCCCGGCGGCGGTGCCCGGGACGGACAGTTCCCGATCCGAAAAGCGGCGGGTATCGCGGCGCTCGTGCTCTTGCTGACGTTCGCTCGAAGGCCGGACCTCGTCTTTGTCCCCCAGTTCTGGGCCGACGACGGTACGGCCTTTTATCAGCAGGCCATGGACAAGGGTTTCGGCTCGTTCTTCGTGGCGCATGGGGGCTACTATCATACGGTTATCCGAATCGCCGCCCTGATCGGGGCAGTTGTCCCCGTCCGGTTCGCGCCGCATTGGTACTTCGCCGTCTCCGTGGCCGTCCTGCTGTTTGTCAGTTGCGTTTTATTCTCGCCCCGCCTGCCTATCAAGTATCCGACGCTTATGGCGCTCTGCCTGGGACTGGTCCCGCACGGCGGCGAGGTCTATCTGGTGTTGTGCAACATCCATTTTTACTTCGCCCTTCTGCTCGTCCTGATTTTGATATCCGACCCACCCGAATCGAAGCGTCAGTACGCTTTTGACACAGCGCTGCTCGTGCTGCTGGGTCTTACCGGCCCGTTTTCGCTCATCTTCTTCCCGCTGTTCGCGTGGCGGGCGGTGCGTGAGAAGGCCCCTGCCTTGAAGGTGCGCGCCCTGCTGATCGGTGTGACGGCGGCCATTCAGTTGACCCAGGTGCTGGGGGCGCGGGCCGCGGCGGATGCGTCCCGTCTCAACCCGGAGAACGTTCTGGAGATTTTGGGGCGTCGGCTGCTCGCCCCCCTGGTGATGGGGCCGTTTGTTGAGCTGAGTGCGCCGGGGTTCACACTCGGCATCTTCGCCGTCGTGCTGCTGGCATTTCTTGCGCTGGCGCTCTGGGTAAGCCCCAACCGCAAACCCCTTTACTTTTTTGCCGCCGCCCTGTCGGTCATCGCATCGGCGCTGTTCGTCTCGCGCGCCATTCCGGAAAGTCTGTACAACCTCTTCTCGCAGGACCGCTTCTTCTTCCCGCCCCTTGTTCTGACGATGTGGTGCCTCGTTCAGGCGCTGGACAGCAAAAAGTGGGCTGTGTGGCCGTCGGCGGTTCTGCTGCTGGTAGCGGGCGCACGGACGGTCGGTCAGCCACAGTATCACATATTCGCGATGCAGAACCTGCGCTGGGCCGAATCCAGCCGGTGCATCGGAGGTCCCACGCCCTGTACGGTCCCCATCAACCCGCTGGGCAGATGGTTCGTGGTTTACGAGCCGGAAAAGCGATAACTACCGGAGGAAGCGCCTTTTTCGGGTTCTTCCCTAAAGCGGCTTCACGTCCCCCTCCCGAAGCGTCACCACGCGATCCACCGGCACGTTTTTGTAGGTGCTCTTCACGCCGCTGGGCCACCGTACCGTCACCGTCACCAGCGTGGCCGTTTTTGCCAGACCGAAATGCACCCGTTTGTCCGAAGCGGACAGATACGAGCCGTCCGTCGCGCAGCGGCGCACCTGCTTGATGCCGCCTGCCTCTACCGTCACCAGCGCACCGATACCCGCCTTATTGCTTTTCGTGCCCACCAGACGGCACTACAGCCAGTGGGCATCCCCGGCTCCGCTACGGATATGCAGCAAAAGCGAAGCGCCTACACAGACCACGATCACAACATCCACCCAAAAATCTCAAGATC